>JAHEFZ010000009.1 GCA_024639935.1 Microbacteriaceae bacterium
TGGCCACAGTTCGTCGCCACCGCGAGGTCGGCGATAGTCGTGTCTTCGGTCTCTCCTGAACGGTGCGAGAGCACCGCGGTGTAACCGGCACGTTGCGCCATGGACACGGCATCTAATGTTTCAGTGAGTGACCCGATCTGGTTGACCTTGACGAGAATCGAGTTTCCGGCGTGTCGCTGGATTCCATCCGCGAGGCGCTTCGGGTTGGTGACGAAAAGGTCATCACCAACAATTTGGACTTTTGCGCCGAGTTCGGCGGTGATGGCCTCCCACCCTGTCCAGTCATCTTCCGACAGTGGATCTTCGATCGTGATCAGAGGGTACGCCGCGACGAGTTCCGAGTAATACGCGACGAGTTCGCCAGAACCGAGCTCGCGACCCTCGAAATGATATGTGCCGTTCTCAAAAAATTCGGTTGCCGCGACGTCGAGGCCGAGGGCAATATCTTTGCCTGGTGTGAAACCAGCTTTTCCAATCGCCTCCATCAGCAGGTCAAGAGCCGCACGATTGTTGGACAGATTGGGTGCGAATCCGCCTTCATCGCCGAGTCCGGTGGCGAATCCCTTGGACTTCAATTCCGATTTGAGCGCGTGATAGGTCTCGACACCCCACCGAAGTCCCTCGCTGTACGACTCCGCGCAAATGGGCAAAACCATGAATTCCTGAATGTCGACATTGGTGTCCGCGTGGGCCCCACCGTTGATGACGTTCATCATCGGCACGGGGAGGATGTGAGCGTTTGGTCCGCCGAGGTAGCGGAACAACGGCAAATCGGCCGAGAGCGCTGCTGCCTTTGCGACAGCCAGTGAAACTCCGAGGATCGCGTTGGCGCCCAGTTTCGACTTGTTGTCGGTTCCGTCCGCCTCGATGAGGGCCGTGTCGATTGCGCGCTGTTCGCTCGCATCGAGCCCTTCAATTGCCTCCGAGAGAACGTCAATGACGGCTTCAACAGCCTTGAGCACACCCTTTCCGCCATAACGCTTCGTGTCCTCGTCGCGCAATTCGTAAGCCTCGAATGCGCCGGTTGACGCTCCGGACGGAACAGCGGCCGAGGCGACGGTTCCATCGTCCAAAACGACATCCACCTCGATCGTGGGGTTTCCGCGCGAGTCGAGAATTTCACGGGCATCGACGAAAGCAATAGCGGACACAGAGTTCTCCTTGGTGGTGGTTGGTTCCAGATTAGGGCGTCAGTCGATGGTCTTCCATTCCAGGGGTTCGCCTGGATTGAGAAATGCATATCGACGGAAGCCGTCCTTCTCCAGTTGTTCGAGAATGGCACGGGTGTTCTTGGTCTTCTGAACGAGTCGGACGCGCAACCCCTCCGCTGCGAGCAACCTTTTCTGGTCGATGAGTTCGGTCGTCGAGAGCGCTGAATCGTAGATAACCGCGACGGCGTCCGATTCGACGACTGATTCCTCGGTGACGAGGTCGACGAGTCGTTCGAACCCGAGCGAGATACCGGCGGCGGGGACGTCCGTTCCGAGGAATCGACCGATCATGCCGTCGTAACGGCCCCCTCCGCCAAGCGAATAGCCGAGATCCGGGTGTGCGACCTCGAAGATTGCACCCGTGTAATAGCCCATCCCGCGAACCAGGAATGGGTCAAACATTATCGAGACACCGTGCCCAACCGCCTTGGCGATTTCGGCGAGCTCCGCGATCGCGCCGGGTGCGACTCCCCGAGGAAGCGCGGCCGTCATTGCCTCGAGCGTCGGTGCGGAGGTTGGGTTTGAGTGCTGCCCGAGGAGTGCCTCGAGGCCGGCGAGTGCCGACTCGGTTGCTCCGCGGTCGCGAAGTTCGGCGATGACCCCGCCCGAACCGATTTTGTCGAGCTTGTCGAGGGTAACAAGCACCGACTCAGTATCCGAAAGACCCAGAGCGTCCAGCATTCCGAACAATATCCGTCGATCGTTGAGGCGGATGGTTGTGCCCGTTACTCCCAGCCGATCGAGAGTCGCGGCCGTCGCGGTGATGAGTTCTACTTCAGCAAGGATTCCCGGCTCGCCGATGATGTCGATGTCGCACTGCACAAACTGTCGGAACCGTCCCTTTTGTGGTCGTTCGGCACGCCACACGGGTGCGATTTGGATAGCTCGGAAAACGGGGGGAAGTTGTGCCCGATTTGTCGCATAGAAACGAGTGAGGGGAACGGTGAGGTCGTACCGCAAACCCATGTCGACGAGGTCGTCCGCGGACTTCGCTGCAGAAATGTCGTCGGTGGACAATCCACGCTTGAGAATTCCGAACGCCAACTTTTCGTTGTCACCGCCGAGGCCGGCCGAAAGCCGAGATGATTCCTCAACGACGGGTGTCTCGATCTCGTCGAAGCCGTGTGCTCGATAGGAATCGCGAATGATCGCAAGAACCCGGTCTCGTGCTAATTTTTCGGCGGGGATGAAGTCGCGCATCCCTCGGGGTGGGTTCACCGTCGCCATTCGCCCATTGTTTCACAGTTAACCGACGCTCCTCGGAACAGATGCCTCCGCGCGGTTTCAGTGCCACACTGGACTTATGGGCAACGCTGGATTCTTCTCACGACTGTTCACCTCGATCTCAACATTGATTCGAACGGGGATGTGGTTCACGCTCCTCGTCACGATGGCGACCATCTCGATCCTCATTGTGGCGCTCACCGTCACCAGCGACGCAGCGTCAGCATCGGGAACGGACGCCGGTCGAATGGCTTACTCGTTCGTGATCTTTCTTGTGCTCAGTGCAATCCTGCTCGGGATGCCAACGGTGTTCATCTCGATTCGCGAACAAGTCGGGCAACATTCCTTCCTTTTCACTTACCTTCTAGCCGTCGCAGTGGGTCTGTCGTTTATCGTCGCGGCCGTTCCCGCAATGCTCTGGGCAGTGTTGTCGACCGGTGTCGGAGTCGATGTCTGGTTGCCAACTCTCGGCGCCACGAAACTCGAGGTGTGGGTCATTGCCCTTCTCGTCGCACTAGCCCATTGGGCACTGACGTCAGCGAGCGCAGCAACGGTGACGGCCTTCGCTCTCATCGCAGGCATAACTCTCGGTCCGTTACTCGTCGTGGCCACGGCCTCTTTCGCGCCTCCCGTCACCCAGACCACCCAGACTTACTACATCAAGTGGGGTGAAGGGGAAGAACCGCTCGATCCGGAAACCGGATTTCCGCTGAACCCGACGTGTGAAAAATCCCCGTCGACGTCGACGACGCTCCTCACCGATTACACGAGTGTCGCTGCGATTGTCGCGACCAACCCCGTCGCATTCGTCAGCTCGTCGATCACTCCGGCCATTGGTCAGTACGTGATGCCGGGATACGAAGACCAAGGAATCGAGCCCGCGTCAAGCATGCCCGCGGTTTCGGTACCGCTTGATCTTTTTTCCAGTGTCGATGTTGGGTCCCGCTCGTTGCAGATTCCGGTTCAGACGGAAGTGATCATTGACAACGAGTGCGAGAAACTCGCCGAATTTGGAACCGCCTACCCCAACAACGGTCAGGCTGATCCGCGCGACATCATCGCCGAATCGCACTCGGGATTCCTTGCCGGAGCAATCGGCCAGGGGGCGTTTCTTGTCGTCGCGACCGCGATTCTTGGCGCGATTCGGGTTCGAGCCCGCCGTTCCTAACGGTCGGCGTTTGCGATAACCCGTCGGACGGCGGTTCGCAGCGCGCGCTCGGCGTCCAGTCCGTGGGCGCGGGCAGCCGACACGATCGCCACGAGCAGGTCTCCTAGGTCGTCCTCGGTCGTCGCCTCGGTCACGAGTTCAGATGGGGTCGGTGACTCCGCGAGTTTGCCGATGACCTTGTCGGCGAGAGCGAGTGCGGGGAGTCCCTTCGGGAGCCCCTCAAACGCGGACGTCCGTTCGGGCTTCTCGGCGGCCTTCCACTTCTCCCAGTTCGCGACGACAACGTCGGCGGTATCGGCAGTGACGTCACCGAACACGTGCGGATGGCGACCGACCATCTTGTCGCGAGCAACACGAGCAACATCCTCGATGGTGAACGGGTGGTCGGGGTCGGCAGCCCCCAGGTCTGCGTGAAACAACACTTGGTACAACACGTCCCCGAGTTCTTCGATCATGTGCGTTCGATCGCCCGATTCGACGGCGTCGATGAACTCGTGACTTTCTTCAATCAAGTATTTGAGCAGCGACTCGTGGGTCTGTTCGCGGTCCCACGCACAGCCGTCCTCACCTCGCAGCCTCGCCATCACGGCGATCAGGGCATCAAGTTCGGGGTGGGTGGGTTCGCTCATGTGGTTTCACCATAGATGGCGTTGACAAGGTCGCGCACCCATTCGATGAGGTCGTCGCCTTCGCGCGTCGACATCGGGATGAGCGCCGCCGACATCGCCTGCACGTATCGCGCGCCCGAATACAGGCGAACGAGCCTCGCTTGCCGCGAATCGAGAAGCTCCGGTCCAACGATTCTCAGGTTCGGCCCAGCGGGGATGAGTTCGGTGATGCCGAGTTCAGCAATCTGACGGCGAAGCCTGGACACGTTCGCCAACGTCATCACTTGAGCCGGTGGCTCGCCATAACGGTCGCGCATCTCGTCGAGTTCGGTGTCGATTGCGTCGATGGCTGCCGTCGGGAACGACGCGGCAGACATCTTTTGGTACGCCTCGAGGCGCAGGCGTTCGCTCTCGATGTAGTCCTCGGGAATTCGCGCATCGACGGGAATCTCGAGACGGAGGTCGTTCGACTCGGGGGCGGCGTCGCCCTTGAATTCGCTGATGGCCTCGGAAATCATCCGCAGGTACAAATCGAAGCCGACACCGGCGATGTGGCCGGCCTGCTCGCCACCGAGCAGATTGCCGGCTCCGCGCAGTTCGAGGTCTTTCAGGGCGATCGCCATTCCCCCGCCGAGATCCGAATTCTGGGCGATGGTCTTCAGGCGTTCGTAGGCGGTTTCGCTCAGTTCGTGGTCGCGGTCATACAGGAAATACGCATATGCCCGTTCGCGCGAACGGCCGACTCGTCCGCGCAACTGGTGCAATTGGCTCAACCCGTATTTGTCGGCGCGGTCGATGATGAGCGTGTTCGCGTTGGGGATGTCGAGTCCCGTCTCAACAATCGTCGTCGACACGAGCACATCGAATCGGCGTTCCCAGAAGTCGACCATGACTTTCTCCAGGGCCGCTTCCGGCATCTTTCCGTGGGCGACGGCGATGCGCGCATCGGGGACGAGTTCCGCCAGTTTCGCGGCGACCCCAGGAATTGTTGACACGCGATTGTGCACGTAGAACACTTGGCCTTCGCGCAACAGTTCGCGCTTGATGGCGGCGGCGACCTGTTCGTCCGAATACTGACCAACATAGGTGAGGACGGGGTGGCGTTCCTCGGGTGGGGTCGCCAGGGTCGACATCTCGCGAATCCCCGCAATCGCCATTTCGAGCGTGCGCGGAATCGGGGTCGCACTCATCGACAAGACGTCGACGTTCGTCTTGAGTTGTTTCAGCGTCTCCTTGTGCTCAACGCCAAATCGCTGTTCCTCGTCAATGACAACCAGCCCCAAGTCTTTGAACGAGATGCCCTTCGACAACAGGCGGTGAGTACCGATAACAACATCGAGTGAGCCGTCGGCGAGTGACGCCAACGTGTGTTTCGCCTCGGCGTCGGTTTGAAACCGCGACAGCGGCGCGAGCGTCACGGGGAACCCGGCGAATCGTTCGCGGAACGTTTCGATGTGCTGACGAACCAACAACGTGGTCGGAGCAATTATCGCGACCTGCTTGCCCGCCATGACCGCCTTGAACGCGGCGCGAACCGCGACCTCGGTCTTGCCGAACCCAACGTCCCCGGCCAAAAGGCGATCCATCGGGATTTCGCTCTCCATGTCGGCTTTGACCTCGTCGATCGTCGTCAACTGGTCGGGCGTCTCGTGATACGGGAACGCGTCCTCGAGTTCGCGCTGCCACGGTGTGTCGGGCGGGAACGCAAACCCGCGGCTGGCCGCTCGGGCGGCATACAACTTGACGAGCCCGACCGCGATGTCGCGAACGGCCTTGCGCGCACGACCCTTAGTCGACGACCAGTCCGACCCGCCCATCTTGGACAGGCTCGGGTCTTCGCCACCGACGTAACGCGAGACGAGCCCCAATTGGTCGGTGGGAACGTACAACTTGTCACCGGGAAAACCGCGCTTGCTGGGTGCGTATTCCAAGACCAGGTATTCGCGCAGGGCTTTCTGCTTTGTCCTGGCCGAGATGACAATTTCGCGTTCGACGAGTTCGAGAAACTTTCCGATTCCGTGTGTCTCGTGCACAACAAAGTCGCCCTTGGTCAATTGCAGCGGGTCTACGGTCGTCTTCCGTTTCGACGCGAGGCGAGTCGAGTCGCGCTGATTTCGAGTCTCGCGCCGCCCGAAGAATTCAGCCTCGCTCATGACCGTCAGTGACGCGTCGATGATTTCGACACCGTGGTCGACGGTTCCCTGCACCAAATAGGCGACGCCGGTCTCTGGGTTGTCGGGAACGAACTCGACGGGACGGGCAGCGAGGCCCGCCTCGGCGAGCAGGTCGCGGGCACGTTCGAGCGTTCCGTGACCGGCGGCAACAACAATGACGATCCCCTTCGCCGCGAGCCTCTCGCCAACGAAGTTCACCGCGCCGTCTGGGTCTCCGACGAACGACGGGATCGGCTTGGATTCGACCCGCTCCTCGAGTCCCGAGTTCAGCGCCGTCATCGTGTAATAGTCGCGACGGGCGACATCAGCACGGAACTGGTCAAACTCGACGAAATCGGCCTTGTCGACGTTGATGGGCACCACGCCGCCATCCCCAACCTGATTCCAGGCGGCGGCAAGGAATTCTTGGTTCGTGATGCGCAGGCTCTCGGCTCGGGCGCGAACCCGGTCGGGTCCGACGACAATCACGGTTGCGGAGTCCGGGAAATAGTCCATGAGCGGAACGACCTCGTCGACGAGGACCGGCAAGAGCGACTCCATGCCGATGACTCCGATGCCCTCGGCGATGGGCTCGGCCATCGACCGCAGAGCCGGAATCGTGTCGGCCAGTTTCCGCGCCTTGGCCCGCACCGCGGCGGTCAACGCGATTTCGCGCACGGGGGTGATCTCGACCAATTTCACCTGACCGAGCGAGCGCTGGTCGGACACCGCAAATTCACGGATCTCGTCGATGTCGTCGCCAAAGAAATCGACACGAACGGGATGGGCCGCGAGCGGGGGAAACACGTCGAGTATTCCGCCTCGCAGGGCAACCTCACCTCGGCGCGACACGAGGTCGACGCGTTGGTAACCCAGTTCGACGAGTGACCGTGACACTTCGAGCAGGTCGCGGCGTTCGCCGACCGAAATCGTGAGGAGTGGCCGATCCGCTAGGTCAGCGGCGAGGGGCTGAAGGGCGGCGCGCACGCTCGCGATGACGACAAGGCTCTCGATGCCGTTCCAGGTGCTAAGTGCCCGCAGGGTTGCGATTCGATTCGCGACCGTTTCGCTCGACGGGCTCAGACGTTCATGCGGAAGCGTCTCCCACGACGGAAAAATAAGGGACCGGACTCCCCACGTCGCGAGCGACTCTGACATCGCCTGGGCTTCGTTGCCCGTCGCGGTGACCAGCAACACGAGTTTTGGTTCGCGGCACATCGCGGCGATGAGGGGCGCGCGGGCACCGTCCTCGAGCGACAGAGCCGGGCCTCGAAGTTGGTTCGCGGCATCGACCAACACCGATGCCACTCCCCGAAGACTCACCTCGACAGTCTACGGCTGGCCAAAAATCAGGACGGCGAGTGGTACCGCAGTTGCGCCTGGGCGAGGCCCTCGAGAACAATCGCCTCGACGGCACCCGCGGCGTCGGCGATGAGGCTCGGAACCGTTTCGCGTTCGACCTTGGTGAACGGCTCAAGGACGTGCACCGCCGTGTCCTTCTGTCCTGATGGTCGGCCGACGCCGACACGAACGCGAAGGAAATCCGCACCAATGTGGTCGATGGTGGAACGCACACCGTTTTGACCCCCGTGACCGCCACCCGCCTTGATGCGAACGGTGTCGAAGTCAAGGTCGATGTCGTCGTGAATCACGATGACGTGGTCGGGCTCGATGCCGAAGAATTTTGCGAGCTGCCCGATGGGCCCACCTGACAGGTTCATGAAACACATCAGCGTCGCAAGAATCACCCGGTCGGTGCCGGGTCGAAATCGACCCTCGGCGACCATGGCGATGGACTTGTGACGCTTTGGCTTCTCGCCGAGCTGTTCAGCGAGGCTGTCGATCACGCGGTGACCAACAGAGTGACGATGCGCGGCGTAGTCAGGCCCGGGGTTCCCAAGCCCGACTACGAGCCACGCATCGGTCATGATTATTCGGCAGCGCCTTCAGCTGCCGGTGCGGCCTCGGCGGCGGCAGGTGCAGCGTCAGTGCCCAGCGACTCGGCACTCGGCACAGCCTGGATAGCGACGATGATCGCCTCGGGGTCGAGTTGCAGTTTGACTCCGGCGGGAAGAGTGACGTCTTTCGCCGAGATGTGGGTGTGCTCGAGCATTCCGGTGACGTCGACCTCGAGGTGCTCGGGAATCTGCGTCGCTTCGGCCTCGACCTGGATGGTCTGGTGCTCGAGCATCGCGACGGTTCCGGGGAACGGGTGACCGATAACCGAAACGGGGATGTTGACCGTGACGGTCTCGCCCTTCTTGACGATGACGAGGTCAACGTGCTCGATGATCTGACGGACGTAGTCCTTCTGGACGTCCTTAACGAGAACGAGTTCTTTCTTGCCGTTCACGTCGAGGTCGATGAGGACGTTCTTGTGACGGACGAGGAGGCTCAGCTCGTGTGCGTTGACCATCACGTGACGCGGGTCTTCGCCGTGTCCGTAGATGACCGCGGGGACGTTTCCGAGTGCGCGCAGCTTGCGTGCAGCGCCCTTACCGAAGGACGCACGTTCTTCGCCCTTGAGTGCAAATTGTTCAGCCATGATGTTGCCTTTCGCGGGGTGGTGACCCCTGGGTTGTGTTTCAACTCGAACGCCGGAAGCGTGAGGAAGACCAGGTCCGCCCACCGCGTCGATCACGGACCCGTTGGTCCCTCGCCGAAGTTCGTTCTAACCCTATCGGATAGGCTGAAGGTTGATTTCCACGGGACTTCTTTCGGGGTCCCCCTCGAACGGAGTGTGCATGTCTCACGCCAACATCGGTGTCGTCGGTCTCGCGGTTATGGGATCGAATCTGGCGCGCAACCTCGCCAGTCGCGAGGGAAACAGCGTCGCGGTGTACAACCGCTCGTGGGACAAGACGGAACACCTCGTCGAGGCACACCCCGAAGCGAACTTTGTCGCGGCGAAAACGATTCAGGAGTTCGCCGCGTCGCTCTCGAAACCCCGCACCGCAATCATCATGGTCAAGGCGGGCGCTGGAACTGACGCCGTCATCGACCAATTGTGCGAGGTCTTCGAGCCGGGCGACATCATCGTCGACGGCGGAAACGCGCTGTTCACGGACACGATTCGTCGCGAAAAAGCGGTCCGCGAGACGGGCATAAATTTTGTTGGCGCGGGCATTTCCGGTGGTGAAGAGGGCGCTCTGACCGGGCCGTCCATCATGCCCGGCGGTTCGGCCGAGGCGTGGGAGACGCTCGGGCCGATCCTCAAGTCAATCGCCGCTGTCGTGGACGGCGAACCCTGTGTCACCCACATCGGCACCGACGGCGCCGGCCACTTCGTCAAGATGATTCACAACGGCATCGAGTACGCCGACATGCAGTTGATCGCCGAGGCGTACGACCTCATCCGTCGCGGCACGGGCAAGTCCCCCGCGGAAATCGCCGACGTTTTCACCGAGTGGAACAAGGGCGAACTCGAGTCGTACCTGATCGAGATCACCGCCGAAGTTCTGCGCCAGGTCGACGCGTCCACCGGCAAGCCGCTCGTGGACGTCATTCTGGACGAGGCGGGTTCCAAAGGCACCGGTGTCTGGACTGTTCAGACAGCACTGTCTCTCGGAACTCCTGTGTCGGGAATCGCTGAGGCCGTGTTCGCGCGAGGGCTGTCTTCGCACCCCGAACAGCGGACGCTGGCCAGCGGAATGCCTGGCCCCGACTCGTTCACGGTGAAAGACGCCGACGCATTTATCGAGGACGTTCGGCAAGCCCTGTATGCCTCCAAGATTGTGGCGTATTCACAGGGATTCGACGCGATTCGCGCCGGGGCTGCTGAATACAACTGGAACATCGACCTCGGCGAGGTCGCCCGCATTTGGCGCGGCGGCTGCATCATTCGCGCACAGTTCCTCAACCGCATAACAGAGGCGTATCGCGCCGACGAATCTCTCGCGCTCTTGATGGCCGCTCCGTATTTTGCGAAAGCCGTCTCGGGCGCTCAAGCCGCGTGGCGTCGTATCGTCATCGCCGCGACCGAGGCCGGAATCCCGGCCCCCGCGTTCGGATCGTCACTGTCGTACTACGACGGACTGCGTGCCGACCGGCTGCCCGCCGCTGTCATCCAAGGCCAGCGCGACTTTTTCGGCGCCCACACTTACAAGCGAGCCGACAAGCCCGGCACGTTCCACACCCTCTGGTCGGGCGATCGCACCGAGGTCGCGGCGGAAGATACGCATTAGATACGGGTGTAACCCATTCTCAAGTGACAGCAGCTCACATTTTTTTGGGACCCACTCCCACATCCCTCGCCGTTCCCCTTTTCACAAACGTGGGGAAAAAGGTTTCGGCAGGAATTGAAACTTGCACCAAACGCCTTAGCTGAAGTGTGAACTTTACGTAATGCAGGGCTACCCGGGCAGTTCGGCCCAAATACTCCGAACGTCTTCCAGCGAGTTAAGCTCGCGGAGCGGGGTGAAATCAAAGGAGTCGCCTTCTTCGTCTAGGTGAATTCGAGTTCCTCTAGCGAAAGCTGGACGCGTAAGTTGGCTGAAGTGTCTCTCGCTGCCAAACTCGACAACATCGATCAAGACTGCAATGGTCGACGCCGGTAAGCCCTCATCGTCTTCGATGGATTCATTAGTCCAGCCGTACCAGGGCCTGCCCTTCTTGTTCAAAACCTCTCCCGTCATAAGGTTGACGATTGCCTCGGGGTTCTCATCGTGAGTAAGTACCCACAACCAAGCCGACCACGAAGTCGATGCAGTTGGAGGGGTCATGCTCCTCCAACTTTCAGGAATGGAGAATTCTGACAGGAAAGGATGAACTTGTACGTCCTCAGCCTGAACAAAACAACCCCAAATTACGTCCCGGCACCTCGATCGGTCCTCGCAAAGGAATTGAGCAACTCTGATCGCACCTTTTATAGCTCCGAGATTGAAATCAGCACCTTCACCGGCTGGAACCTCCGACTCAGACATTATGTGCAACGCCGTTTCTCTGGGAGAGTAAGCCGCTCGTGACCAAATGAACTCGACCAGTTCACCCTCCGCTAGTGCATTTTCACCGAGCCGGTTGAGGAGAATTTGGTGCTGCTCGTCGTAACTGCTCAAGGTGAGGCAGTCATAATGACCGTCGAAAGGATGGGTGGCCAGTATCGCCCGCTGATTGTCAACCAACTTGAGAAGTTCAGCACTAACCATCCAAGACAGGATTTTCTTGGCATTACCACTGAGTTCAAAGTCGATTTCAAACATACATAGATTCTCTCATCCACCACCGACAATTCACGATGTCAGAGGGTGGTCGTAAAGTAACCAATCTCATCGAGAAGGAGGAAGCTTATGTGGATATTTACAAGAGATGGATTCGTGAGCGCGGTTTACAAGTATGAAGGGGTGCAAGTTCGATCACGCGACAAACAATCGCTGAAGCGCAGTGCGAAATTTTGCGGTGTCGACGTTCGTCATTCACCAATGGCCGACTATCCCTATCGGATCACCACGACCAGAGAAAATTTCGCAAATTGGCTGAGCTCTGAAGTCATGGAAATAGATTACTCGAACTTCAAGGCTGAGGTTCAAGTGGTTCGCGGGCTGAAATTCGTTCGACCGCTTCACTCCGTCTGGGATCTCATGCATGACGTTGAAGACGACAACGCTCGAAACAGTTGTTGACCCGATGTCACTGATGTTCGGGCAGTGTGAACTCGATAATCTTGAGTTGTTGAGAATTCCGCGGGAAAAGTGAAGGAGACGATTGATGGAACAAATCAAAAGACTTGCATGGGATATCTCAAACTGCACCGAAGTGCATAAGGCTCAGGCCGACGGTGCACATCCTTGCCATGGGGTTGTGGACTGGCAGTTCAAGGAATGGCAAAATCTTGATCCGTCACTGACCGCGGATGAAATATCCAAGAAAAAACTGCAACGCCCCGAAGCTTGGACAGGAGATTTGCAGGGCGCAAAAATTCTTTTCTTGGCGAGTAATCCGAGTTTTGATTCCAACGAACGATTCCCGACATGGGACGAAACTGGCAAAGCTTGGGATGGTCACTCGTGGGACAAGGAAAGCGTTGTGGCTTTTGCCTCACACCGATTCGTTGACAAAGGCTCTCGTGACTTCGGTGCTACAGATGGGCCGAATCCTGAAGACTTAGACAGAACCATTCTGGAAGACGGTAATGTCTCAGCAAAGGTAAATCATTGGCGATGGGTGCGTAACTTGGCTGCGTTCATCCTTGAAAAATCGGCCGCGGAAACCTCCGCTCACTCTGATTATGTGATGACGGAGATAGTGCATTGCAAGTCGACTTACGAGGCCGGGGTTCCCAAAGCCATTCCGAAATGCTCCGAGATGTGGCTAGATCGCATGTGGCAGAACACTGGAGCGCGCATAATTATCGTCGCAGGTGCGAAAGCGGGAGAGGAATTTGCTCGGCTTTATGGAGACCAGCTCCCCGACGACTGGGGAAGTTGGACTTCTAAGCCGTCTTGCCCGTCTAAAGGAAAAGGAACTTGGCCCGCGTCTGTTGATGAACTTGAAAAGTGGGTGGCCGATGATATGTGGGGTGAGACTCAACAGCGCGCACATACGGCCTCGCTTGAACTCGGAGGCAAGGAACGACTGGTCATTTATTTTGCGCGACCAGGTGGAACAAGTCCGACCGCCCCTTGGAAGAATAATTCGCTGTTAGACCAGAGAATCTTAGTTTCTTGGAGAGAAGCACTATCACGCCCCCGAGACTAAGACGCTCCACGAGCTTTCGTAAACGAATTGATAAAGTTCGAAAAAGGTGCGTTAATCTCAAATGTCTGACGAATTATTCGTTCCAAACAATTTGTCTAACGGCATCCTCGCGCAACGTTTCGAAATACAATGACCGTTGTCAATAATAGCGCTTCGGAATCTTCTAAAGTAGTGGCATGAACGATTCGCTCCGCACCCCAACCACAAATGCCGCCGTCCGAACGGCCGACATTGGCAAGGTCTTTCATTCGTGGTCGGCCCAGTCGACTCTCGCGCCGTTCGTTATCGCCGGGGGTAAGGGCTGTGAGGTCTGGGATTACGAGGGCAACACGTACCTCGACTTCTCGAGCATGCTCGTCAACGTCAACATCGGGCACCAGCACCCCAAGGTTGTCGAGGCGATCAAGGCGCAAGCCGACATCCTCACCACTGTCGCTCCCGCTCATGCGAACAACATGCGCGCGCTTGCAGCCCAAAAGATTCTCGACCACGCGCCCGACACGTTCGCGCAGGTGTTCTTCACTAACGGTGGCGCAGACGCGAATGAAAACGCCATCCGCATGGCTCGCATTCACACGGGTCGCGACAAGGTCATCTCGTTCTACCGCTCGTATCACGGCAACACCGGTGCGGCCGTGGTCGCAACCGGCGACTGGCGCCGCATCCCCAACGAATATGCTCGCGGACACCTTCATGTCTTTGGCCCGCACCTTTACCGAACCGAATACTGGTCGACCAGTCCGGAAATGGAAACAGAGCGCGCCCTGCACCACCTCGAGCGCGTCATCCAGGCACAAGGTTCCGAATCGATCGCGGCGTTCCTTATTGAGACGGTTCCCGGAACCGCGGGAATCCTGACCCCACCGCCCGGTTTCCTCAAGGGTGTTCGCGCTCTCGCAGACAAGTACGGCATCATCCTGATCCTCGACGAGGTCATGGCCGGTTTCGGTCGAACCGGCGAGTGGTTCGCGTTCGATGCTTTCGATGTCGTGCCCGACCTCATCACGTTCGCCAAGGGCGTCAACTCGGGTTATGTTCCGGTCGGTGGCGTCATCATCTCGGGCGACATCGCAAAGACCTTTGATGACCGCGTCTTCCCCGGTGGACTGACCTATTCCGGCCACCCGCTCGCCGCCGCCAGCATCGTCGCCGCGATCACCGCGATGGAAAACGAAGGCGTCATCGAAAACGCTCGCTCCATCGGAGCCAACGTTCTAGGCCCTGGACTTCGCGAATTGCAGGCGAAACACGACGTCATCGGCGACGTCCGCGGGTCCGGAGTCTTCTGGGCACTCGAGTTCGTCACCGACCGCGAGGCGCGCACCCCCGTTGATGCCGCCTGGATGGGGAAACTTCGGACAGCACTATTCGCCGCCAAACTCGTTCCGTTCATGGCCGACAACCGTCTGCACGTCGTACCGCCGTGTGTTGTCACCGAGGACGAGGCTCGTCGCGGACTGGCAATCATCGACCAGGTGTTGGCTGAGCTGAAATAGCCTCCGCCCGTCAAACGGCACAATGGCACCTATGGACTCCTCCGAATTCAGCACGTTCCTCGCGTCACGTCGCAGCACCCGCGACTTCTTGCCGAAGCCGGTTCCGCAGAAAGCTATCGACGCGATTCTGACCGACGCGATGACGGCCCCGAGCTGGTCGAACACCCGCCCTTACATGGTCGCGGTGGCGACGGGCGAAGTGCGCGATCGGATTTCTACCGAATTGCAGCGCCGGTGGGCGATTGCCGGCCACGCGATGCGTGGCTCGTGGTGGGACAAGGTGCTGTTCTTCCTCAAGCGCGACGGTCTGCCAACAAGCGACTATCAGGTGTGGCGACCGTACCCGAAAGACGTGCAGCCGCGCAGCCACAAGATCGGCCGTGACCTCTACGCGCACATCGGCGTCGCTCGCGGAGACAAGGTCGGTCGCGACGAACAATGGGCACGAAACTTCGACATGTTCGGTGCCCCCGTTGCAATCTTCGTGTTCACACACAAGGGATTGCCGACCTACGCGGTATCCGACGCCGGGCTGTTCATGCAAAACCTGATTTTGTCCGCCCACGCCCGCGGGCTCGGAACCTGCGCCCAGGGCGCTCTCGCCCTGTGGTCTGACCCAGTGAAAGCGGAATTCGACGTGCCGAAGCAATACAAGTTGCTGTGCGGCATCGCGCTGGGTTATCCCTCGAAAGACAAGGTCAACGGATTCCGTGCCGAGCGTCTGCCGATTGGTGACATCACCCTCAACCCGCGTTAGCGGTCGCCATACAGCGCGGTGGCAAACGCGCGGTTGACGAAGAGCCGATCCCGACCCACCTTGTGCGATTCCAGCACACCAATCGCCGCGAGCCGATCGAGCCACTTAGTTGCGGTTGGGCGGCTTACCTGGCATCGCGTGACGACATCGCGAATGCGCGAATACGGTTGCGTGAACAGCACCTCGATCAGGGCGGAATTAGTGGCCCCAAATTCGTCGCGAATTCGATCGCGAACGTCGAGATGAGCATGAAGAATGCGGTTGACCGTCGCCGTTGCCGACACCGCCGTGGTCTCGACTCCACGGACAAAGTAAAGAATCCAGTCGTGCCATTCTCCCCGAGCGGTGACGCCCATCAGACGCTCGTAATACTCCGCCTTTGTGGCGATGAAGTATCGCGACAGATACAGCACGGGCATCTTAAGCAACCCCCACTCGGCGAGCAACAACAGGTTGAGGATGCGGCCCGTTCGACCATTTCCATCGGGGAACGGGTGAATCGCCTCAAATTGATAGTGCGCAACGGCAAGGCGAACGAGTGGGTCGACCTCGTCGCGCCGGTGGATGTATTCCTCCCAGTTCGACATGAGCCGAAGCACATTGTCACGACCGGTCGGAGGCGTGTAGGTCACGGTTTTTGTCAGCGGGTTTCCGATAAACGTCCCAGCATCAGTGCGAATCGCGGTGTCGTAGCCGAGGATTGCCGAGCAGATACTCGTTGCTGTGCTCGTCGAAAGCGGCCGCTGACCAATCGAGTCGAACCCAACTCGTAGCGCCGTGCGATACCGCAGGGCTTCGCGCGTTGCGGGGTCTGCACCCGCAAGCCCCTGTATATCCGCCTGGAACATCTCGTCGTTCGTCGTGACGATGTTCTCAATCTCGGAACTGGCTTGTGCCTCGACAACGGGAATCGCGTTGATTAGAACCGCAGGGTTCGGGATGTATCGGCTTCGAGTGTCGAGTTCCATCAGTGCGACCCGCGCGGCGGTCGTCGCCCGCAACACCTCGATCGTCTCGACGACGAGGTTGGGTGGGATCAAGGGCAGGTCGTTGTGTGCGACCTCTGCGCGGAAAGACATGTCAACAGTCTATTGACACGTTCGGTAAACCTGTAAAAAATTGGACTGATTTTTTACATGTCTACGATTTGAGGCGTGTGCGCACCGCGAGAGCAGCACACGCGATTACGACGGCACCACCGACGGCGATATCGAGGCTGATGACTTCGCCGAGCAACAATGCCGCCCACACGATCGACAAGACTGGCTGAATCAGTTGCACCTGGCTCACCGTGGTGATGGGGCCGATGGCGAGGCCGCGATACCACCCGAAAAACGACAAGTACATCGACACCGCGCCAAGGTACACGAATGCCGTCCACTGCCCCGGCGTCGCGGTGATGGGCTGGGTAGCGACCGAGACGGCAGTCATGATGATCATCACGGGCGACCAGATAACGAGCGTCCACGAAATCGTTTGCCACGACCCGAGTTCACGCGAGACCACGGCACCTTCGCTGTAACCGATGGCCGAGGTGACGACCGCCCCGACCAACAGCAGGTCAGCCCAATCAAAGTGACCGAATTCGCCGGCAGCGACGCTCGCGAACGAAATCGCTGCGACCGCTCCGAGTATCGCGAATACCCAGAATCGTCCGGGCACTCGCTCGTTGGTTCGAATTACCGCGACCACTGCGGTTGCGGCGGGTAACAAACCGATGACAACCGCCGCATGTGAGGCGGGAACCGTCTCGAGCGCAAATGATGTGAAATACGGAAAGCCCACGACAACACCAGCACCAACCACAACCAGGTGACGGAACTGCCGGGCGTTCGGCAGTTTCTGGCGGGTTGCGATCAAGACGGTGGTGGCAAGTATCGCCGCGAGAACCGCTCGACCCGAGCCGATAAACAGAGGGCTCATTCCTTCGACTGCGACGCGAGTTAGCGGAACGGTGAACGAGAACGCGAGAACTCCGAGGAACCCCCAGCCGAGTCCCGAGCGTCGATTGGTCAAGGGTTATGCGGCCCCGTCGAACATTCCGGTGACCGAGCCCTCGCCGAAGACCTCGCGAATTGCGGTCGCGATGGTCGGCGCGATTGACAAGATTTCGAGGCGATCCCAGCGCTTCTCTTCCGGAATCGGCAGGGAGTCGGTGACGACGACCTTGTCGATGAAGTCCGACTGCAAGATTTCAGTCGCGGGGTCCGAGAACACCGCGTGCGTTGCGGCCACGACAACTCCCTTGGCGCCGGCGTTCTTTAGCGCTTCGGCGGCCTTGACGATGGTACGACCCGTGTCGATGAGGTCATCGACAATCAAACAGACGCGACCCTCAACCTCACCGACGATTTCGTGCACAGAAACCTGATTCGCGACCTTGGGGTCACGACGCTTGTGGATGAGAGCGAGGGGTGCGCCGAGCTTGTCGCTCCAGATGTCGGCAACACGAACACGGCCCATGTCGGGGCTCACCACAGTCAGAGTGGACGAATCCATTTGCGCGCGACAGTGTTCCAACAAAAGTGGCATCGCGAACAGGTGGTCAAACGGTCCGTCGAAGAATCCCTGAATCTGCGGAGCATGAATGTCAACTGACATGATGCGATCGGCTCCGGCGGTCTTGAAGAGGTCAGCGATGAGGCGGGCAGAAATCGGCTCGCGGCCTCGGCTCTTCTTGTCTTGGCGGGCATAAGGGTAGAACGGCGCAACGACGGTGATGCGCTTTGCGCTCGCGCGCTTGAGCGCGTCGACCATGATGAGCTGTTCCATCAGCCATTCGTTGATGGGGTTGCAGTGCGACTGAATAACGAACGCGTCGGTGCCGCGCACGCTCTCGTCGAATCGCGCATAGATCTCGCCATTGGCAAAAGTGCGGGCATCCGTGGGCAACAAGGAAATTCCGAGTTGATCGGCGATGTCCTGTGAGAGTTGGGGGTGGGCCCGGCCCGAAATGAGAATGAGCTTCTTTTTGCCCGCCAACTCCATGTTGTTCATCGGACTACTCGCTTTCCTTTTTCGCGTGAATCGCGGCCTCGGCGGACGCAGTGCCTGATCGATTGTTTTCGACCCAACCTTCGACGTTGCGCTGTTGCACAACCGTCATTCCCAGCGACCCCGCTGGGACGTTTCGTCGAACGACGGTTCCGGCGGCCGTGTAGGCGCCGTCCGCAATCGTGACGGGAGCGACAAAGACATTGTGTGAGCCGGTGCGCACGTGCGATCCGATAACGGTCGGATGCTTGGCAACGCCGTCATAGTTCGCGGTGATTGTTCCGGCACCGATGTTCGAGTTTTCGCCGACCGTCGTGTCGCCAATGTATGACAAGTGCGGGACTTTACTGCCGCGACCGATCTGGGCGTTCTTGGTTTCAACGAACGCGCCGATCTTGCCGCCGTCGCCGAGGACGGTTCCGGGGCGCAGGTACGAAAACGGGCCGACCGTTGCGTTTGCTTCGATGACGGCGAGGGTCGCATCGGTTCGAGTGACGGTCGCGTTTTCGCCAATCTCGCAATCGCGCAGCGTCGTGTCGGGGCCGACCGTCGCGCAACACGCGATGCTCGTCGCACCCTTGAGAAACGTGCCGGGCAAGATGTGAGCGTCGGGCTCGATAGACACCCCGCGATCGATCCAGGTTGTTGACGGGTCATCAATGCTGACACCGTTCAGTTGGTGTCCGCGCACAATCATCGCGTTGAGCCTCGCCTGCGCGTCAGAGAGCTGCGCACGGTCGTTCACCCCCGCGACGACCCACGATTCGTAAACGGGGTTCGCACCGACGGCGAGGCTGTCGGTCACGAGCAGTTCGATGACGTCCGTGAGATATTTTTCGCCCTGCGAATTCGCGGTGCCGACCTTGGCGAGCGACGCCTTGAGCGCGGATGCCCGAAACACATACGTTCCGGAATTGATTTCAGAAATGCCGAGTTCATCCTCGGCGGCGTCTTTGTGTTCGACGATGCGACGGAATTCGCCGGCGTCGTCGCGCACGATTCGACCGTATCCCGACGGGTCGTCGACGAGCGCAGAGAGAACTGAAGCGGCACGTTCGCGCTGGCGATGCTCATCAATCAGGTCCGTCAACGTCTCGGCGTCGAGCAACGGCACATCCCCCGAGACAACAACGATGTCCCCCTCGAAATCAGCGAGCGCAGCTATTGCGAGTTCGACCGCTCGACCCGTGCCGGGAACGTCGTCCTGGTCGACGATGACGACACCGTCGGACAATTCCGCAATCGCTTCGGCGACCGCGTCGCGCTCGTGGCGCACGACGGCGACAGTGTGTGCGGGGTGAAGAGCGGCGACCGCCGACAACACGTGGCCGATCATCGGAACACCCGCGATGGGGTGCAAAACCTTGGCCATGGCGGATTTCATCCGCGTTCCCTCACCGGCGGCGAGAATCACCACGGCAAGAGAAGCATCGGTCATGTGACCATTCTGGCACTAGGCACTCGGCGCGCCCGCCGAAGCGCCGAGTGTCGCCGAAATTCGGGCAGAATGGAAGAGCCCTTCGGGGCAATGCCCCTTAGTGTAATGGCAGCACGGCATCCTTTGGAGATGTTCGGTCTTGGTTCGAATCCAGGAGGGGCAGCCGCTATTCGCCGAGTTTGTCGGCGACAACCAGCCACCGCGACTCGAGTGCATCGAGGTTCGTCGTCGCTAATCCGAGTTCACTACTGATTCGGGCAAGACCCTCGTAGTCGCTCTGGTCGTGGTTCGCCATCTGAATATGAATTGTCTCTATTGACGCCTTGAGGTTCTGAATCTGTCGATCGAGCGATTTGAATTCCTTGTCGAGAGCATGTCTTTCGGCTCCGCTCAGCTCCGTGGACTGGGATGCAGGCTTGGCAGGCGCCGCTGAAATCGGGGTGACGGGTCGAGAATCCAGACGCAGGTATTCGTCGACACCACCGGGAAGGTGGCGGAGGTGCTTTCCGATGACCGCGTACTGCTGGTCGGTCACGCGCTCGAGCAGGTAGCGATCGTGCGAAACGACGATCAGCGTTCCCGGCCACGAATCGAGGACGTCCTCGAGTGCCGCGAGCATATCGGTGTCGAGGTCGTTAGTTGGCTCGTCGAGAAGCAACACGTTCGGTTCGTCGAGAAGGATCAGCAAAATCTGAAGGCGACGCTTCTGCCCACCGGACAAGTCTTTGACGGGTGTTTGGATGTGCGCACTGGAAAATCCGAGGCGTTCGAGCAATTGACCGGGTGTCAATTCGATTCCGCCCGCATTGTAGGTCGTCTTGAATCCCGCAATCACGGCACTCACCCGATCATTCAGATACTGCTCCAAACCCTCGAGGCGTTGGTCGAGTCGTCGAAGTTTGACCGTTTTTCCGGTCTTGACACGGCCACTCGTCGGGTGCAAGGTCTCGTCTATGAGCCCGAGCAGCGTCGATTTCCCCGCGCCGTTTCGACCCAAAATTCCCGTGCGTTCGCCAGGCGCGATTCGCCATTCGACATCCTCGAGAATGACGTTGTCACCGAACGCAAAGCCGGCATCAAGCAAATCGACGACGTCCTTCCCCAAGCGTTGTGTCGCGAGTTTCGACAGCTCGATTCGATCGCGAGGCGGCGGGACATCAGCAATCAGCGCGGCCGCGGCATCGATACGGAACTTCGGCTTGGTCGTGCGAGCGGGGGCCCCGCGGCGCAACCACGCGAGTTCTTTTCGAAGGAGGTTCTGGCGCCGTTCCTCGCTCGCCGCCGATTGGCGCTGTCGCTCGACGCGCTGCAAAATGTAGGCCGCGTAGCCGCCCTCGAACCTGTCGACGATGCCGTCGTGGACCTCCCAGGTGTCGGTCGAAATCGCGTCGAGGAACCACCGGTCGTGGGTGACGACAACGAGCGCACCGGTTCCGGTCGGCCAGCGGCGAATCAGGTGCGCGGCCAGCCAATTGACCCCCGAGACATCGAGGTGGTTGGTTGGTTCGTCAAGAAGCAGCACGTCCCAGTCGCCAACGAGAAGGCGGGCGAGAGCGACCCGTCGGCGCTGGCCCCCCGACAAATCGCCGATTTGGGCGTTGACCTCGACGTCGCCGAGCAAACCGGCGAGCACATCGCGAATCAGCGGTGACGATGCCCACTCGTGCGCGGGGCCTTCCCCGACCACCACGTTTCCGACCGTCTCGTCGTCACGGAAGTGATCGTCCTGCGTCAACATTCCAATCTGCGTCCCGCCCCGCACCGTTACTCGACCGGAATCCGGAACGAGTGATCCACCGATGATGGACATGAGCGTCGACTTGCCGTCGCCATTGCGACCGACGACACCGATGCGGTCTCCCGCGTGAATTCCAATCGTGAGGTTGTCCAACACGACCCGGTTGGGGTACTCGTGAGAGATGCCTTCTAATCCGACCAGGTTCACCTCGTCAGTTTAGACAGGTAATTCGTTGGAGAATGGAGAGGTGACTCGTCGCTCTCTCACCATCCTGACCTTTTCGCTGGCAGCATTCTGGATCGCTCTCGATCAACTCACGAAACTGTGGGCCGAAACCGCGCTAGCGGGCCAACCCCGCACCCCGATCCTTGGCGGCTGGTTCGGATTCGTGCTCGTGTATAACCCCGGTGCCGCCTTCGGTTTGGGCACGGGATACGTTTGGGTCTTGACAGTTATCGCGGGCGTCACCGCCGTCGTGCTCGTCGTCGTCGCGGTTCGCACGCAAAACCTGTGGTGGGCATTGGCCGTTGGCTCGATGCTCGGCGGAGCGATCTCGCACTTCTTCGACCGGCTCGTGCGCGGCGACACAATCGGCTCCGGGAAAATCGTCGACTTTATCGACTACGGCGGATTCTTTGTCGGCAACGTTGCCGACATAGCGCTGGTCGGTGCGGCAATCGGTTGCGTGCTTCTGAGCTTCTTCGGCGTTCCGTTCACATCACCCGAGCGCCCTGCACCGGCGCCGACACACACATAGCCTTTCTGCCGTTCGCCACCAATGTCGCCGCGAGGTGGGTGGCGGAATTCTCATCGGCAGCAAGAAGTGCAATCGTCGGACCGCTGCCCGACACGATCCCCGCTAATGCTCCGTGAGTCTCGCCGAACTCAATCGTTTCACCCAGACTCGGCATGAGTTGAAGTGTCGCCGCCTGCAAATCGTTCCGCAAATGTTCAGCGAGCGCCGCGGCATCACCCGTCCGGAGGGCAAGCAACAACTCCGCGTCAACCGCGGGGTCGACCGCGACGGTTTCGATCTCGATCGAATGTTCCTCGCGATGTCGGTCAAGTTGGTGGAACACGTCGGGCGTAGACAACCCCTCCTCGTTCACCACCAGAACCCAGTGCAGTGCAGATTTGGCCATAACCGGCGAAAGAACGTCCCCTCGACCAAGTCCCAGGGCGGTTCCGCCGTGAAGAGCGAAAGGAACGTCGGCGCCGAGCGTCGCCGCGATTTCACTCAGTCGAGCCGCACCGAGGTTTGTTCCCCACAGCGCATCGACTGCGACCAAAGTTGCTGCGGCATCGGCTGATCCGCCGCCCATTCCCCCCGCGATTGGGACGCTTTTGACGACGTCGAGGCGCGCTCCGCCGGCAAAGCCTGAGGCAGCGGCAACGGCTCGAGCCGCACGAATAACGAGGTTCGACTCATCCACCTTCAGGTGACTCGTGTCAATTGGGCCGGAGAAGCGCACCGAGAAATCGTCGGATTCCGTCACGGTGACTTCTTCAAAAAGGGACACGGCTTGATAAATCGTGGCGACGGTGTGGTATCCGTCCTCGCCGAGCGGTCCAACGCGAAGGTAGACGTTAATCTTGCCCGGCGCCACTGCGGTGACCGATTTCACGCTCATATCCTCGAGCCTAAACCCGCTCCCCCACCTGTTTCTGCAGACAATCCACAGCCTCCCACCCGTTCCTGCAGACATCTCCCCAAAAAGTTGAGCTAGGTGCCTAAATTTGCGAATTGTCTGCAGAAACAGGTGGGAGAGGGTGCGGGAGAGAGTGTGGGAGAGGGTGCGGGAAAGAGTGTGGGAGAGAGGGTGGGAGAGGGTAGGGGACAGAGGCGAGGGCAACGAACTGAGCGAGAGTGAGCTGTTCGCCGCGCGCGCGCGAATCAATCCCGGCTGCCTCACACAGGTCAGCGGCGGCGGACGTTGAGCCGGCAAGAGCAGAGAGCGCTTGCCGAAGCGTCTTGCGGCGCTGTCCGAACGCGGCATCCACGACCGCGAAGGTACGGCGGCGGAGTGACTCGTCCCCGGGTGTCGCACGGGCTGTCATTCCGACAAGCACTGAGTCCACGTTGGGTTCTGGCCAGAAGACTCGGCGGGAAATTGTTCCTTCGATGTTCCAATCACCCCACCACGCCACCTTGACGCTCGGAACGCCGTAGATCTTTGACCCGGGTTCGGCAGCGATGCGTTGCCCGACCTCGGCCTGCACCATGACCAAAACGCGGCGAATCGTCGGGAAAGTTTCAAGAAGGTGGATGAGCACGGGAACCGACACGTTGTAGGGCAGGTTCGCGACGACGGCGGTCGGCGGCGCAGTTAGTTCCGTAACGGAAAGTGCATCGCCGTGGACGACGGTCAACATGCCGGCGCGGGCGTCATGTTCCTCGACCGTCGCTGGCAACTTCGCGGCGAGCCTTGGGTCGATTTCAATCGCGGTGACGGGGTGCCCCTGTTCAAGCAAACCGAGGGTCAGCGAACCGAGTCCAGGACCAATCTCGACGACCGATTCCGCCGGCGAAAGTTTCGCCGCTGTCACAATCTTGCGAACCGTGTTGGCGTCGTGGACAAAATTCTGTCCCCACTTTTTCGTCGGTGAGACATCGAATCTTCCGGCGAGAGCGCGAATTTCGCCGGCGCCGAGAAGTTTTACCACTTTCCGTAAACCGATTCCGTGTTGCGGGCCACATCAGCGCCCAACTCGTCCACCGACACCCCGAGGTGGTCGGCCATAAAACGCAACGTCAAGGGGATCAGATACGGACCGTTCGGCCTCCCGCGGAATGGTGTCGGTGTGAGGAACGGCGCGTCCGTTTCGACCAACACGAGTTCACGCGGTGCAACGGACAACGCAGCGCGAATTCCTGTGGCGTTGCTGAACGTCACCGTGCCCGCGAATGACATGTACCACCCGTTATCGGCACAAATTTTCGCGAGTTCCGAATCACCAGAGAAACAGTGGAAGACGGTTTTCTCCGGGGCGCCGACACGCAATAGTGTCTCCACCACGGCGCCGTGCGCATCGCGGTCGTGAATCTGGAGTGCGAGACCGTTCGTCTTCGCGATGTCGATGTGCGCCTCGAATGAATGCAATTGCGGAACTCGACCCGGCTCCTCGGTGCGAAAGAAGTCCAGTCCCGTTTCCCCGACCGCACGGACACGCTCGCGCCCGGCAAGCTCCGCGATTCCCGCGATGTGTTCATCGAGCACTCCGCGCTCGGCTAGCCGCGGTGCTTCGTTCGGGTGAATGGCAACCGCGGCGAGAACCCGCGGGTCGCTGTCGGCTAGGTCGGCCCCCCAACGCGAGGTTTCGAGGTCGGTTCCAACCTGAACGACTCCTTTTATGCCCACCTCGACGGCACGCCGCAGGTTCTCTTCGGGCGGGAGGGGATTCTCACCATCGGCAATTTCAAGGTGCGTGTGGTTGTCATAAACCGGAACGACCAGCGATTCAGGAAGTGGCGGAAATTCGAGGTCACGCGTGACGTCCCCGTCGGTGTCCTTTCGCGCCCGCAACGGTTTCGACACCGCTACTCCTCGATGCGTGGGAAAAGAGAGTCGAGGCCCGACACGCGGATTCCCGCAGGTGCGATCCCCCACTGGCCCGCGCGCGAGAGGTTTTGGTCTGCCAACGCCCCGAGGGCCTCACCGAGCCCGAGTGCGTCCCACAACTTGTGGGTAGCGGTCGGCATCACGGGCGACAGTCCCACGGAAACGGCGCGAAGTCCCTCCACCGCCGTGTACAACACGGTGTTCACCCGGTCGCGATTTGCGTCGTCTTTCGCCAAAATCCATGGCTCTTGTTCCGTGATGTACAAGTTCAGTGCATCGACGATTGTCCACACCGCGTTGATGGCGTCGTGAATCGCGAGGCGATCAATCGCCTTATTCGCCGTCTCGAACGCCTTCGAAACGGTGTCGACGATCACGGAGTCAGCGTCATTGATTTCCGATGCGGAAGGGACGACATCGTCGCAGTATCTATTGACCATTGCGATGACGCGACTCGCGAGGTTTCCGAAACCGTTCGCCAACTCGGCCTGATAACGAGCCGCAAGGTCCTCCCACGAGAATGACCCGTCCTGGCCGAAATTAATAGCGCTCATGAAGTAATAGCGGAAAGCATCGGCGCCGAACACGTCCGTGATCTGATGGGGGGCGATACCGGTCAACTTGGATTTTGACATTTTTTCGCCACCGACGAGCAACCAGCCGTGCCCAAACACGCGTCTCGGGGGCTCCAGACCGGCGGCCATGAGCATCGCTGGCCAGATGACCGCGTGGAATCGGGCGATGTCTTTTCCAACGATGTGGATCGCCGGCCAGCGCTGTGCGAATTCGTCGTTGTCCGAGCCCCACCCCGTCGCCGAGATGTAGTTGAGCAGTGCGTCGAACCAGACGTAGACGACGTGGCTGTCGTCCCACGGGATCTTGACACCCCAGTCGAAAGTCGCCCGTGAAATCGAGAGGTCGTCGAGCCCTCGTCGAACGAACGACATGATTTCGTTGCGGACGCTTTCGGGCTGGATGAAATCGGGCCGAGATTCGTAAAGGTCGAGAAGTTTCTGCTGGAAGTCGCCCATCCGGAAGAAATAGTTCGACTCCTTGAGCGTTTCGATGGGACGCGTGTGAATCGCACAAACCTTTTCGCCCGGGAACTCGTCGCCTCCATCCAGCAGATCGCCCGGCTGCTTGTATTCTTCGCACCCCACGCAGTAAAAACCTTCGTATTCGCCGGAGTAGATGAATCCGTCGTCTTTAAGTTTTTGCAGGAATGTCGAGACCGCCACCTCGTGTCGCTCTTCGGTCGTGCGGATGAAGTCATCGTTCTGAATCGTGATGGTGTCGAGCAACGGCAGCCACGCGTCGGCGACGAGTTTGTCGGCCCATTCCTTTGGCGAAACGCCGTTCGCGGTCGACGTTCGAAGGATCTTCTGGCCATGTTCGTCGGTGCCAGTCAAAAGCCACGTGTTTTTGCCGTTTTGTCGATTCCAACGAGCGAGGACGTCGGCGGCCACCTCGGTATAGGCGTGTCCGATGTGCGGAACATCGTTGACGTAAAAAATCGGGGTGGTGATGAAGTAGTTTTCGGCGCTCGACATGTTGTGTCCAGTTTACGCGTCGCGGGAACGCGTCAGCGCGGCCGAGTAGAGGTCGCGCCCGGGAATTCCAGTCGCGTCGGCGACGGCGCGGCTCGCTTCCTTGAGCCTTTCACCCGAGGCAACACGGGCAACGACGTCGGAGACCGCGTCCTCGAGCGACATCACTACCACCTCGGCACCCGCCACGAGTAAGACGATCTCGCCGCGGTTCTCTCCCGCGAATTTTTCCGCAAGTTCCGCGAGTGTTCCCCTCACGATTTCCTCGTAAATCTTGGAAAGTTCCCGAACAACGGTGGCGAGCCGATCTGGTCCGAACGAGTCCCGAGCGGCGACAAGAGTGTCCGTTAGTCGATGGGGCGATTCGTAGAAGATGAGCGTGCGAGGCTCGCGGGCGAGGCTCGCGAAATACTTGGACTGACCCTTTCGAGGTATGAACCCTTCGAACGCGAATCGGTCGGTCGGTAGCCCCGACGCGGCGAGTGCCGCAATGGCCGCGGACGGGCCGGGAATCACGGTGACGGCAACTCCGAATTCGTGGGCGGTTCGCACAACGACGTACCCGGGATCGCTAATCCCGGGCATTCCGGCATCGCTCACCATAACGACATCGCTGTCCTGCGCAAGCCGAACAATATCGGCGGCTTTGGCGACCTCGTTGTGCTCGTGCAGCGCAATCAGTTTCGCGTTCGTTGTCACGCCGAGTGCGTTAAGGAGGTGCTTCGTGGTTCTGGTGTCCTCGGCCACAATGATGTTGGCGTTCGCGAGCGCTTCGCGCACGCGGGGTGATGCATCACCGAGATTGCCGATGGGGGTCGCCGCGAGGATGAGCACACGCCCATTCTCGCGTACCGTGTTGCCTATGGCTGTCTCCGTCCGCCTCCGCGAGGTTTATGCTCGCATCGGCGCGTTGTCACCACGGCTTCACACCGTCCTTGTGTATGGACCGGTTCTGCTTATTGCTTCACTCATCCGCCTCGTCAATCTGCAGAGTCCCTCGGCACTTGTTTTCGACGAGGTGTACTACGTTCGGGACGCCTGGACACTCTGGAACCTCGGCTACGAGGCGGAATGGATTCCCACTGCCGATTTCGCGGGCGGCGATGTGAACGGCTTCACGCGTGTCGGTGATTTCATCGCGCACCCTCCACTCGGCAAATGGATCATCGGTTTCGGACTGGCGCTGTTCGGTCCTGAGAACCCGTTCGGGTGGCGCATCGCGACGGCAATTTCGGGAATCGTCGTCGTGTTTCTCGTCATGCTGATTGCTCGTCGCCTGTTCTCGTCGATCACCGCGGCGGCTGTCGCCGGTTTATTTGTCGCCATCGACGGAATCGCCATCACGATGAGTCGTACCGCTCTTCTCGACGGGATGCTCGCGATGTTCGTCCTCGCGGCATTCCTCGCCGTCCTTCGCCATCTCGACACCCCGGGGTGGGGTGGGTGGTTGTTGCTTATCGGTGTGCTTCTCGGTGCCGCGACGGCGGTGAAGTGGAGCGGACTTTTCGCGATCGCCGCCTTCGGGTTGTGGGTTGTCGTCGTCGAAACCATTCGAAGCCGTCACGCGGTCCGTGGCAGGTCTTTCTTCTGGCGCTCGGGTCTCCGAGCGATCCGTTCGTTCGCACTAGTTGTCCCCGCTGCATTCGTCGTGTACGTCGTGTCATGGTCAGGCTGGATCCTGTCGGCCGGCGGGTATTCGCGCGCGTGGGCGACCAAGGCTGGTTTCGACGACGATCCAATCGGGGTTGCGCGCTCACTGTGGAAGTATCACAACGACATTTACCTCTATAACATCGGTTTGGACTCGCCGCACGGCTATCAGGCGAGCCCTTTCGGTTGGCTCGCCATGGTTCGTCCGACAGCGTTTTATTACGAACCGGTGGGTAACGATGGTCTCGTCCAATACATCACCAGCATCGCCAACCCGGTCGTCTGGTGGGCTGGCTCACTCTCGCTCGTTGCCGTCATCGTCATGGTCATTCGAAAATCGACAGGGCAGAACATTGCCATTCTCGTCGGGGTCATCGCGACGTATGTTCCGTGGCTCTTTTTCTCACAGCGCACCGTTTTTCAGTTTTACACGGTCACTCTCGAGCCGTTCCTCGTTCTCGCGCTTGTGGCCGTCCTTGTGTGGCTATGGAAACACCAGCTTCGGGCGTTTGTGGTGAACTTTGTGATTGTCGTCCTCGCCGTCTCGACGTTCTTCCTGCCCGTGTGGATGGGCATTCCCATCCCCGAGTGGTTCGCGATCATTCACTACTGGTTTCCGAGTTGGATCTAGTAACCATACTTTCTCTAGTCTTATGGTAGTGTTAGGGCAACCTTCGACCCCAAGGAGAACCCTCCATGCTTGATCTCGCCCTCGCCGCCGAAGTGGCGCCCGCTCTCACCGGCATCGATTTCGGATACACGCTGGCCGGAATCGTCACCGGCCTCGTCGTGGGAATAACGGGCGTGGGAGGCGGGGCGGTCATGACCCCAATCCTCATCTTGTTGTTGGGGGTCGCCCCCGCCACGGCGGTCGCAACCGACCTGTGGTTCGCGGCCATCACGAAACTCTTCGGGGCCGGAATCCACGGCGTCGGCGGAAACATTGACTGGCAAGTCGTGCGCCGATTGTGGATGGGCTCGATCCCGGTCGCAATCGCCGTTGCCGTGCTCGTGGCGATAAACGCGAAACCCGAAAAGGTGTCGTGGTTGACCACCGCCATCGGTGTCGTCATTCTGATCACCGCAATTGGCATGTTCCTTGCTCCGATTCTCATCAAAGCGGCACAAGCAAACCGCACCGAAACGCCCGCGAAGTTCCACAATTTCCAGGGGCCGGCGACCGTCTTTTCCGGCGGAGTAGTAGGCGGCCTTGTCGCACTCACCTCAGTCGGGGCTGGTGCTCTCGGGTCGGTGGCAATGACCGCCATCTATCCGTACCGGATGACTCCACACCGCCTTGTCGCGACCGATATCGCCCACGCCATTCCGCTCGCGGTTGTCGCGGGCACCGGGTATATCGTCACGGGTCTCATCGCGGGAATCGGAATCGTCGTCGATCCGTGGATGCTCGCCAGCATGCTCCTCGGGTCAATCCCCACCATCATCGCCGGATCATTCCTCGCCCGCCGAGTAAAACCGCGCGCAATCCAAATCGCGCTGGCCTCCGTCCTACTCTTCGTGGCCATCAGCGCAATTTTCCCGTTCGCTGCCTAATCCCAGTTTCCGTCGGCTGGCGCTGCTCCGACTCGGTGGCCTGCGTCGAATCCGCGAATTTCGTCCATGTCGTCGGCGCTGATCTCGAAATCAAATATCGAAAGGTTTTCGGCAAGCCGGTCTTTATGCGACGTCTTGGGGAAAACAATGAGACCCTCCTGGATGTGCCACCGCAACACCACCTGGGCAATCGTCTTCTCATAACGTGCTGCTAAATTCGCGAGCGCCGGGATTTCGGTGCTCAGGTCGACCGACCCGTGCCCTAAGGGACCCCACGATTCCGTGGCGATGCCGCGCTTCGCGTGCTCGGCCCGCAGAGCCTTTTGTTGGAATAACGGATGCAATTCGACTTGATTCAACACGGGAACAACGTCGCTCACCGCGGCGATTGCGTCAAGATGTTCGGGCTCGAAGTTGCTGACGCCAATCGAGGTCGTGAGTCCGTCCTGCTTTAGGACCTCGAGTTGCTTCCACGCGTCGACATAGGTTCCGCGCTGTGGCGCCGGCCAGTGGATGAGGTAAAGATCGACGTGCTCCAGTCCGAGACGGTCGAGTGAGGAACTAATCGCGTCGCGCGCCTTGGGCTGGTCGCCGTTCCATAATTTCGTGGTGATGTAGAGGTCATCGCGCGGGATTCCGCTCTCACGAATTGCTCGGCCGATTCCCGTCTCGTTTTTGTAGATGCGGGCAGTGTCGATGTGACGGTAGCCGATTGCCAGTGCGTCGGATGCGACGCGGTAGGCATCGTCATCCTCCAGACGATAGGTACCAAGTCCTAACTGAGGAATCGAAGTGTCGTCGTTCAGCGAAATGGAGTTAACAGGAAACGTCATGCCCCCAGTTTACTGAGGGCATGACGTCGTGACTCCGGTTAGGACGCTTTCGCCGTGGCGCCTGAGTTGACCTCGTACGAGGTGTTGGTCGACTCGAAGAAGTTGACCAACTGCAGTGTGTCGTTGGCGGCGGCCATCCACTTGGCGGGGTTCGGCACCTTGTAGTGCGCTTCGAATCCGAGCTCTTCGAGACGGCGGTCGGCCATGTGCTTGGTGTACTGGGTGATGTATTCCGCGTTGAGACCAAGAATTCCGTTGGGAATCATCGCCTTGTTGTATTCCTCTTCCATCACCACAGAATCCAAAATCATCTGCTTGATTTCGTCCGCGAATTCTGCCGTGGCAATATCGGGGTTCTCTTCGAGGACCGTGAGGATGAGGTTGATTCCGAACTTGAGGTGCAGCGACTCGTCGCGAACAATCCAGTCAACGAGCGATCCGAAGTTGCGCAGCAGGTTGCGCTGGCGGAACGACAGGGCGACCATGAATCCGGTGTAGAACCAGATACCTTCCATGATGACCGAGTACGCGACGAGGTTACGGACGAAGTCCTGCTTGCCCTCGGTGGTCGTGATGTCGAGGCTGCGTTCTGCCATGCGCTTGATGAATCTGACTTCGAACTCTTCCTTGGCGGCAATCGCAGGGTGATCGACGTGTTGAGCATAAATCTTTTCACGGTCAACCGGGAATGTTTCGAGAATGTACTCGAAGCTCATGCAGTGGTTCGCTTCTTCCCACATTTGCTTGGCGAGGTAGAGGTGCGCCTCGGCTGCGTTGAGGTACGGATAGACCCCGAACGCGAGCGCCTTGTTGACGATCAGTTCCGACGGGTTGAAGAAGGACATGAGGAACGTGATTGCTTGTTGTTCCTCGTCCGTCATTTTTTTGAAGTCGGCGATATCTTCGCCGAGCTGAATTTCGTTGGGGAACCATGTGTTCGCAACGGCCTGGTTGTACAGGTCCATCGCCCACTGGTATCGAACGGGCTTCAAGAGAAGGCCGTCCTGAATTCCTGTTCCGAGAATTCCCATGATTGCTCCTTAAAAGTGTTGTGGTGAATGTTGTGATGCGGATATTAGCCGCGGGCGGTTTTTACTGGCACGATTCGCACTGGAGTAGATCCATGGGATCTACCGGTACCGAATATTCTCCTACCTGAGAGTCGAGCGGATTCATGATTCACCGCCCGTCGATGCTGCTCCGCCGAAGCCGAAGCCTCGTCGAGGTGCGCCCGCCGCAACGGGTTCCGCTGCGAGTGACGGAGCGCCAGCGCTAGCGCCGAAGCCCTTTTTATTGCCGTCGACAATTGACTCGGCCTTGTTGACCTTTACTGTCGACTGTTCCGCTGTGTGGCGCGGTTTCATGTGCAAGTAGTACGTCGTCTTGACGCCTCGGTTCCACGCGCCCATGTAGATGTCGACCATCTCGTCAATGTCGCGGGTTTCGAGGTACATGTTTCGGCTGATGGCCTGGTCGATCCACTTCTGTGCCCGACCCGCGACCTCGAGGAAGGAGGAGGGGTCGAGTTGGAAGCTCGTCTTGTAGACCGCCTTGATGTCGTCCGGAATTGAGGGGATGCTCTGGATGTCGCCCTGCGAACGAAGAATGTCCTCGCGAACTGATTCCCACAGACCGCGGTCGGAGAGAGCGTCAACCAGGTTGCGGTTGACTTCGAGGAACTTGCCGCTAGAGGTAGAGCGCGAGAAGATCTGTGAGAACTGAGGGTCGAGACCGGGGGTCGTTCCCGCGACAAGACCAATGGAGGCGGTGGGAGCAATCGCCATGAGGGTTGCGTTGCGAATTCCGCCTTTGACCTTGGCGCGCAGCGCATCCCAGTCGAGGCGCGTGGTGCGCGAAATCTCGATAGCGACTCCACGGTCCTTTTCGGCCAGATCAATCGAATCGAACGGTACGAGTCCCTGAGACCAGCGCGAACCCTCAAAGTGGTCGTACGCCCCGCGTTCGCGGGCAAGATTTGCCGACTCGTCGATGGCCGAGTAGGAAATGCGCTCCGTGATTTCGTCGATGAGCTCGTACGCGGCGTCGCTGTCATACGAGATGCCGAGTCGCTCGCAGATGTCGGCGAATCCCATGATGCCCAGTCCGACTGCGCGGTTTTCCTTGTTCGCCTTATCGGCTTCGTTCACCGAGGAACGCGTGATGTCGATGAGGTTGTCGAGCTGACGAACGGCCACACGGGCGCTCTCGTCCATCTTGACCCAGTCGATTTTTCCGGCGACGAGATGCGTCGAGAGGTTTATCGAGGCGAGATTACAGACCGAGACGTTTTCGGCGTCCTGCGGGAGGCAGATTTCGGTGCAGAGGTTCGACGAGTGAATCGTTCCGGTGTTGTTGTTGAGGGCACGAAGGTTGATCGTGTCTTTCCAGGTCAACCACGGGTGCGACGTGGACTGCAGAGAAATAAGGATCTGCTTGAATTGTTCGCGCGCCGAGATTTTTTTGAAAAGGTTCATCTCGCCGTTTTCGGCCATCGTGATGTATTCGGCGTAACGCTGTGAGAAGGCGGCACCATACAGTTCGTTGAGATCCATGACCTCGAGCGGGTCAAACAGGTACCAGTCGCCGTCATTCTGAACGCGTTTCATAAACTCGTCCGAAATCCATACGGCGGTGTTCGCGGTACGCGTGCGGCGGTAGGGGTCGCCCGAGTTTTGGCGAAGGTCGAGGAACTCGGGGAAGTCGAGGTGCCAGTTCTCCATGTAGAAGCAGAGCGCACCGAATTTCTTGCCCCCTCGCGAGATCGCACGAAGTACCGAGTCGATGGTGTGCATGAACGGAATCGGACCCGTCGACACCGTGTTGTTCGACCGGATAGGCGATCCCTGTGCGCGGAGCTTGGTAACCGAGAGACCAATTCCACCCGTTCCCTTGGTGAGCCACATCACGTCACGAGTGGTTTTTGCGATGTGCTCGATGTCGTCCTGCATCTCGAGAACGAAACAGTTGGCGAGTTGCGGGTAGGACGTGCCCGCGTTGACAAGAGTCGAGCCCGCCGCCAAATACTCGAGCGTCGACATCTTGCTGTAGAAACGCAGTGCGACTTCCGTGGGGTTCGCTTCGTTGAGCGACAAGCCCATCGCAATTCGCATCCAGAAATATTGAGGAACCTCGAGCGGGTCGCCGTTGCGACCTTTGACGCCATATCGGTTGTTCAGAGTGACGACGCCGATGTACTTGAGCAGTTCGTCGTTCGCGGGTTCGAGAGCCGCCGCGAGGACGTCGAAATCGAACATTTCAGCCAGTCGTGAATCGAGGAGGCCTTCGTCGACGCCGCGGCGAACATTTGCCTCGAAGTGTTCGGCGTGCAACTTCTTAAGTTCGTCCTTCGACGAGTAGTCTCCGAGGACGTTTTTATAAATAGTCTTCAGCAGAAGGCGGGCCGCAATCGTGTCGAATCCGGGATAGTCCTTCACGTTTTGGAGCGCAACCTGGATGACGGCCTCGTCAAGCTGCTGCGACGAGATGCCGTCGAACAATGTTAATTCGAGTTCGGTTCCAATCTGCGTGACCCACGCAAGCTTGTCGGGAAAGCCTTCGGCCGCATCTTCGATCGCGAGGTTGATTTTGTTCGCGTCGTAGTTCTCGCGAGTTCCGTCTCGCTTGACAACCGTGATGTTCATCAGATTGCGTCCCTTCGTTGCCTGAAATGTGCCGTTCGACGGCGAAAATACGTGACGTGAGTCGTGAAAGTGTCTGGACTGAAAACACTACATCTATGTGTCAGCTTTGAGCAAGAACACCATATGTTGTGGCGTGTCGTGCACAATTGGGGATAACTTGTCCACGCTATCCACAGGCTATTGCGGACCTCGGACGCAGAAAAACTGCGCGAACGCTGAAATCAAAAGTGACCGGCTCATTGGGACCTAGGCTTGGCGTATGAAGCGATACGGCCAGTTACTCAGCACGCCGGGGGTCATCCCCGTCGTGCTCGCGCAACTGTTAGCGCGCTTCCCCGGTGGAATGCTCACCATCGGACTACTCATCCACTTTCAAAAACAGACCGGAAACTTCACCGTGCCAGGGCTGACGCTTGCCGCACTGTCGATAGGTCAAGCAATTTCGATTCCCGTCGCGTCCCGAATGATCAGCAAGTACGGTATTCGACCTGTGCTGGGCACACTCATCACCGTGTGCACCGGGGCGACGCTCGTTGCGGCACTCGTGGTGCTCGACACAATTCCCACGATTCTGCTCGGTTTCGTGATCGGGGCTTCGCTTGCCCCCATCCAGCCCGCTGCCCGAGCTGTGTATCCGTCTCTGGTACCGAAAAGACAACTGCAATCCCTCCAAGCACTCGATGCGAGCGTCCAAGAACTCATCTGGATCACTGGCCCGGTCATCACAGTTTTTCTCGCCACGCAGATTAGCTCGACCGCCGCAATCCTGTCCACGATCGTGTTCGGCGCGGGAGGCGGTTTTTGGTTCCTCAGCCGCAAAGAAGTCGGGGCCGCACAACTCGAAAAATCTACCGGACGCCTCGGTTCTGTCCTCAAAAATCGCGCGGTCATCATCGGAATTCTCAGTGGATTTCTCGTCGTCGGATCCTTCGGTGCAATCGAGGCAGGGACTGTCGCAGCATTCGGCAGCGAGAAAAATTCCATCGCCGGCGTCGTTCTCGGTCTATGGGCGCTGTCGTCGCTCATCGCTGGACTTGTGATGGGGCACACCCCCATGGGCCCGTGGTCTTTGTCTCGGAGACTCGGGGTAGTCGCGATCGGAACTGGACTCGCGATGTTCACTGTGGACCCCATTTTGCTGACCATCGCGCTTTTCATATCGGGGCTTGGCGTCGCCCCAGCGATGACCGTTCAATATGCGATCGCCACCGAATCAGTCGAGAAAGGCAACATTCCCGAAAGCCTTGGTTGGCTCGGAACCGGGTGGGTCGGCGGAGCCGCAATGGCGAGCGCCGTGGCCGGCGTCTCTATCGACACGTGGGGCGCTACCGGCGGTTTTGTCATCGCCACCGCCTTTGCGGCACTGGCCACTCTCGTCCCCGCCCTGTTCGTGAAATCGCTACCTGATCTGCGGCACTTAGCAGCTCACTGATTGAGAAATCCTTCGACAAAAGCACCCCGATTTCTTTGACCATTCTTGGGTTAAGCCTTCGCATGATTCTGATGAACAGGCGTAACATCGCGACCATGAAGATAAAGACACTTGCCGCCGTCCTCGCGTTGTCGGCAGTCACCCTTTCTGGCTGCGCCTACTCGGGCGGCGAGGTTGCCGTTTCTGATGTGGTGGGATATGACCCTGGTGCCCCTGCCGTCGACGGGAAGGCAACCGATCTCGGATCCGCCGCAGGCATTTCGTCGGTTCGGGACGAATCCATCATCACCACGGCGTATGCGTTTATCACCGGGGACGACCCCGCTGCCGTCGCCGACGCGGTGGAGAGTCGAAGCACGGCAGCGCAAGGCAAAATTGATGGCCGGTCGGCGTACAGCGACAACGATGGAAAGATTACGTCGGTTTCGCTGACCGTTCGTGTACCCGCCGCAGCGGTCGATTCATTTCTCGCCGGACTGGACGAAATCGGAACGGTTCACAGCCTCAGCCAAAACTCGACCGACATAACGCTCACGGTCACCGACTACGAAGCGCGCATCTCGGCGCTGGAGTCTTCGATCGCTCGATTCACCGCCCTGGAAAAATCGGCAAAGACGACGCAAGACCTCATCGAGATCGAGTCTGCGCTTGCGGACCGTCAGGCTCAGCTCGAGCAGTTGCAATCCGAAATGCGGTACTACAGCGATCAAGTCGCGCTGTCGACAATCCAAATCGACATCGGACTTCCCGACAGCGCAACAGACCCCATTCCCGACGACTTCTGGGGCGGAATCGTCGCCGGTTGGTACGGGCTCCTCGCGTTCTTTGGAGGGACTCTCGTCGCAATCGGAATGACCATCCCCTGGCTACCCGTTGTCGCGGCAATCACCTGGCTTGGCTGGTGGTTGGTGCGTCGAGTTGCCGCCCGTCAAACAGCGAAGTCAGCCTCGACGAAAAAACCGGCGAAGCGCTAGTCCTCAGCAAGCCAACGCAAAACGGCGTTGGTGTGCTCTCCCAGAGTCGGTGGCGCGGTGTGGCTCGACGGAGTAACCTCCCTTACTCCGTCGAACCACCGCAAGGCGGGCCCCGGAATCTCGATAGTCCCCAGTGTTGAGTGGTCCACCGTCACGACGAGACCCTGTGACCGTGTCTGGTCCCACGAATAGACGTCGTCCATAGTTCGAACTTTGCCCGCGGGTACACCGGCGACGGTGAGGGCATCGAGAACCTCTTCGAGCTTCCACACCGAAAGTGCTCTGTTGAGAGCACTGGTGAGGTCGTCAACGAACGCGACTCGGCCCGCGTTGCTGTCAAATCGTGAGTCAGGTTCGAGCCCGAGAACGCGACAGAGGGAGTCCCAGTGCCCTTCCGTTCCGACCGCAATCTGAACGAGGGAGTCAGCGCAGTGGAACAAGCCGTATGGCGCCAGTGAGGGGTGGTGATTTCCGCGGGCGACACCTGTGACTCCCGCAACCGTCTGTGCGGTGCCTTGGTAAACGTGGGCGCCGACCGTCGCGGCAAGGAGCGAAGTGCGAATGATCTGGCCTTTACCCGTCTTTTCGCGGTCGAAGAGTGCGGTGACAACGCCGAACGCTCCATTCATTCCGGCGAGAACGTCAGCGATGGGCACCCCTACGCGTTGCGGGTCATTGGGCGACGAGCCCGTGACCGACATGAGCCCAGCCTCGCCTTGCGCAATCTGGTCATAGCCGGGCCGGGTTGCCTCTGGGCCGTCGTGTCCGAAGCCCGTGATTGACAACAATATGACGCGAGGGTTGAGCTCTTGAATTCTCGCATCATCAAAGCCCAGGCGGGCGAGTGTTCCCACCCGGAAGTTCTCGATGAGAACGTCTGCCCTCTGGATGAGCGAAGTGAGAGTCGAGGTTCCCTCGGTGGTTTTAAGGTCAAGGACGACGGATTCCTTATTTCGATTGATCGACAAGAAATAAGTCGATTCGCCGCCGACAAAGGGTGGGCCCCAACGCCGTGAATCGTCACCGTCAGGTGATTCGACCTTGATGACGCGCGCGCCGAGGTCGCCCAGCATTTGCCCGGCCTGAGGTCCAGCGACAGCCCGTGACAAATCGACGACGACAACGTCAGCGAGTGGACCACACGAATTCACGTCAAATCTCCTCGACAGCTTTGTTGGCACGCCATGCGCGGTATCCGGCAATCAGCGAGAGCAAAATCACAACAGCGGCGATGGCGTATGCGGCGGATTTCACGCCGGGAATGAAATGGGCACCGTAGCCGGCGAGGGTCAGCCCGATCCCCCACAGGATTGCCCCGGTGGCGTTAGAGGTGAGGAAACGTTGATAATCCATCCGCCCGATCCCAGCGACCCACGGAATGAAAACGCGGCCGTAGGGCACGAACCGCGCGACGACGACCGACCACCACCCGTAACGGGAGTACATCACTTCTACGCCCGCGACAATTTTGGCCATTCTTTTGCTCGTTCGCGCGTCGAGATATGGTCTGCCCAAATTTTGACCCATCACAAAACCCAGTTGATCACCCATAAACGCGGCGATCCCCGTTCCCATTGCCAACACGAAAACATCGACCCCGACGATTGTGGCGGCGAGCAATCCTGATGCGAATAACAACGTATCGCCCGTGATAAAAGGGATGAAAGCACCAACGAACAGGCCCGTTCCGGCGAAAACCAAACCCCACACCACGAGGTAAAAGGCGACGACGCCGGCCGTCGTGATGGTGTCGTTAAACCAGGGCAGCAAATCCTGAGAGGCCGCCATGATCATGGTTCTACCGTACCTCGTGCGATGCGGGCGCGTCGTTCGCTCTAGTTCGTTCCGAACAGGTCGCGAGTGTAGAGCTTGTCGCCAAATCCCGACAATTCCGGCGCTGCGCGGTTTGCGACAATGACGTCGGAACGCACGGCAAAATCGTCGAAGTCTCTGACAAGTTCAACTTCCGCGAAAGTGTCGTCATCCAGATTCGGTTCGTAGACAATCACTTCGGCGCCGTGCGCGCGAAGTCTCTCAATGATTCCGATGATGCTCGATTCGCGAAAGTTGTCGCTACCGGCCTTCATGATAAGGCGGAAGACACCGACGGTCGTAGGTTTGCGGGCGAGGATGTCCGATGCGATGAAATCCTTACGTTGCTCGTTCGCCTCGACGACGGCGCGAATGGTACTTTGCGGCACATCGCGATAGTTGGCGAGAAGCTGTTTAGTGTCTTTCGGCAGGCAATAACCGCCATAGCCGAATGACGGGTTGTTATACCCGCCACCGATTCGCGGGTCGAGGCTGACTCCATCGATGACCGAACGAGCGTCCAGCCCGCGGACGGCCGCAAACGTGTCAAGCTCGTTGAAAAAGGCGACCCGAAGTGCGAGATACGTGTTGGCGAACAACTTGATTGCTTCCGCTTCCGTCGACTCGGTGAGCAAAACGGGCGGATTTTCATCGAGAGACGCGGCGGCGAGAAGATCCGCAAAAGACTGCCCCCGAGCGGAATCCTCACCGACGATGATGCGCGACGGGTACAGATTGTCGTGTAACGCTCGGCCTTCACGAAGAAACTCGGGCGAAAACACGATGTTGTCCGAACCGAACGCCGCACGAACTCGCTCGGTGAACCCGACGGGCACCGTCGATTTTACAACGACGAGCGCCGACGGGTTGTGTTCGACGACAAGCCCGATCACCGACTCGACACTCGACGTATCGAACGTGTCGGCCGTCTGGTCATAATTTGTTGGAGTCGCGACGATAACGATGTCGGCCGCAGAAATCGCGGGTACCACGTCGGTCGTGGCCGTGAGATTCAGTTTCTTGTCGGCAAAGAACGCCGAAATTTCCCCGTCATCAATCGGCGACACGCGATTGTTGACTTTGTCGACTTTTGATTCGTCCAGATCAATCGCGATGACCTCATTTTGCTGTGACAACAACACTGCGAGCGAAAGACCGACGTAGCCGATTCCGACGACGACGATGCGCTGGGAGGACATTCGGCAAGTATATCCAGCGGTCGCTAGCGGGAGCAGGCGGGATGCGACTAGTGTGACGAGGGGTTCTTGCGAAAGAGGTACACATGTCCGAACCAGTCCTTCCCGGCGATGCGACACTCCGTTCCACCGCGGAAGCGCTTGACACGGCCGATTCTCTCGCGCATTTTCGAGATCAGTTCTATATCGATGACGATGACGTCTGTTACGTGGATGGGAACTCCCTCGGTCGACTTCCACTGGGAACGGTATCCGCCGTCGGCGAGTTTATGAACGACGAGTGGGGCGCCGAGGTGGTTGATGGCTGGTCTCACTGGGTTGACGAGGCGGGCAGTGTTGGAGACGTGCTCGCAGCGGCCGCCTTGGGAACCGGCCCTGGTCAAACACTCGTGTGCGACACCACGAGTGTCAATCTTTACCAGCTGATCGGTGCCGCAATTCGTGCGAACTCGACCCGAAAGACAATCATCGTCGATTCCGCAAATTTCCCCACCGACCGATACATCGTCCAGGGGCTTGCTGAGGCGAATGGGATGACACTCGTCACGCTCGACAACGACGGGTCGGGCGGGCCTGGAGCCGTCGACATCGTCGCGCCGGACGAACGAATCACCGCGGCCGCACTCGAACCGTTCCTCACGGACGACGTGGCCGTGATCACCCTTCAAGCGGTGCAGTACCGTAGCGGAGCTCGTTCCGACATCAAGGCGATCAATGATCTCGCACGCTCCCGCGGCATTTTTGTTGTCTGGGATTGCGCACACGCAATCGGGTCAATCGAGCTCGACTTCGACGCCAACGGTGTCGACCTTGCCGTAGGGTGCACCTATAAATACGGTAACAGTGGACCCGGCGCGCCCGCTTGGCTGTTTGTTCGCAAGGAACTCCAAGCCGTTTTCCAGCCTCCGATTCAAGGGTGGTTCGCTCAAGAGGATCAATTTGCGATGGGTCCGGTGTTTGCGCCGACCGCCACCATCCGCCGATTCCAAATTGCCTCACCGTCCATCATGGGATTGCGATCGGTACGCGTCGCGTTTGACATGATCAGCGAAGCCGGTATTTCGGCGATCGCCCGAAAAGCCGAACTCGGTACCGAACTGATGATCCAGCTCGTGGAGAAGTGGCTAGTACCTCTCGGTTTCCGATTGGGAACACCGCGCGAGGCACTCCACCGCGGCGGGCACATCACCATTCACCATCCCGACGCCAAACAAATTGCTCGAGCCATGCGCACGATTTCCAAGGTTATCCCAGACTTCCGGATGCCCGACGGAATTCGAATGGCGATGGCACCGCTTCCCACCTCGTTCGTCGAAGTCTGGGATGGACTGGCGCGAACTCGTGATTTGGTTGCGAGTGGCGCCTATCGAAACGTCACAAACGAAGGAAACCGCGTCACATGACTACTCAGGCCCTCACCTACACCCAATATCTCAAGATTGACGAGTTGCTGTCGCTCAATCAACCGCAGTCCGACGAACATGACGAACCACTGTTCATCGCGATTCACCAAGTTTACGAACTGTGGTTCAAGCAGATTCTGCACGAGTTCGCCGCCGCACAGCGTGCTCTCGAATTGGGCGACACCTTCGCATCCTTGGCAACCCTTGGCCGAATTCGGACGATCCTCAAAACGTGCGTGAGTCAGCTCGACATACTCGAAACGATGACCCCGTTGCAGTTCAATTCGTTTCGCGACAGATTGACATCGGGGTCCGGTTTTCAATCGGCTCAGTTCCGCGAGCTCGAGGCGGTTCTCGGCCGGCGGGATCATGCGGGGGCGAGTGCCCGTTCAGGGACGGGAATGGGCATGAGCGAACACCTCGTTCACGGGTCCCCCGCGCGTCAGCGCGTGGAAAACGCCATGGCGCGCCGTTCGGTTTGGGATTCTACGCTTCGTTACCTTGCCGTCCGTGATCACACAGTGCCCGCCGACGTTCTCGATCGTGACGCTTCTGCGCCATACAGTGGGGACGAACGAGTTCAAGAACTCTTGCTCGTCGTCCACCGCAAAGACCCCGAGGCTGGACTCGTGTGTGAGTCACTCGTCGACATCGACGAGGGGATGCAGGAGTGGAGATACCGTCACGTCAAGATGGTTGAACGCACAATCGGAAACAAGCCGGGAACGGGCGGTTCGAGCGGAGTCGGATATTTGCAGTCGACCTTGTTTCACTCCGTATTCCCCGATCTGTGGGCCATTCGCACTAAGTTCTAGCCCCCGTCAACTCAGGGAACACGCGCCGATTCAACGGAAGTTCTCACTACCGGCAGGTAAGTGAAAGCGGTACCGGTCAACCTGCAGGAGAGAATCTTCCCGCGTTGCTTGGCGGTCACCCAAAAATAATAATCCGTGGCCCCTTTGATTGCTTTTCCGTTAGCCAGCCATTGATAGGAATACTCAACAGTCTGTCCCGGTGCGGACCAACCCGAAGATATGCCCGAAACCAACTGCTGACCGACAGCCGCGGTGCCAGTGAGAGTGGGGTCCGAGGTACTAGCAAATGTTCGGCCCGAAGAGACCGCTTCCGTTGAATCGGACAACTCGGTCGTCGTGATGTACGTAGCCCGAGACCCGACCACTCGAGCAGTAATTTGCCGCCCAACGTCCTTCGAGGTAACGGTGTAGGTCGAACTAGTGGCACCCTTAATTGCTTTCCCCGCCGCAAGCCACTGGTATTTCATCAGGGTGGGGGTTGGATCCCACCCTCCATAAAAAATAGTTTTCGCTTCGAGGGTTTCGCCCACATAAGGCACACCGACGAGGTCATCATTCTTCTGAATCACCGGTTTTGCATGAAACGTGAATGGTGAGTCAACCGGCTCAACTGACGCTTGGGCAATCGATGAACTACCCAGAGTAAATAGTGCGCACAGTACGGCTAGCCCTGTGAGAGCCCGTGATTTTAAGGTGTACATGCTTTTCCTTTCGACACCGTAAGGCAAACCTACCAGCGAAGAGCCCGGTGGAGCTAAGGGGATTCGAACCCCTGGCCTTCTCATTGCGAACGAGACGCGCTACCAACTGCGCCATAGCCCCCGAGTGTTCAGGATAGCACCGAGGTCATTGGTGCAAAAAATTTAGTTTGCGCGTCGCGCTCGCAGTGCCGCGGTGATGTCGAACGTTCCAGTTTTCTCGATGTCGATGGATGGCTCGGTGAAACGAGGGTCCGCGGCGACGCCGGGTTGCGACGCACGTGCCGCTTGTTCGCGGATACGCGAAGCTCGTTCGCGGGCTGCGATGGCTTTCGCGTGTTCCTCCGTGACGATGAGCCCCGCGCCATCTGGAATGGAGCGATGCACGGGAGGAGTGCGAATCGGTGTCCACGTTTCGTCGACGGCGACTCCGCGAGGGACACGAGCACGGGCCGTCACTCGAGTAGCGGCGGGCGCGTCCGCGGTGTTTACCGCAACCAAACCAATCAGCGCAAGCAATCCGAACCCCGAAGCGACCGCCAGGTAGGGCCAGGCTGCGTAAAACGATGCCCATCCCGAACCTGCAATCGATAACACCAGCGTCAAAGCCAACCCCCGTTTCATGGCGTGGTGACGGGCAGCAACTTTCGGCAAACTGTCAAAGGCGACTTGTCGTTTAGCCCGCTCCGTGTGGCGATCTGTGGCACGGGCGAGGCGTTCCAATTCGCGTCGGTGCTCAACCAGTTCCCGTGTCGACATCTCGTTCATCGGCGTTTGCGAACGAATTCCCAAGTCCTGGGTGGTGGCACTGATGCGCCGCGCGTTGCGCTCGATTGTTCGCGATTCGTGCCGGTCGCGCAGGCCGGGTGCCAGATACACGAGCCACAGGATTCCACCGATGATCAGCGTCACGGTAGGTCCAAGGCCACTTTCCACGTTTTCTAGGCTAAATCGCGAAGGGGGCTTCGGTCCCGAGGCGCGCGCGGTGTGTTGTTTAGCGAATGGGGGTGCGGGACGCGATGAGGTCGACCTCGGGAATATCCGCGAGACTTGCGTTTGCCGTTCCCCGTGTGAGTTGCGCGAGCATCCCACCAGGCACCTCGTCGATGGTTGTGGCGAAACAAAAGTGGTCACGCCAATCGCCGTCGATGTGGATGTAACGACGCCGAAGTCCTTCGTAACGCATCCCCAGTTTTCGCACTATTCGAAGCGAGGACACGTTTTCGGGGCGAATGCAGATCTCGATGCGATGTATTCCGAGTCCGGTGAAACACCAATCCATGACAAGTGCAACGGCGATTGGTGTGATTCCCTTGCCGGCACGATCTCGCGAAATCCAATATCCGATTGAACCCGACGAGAGTGACCCGAACGATAATCCACTAACTGTAATCTGACCAACGACCTCCCCGTCGTGTTCGATGACAAACGGTGCCGCGTGATTCTGCCTAGCGAGTCTCAAAAGCGAACGGATGAGGTCCCCGACCGGAGGCAACGCGGAATATCCGGGGATAGTTGCTTCCCACTTCTCGAGCCATGCGCGATTGTCCGTCAGCAGTTTTCGCAACGGCCGCGCATCACGAGGGCGAATCGAACGAACGTAAACGCCCCCGTGGCTAAGAGACGGGACAAAAATCACGGACGGCGGTGGGCTTCGACGTCGAGCCATCTCTCGAGTGCCGGCCCAAGGTCAGGGCGCTGCAACGCGAGCCGAACGATGGCTTTGATGTAGTCGAGCTTGTCCCCCGTGTCATAACGGCGGCCACGAAAAACAATCCCCAAGACTCCCCCTGCGATGTTGCTGGTTGCCATGTGGCGCAGAGCGTCCGTGAGTTGAATTTCGTTACCTTTACCCGGTTCGGTGTCCTCAAGGATGCCGTAGATTTCGGGACGCAAGACATACCTGCCGATGACGGCAAAATTAGACGGGGCATCCTTGGGGTCCGGTTTTTCGACGAGATCAACGATACGCACAACGTCCCCCTCTCCGATGTCGACAATGGTCGCAATGCCGTAATGGTCGGTCATGTCGGCGGGCACCTCCATGAGGGCAACGACCGACGCGTGGTGCGCATCGTGCGCGGTGATCATCGGTCCGAGTACGTTGTCTCGTTCGTCGATGAGGTCGTCACCGAGCAAAACGGCAAACGATTCGTTTCCGACGTGCATTTTCGATCGAAGCACGGCGTGCCCGAGTCCACGCGGTTCGCCCTGTCGGACGTAGTGCATGTCGGCAAGTTCGGTAGATTTTTCGACGGACGCGAGTCGCGTCGAGTCACCCTTTTTTCGAAGGACGCTTTCGAGTTCTGGGGCATTATCGAAATGGTTTTCGAGTGCGTTCTTGTTTCGGCCCGTGACCATCAGCACATCGGTGAGGCCATTGCGCACGGCTTCTTCGACAACGTACTGGATCGCGGGCTTGTCCACGACGGGAAGCATTTCTTTTGGCATCGCCTTGGTGGCGGGAAGAAATCGAGTACCCAATCCGGCGGCGGGGATAACCGCCTTGGTGATGTGAGATGACATTGGTTAAGGATACCGTTGCGGGTCCTCTTTAGGATGGGCACATGACCACCCGTGACGACAAGGCGGAATTGCGCGCGTTTGTGCGCTTGACTCGGTCTGCCCGTTCGAGCGAGGAAATCGAATCCGTTGCGGACAGCTTTGAACAGTTTCTTGCCCATCTAGCGGACCAATACGAGTGGCGCCGTATCGGCGCGTTCATTCCGACGCCAACCGAACCGCCCATCGCGAGGGGTCTCAACTCACTGGTCCTGGCAGGCGTTTCCGTGATTGTCCCCGTCTCGGGCGCCGATGGGCTGATGGATTGGATGGAACTCGGTCGTGACACAATTTGGTCGACCACCAGCGATTCGATGGGGATGCCGATTCCGTCGACGGGCTCGAGCGCGTTGCCTCTTGACCTTGATGCGGTGCTGATTCCCGCCGCCGCCGTCGACCGCGAGGGAAACCGGCTCGGGTGGGGGAAAGGATTTTATGACCGTTTTCTTGCAATCCTTGAAGGAAAGCCCCTGGTGATCGCCGTGGTGTTTGATTCCGATTGCGTTGACGAAGTCCCGACGGACGCCCACGACGCATCGGTTGGGGCAATTCTCACCGAAACCGAAATCTCGTTCACTCAATAGTGAGGTGGTTTCTCGGCCTTGAGCCGCTCGTCGTTATCCGTCTCTGAGTGACGCTCGGGTTCCGGTTCCGGTGTCGGGTCAGTCCCAAGTGGGGCCGGACGAACAACTCGACGCCTAGGCGGCTTCTTGTCCGTCACGAAGAATTCTCTCGATCTGGTCCGCGACGAGGTCCGGGCTGAGGAACAACTGAAGTTCGTGAATTCGGACATATCTCCAACCGCAGTGGGCCAGCATTTCTGGTCGAATTCGAAGTCCCTCCCGCAGCGTCATCGGCATGATGTTGTCGTCAATATCAATCGCGACACAGTTGTCCCCCATTCGCGCTGCGAGCGGAATCCCCGGCACGTCGGTGAGAAGAGTCATGCCACGAGCACGGAGTCGCGTGCCGAGGTCGTGCATGAGTGGGTGCTGTTCGCTCTGGCGCGGAACGAACGCGAGAGTGTCATCGATAAACCGACCGAGAGCATTGACGCCTATTGACATTCGCTCGTCACGGAGTTCGGCGGTGCTCAGAGCCGAAATCACGGTGAGGTGCCGTGTAGCCCGGGTCATCGCGACCGCGATCAGTCGTTCGCCGTCTGGTGTTGACAGTGCGCCGAGGTCACTGAGAACGCGACCGTGGGGGCTACGCCCAAAACCCAGAGCAAAAATAACGCGATCTCGAGTTACCGCCGATGCTTGCTGCAAGCTGAGCACCACGAACGGCGCATCCGAGTGTCGCGTAAAGAAATCCTGCAACGTCCGATTGGCCGGTAACGCGCTGTGGATTGCGTCCTGGACACGCGCCACGGTCACGGGTGACGCGCTGATGACCATGAGCGAATGCTCGGGGTGAAGCGTCGCGTGTTCGACAACATTGGCAACGATGGCATCAAGTTCGGAAGGGGTCGCTTCGATACGGCCGGTCTTTTCGTCGAGCGGGCCTTTCCCCTCGATGTTGATAAACGACAAGCCACTTTCACCGAGCGAGGCCGACGCGAGTGGCCACGAACGTAAGCCATTCACATAAAACTGTGCTGAAATCTGCGCGGCGAGTCCGGTTCCCAAAGGGCGATAGGACAATGTCATCGCGTGGGTCGGCAGAATTTGCGCGAGTTCAGCGAGTATCGAGCGCGAACCCAAACCGGCGTCGACGGAATCGTCTGGTGTCACGGTAAACGAGGTCGGACGATCGGTGACCGGGTCACCGAATGTGACAATCTGGTCGCCCCGGGAAATGGCGGGCGCAACTTCTGCGACCGACATCGCTCCGGCGTCGACAAGAATTACGACATCGAATCGTTGGGTGGTCGCAAGTGTTCCGACTTCGTAGGGGGAAATACACCAGATAGGCGCCAGAATGTCGGTCAACGTCGGTGCAACCGACACGAGGTTCGAAATGGACGTCGGACCTACGGTCAGCGCAGTCTTGATCGCAGAAGTCTCGTCAGGAAGGTCGGTGATGGCGATTCGCCAGGCTTCGGCCAGTGAATGCGCAAGCTTTTGGGCGTTACCGGCAATGTGGGCCTGATCGACAAGACGGAAATCATGTTCCAGGCGGTCCAGAATTGTCGTATCGGCACCCAGCAACTGACCGCGATCCGCGATGATCGCTTCGAGAGCCCCCCGCCACCACGCAAGTTGAAGTTCGGCGGTGATGATCTCGCGCGTGACAATTCGCCCTGCAAAAACCTGCAGAAGGCTTTCAAGACCCCGTTCGCGCATGGCATCGACAATTGCACTGCGTTCGTGAACGGTATCGATGCTCGTGCTGTCAGCGGCAAGCGCCGCGACCAACTCGGATACGGCCCCCCGAGGCTCCGTTTCCAGCCGGCGAGCGAGCGGATCGTTGAGCAACGCAATGTCAGAGAGTACCTGGTCAAGTTGTTCGCCGAGTCCGACAAACCCAGCCGGTACCGAGGGCCGGTAAGCAGCATTTACCAGGGTGTTCCACTGGGTACGTGCGTCGCGTGCGGTAGTGAGCGCGGTAAGCATATCGGGAACGTGTGCACCGGGGCGAACGAACTCTTTCGCGAGTTTCTTGAGTCGGCGCCTCTGGGCTGCGGGGATCTCGTCGTCGCGCGACTTGGGCGTGAAGGCGGCAACGAAGTCCTCGATTGACCTGTCAAAAAGTTCGGGCGTGAATCGGTCCAGAGTGGCGCTCACACCACGCAAGGTATCCATCCGATATCGAAGATCGTCGAGTGTGGAACCCGCTCCGACCGGGGATGGTTCGAGAATCTCGGTCGCCATGCTCTCGAGCGTTGCGAGGCTTATCGTGTCGAGTCGAATAGCCGCCTGCAATGCCGCGGAAGCCTGATTCGCATTGTCAAAATGAGCCGTCGCCCATGGTGAGGCTGCGCGAGCGGATTGGAATTGCCCGAGGTCAGCGGCAGCGAGAATCGTACTCACGACATCGTCCATCGTGGATGTCAGAGCGATGACCGATTCGACATCAAGCGACACTTCGTTGGTGGCGTCGGTTGTATTTGCCAAACGCGCGAGTTCACGAATTGCGTCCAGCACGCTGACCCGGAAACGCGGATCGGGTTGGTTAAGCGCCGTCCGGTAATCACCGATCACACTTCGCATTCGAAGGAGCGCCGCGTCGACATCCATTGTGTTGGGCGTGGGTGTTTTTTCGATTCGACTGATCGAACGAATGAGGTCGGCCTTGATGGTGGATGGCGACGCGCCCAGACCGTCAAGCCCCAAGGTTCCAAGGGTTCGCCGGATATCGTCCAGGCGTGCCCGACGTGGTCCGGCAACAAGGACTCGTTTGCCCGAACGAATGAGTTCGCCCACTGCGTTGACAATGGTTTGTGTCGCACCCGAACCAGACGGGGTGCCGACGACAATCGAGTTTCCGGCAACAATATGAGCGACGATTCGTTCCTGTTCGGCATCTGCGTCCAGTAAAAGACTGTCTGTGTCAAGGCTTCGGGTGTCCGAATTTCCCGGGTCCACGGCGGCGTGGCTCTCGGAAACAAGTACTCGGGCGTTCGGGTTCCCACCGATCGTATCGAGGAGTGGATGGTCAAGATTTCGGGCGGCGCTCACCATGTTCGATGCAACATCACTCAGATTGGCGATCGCAAGCGTGGGAACGACCATCGCCCCGTCGATGTGCGCGATGAGCCCGTGCAATCGATCGAGCGCGCCGTTCGGGCGAAACGACCCGTTGTCATTGGTCAAGGCAACGAATGCTCGCTCATCCAATGCGATACCGAATTGGTAAGCGAGTTCGCGGGCGAGAGCCGGGTTTAGGTGCAAAGCGCCCGTCAACTGAACTTCGAGATCATCCCCTTTACGGTGCATCGAAATGGGACGCAACAGCATTGGCGCCGTGAAATGATCATCGCCGTTCGTCCAGGAGACGAGACCGACAGCGAGGAATACGGAGTCGATTCCGCGTGCGGCGGCAAGTTCGACCGCTTTGTCGTTGATGCGTGACGCATGCTGGCGGGCGCGATGAAGTGCAACATCGTCACGAACGAGATTTCGCAAAAGAGTCGGAGTGCCCGCGAAGAATCGAGCGAGGCCGCCGGGGTGGCCCGTACTCAGTTCGATCGCGACATGGCTGGGAAAATGCAACAGCGGGTTGGTGCCACCAAGTTTCGACAGTTCTCGTCGCCACTCTTCCCACACGCTGTCAGCGATGTTGGCGATGGTCGTCGTGGGGTTGCCGGTGGCAAGGTTTGACGGGTCAGCAAATGCTGACAGCCCGAGCGAAACGTCGCCTGCCCAGTCGCTTTCGTCCGACCCCAACACACTTTTACGTTATCGGGAACCCCAAAAAATCCGGGGAACCACTCCGATGGCGAAATATTCGAGTGCCCTTGGAGCGGGAAAGTCCCGCGGACTCTCCCGTCTTATTCACCGTGCACCAAGTCGCGTCTGTTAAGGAGTGCCCTTGGAGCGGGAAAGTCCCGCGGACTCTCCCGTCTTATTCACCGTGCACCAAGTCGCGTCTGTTAAGGAGTGCCCTTGGAGGGACTCGAACCCCCAACCCTTTCCTTAGGACGGAACTGCTCTTCCATTGAGCTACAAAGGCGATGCAATCAGTAAACCACGGGTGGTGGTTACGCCGCGAGATAATCGTTCCACGCTGGAACATCGCGGTCGATTCCGCGCACCAGCCATGCCGTTCCGTGAGGTTGCCTCGGTTGGGTGGAAAGCGACCAGCCGAGTTCGCGCAGAGTTCGATCCGCTTTGTGGTTGTTGCAGCGCACACAACACGCGACGAGGTTTTCCCAACTGTCCGATCCGCCTCGCGATTTGGGTTGGACGTGGTCGATTGTGTTGGCGCTTTTACCGCAATAAGCACATCGGTGGTTGTCGCGACGCAGCACGCCACGTCTCGTCAACGGCACACCACTGGTCATGGGGACGCGGACGTAGCGGCTCAAGATAATGACGCTGGGTCGGTCCCACAATCCCGAGATTCCGAACACCGGGTGATCTGCTTCGTGGGCAAGAATGTTCGCTTTGCCTGTCATCACGAGGACGATCGCACGGCGATCCGAAACGACGGCAAGCGGCTCATAGCCCGCGTTGAGGACGAGAGTTCTCATATTTTTCCTTTCGGCCCCACATGGTGTGCGGGTTTTCGGGGTTCAGCCACCTTGCCTCGATTCGGGCACAAAAAAAGCACCGTCTTCACAGACGATGCCTTCCGTTGTCGCAACCGTGACGGAGCGAAACGAGGCTCGGACTTATCGGGTGTTCCCAGTCGAATCCTCGGGGGGAGGCTCTATGGGCACCCGTCAAACCGAAAACGATTCGAGTTGGGATGGTCACCCGTTCAGACTACGCCTGCGATTCTCATCACGCGGTATTGGCGCGCTAATCAATTCCGATTCGAACGATATAGAAATTGGTTGTCCAGATGTCGCGAATGCTGACGAATCCACCTGCCGCCGGGGCATCGAGGATTTTTCCATTGCCCGCATAGATCCCGTCATGGCCCGCCATGATGACCAGGTCACCGGGCTTGGCGTCGGCGAGGCGAATCGGTCGACCCATCATCGCTTGCGCGCTGGCACTGTGAGGAAGTTGAACACCGAACTGCGCGTAAACAAATTCGACAAGTCCCGAGCAATCGAAGCCGGCAGGGGACGCGCCACCGTAGCGATAGGGGACACCTATGTATTGCGTGGCAACGTCGAAAACTTTCGCCAGGCTGAAGTCGGGATAGCGCGGGTTTTTGAGATAGTCCTCGACGGACGGCCCGAGGTAACTGGGATACACGATGCCTGCCATGGCAGCACTCTGAATTTCGGCAAAAGTGGATGCTCGGAATTGTGATTGATCAACGGCGAGCGACGTATCGCTGGTCACAACAATGTCCTGGGTGGCTTCATCAGTGGTGACTATTTCGGCTTTGAAGGCATAGGCAGGCAACGCAACTGTTCCCACCAACGCCGCTACTAGTGCGAAAACCGAAGCGCGCCGAGCCTTTTCGCCGACCATCGCACGACCTGCCCTGTGGGCAGTTGGACGTATTCCACGAATGACGCGGGCGATGAATCGAACGACGTCACCGATTGCGAGGGCTGTGGTGTGGCCGATCCGAAAGAAAGCGTTATCCAAGAGTTTTCTCCTGAGCCCGAGGCGCTTTACCTCCCCGTCATTCCGTTTGTTTAACCTCACACAGACGGGGAATTCGGGCCGTGTGCAGCTGTTCTGTGAGCGCGGTGGCGCGTGTGGAACATTGTTAGTTTATCAATCGAGCCACTCCGCGAGCACACCGAGCCTTTCGGCGTGGCACAACTAACGAATTTAGGACCGTGTGGATTGTTTAGACTTAGGCGATGGCCGACTTCCAACTCCCCCCCGCGCTCGTCCCCGATGACGGCCGGTTTGGCTGTGGTCCATCGAAAATTAGACCAGAGCAAGTCGACCACCTAGTTGCGCATGCGCATCTATTGGGAACGTCCCATCGCCAGAAGCCCGTCCGTGAACTCGTTGGTCGAGTGCGCGCGGGCCTCGCGGACCTGTATCGATTGGCCGACGGCTACGAAGTGGTTCTCGGGAATGGCGGCTCGACTGCTTTTTGGGACGCGGCGGCCTTTTCGCTCATCGAAAAGCGCAGCGCGCATCTTTCTTTTGGAGAGTTCGGGCAGAAATTCGCGACAGCGGCGAGCGCACCGTGGCTCAGCGCTCCTGCTGTCGTGAGGGGCGATCCGGGAACCGTCGCGGCGTTCGCGGGTGACGAGGAAGCGGATATTTTCGCCTACCCCCACAACGAAACGTCAACCGGCGCGATGGCAGCGGTCAGCCGTCACGGTTCGGAAGGTGCGCTCACCGTTGTTGATGGAACGAGCGCGGCCGGCGGTGTCGCTATCGATGCACGCGCGACTGATGTGTATTACTTCGCTCCGCAAAAGAACTTCGCGAGCGACGGCGGCCTGTGGTTCGCCCTCATGTCCCCCAAAGCCATCGATCGGATCGGGCGCGTCGCCTCGAGCGATCGCTATATCCCCGAGTTCTTGTCGCTCAACATCGCGGTCGAAAACTCGCGACTCGATCAAACTCTCAACACTCCTGCCATAGCGACACTTCTGTTAATGGACGCACAAATCCAGTGGATCGCCGAAAACGGCGGACTGGACTGGGCACACGCACGGACAAAGAATTCCTCCGACCTTGTTTACGCGTGGGCAGAAGCACACCCGACCGCGTCGCCGTTCGTCTCCAATCCCGAACATCGTTCGCAGGTGGTCGCGACCATTGACTTCGATGGGAGCGTCGATGCGAGCAAAATTTCGGCGATGTTGCGGTCGAACGGAATTGTCGATATTGACCCATACCGGAAACTCGGACGCAATCAACTTCGAATCGCGACATTCACCGCAATTGAACCGAGTGACGTCTCGCGCCTGCTCGGCGCGATTGATGCGGCAATCGCGGCGCTCTAGTCGTCATCGATACCGTCAAAAACGTCCGAGTCGGCGAACGGCGATTCAACGACATCCGCAAGATCAACTGAGTCGACGTCGTCGTCGAAATCATCATCGTCGTCAACATCGTCATCGTCATCGTCGAGGTCATCGACTTCATCATCGGGAACGACCACAATGGCGTCTTCGATTCCCGCGGCGATCGATTCCTCATACTCGCGCAGGCGATCCGCCCACGGAACCCAGTCGGGTGCCTGAATTGCCGTATCACCTGCAAGAAGTTCGGTCTCGAGAATCGTCGTCGAGTTGCCGTCCACGGCGAGCGAGGTGACCCAGTCCCACCCGACATAGCCGGGAAGGTTGGAGCCGAAACGCACGTTCACGATTCCGTCCGATTCTTCGGACGAAAGCACCGAGCCGATTGAGTCAGCCGAGGTAATGGTCTCGAGGGCAGCGCGCGCCGCCTGCTCAAGGGCTTTAGGCGTCAAAGTTATCCGCAACCTTCCGGAGCACGGCAGCGATCTTGCGCGCGTGAGCATTTGCCGGGTAATGCCCGCGCCGCAAATCAGAGCTGGCAGATTCCAACATCCGGATGACATCTTCGACGATGACCACCATGTCGTCTGCCGGTCGGCGACGGCTGCGCACAACCGATTGCGGTTCGTCGAGGATCAGGACACCGTGTGCTTGGAGTCCCCGTTTACCGTCGACAGTGCCATACTCGACCCGCGCACCGGGTTGAACGGTGATTCCCGTCGGTAAGCCCGAGGCGTGCAAAAATACCTCGACACCGTCATCGCCTTGGATGAATCCAAAACCCTTTTCTTCGTCGAAGAACTTCACTTTTCCGGTTGGCATTTCTCTCCTTGTAAACAGACCCTTACCGAGGATACCTGTCGGCACGATAAACTATGCGGATGCCTTCTTCTCATGACGCGTCGACACGCCTGGGAACGATGACTTACAGCCAGCTCGAATCGCTTGTCGTGACGCGTCACTGGCAATTGGGTAAACAGCACGATCTGCACGACCTCGCTGACACCCTCCTTTCCACCGAATCCATCGTGCCCACCCTTCGGTCGCTCGCGCGCCCCGAGCTTGTCGCCCTTGCCTCGGGAACGGCGGGTGCCTATGCACAGAACATTTTGCTGGCCGATGCGACCGGGTTGCCCTACCCCGAGGTTGGGTCGTTACTACCCGCGCTTCTTGACCAGCCCGCTCCTGTCGAAATGGAAACCGCCGGGGACAGCTCTAACATCGCGTTGCACAGTGTCGTCGCACTTCGCGATCTAGTCGAATGGGTCTCCCACGACCCGCTCACGATGGGGGCGACCGGTGGCTTACTCCGAGCCGAAGAGAAGGTCCTCGCCGCTGGACTCGTCGTGTCCGAGGACGATGCCATCGCGATAGCCCGAATCGCCGAGGCCGCCGGACTCGTACGAACCATCGACCGCCGAATGTATGCAACAACTCGTGGGATGGCACTTTCCGACGATCTCGTCGCGCTCTGGACCGCGGCCTTCGGCGGAATCGTGGCCGATCTCGGAACCTCCGTACTCGAAAACTGTGCGATGGTTGGTCGTCTCGACCTGCCGTTCTTGGAATGGCTGCTCCCGCTACGCGACACTCGCGAATCCTTCATACTGAACCGCGTCGCAACCGAGTCACAACTTTTTGGCTTGACCGCCGGCGGAACAACCGACCTCGGTCGGATTGCAATCGCGGGCATCGACTCGGTTGCCAAATTTTTCGACCCGCTACTGCCGGAATTGCAGACCTCGGTTTATGTGCTCGATGACCTGAGCATCATCGCGCCGGGTCCTATAACGACCGACACCGCGAAGTTTCTCGCCCAGATATCGCGTCTCGAAACACGAGGACTAGCGCCGAAGAGGCGTCTCGACCCCGCACTACTCTTGCGTGCGGTTGCCACAGGGACGACGGTCGATTCCATTGTTACGCGTCTCACCGAACTGTCGCTCACGCCGGTGTCGGCAGCGGTAACGTCAACGATTGCGGACATCGCAAATAATGGGCGGTACATCACCCTCAACGGAACAGGAACAGATACCGCCGCCAAGGCCTCGCATCCTGAACTCGGTGAAATGCTTTTGTCCGACCCACGACTGCAGCGACTCGCTCCGGTGAAGATCGATGCCCTGTCAGTGCTCTACGGCGCATCGCGGTTGCGCGTCGAAACTACGCTCGTTGAAAATCGCTACACCGTCGTCGCGCCGGCGGCGGAACCCGTCATTGTCGAACCCAGTATCCCGACGTCATTGGTAGAACTTGCGCAACGCCTGTTCGAGACAGGGCTCGGGTCCACCCACCTTGAACGCGCACTAATTACGGCGGGCAAAACTCGCAGCAAAGTAACTCTGCTGGTTGAAACGAGCGCGGGAAACAAAACAATCACCCTCGAACCCCGTCATGTTGCAAACGGACGCGTCCGTGGTCTTGATACCGTTGCCGACGTGGAACGCACGCTACCCATTTCAGCCATTCTCGAACTTCTTGCAGTCGGAGAGTAAAACGTGAACGGTCCTCTTATTGTCCAAAGCGATCGAACGGTGCTACTCGAAGTTGGTCATGAACACGCAACGGACGCGCGTCACGCGTTGGCCGTTTTCGCCGAATTGGAACGTGCACCCGAACACATTCACACCTATCGAATCACGCGACTGGGACTGTGGAACGCGCGAGCGGCCGGTCACACCGCTGAAGAAATGCTCGCGACTCTCGAGACATATTCGAAATTCCCGGTCCCTCAGGTTGTAGCGACCGACATCGTGGACACCGTTTCACGCTATGGTCGAATTGTCGTCGAACGCGATGCGGACGGGCTATTCCTCGAAGCACAGTCTCCGCAAATCCTCGCCGAGGTTGTCCGAACCACGAAGCTCGCACCGTTGCTCGGGGAGGTCATGAGCGGAACTGTCGTGCGGCTCAACGATTGGGCGCGTGGAATCGTAAAACAAGAACTTTTGGGTATCGGCTGGCCAGCCGAGGACCGTGCCGGATTCACCGAGGGAACACCCATGACTGTCGCCCTCGACAACACCTCCTGGGATCTGCGCGGTTACCAACGCGAAGCCATCGACCTTTTCGATAAGTCGGGGGCGGGTGTCGTCGTTCTACCGTGTGGCGCGGGTAAAACCGTCGTCGGAATCGGCGCGATGGTCGAGGGGCAATCCTCGACACTCATACTCGTGACAAACTCGGTGTCCGCTCGCCAATGGCGCGACGAAATCCTTGCGCGCACGACCTTGACCGCCGATGACATCGGCGAGTATTCGGGTGAAAAAAAGGAAATCAAGCCCGTGACCATCGCGACGTATCACATTCTCACTGCCAAACGGCGCGGTTCGTTCGCGCACTTGCCGCTGTTGGACGCAAACAACTGGGGACTCATTATTTACGATGAAGTCCATTTGTTGCCCGCGCCGGTGTTCAAACTGACGGCCGATTTGCAAGCCCGTCGACGTCTCGGATTGACCGCGACGCTGGTGCGTGAGGATGGGAAAGAGGGCGATGTTTTTAGCCTGATTGGTCCCAAACGTTTTGATGCACCGTGGAAAGAAATCGAGGCTCAAGGGTTCATTGCACCGGCGCGGTGTGTCGAGGTGCGTGTGTTGCTCGAACCCGACGAGCGTATGGATTACGCGGTCGCGAACGAGCGGCAACGGTTCCGAATCGCGGCAACGAGCCCGGCGAAACGTCCCATCATTTCACGATTGATAGAGCAGCACCCCGACGACCAAATCCTTGTCATCGCCCAGTATCTCGACCAGATTGACGACGTGTCCGACACGCTCGGGCTTCCGACCATTACAGGGGCGACTCCCGTCGACGAACGCGAAGTGCTCTACGACAAGTTCCGCACCGGTGAAATTCGCGTTTTACTCGTCTCGAAAGTCGCAAATTTTTCGGTCGACCTGCCCGACGCGTCCGTGGCGATTCAGATATCGGGGTCTTTTGGATCTCGACAAGAGGAGGCCCAGCGTCTCGGTCGAATCTTGCGCCCGAAGAGCGATGGTCGAAGCGCCGTTTTTTACACCGTTGTCGCTCGCGACACTGTTGAACAAGATTTTGCTCAGAACCGCCAGCGATTCCTCACCGAACAGGGCTATGCCTACGAGATTGTCGACGAAGGCGCGATTTAGCAACGGAGGCACAAAGACCCGGGTTTTCCACAGATTGCCGTCGAAGTCGAGCCAGCGCGAAGGTCGTGCGCGAGGCTCGAAGGATGACAAGTTTCCACGTTGACGCCCACGCTCTCGACGATGCCGCGTCGCACATTACTCGAACAATCGAATCAATTCACGCCGACATCGCTAGCCTCACAAGTCAACTTCGGGGGCTCGACGGTTCCTGGTCAGGTCCAGCGGCACTCGCTTTCGCGGGAGTCGTCGATGAATGGATGGCGGCCAGTACGCGCGTGACCGAGTCATTGAGTGATATTGGCGCTGCACTACGCCAGATTCAGGCGCACTATCTCGAAACGGAACAGGCGAACGTGCGAATTCTCGGCCGTTAATAAAAGGACGGGGATGGCTTTCACCATCCCCGTCCAAATTAAGTGAACTAGAAGCCCATTCCACCACTGGGGTCGCCCGCAGGAGCAGGGTGTGCGGCCTCTGGCTTTTCCGCAATGACCGCTTCCGTGGTGAGGAACAGCCCTGCGATTGACGCCGCGTTGAGCAGAGCCGAACGAGTCACCTTGACTGGATCGCTAATTCCCGCAGCGAGCATGTCCACGTACTCGCCGGTCGCGGCGTTGAGACCCTGGCCGATGGGGAGGCTGCGAACCATGTTGACAACAACTCCTGGCTCGTGGCCCGCGTTGAGAGCAATCTGGCGCAACGGGGACTCGATCGCCAAGCGGATGATGTTGACCGCAGTTTGCTCGTCCCCCGCCATCTTGAGCTTGTCGAGAACCGATGCGGCCTGCAGAAGCGCAACGCCGCCACCGGGGACGATGCCCTCTTCAACGGCAGCCTTCGCGTTACGAATGGCGTCTTCGATGCGGTGCTTGCGCTCTTTGAGTTCGACCTCGGTTGCGGCACCCGCCTTGATGACAGCAACGCCACCGGCAAGCTTAGCGAGACGCTCCATGAGCTTCTCGCGGTCGTAATCAGAGTCGGTGTTCTCGATTTCGGCGCGGATCTGCTTGACGCGACCGGCAACCGCCTCGGACGTTCCACCACCTTCGATGATGGTGGTTTCATCCTTGCTGATGACGACCTTGCGCGCGGTGCCCAGCAGGTCGAGGGTGACGCCGTCGACCTTGAGCCCGACCTCTTCGCTAATGACCTGGCCACCCGTGAGGATCGCAATGTCCTGCAACATGGCCTTGCGGCGATCTCCGAAGCCGGGGGCTTTGACGGCGACCGACTTGAAGATGCCCCGAATCTTGTTGACGACGAGAGTCGCGAGCGCATCTCCGTCAACATCTTCAGCAACGATGAGGAGCTGTTTTCCGGACTGGGCAACCTGTTCGATTACGGGAAGAAGATCCTTGATCATCGAGATTTTGGAGTTGACAATGAGGATGTACGGGTTTTCAAAGACCGTTTCCATGCGCTCAGGGTCGGTGACGAAATAGGCCGACAAGTAACCCTTGTCAAACCGCATTCCTTCGGTCACTTCGAGAGTGGTGCCGAACGTGTTCGACTCTTCGACGGTGACAACGCCTTCCTTGCCAACACGGTCGATTGCTTCGGCGATGAGATCACCGATTTCCGTGTCCGCAGCCGAAATGGACGCGGTTGCGGCGATTTCGGCCTTCGTCTCGACATCCTTGGCGTTCTTGAGAAGTTGCTCGCTCAGTGCCGCAACGGCCTTGTCGATTCCGCGACGAAGACTGATGGGGTCGGCTCCTGCGGCAACGTTGCGAAGTCCTTCGCGAACAATGGCCTGCGCGAGAACGACGGACGTCGTAGTTCCGTCACCGGCGACATCGTCCGTCTTTTTGGCGACCTCTTTTACGAGCTCTGCGCCAATCTTTTCGAACGGGTCTTCGAGCTCGATTTCCTTGGCAATCGAAACACCGTCGTTCGTGATGGTGGGAGCGCCCCACTTCTTTTCCAACACGACGTTGCGACCGCGGGGTCCCAGCGTGACCTTGACTGCGTCAGCCAAAATGTTAAGGCCGCGCTCGAGGCCGCGACGGGCCTCTTCGTTGAATGCAATTAATTTGGCCATGATGTGTGTCTGTCCTCCAGGACGTAGTACTTGTTATTGGCACTCACGGTATGCGAGTGCTAACTCTCAGTTTGGCACTCACAGTAAGAGAGTGCAAATTGACTGTGGAAAACCTAGCGGCGCTTTGCTTCGAAATAACCGCTCGTCGTCGGAACTAACTCGATCCACGTTCGACCAGGGGCCAGTTTAATAGTTTCGCCATTCGCCAAAGTGAAGACAGTCATCGAATCTGGTTGCGACTTAGTCCAGATTGCCTCGACTGTCTTGCCACCGGTGGAAATCCACGCGACACCTGTGCCGACCACGCGGGCGTGAGGGACATATCCATACTCACTCGACTCATCGACTAATTGCGCAACGACATTTCGAGCGGTCAATTGCTGCTGATTCTGGTCAACATCAGCTTGTCCGCCCGCCTGGAGACGGCCGTACATGCCTGATTCAGAGTCGAATTCCCACGAGGGGGAATTGTAGGCGGAGAACGACGTGACCAATCGCCCGGCTTCCTTACCCTGCTCCATGGCAGTCGGGGTGGCCCCGTCACCAGCAAATTCAAATGCTGGGGCCGGCGGAGCGAGGTCAGAGAGTGTTTCCATCAAACTTTTTGCACGAACAATCACGTCGTGCGGAGAAACCATGGTGTCTGAGCGATAGATGTAGGCATCCGTGCCCGATTGCCCGTGAATAACGTTGTCCAATCCGGTATCAATCATCATCTGAACAAACCGTTGCTGACCACCGGAATACGTGATCGCGCCGCCAAACGGCGCTGCGATTTCAGGATCCATGGGCCGAATTGAACGAATTGGCCCGATCTCCGTCGGAATCACCGAATGCCATACGACCAGGTAGCGGGAAAGCCCTCCTTCGACAAGTTCCTCGAACACGATGTCCGCCTCATTAAGTCCGACTTGGGGACGTGCCTCGGGACTATTGTCAATCTTTGCCATTAACACCGGCTGGTCAAGTGAACCAACGGGAACGGGAGCACCCGAGAGTGGTGCGTTTTCCACTGCCGCCGGATTTGCGGACGGTGTGGAATTCGGGTCGAGGTCTTGCCCAGACAACTGATTTCCGCCACAACCCGCAAGGGATGCGACCACGACCGCGCTCAGGGCGATGAAGAATTTCTTTTTCATTCGAATACGTCCAATCCGAGTGGGTTAGCGAACAAAGTCTTTTCCTACCAGCACAGTAACGGTCGCGCCGGGGTAAGTATCGGATTGTTTCACCGCCGCGATTCCGAGGCTGTCCGCGACACTCGTTGCGAGCGAAAGGTTTCGGTTCGGGCCATACACAACAACGCTGACCGTGATGGTGGAATCCGCCGCATCCGCAGTCGAAATGTTCGGCCAGCCCTGAGTCGTCAGGATAGCGGCAACGTCCTCAGCAAGCGTGGCTGATGTCGTCCCGTTGAGCACCGTGATGGTGATTTGTTGAAGTTCCTCCTCGGTGAGGAGTGTCGGGTCAACGCCCGTGATCTGTGGAGCCGGAGCCGCCGTGATACCCAACGCCGAGATATCGATTGGCTGAAGGTTCCGTGCATCGAGAACTGCGACGCCCGCCATCGCGGCAAGAATCAGCCCCGCTGTTACCCCAATCGAAATGAGTGTCGTTACCCACCAAGGTCGGCGCGAAATGGGCTGGCGGTGAGCCCCCGCCCGCCCAAGGTAGGAACTCTCATCGTCAAATCGGTCCTGTGGTTTTTTTGCCACGTGCACGTCACATCCGTCTGCAGTCGTTCGGCCTAAAGTTCGCTCGTTTTGGCGAAACTTTTTACCAAAATCGGGTCATACCGCCTCGCAGCGGTGATTTCCATTATCCCGTAAAGGAGTTGGTAATAGCGCACAAGTGGCAGATCCCACACTTTTCGCACGAGTGATTCTTTCGACGGCGAAGGTCCCCAGTTCTGCCGCTCAAACTCAATCATGTCAATGTCCCTCGGCGACAATCCCGATGCTCCATAAACGATGGCATTCCTGCCGAGTGGGTCGATCGCGGCGATAGGCACACCGTCCAGGCTCAAAAGAAAATCGCCCTCGATTCCCAACTCGTCCGCTGCTGTACCAATGTGGGGAATGACTTGACGGCCGTCCACGGAAATCCATCGCACTTTCGCCCGCGCGCAATACTTCACAAATTTGTCACGCTCGAGCGGATCGAGATACACAAGGACAGCGGGTGACGACACCACAATTGTCGCGGCGGGTGCGGCCTTTCGGGCACGCGCAACAGCGGAACGAATTTCCGCTACCGCGTCACCAGCGGTCAGTCTCGGCGAAGACTTCGCGACGATCCCTGCCGCCACCCGCACCAGGTCTAGGCGTTCGGCTTGCTCGGGCCACACCAGTGCCTCGAGCCAATCGCGATCGTCCGGGTTGTTCACGTCGAGCGGGCTCAGGTCGATTCCTTCACGGTGCACGATGTTCGGTCGACGAGGCGGTCTTGCCCCCCAGCCCGCAATGTCCGCTTCGAGGGACACCGGCGACGGGCCGTCCGCAGGATGAGACGTAATGGAGCGCCCCGGCGCATTCCAGTTGTAGGAATAGCGATCGGGGAAAAGCGTCAAACCGGCCGACGCGCCGACTTCGACCAGGGCAATGGGTCCGCCAATTCTGTCGAGCGCAATGAGAAGGGGGGTGCATCGACGGGGGTCATTGGTTTGGGTCGATCGCCTCTCTGCCAACGTCGCAATCGTCGGCCACAACGCGAAAAAATCGGCGCGTGCCGTTTCGAACGGTCGAAATGGAACCCCCGCGACTCGGGCGCAGGTCAGAATAAGAACGGGTTGACGTTTCGAGAGCGGAAGCGTCACGATGAGAGCAAGGATTTCCTCGTCATCCGCGATTCCACGAGCCCAATCGCGATATCGCGGTGACTCGGCGCCTTCGGCGTTTGCGAAGCGGCGAAACCAGTCGGCGGCCCTTTCCCGCTCGCTGTTCCCCATGTTTCCGAGTTTAATGGTGACATGAGCGATAACCCGATGGAACGTACCGAAGCGGAATGGCGAGAAGCACTCACCCCCGAACAATTTCACGTGTTGCGTGAGGCGGGGACCGAGCGACCCTGGACGGGCGAACTCCTCGAAGAAGATCGTGCGGGGCTCTACACGTGTGGCGGATGTCATGCCGAGCTCTTCGTCGCCGGCACGAAATTTGACAGCCACTGCGGTTGGCCGTCGTTCTACGACACGATCAACCCCGATGCTGTCCTACTGCTCGACGACAACACCCTGGGACAAACCCGAACCGAGGTGCGGTGCGCCTCGTGCAACGGTCACCTGGGCCACGTTTTCCCCGACGGTTTCGGCACTCCGACGGGACTCCGATACTGCATGAACTCCGTGTCGTTGGCGTTCACGCCCGAGACTCCATAAATGACAAAGCATCGAATTTTCGGGACTTCATTCTCCGTTGTTTATCCGTTGTATCGTGCCAAATTGATTCGCAAGGGGCACACCGAGCAGGAATTGCGGATAGTCATCACCTGGCTCACGGGGTTCACCGACACCGAAATCGACGACCACCTCGAACGCGAGACGAACTTCGCCGACTTCTTCGCGGCAGCCAGACTCAACGTCAATGCGTCAGATATTCGTGGTGTCATCTGCGGGATACGCGTGGAAGAGATTAGCGATCCGCTGATGCAGAAAATCCGTTTTCTCGACAAATTGGTCGACGAGGTCGGAAACGGCAAAAAGATGACGTCCATCTTGCGAGGCTCGAACTAACTGGAGCCTCGAGTGAGGATTGAACTCACGACCCCTTCATTACGAGTGAAGTGCTCTACCACTGAGCTATCGAGGCATCGCCGTTTCGGCAACCGCATTAGGTTATCACGGGCGCGCGCCGGAGATTAAAGAGTTGCAACTCCACTGGCCTCGACGAATAAGGCCTCGAGCGACAACAGCGGGGTCACGTTTCGTTCGATTCGTCCGCGTGCCACATCGATTGCGTCCAGAACTCGAACCGCGTGAGCCGCATCGTGATGGGTGAGCCAGGCGGCGATACCGTCGGCACATTCGGGGTTGGTGAGAGGCACCTCTCCACCGAGCGCGACGACGAGAATGTCACGGTACAGCGATTCGAGGTCAGTCAGCACTCGATCGACTCCGTCCCGCAATGATCGGGTCGACCTGCGTTTTTGGTTCTCTTCAAGATTTTTGACCTGAGGTCGGAGACCGATGGGGACCGCCTCGCCGGGAGCGAGCCCGAGCGAACCCAGAAATTCCGAACGTTCTGATTCGTCGCGTGCTTCGGTGTACGCCGTTGCGTCATCGGTGGCAAGCCTGACGATCTCGGCCGCCGCGTTGACGGCTTCCGACACGGCTCGGATTCCGAGAACAAGGGCCAGGCTGCGAGATCGACGCTCGCGAGCCTCTGGTGCCGTTGCAAGGCGACGAGCCATCCCGATGTGACCCTGGGCATGACGCGCCGACTGTTCGGCGATCGCCGCGTCGACTCCGTCACGCACAACGAGCATTGCCGCGATATCGGCGATGGGCGGAACCCCTAGACGCACACTGTGGACACGGGATCGAACAGTGGGAATCACGTCCGCTTCGCTTGGTGCACACAGTATCCAAATTGTTCGCGCGGCTGGCTCCTCTAGTGCCTTGAGGAGGACATTTGAGGTACGTTCCGCCATCCGGTCAGAATCTTCGATAATGATGATTCGCCACGACGAGGCAACGGGTGAACGATACGACGCTTCGACGAGGTCTCGAACCTCATCAATGGGAATCAAAACCCGATCGGTTGCGAGAACGGTAAGGTCCGGGTGGGTGAGCCCGCGCACTTGCCGGTCTACGACGTCCGTCTCTGCGCCCGCGCCCAAAAGTTCGGCCGCAAACGCCCTGGCGACCAACGACCGGCCGGAGCCAGCGGGGCCGGTGATGAGCCATGCCTGGGCAAGCGTGTCGGGGCTCGCAGCCGAGGCACGCATCTGTGCGATGACGGCATCGTGTCCGACGAGGTCATCCCACAGATTTGTCACGACAATTCGTCCAAACGCGCGATGATCGCATCGCGAATCATCTCGCGATCCAAGGTCGCATCGATGACCAGGAAACGCTCGGGCTCTTCGGCGGCCATCGCCAGATAAGCACCGCGCACTCGCGTGTGGAATTCCAACGCTTCTGCCTCAAGTCGATCGAATTCCTTATTCGCGGCATCCAATCGGTCTCGTCCAATCGTCGGATCGAGATCGAGTACCACCGTGACATCGGGGACGAGTCCCTCGGTCGCCCACATGCTCACGTGACGCACTTCGGCCGGATCGAGCACGCGCCCTGCCCCCTGATAGGCAACGGAGGAATCGAGGTAACGATCTTGAATCACGACGGCCCCGCGTTCAAGAGCTGGACGAACAACCGTCGCGACGTGATGGGCGCGATCCGCCGCATACAGCAAGGCCTCAGCGCGCGGTGCAATGTGCCCCCGCGAATGCAACACGATTTCGCGCAATTCGTTTCCCAGATCGGTCCCACCCGGTTCACGTGTGAAAACGACCTCTCGTCCCTTTGCGGTGAACCAGTCTCCGATGAGTGCGGACTGGGTGCTTTTGCCCGTCCCGTCGCCACCCTCGAGCGTGATAAAAAGTCCGGTCATTTCTTGGCTCGGGTTACTCGACGGATGGGCGTCCTTTTCGGTGCAGGACCTTTGGCGCGACGGTCGGCGATGAGTTCGACCGCGCGCTCGTGCGAGACCTCTTCCGGGACCTCACCGGCAGGAATCGTCGCGTTAGTCTCGCCATCCGTCACATACGGGCCGAATTTACCGCTCTTGACCTTGATCGGCTTTCCGCTCACCGGATCGGGCTCAAGTTCCTTGATGCTCGACGCCGAACGAGAGCCATATTTAGGTTGAGCAAACAGTTCAAGCGCTTGCTCAAGAGTCACATCAAAGATGGCCTGTTCGTTCTCGAGCGAACGCGAGTCGGTTCCCTTCTTGAGGTAAGGACCGTATGGACCATTCTGTGCTGTGATCGGCTTCTCTGTTTCCGGGTCGGTTCCCACAATGCGGGGTAGTTCAAACAACCGGATGCATGTTTCCAGGTCGACCGCGGTCGGGTCCATCGTCGAGAACAACGACGCGGTTCGCGGTTTCGGATCTTTGCCCTTGATCTTGCGTGGAGTGTATTCGGGCAGAGAGTACACCGGCTCGTTGCCCTCGAGTATTTCCGGGTCGATCGGGCTTTCTTGGATATACCCACCGAATCGCCCGACGCGGGCCGTGATCATATTGGTCCCGTCAGCACTCACGCCGATTGCACGGGAACCCGGCTCGGGGGCGTCCCGCAGCTCGCGCGCTTTCTCGAGCGTCAATTCATCAGGAGCAAGTCCATCCGGTACCGAAACATTTCGCTTTTCCTCTTCGCCAGTCTGGATTTCGAGGTACGGCCCGAATTTGCCACTTCGGACGACAATGCCGTCACCCAGCGGAAAGGAGTTTGCCTCGCGCGCGTCGATAGTGGCCTTCCAGTCGACACAGGTGTTGACAAGGCCAGCGTGCTCGCCAGTGCCGAAGTACCACTGCTGTAGGTAATCAGTTCCCTTGAGTTCCCCAACCGAGATGCGGTCGAGGTCGTTTTCGAGTTCGGCGGTGAAGTCATATTCGACGAAGTCCGTGTAGAAGCGTTCGAGCAACGAGATCACAGCGAATGCCGTCCAGCCGGGAACGAGAGCGGTCCCACGCTTTGTCACATATCCGCGTTCGAAGAGAACTCCGATGATCGAGGCATAAGTGGACGGACGGCCTATGCCCCTTTCTTCGAGTGCCTTGACGAGGCTGGCCTCGGTGAATCTCGGTGGCGGTGACGTTTCATGCGGTTTAGGAGTCACGTCGGGAACGGTGAGAAGGTCACCGACCGAAAGGTTTGGAATCTTGGCGTCGTCGTCGGAATCGTCGTCATTACGGTCGAGGTCTTGGCCTTCTTCGTAGGCGGCGAGGAATCCGCGAATCGTGATGGTCGTGCCCGCGGCGGACATCGTCACGTTTCCGAGCAGTCCGACGGGTGCCGTCATCGTGACGGAAACGGTTTCACCGGTCGCGTCAACCATCTGCGAGGCCACGGTTCGCTTCCAAATCAAGTCATACAGCCGAAACTCGTCTGCGGACAGCAGTTTGCGCATGTCGTCGGGAGTTTTGAACGTATCCCCCGCCGGTCGAATGGCCTCGTGTGCTTCTTGTGCGTTCTTAACTTTGGACTGGTACGTACGGGGCTGAGCGGGAATCGACGCCTCGCCATACAGAGCTACCGCCTGTGCGCGAGCCGCCGAGACAGCTTGTGCCGACAGTGAAATCGAGTCGGTTCGCATGTACGTGATGTGGCCGTTTTGGTAAAGGCTCTGTGCGACGCGCATGGTGTCACGCGAGCCGAGACGTAACTTGCGACCAGCCTCTTGCTGCAATGTCGACGTCGTGAATGGCGCCGCGGGGCGGCGTGTGTAGGGCTTCGCCTCGATGGCGGACACGGTCGGGACAGCGATCTCGAGGGATTGGGCTAACTGCCGTGCCGTCGCCTCGTCAAGAACTGTCGCCGTCGTGGTCAGTTTTCCGTTGTCATCAAAGTCGCGGCCGGTGGCAAGCTTGGCGTCGGCCAATTTGGTCACCTTCACGCCGAATGATTCACCCTGCTTAGTCATAACCGTTGCCACAACATCCCAATACGACGCCGCGGTAAACGCTTGTCGTTCACGCTCGCGCTCTACGATGAGGCGCAACGCCGGCGATTGCACTCGGCCCGCGCTCAGCCCACGTCCAACTTTGCTCCAGAGCACGGGCGACAGCTGGTACCCGAAAAGCCGGTCGAGAATTCGACGGGTTTCCTGCGCGTCGACGAGCGGCATGTCGATTTCACGGGGGTTTTCCACCGCCGCCGTGATCGCGTCGTTGGTGATTTCGTGAAACACCATTCGTTTAACGGGCACCTTTGGCTTCAAAATCTCGAGCAGGTGCCACGCGATGGATTCCCCCTCGCGGTCTTCATCGGTTGCGAGAAGCAATTGGTCGGCGTTTTTCAGCGCTTTTTTGATTTCCGTGATCGTTGACTTGGCTCTTGGTGTCTCTATATATAAAGGTGAGAATCCGTGTTCAATATCAACACCGAATTGGCCGTGCGTCGGTTTGAGTTCCGCCGGCACTTCCTTGGGCTGCACAAGATCTCGGACATGGCCGACCGAGGCCAAAACCTCGTACCCATCGCCAAGGTATTTCGCGATGGTTTTCGCCTTCGCGGGTGATTCCACGATGACGAGCGTGTGCTTATCAGCCACAGTTCTCCTTTTTCTGCCCTACGGCGAGAGTACCCCGAGCCTCCGAGATGCCCCTCCCGCCAGAGCGCAACTTGTTTGCGATTAGCGACTATACACAGCCTGTCAACGCCAATGAACAATCGACTATTCCCGTGGCGTGGCGAAATGGTCGCTGGGCGGCAATGTTTCAGGAGGGCTTTTGTTTCGCTAAGGTAGTGAGAAATATGCGCAACGACGCGTGAGGAGAAGTGGCATGAGCACCCAACCGGCGATTCGCCTGACTGGTTTGACGAAGTCTTTTAGCTCGGTCAATGCCGTCAACGGAGTCACTCTAGACATCGCCCCCGGGGAGTTCTTTTCCATGCTCGGACCATCCGGCTCGGGAAAAACAACAGTGCTTCGCATGATTGCTGGTTTCGAGACGCCGACCTCGGGGACCGTCGAATTGTTTGGAAGAGATGTGACAAAAGACGCGCCGTTTGACCGCGATGTCAATACTGTCTTCCAGGATTATGCCTTGTTTCCTCACATGAGCGTTCTCGAAAATGTTGCCTACGGGCTTCGTGTCCGCGGAGTCAAAGTCGACGCACGCAACAACGCCGCTCGAGATGCCCTCGCACTTGTTCGCCTCGAGGGCTTCGGTAACCGTAAACCGACTCAGCTCTCTGGCGGACAACGCCAACGTGTCGCTCTGGCCCGTGCGTTAGTCGTTGAACCGAAAGTGTTGCTCCTTGACGAACCACTGGGTGCGCTTGACCTCAAATTGCGCGAACAGATGCAGGTCGAACTGAAAGAAATCCAACGCCGTCTGGGAATCACCTTCATTTTTGTCACCCACGATCAAGAAGAGGCACTCACGCTCTCGGATCGGATCGCGGTCTTCAACGAGGGCGCGATCGTTCAACTCGGCAGCGCGGAAGACGTTTACCGCCGCCCTCAAACCCCGTTCGTCGCCAACTTTGTTGGCACATCCGCCGTCTTTTCGGCCGACGAGGCGGAGTCATTTCTCGGACACGACGGCGCGTGCTCGATTCGCCCCGAACATCTCGAAATCGTCCGCGGGAAAGCGCCGACGGGCACCATCGGACTCGCGGGAACGGTGGCCGAAGCCATTTTCCTCGGAGCGTCAACCCGAATAATCGTCGACCTCGAGGTCGGAAAGCGCGTCGCCGTTCTCGAACAAAACGACCTCAACGCCACGGATACGAAATTGGGGGCGAAAGTAACCGTCGCCGTCCACCCTCGGTTTCTCGCACCCTTGACTTAACCTCTCGAACACCAACAACAAAGGAGATACAAATGCGCAACCCCATGACCCGGCGTGCCGGGTTTGCTGGACTCGCGGTCGCCTCGATCGTGATCCTCGCCGGCTGTGGCACGGGCGGTTCAACCGCTGAAGGCCCCACCGCGCTCACCGAACTCGGTGAGCCCGAAGGTGCCGTCTCGATTCTTGCGTGGCCTGGCTACGTCGAAGACGGTACCAACTACCCTGAATACGACTGGGTGTCAGACTTCGAGACCGAGACCGGATGTATGGTCACGACCAAGACATACGGCACATCGGACGAAGCCGTGAGCCTCATGAAGACCGGTGACTACGACGTTGTTGCCGCCTCAGGTGACGCTTCGCTTCGCATGATGGTTGCTGGTGATGTCCAACCTGTCAACACGGATCTCGTTCCCTCGTATGCAGGAATCTACGACTTCCTGAAGAACCAGTCGCACAACACCTACAAGGACCAGTCTTACGGTGTCCCCCACGGCTACGGCGCGAACCTGCTGCAGTACAGCACCGAGGTGTTTGACGTAGCTCCGACGTCGTGGAGCGTTGTGTGGGATGCAAACAGCCCTTATGCGGGCAAGGTCACTGCGTACGACTCGCCCATCTACATCGCTGACGCAGCGCTGTACCTGATGAAGACGCAGCCGGCTCTCGGAATCGAGAACCCCTACGCACTCGACGAGACGCAGTTCGCTGCCGCGGTTGACCTGCTCAAGGTTCAGCGTGGCATCGTCGGCGAGTACTGGAGCGACTACCTCGCACAGGCTCAGTCCTTCACAACCGGTGATTCAGTCGTCGGTACCTCATGGCAGGTCATCACCAACGTCCTCCA
>JAHEFZ010000002.1:0-14134 GCA_024639935.1 Microbacteriaceae bacterium
GACGAGCTTCCCTTTCGCGACAAGTCGGATTGCCGAGTTTTCAACGAGTCCCGCCCGGTCGATGAACGTTGACAGGTCACTGATCGGTTCACGTGATGTGAAGGTCAGCGAGATGCTCTTGGACACGGCCATCAGTCGCGCGTCAACTTCCGATAGGTCGAACGGTGCGGCTTGGCTGCGTCGGCACCGAGTCGCTCGATCTTGTTGGCTTCATAGGACTCAAAGTTACCTTCGAACCAGTACCAGTTCGACGGATCCTCAGCAGTTCCTTCGTAGGAAAGGATGTGCGTGGCGATGCGGTCGAGGAACCAGCGATCGTGGGTGATGACCACCGCGCAACCGGGGAATTCGAGAAGTGCGTTCTCGAGAGACGACAGCGTTTCGACGTCGAGGTCGTTGGTCGGTTCGTCAAGGAGGAGAAGATTTCCGCCCTGCTTGAGCGTCAACGCCAAGTTGAGGCGATTTCGCTCTCCGCCGGAGAGAATCCCTGCCTTTTTTTGCTGGTCTGGACCCTTAAATCCGAAAGTCGACACATAGGCGCGCGACGGAATTTCGACATTTCCGACCTGGATGACATCGAGACCTTCCGACACGACCTCCCAGACGTTCTTATTCGGGTCGATGCCAGTACGAGACTGGTCAACATACGACAATTTCACGGTTTCGCCGACCTTAAGCGTCCCGGCATCGAGCGGTTCGAGGCCGACGATGGTCTTAAACAACGTCGTCTTTCCTACGCCGTTTGGTCCGATGATTCCGACTATCCCATTGCGCGGGAGAGTGAACGACAAGTTGTCAATCAGGATTCGATCACCAAAGCCCTTGGTGATTTTGTCAGCCTCGAGAACTACAGCGCCAAGGCGCGGGCCGGGCGGGATTTGAAGTTCTTCAAAATCAAGGCGCTTGGTGCGTTCGGCTTCCGTCGCCATTTCTTCGTATCGCGCCAGACGCGCTTTAGATTTCACCTGACGGCCCTTCGCATTTGACCGAACCCAGTCGAGTTCCTCGGCGAGACGCTTGGCGAGTTTGGCATCCTTTTTGCCCTGAACTTCGAGGCGCTCCGCCTTCTTTTCCAGGTAAGTCGAATAGTTGCCTTCGTAGGGAAACAATCGTCCCCTGTCGACTTCCGCGATCCACTGCGCAACATGGTCGAGAAAGTATCGATCGTGGGTGATCGCGATGACCGCGCCGTGATACTTGGCGAGGTGCTGTTCGAGCCAGAGGACGCTTTCGGCGTCGAGGTGGTTGGTGGGTTCGTCAAGCAACAACAGGTCGGGCTTTTCGAGCAACAGTTTGCAGAGCGCAACGCGTCGCTTCTCACCCCCCGACAAAACGCCGATTTCGGCGTCCGACGGCGGGCACCGCAGCGCATCCATCGCCTGTTCAAGTTGCGAATCAAGATCCCATGCGTCCGCGTGGTCGATGGCTTCTTGCAATTCACCCATCTCGGCAAGGAGTGTGTCGAAATCCGCGTCCGGTTCACCCATCAAGAGCGAAATCGCGTTGAAACGTTCGAGCTTGTCGTACATTCCGCGAACGCCGTCTTGCACGTTCTCGAGAACCGTGCGAGTTTCGTCGAGTTCCGGTTCTTGCATCAAAATTCCCACTGAGTAGCCGGGAGAAAGCTGTGCTTCACCATTCGAGGGGGTGTCCAGGCCGGCCATTATCTTAAGAATGGTCGATTTACCGGCACCGTTCGGGCCGACCATTCCGATTTTGGCGCCGGGGAAGAACGACATAGTGACGTCGTCAAGGATTAACTTTTCGCCGACGGTTTTACGCGCCCGCACCATTGTGTAGATGAATTCAGCCACAGTCTTTACCAGTCGATCTCTCGGGTGGTACCGATCAGGCAACCACCGGTTTTGAGGGCACTTTCGATTGACGAAAAGTATCCTTTGTCCTGTGTTCGTTGGCCAATGAGACACGAACGATTGATTCGAACGGCCACAATCACCGAATCCGCCGGCAGCATGGTTTTCGTCTCATCTTCAGTGACCTGGATTGATGCTTTTCGAAAGCCCGCGTTGACGAGGGCGTTGACCATGGTTCGCCCCGGTTGTGTTTGGTCCATCGTGGCAACTTCGGATAGAACCTGATCGAACAAAACTTTGTTGTCTTGTGCATCGCCTTCTGGAAGGTAGACGAGCGTCGATGGCTCCGTCGTTGTCGGGCTTGGCGCGACACTGGGGCTGAGAGAACAACCGCCCAGAGCGAGGGAGATGACCGTGGCCGCGGTGGGAAAAAAGATGCGTACGGTCATTCCCCCATTCTAGGTCAGCGTGGGAAGACGAGTCAGACCACAGTGACAGCTTCGGTTGCGTTGATTTCCGCATCGCTTTCTTGCTGTGTTGTCGACGAGTCGCCACCGAGACCGATCAGTCGAGTGAAGACCGCGGTCCCCCAGAACAAGTCGTGCCCCAGCGTTTCGGCTTCGATTTCGACATTGGTTCCGGTTCGATCGTCTGTCTGCCAATCTCGAACGCGCAAGCGGCCAGTCACAACGATACGGTCTCCTTTGGACAGCGATGGCACAGCGTTGATGGCAAGTTGACGAAAGGCTGTAACCGTGTACCAGTTGGTTGACGCATCGACCCACGCCGAGTTCGCCTTGTCAAATCGCCGTTGTGATGATGCGAGCCGAAAGCTCGTGATCGGAAGTCCTTCGCTCGTGACAACGTGCCGAGGCGTCGTTGCGATGAGCCCAGTGATGGTGAGGGTGTCGCTCATGTGTCTCCTTTGTTGTGTGGACGGCGCCGGCCGTCCCAACCCGCGACCGGCGCCTTCAACGAGGATGACTCGAACGTGGTCCGCGCATGACGCGAATTCACCGCTCGGTGGAGAACCTGTGCGGTGAGTGATGTGTGGAGAAGCTACGTCGTGAGGTACTGCGCAAATCCGGCGCGCACCTTGTTGACCTTGGGCACCGCCACCGCAAGGCAATAACCCTGTGTCGGGTTGTTGGCGAAAAAATCTTGGTGGTAATCCTCGGCGGGGAAGAACTCCGTTAAGTCGTCGATTGTCGTCACAACTCCGCCACCCCAAATGTCGTTTGCGCGGCCACGGGCGAGCTCGAACAGGTGTCGTTGATTCGGGTCCGTCGGGAACATCGCCGAGCGGTACTGGGTTCCCACGTCGTTTCCCTGACGGTTCAATTGGCGCGGGTCATGCATCGTGAAAAAGGCGTCAAGAATGACGTCGGCGGGGATGACAGCCTCGTCGAACGAGACGGCAACGACCTCGGCATGCCCCGTCGAACCCGTGCAGACCGCGTCATAACTTGGTGAATCGACATGCCCACCCGCGTAGCCGGACACCACAGAATGCACGCCACGAAGTACGCGATATGCCGCGTCGAGGCACCAGAAACAACCGCCAGCCAGATAGAACGTCATCATGGTGACAGTCTAAGCGCGGGGCTAGGCTGGCACCATGACGTATGACGCAGCCCCAAATCGTTACAACTCAATTCCCTACCGACGATCGGGCCGAAGCGGGCTCCTGCTTCCCCGAATTTCCTTGGGTCTGTGGAACAACTTCGGCGACGACCGGGAACTCGCGGTTCAACGGGACATTGTGCTGCGCGCGTTCGACCGTGGCGTTACGCACATCGATCTCGCCAACAACTATGGGCCTCCGCCCGGATCCGCCGAACGAAACTTTGGCACGATCATTGCCAACGATTTGCGCCCCTATCGGGACGAACTCATCATCTCGTCGAAGGCCGGCTTCGACATGTGGGAAGGCCCATACGGTGAATGGGGTTCGCGAAAGTACCTTCTCGCCTCGCTCGATCAGAGCCTGTCACGGATGGGTCTCGATTATGTCGACATCTTTTATTCGCACCGTTTCGACCCGGACACTCCCCTCGAAGAGACAATGGGCGCACTCGCCCACGCGATTCAATCGGGCAAAGCCCTGTACGTGGGAATCTCGAACTACGACGAGGATCAAACACGTCGCGCCTATTCGATTCTTAAAGACATGGGTGTGACTCTTCTCATTCACCAACCGCGATACAACCTGTTTGATCGTCGTCCCGAAGCCGGCCTGTTCGACGCGTTGGTCGAACTCGGTGTCGGCGGAATTGTCTATTCACCACTCGCCCAGGGTCTTGCTACTGATCGTTATCTGAATGGAATTCCATCGGATTCGCGCGTTCGCACCGCGAATTGGATTGACGAAGCGCGCATCAACGAGACGTACCTCGGTCACGCCCGTGCCCTCAACGATATCGCCGCAGGACGCGGGCAGACACTTGCGCAGATGGCCTTGACCTGGACAATGCGACACCCCGCCGTGACGAGCGCGCTCATCGGCGCGAGCAGCGTCGCGCAGCTGGAGGATTCGCTTGCGGCGGCTCACGCAGAACCGCTAACGTCCGATGAGCTCGCAGCGATCGACCCGCACGCGATCCATCAACTGGTTGATTCGTGGCTGTAGCCCAACCCCGCGCCCTAGTCGGATACATCGCCGCAACCGTCGCCGCATTCATTTTTGGAGTCAACGGTGTCGTCATCAAGTTGTTGATGGACGGAACGGGAATTGACGGTTTTCAGGTAACCTTCCTTCGCGTCGTCGGCGCCGCGGTTCTGATGGGTGCCGTCTTGCTGGTGCGTGACCGAAACGCCCTTCGAATCACCCGGAAACAAATCGTGCCCCTCGTCGCGATGGGAGTAATTGGGGTCGCAACGCTGCAGGCTACCTACGCGCAGGCGGTTTACCTGCTTCCCGTCGGAATCGCCTTGCTACTGGAATACACGGCCGTGCTTTTTGTGGCGCTCATCGCCCACTTCGTTTTTCGAGAGCACGTCAAGTCCAGAATTTGGGTGTCGATCGCATCCGTCCTCATCGGGCTCGCAACGGTCGCCGAAGTGTGGAACTCGACTCTCAATGTCGAGGGTGTTCTGTGGGCGCTTGGCGCGTCGGCGTCTCTGACGACCTACTTTGTCCTCGGCGAGCGCCAGACGGGGGTGCGCCACCCGATGGCCGTCGGCTTCTGGGGAATGGCCGTTGCGAGCGTGTTCTGGGCGTTGTTCAGCGGGTGGTGGACTCTCGACCCCGCAATTTTCACCCGAGTGATTCCCTTCTCGGTGGACGCCGACCGGATAGTGGGTCCGGCTTGGTTCCTCTTGGCGTTCATCGTGGTGCTCGGCACGTTCACCACGTTCACCCTCGGATTGTGGTCGATCAGTATTCTCAAAGCTACACGGTCGGGAATTGTGGCAACCAGCGAGGTGCTCTTCGCCTTTCTCGCGGCCTGGCTCATTCTTGGTGAAACTCTCAACATGATCCAACTGGTAGGTGCAGGTATTGTTTTGGGAGGCGTGATACTCGCACAGTCTGCTCGCGACAATCGTGCTGTAGAGACCGACCTAGCTCTCGACAACACCGAATTCTCTGGAATGAAGGAACACTGATGACTGACTCACTGCTCGACATCCCCGTCCTCACTGCCGATGGTATCGAGACCTCGTTGCGCGAGCACGCCGGAAAGGTCTTACTCATTGTCAATGTCGCATCGCGGTGTGGCCTGTCGCCCCAATACGCTGATCTCGAGGCGCTTCAGCAGAAATACGGTCCCCGCGGATTCGTCGTCTTGGGGTTCCCGTCGAATCAGTTCTTCCAAGAATTGTCGTCGAACGAGGCCATCGCCGAATACTGTGCGACGAAGTGGGGCATCACTTTTCCGATATTCGACGCCGTCAAAGTGAATGGCAAGAGTCGTGCCCCGCTCTATGCCGAGCTGACGAAATCGAAAGACGAGCGAGGCAGCGCGGGCAACATCCGCTGGAACTTCGAAAAGTTCGTTGTGACTCCAGACCTCCGTGTCTTCCGATTCCGTCCAACGACCGTTCCGATGGACCCCGCGATCATCTCTGCGATCGAATCGAACCTGCCGAAATAGGGGGATTTTCATGAAAGTGCGAAACAAGGTCATCGTTGTCACCGGCGCGGGAAGTGGAATGGGCCGCGAGCTTGCCCTTGAACTAGTTCGACGTGGAGCGTCTGTTGCTGCGGTCGATATGCGTGCCGCGCCTCTTGCCGAAACCGCGAAGTTGGTCACGGCTCGTGGCGGACGAATATCCACTCACCCACTCAACATCACCGACGCGAAGGCTGTTGCGGAGTTACCCGCTGCGGTAACACAGGCATTGGGCCAGGCAGATGGGCTCGTCAATAACGCGGGGATCATCCAACCATTTGTCACCATCAACGAACTCGATATCGCTGACGCCGAGCGCGTCATGAATGTCAATTTTTACGGTCCGTTGCGCCTGGTCAAGGCGTTCCTTCCAGGACTGCTCGCGCGAGACGAGGCACACATTCTCAACGTCTCGTCGATGGGGGCGTATGCCCCCGTTCCTGGCCAAAGCATCTACGGCGCGTCCAAGGCCGCCGTGAAACTGATGACCGAGGGACTCCGTTCTGAACTACTCGAGACCAACGTGGGGGTGACGATTGTTTTCCCCGGTGCAACGGCCACCAACATCGCCCAGAACTCCGGTATGAGTGTTCCCGCGGCGGGAAGTACAGAGGCGAGCAAATTCCCACAGTTGGCAGCCGACGTCGCGGCCCGAAAGATGGTTGATGCGATCGAGAACAATACTCCTCGCATCACGACTGGCCGGGACGCGAAAACACTGGACATACTGTCTCGACTCAATCCCGTCTGGGCGGCCGGAATCATCTACAAGCAAATGAAGTCGTTACTCGGGTAGGAACCATTTTTTGTGGACTTTAGGTGACACCTAAAGCCTCTCGAACAACCTATTGGGGCTTGGCTTGGATGTTCTGTTTGTCCGTTTTGCGCGTTGCGAGTGCAAAAACGGCTAGCCCCGCAACGAGGGAACCAGCGCCGATTCCATAGGAAAGTACTTCGTCGGCCCGATTTGCATCGACGAATACTCCGACGAAAACCACCGCAATAATGGCGACAACGACGCCGATGAGTTTCGACTTCAGGTCGTCGAGGTCTCGGACCTGCAACCAATCAGGAACCGTGAGTTCGGGGTCAACGAACAGTTCGTAGAGGCCGTATCCGATTACCAGTAGTACAGTGCCCAAGAGAATCGCATCCACTGCCGTGAGAACTGCCACAACCGTGTCCTTGAGGTAGGCGTGGGCGGTTATCGACTCGTAGGCGACAACCACCATTTCGATAGACCCCTGGGCCATGAGGAGCAATGCCCCGACGATCGACGCAATAGCGGGAACAATCACCGCATATCGAGTGAGTCCAAGAATTTGTCGCATGCGACGAGTTTAGGCGTCCCGCAGCACGTTTGGGAAGGTTCCGATAACCGAGCGCACGTGCCCCTGACGAGTGCGCAGGCTCAATCAACTGGATAGAATTTCGATATTGCCGAGAATGACGCGTTGTGCGAGTGTTCCGTTCCGGGATAGCCACAAGCATTGGCACTGAGTGAAGGGGTTGCGCGCATGGCACGACTGGGAATCGTCAAAGAAGGCGCTGGTGAAACGCGAGTTGCGGCGACACCAGACACCGTCACAAAATTGCTGTTGTTGGGCTACGAGGTCGTTGTTGAACGTGGCGCTGGCGCAGAATCGTCTTTCCCCGACTCCCAGTACAAAGCTGCCGGCGCAATCGTCGCAGACAAAAAGAAGACATGGGCGTCCGAAATTGTCATGAAGGTCAATGCCCCCACCGACGCCGAGATCGCCGGGATGACTCCCGGCACGACCGTGATCGGCGTGATGGCGCCGGGCCTCAGACCGGAACTCCTTGCTGCGCTCGCCAAGCGCGGACTTACTGCAATCGCGCTTGACGCGGTGCCACGAATTTCCCGCGCTCAATCGATGGACGTCTTGAGTTCAATGGCCAATCTTGGCGGCTACCGTGCCGTGATTGAATCCGCGTACGAGTTTGGGCGCCTTTTCACCGGGCAAGTCACGGCGGCAGGCAAGGTGCCACCGGCCAAGGTGTTGGTGGCTGGCGCAGGTGTCGCCGGACTTGCCGCGATCGGCACTGCCTCAAGCATGGGTGCGATAGTTCGAGCGACCGACCCGCGTCCCGAAGTAGCAGATCAGGTCAAGTCAATCGGTGGCGAATACGTTGCGGTCGAGGTTGATGAGAAGATGGCGTCGTCCGATGGTTACGCGAAAGCCACGAGCGAAGCCTATGACCGTCGTGCGGCAGAGATTTACTCCGAACAAGCACGCGACGTTGACATCATCATCACCACCGCGCTCATCCCCGGTCGCCCCGCGCCAAAATTGTTGACCGAGTCCGACGTTGCAAGCATGAAGCCCGGTAGCGTCATCGTTGACATGGCAGCCGGAATGGGTGGTAACGTCGCAGGTTCGAAAGCGGGCAAACGAGTGGTCACCGCCAACGGTGTCGTCATCCTTGGGTATACCGACCTTCCGGGGCGCCTCCCCCAACAAGCGTCCCAGCTTTTCGGCACCAACATGTTGAACCTGTTGAAGCTCGTCACCCCCGAAAAAGACGGGAAACTGAGTCTCGACTTTGATGATGTTGTCCAGCGTTCCGTGACGGTTGTCCAGGACGGCGCAGTCACCTGGCCACCCCCACCAGTGCAGGTTTCCGCTGCACCGACTGTGGCAGCTGCCGAACCGGTAACACCCACCGAGCAGAAAACGATGTCCCCGTTGAGGCAAGGGCTCCTGAGGGGCCTCGGTCTCGCCGCTGTTCTCGCAATCTGTGCATTCGCCCCGGCTCCACTTCCCCAGCACTTCCTCGTGCTCATGCTGTCGGTGGTGGTCGGCTTCTATGTCATCGGCAAGGTCCATCATGCTCTTCACACGCCGCTGATGAGCGTGACCAACGCCATCTCGGGAATCGTCGTGGTGGGAGCAATCGCACAACTCGCATCCCCCAACATCGTCGTGCAGGTTTTAGCCGCGGTCGGAGTCCTTCTCGCATCAATCAATATCTTCGGTGGGTTCGCCGTGACACGTCGGATGCTCAAAATGTTTAGCAAAGGTGGAAATTCATGAACATCGACATGCTGACCACTGCTGTCTATATCGTCGCTGCGCTCATGTTTATTCTGAGCCTCGCTGGACTGAGCAAACACGAAACGTCGCGATCAGGTCTCACCTTTGGAATCGCGGGAATGGCACTCGCTCTTGTCGCCACCATCGCGTCCTTGGCGCTCAACTCGTGGGGTTCGACGCAATCCACCATCGGATTGTCCCTCCTCGTCGTCGTTGTACTCATCGGTGCCGGCATCGGCCTGTGGCGCGCACGCGTCGTTGCCATGACGGGAATGCCCGAATTGATTGCATTGCTTCACAGCTTCGTTGGACTTGCTGCGGTCCTGGTGGGCTGGAACGGAGCACTCGATTCGCACGACGTACCCGCTGATTTCATCGGAATCCATCACGGCGAGGTGTTCATCGGCGTGTTCATCGGCGCGGTCACGTTCACGGGTTCCATCGTCGCATTCTTGAAACTCTCCGCCCGCATCCCCAGCAGCCCATTGATGCTCCCCGGCAAAAACCTGCTTAATGTCGGAGCGCTGCTCGGATTCGTGGGCCTCACGGTCTGGTACATCATCACGCCCGATATCTGGTTGCTTGTGGCTGTCACAGTTCTCGCTCTCCTGCTTGGTTGGCACCTCGTGGCGTCGATCGGTGGCGGTGACATGCCCGTGGTCGTGTCCATGCTCAACAGCTATTCAGGGTGGGCGGCGGCGGCCGCCGGCTTCCTCCTCAACAACGACCTTCTAATCGTCACGGGTGCGCTGGTTGGTTCGTCTGGTGCATACCTCTCGTACATCATGTGCAAGGCGATGAACCGCTCATTTATTTCCGTGATCGCGGGAGGCTTTGGGATTCCTAAACCCGCCGCCCCCGGCGAGGAAGACGAAGGCGAGATTCACGAGACCGATGCGGCGTCCGTAGCCGAATTGCTCAAGGCAGCCGACACGGTCATCATCACACCCGGCTACGGAATGGCGGTCGCGCAAGCGCAATACCCCGTTGCGGAACTGACGCAACGATTGATCGCGAAAGGCGTGACCGTGAGGTTCGGCATCCACCCCGTCGCGGGTCGACTTCCCGGGCACATGAATGTTCTGCTCGCCGAGGCGAAGGTGCCGTACGACATCGTTCTCGAAATGGACGAAGTCAACGACGATTTCGCGAGTACCGCCGTCGTTCTCGTCATCGGTGCTAATGACACGGTCAACCCGGCCGCCGCTGAGGACCCGGGCAGCCCGATCGCGGGAATGCCCGTGTTGCACGTCTGGGAAGCGAACACCGTCGTTGTGTTCAAACGGTCGATGAGCTCCGGCTACGCCGGGGTACAAAACCCGTTGTTCTTCCGCGACAACGCTCTGATGCTGTTCGGCGACGCAAAGGACCGTGTCGAAGACATCATTAAAGCGTTGTAACAGTCGGAACCCTTCGCGGTTTCCTGGGTATCGAACTGCTAAGGCGGACGTGGTGCCCTCGGCAGGAATCGAACCTGCGGCCAAGAGATTAGAAGGCTCCTGCTCTATCCGCTGAGCTACGAGGGCTTTGGGCCAGAATTCCAGCCCAATCGGAGTTTATCAGCCGGCCGTCGTAGTGACCCGGTGCGACGAACACCGACGAGCTGTGATCTCGATCTACAACCGCGCCCGAACACGAACTATTTTCCGACCAGCACAACCGATCGAAGTGGCGCAACAATCCCCTTATTTTTGGAAATCACTGCGGCCGACTTGAATTTCTTGATGGTCTTGCCGTAGTCACAGGAATTGTCTGCTCGAGCTTTCGCCAACCACAGAATTGTTTCAAGTCCTTGTGTAGAACCTGTACACGTAACTCTTTTAAAGCTGTGGTCGTTGATGAAATCACTAATCAGCGATTGGTTGTATGCACTGAGCTTCGGAGAAATTGACGTGAAGTAAATCGTCAGCGTATTTCCCGAATAGGGAGCAGTCGGGATGGCTGCCGCCGCGTTTGAACTCGGATCGGAATCTCCTGCGCCGTTCTGTGACACGACATGGAATACATAGGGGTAACCGTTGCTCAACCCTTCAATTTCACACGACGTCGCCGGCGCATCGACAGTGCAAGTGTGAAGCCCGGAGACGTCAGAAACGGTATAAGAGGTTGGCGCTGCGCCGTCGGAAGGCGCGGTCCAGCTAACTGTAGCTGTGCCGTTTCCGGGAGTCACCGAAACATCGGTTGGCGGATCGGGCGGATTCCCGGGAAGGGCAGCCGCACAGACATCCTCGGTGTTGGTGCCTGTCAACGTAATCGTTTCGTCGTCAGACACTGAGTCATCTTCGTTCGACGGCTCAATTTGACTTTCACCCTTAATTATTCCATCCGGAACGGTCAATGACGCTGGATCTGGGGTGATTCCAGAACATTGAGTAACGGCATCCAGGGCGACGCACACTTCTGGTGCACCGGCACTATAAAGCACATCGGCCGTTGTCGCGCTCAGGTCAACGGACGGTCCGCCATCAGTCTCGATTATGTGAACGATTGGGTTTGTCCCCGAATCTGCGACGTCAAGTGACGAAAGATCGATCACCCCGCCTTCGTCCAACGTCACGTCTTGCCAGTCGACGAGAGCGACGTCTTCTGAATCATTGACGTTGACTGTGACATCGGCCGCCGTAAGACCGTCGGGCAGCGTGATCGTCAGGGAGTCCCACGTGAGGACTTCGTTACCCACTGCACAACCTAAACGGTCGACATTGGCCGTGATTGGAATAAATGCCTCACGTGATGTCGCAGTTGAGCAGCCGATTGCTCCGGTTTTGTAGTTGAGGGGGACGATTTTTCCAGTGTCCTGATTAATCCAAATGCATTTCGGATTGTCGCTATCGATACTCGCGGCATATACCTTTGAAATGCTCCCATTGTTTGTGGCCAAAACCTCGAATCCGTCACATGGTGCGTCCCTCAGATAGTCAAAACACGTGATGTTTTTTGACCAATTATCGGGTTGTTGAGGTCCGCCCCAGTACAAGCGGTGTTTAGTGATTCCGTAATCCAGGGCATTAACATTCGCGATGTAATAGTTTGGCCGCGTTGCCGTGGCAGTCCAGAATGCACTGAGTCCGCTAGGAATGGTCATCGACGTTCCGCCTGTCGACAAACAGCGTTGCGAACTGGCGTCACACGCTCCGATGAAAGTTCCGGACGTGTTCTCGATTAAAACTGGCGTTGCGCGGTTTCCCGCGTTAATTGCTATCGGCGAATTTCCACCGCAAAGCGCATGTGTCGAGGAATCGTAGCAGCCCATTTTGTGGTCAACGGTGGTGTAGAAAACGATTCCGGCACGCACAGCGACTCGGAGTTGATAGAGACCAGCATTACTGCTTCCGGCCGGCGTTCCACCAATCGCAAATCCGTTATCACCATCAGGGCAGGCGGCTTGCGTTTGCATGTCAAAACATAAAAGTACATTGTGAGCGGATTCGCTAGACCAAAGTCGGGTGCCATCTTTCGAGGGCGCACCGAGGGAGTTCGAGGAGGCCTGCGACAACCCAGTCACGACACCGTCGGACAGCGTCGTGAACGGGGTGGAACACGCAACGGGATCCGTTTCGTCAGAAAAATCAACACATAAAATTCCATAGTCACCGTCAGATTGACGACGCACGAACTGGTACATGTGATCGTTCGTTTTGTCCATGAATACGGATGAATTTTGTGTCGACTCGTATCCCGTGAACGAAACGTTCGCGCCACAGGCCGTGCCATCGAGATAGTGGCAAGAAATGGTCGTCGGCACCGTGTGGTGGAAGGAGTTTACGAGAATTCCATTTCCGAACCCGACGTTGAATCCATCGCCACCAGTATTCGCATTGAATTCCGAAATCTGATCAACCGATTCGGCTTCGGCGCTTGAGGTGAAAAGTCCCGCTTCGAGCTGATTCACGGTGCCAGATGCACGCACTCCCGCGACGGTAGACAAACTACCTGGCGCTGTCCCTGACCAGGTTGTGCCATCGGTCGTATATTCCAGTCCCCACCCCGCTGGATATGTGACATCGTTGACATTGTCAATCGACAGGCTCTGCGTGCTCCACGTCGTCGTAATTGTCTGGGTCGCCTCACCCACGTAGTCGACCGGGGCGTGGGTCACGACATCTACCGAGTCGTTTTGTTCGATAGTTGTGATCGGAGTACCGGCGTTTTCGGCGGAGACGTCAAATACGTCGGGGCCACTACCGCCGCCGCCGCCGCCACCACCGTTATCGACGGGATCTGCCACAGTACCGGTTCCGGCACCACCTGAGATAATAATTTGATACTCCGCGCCGTAACTTGTTCCGTTCGCGTTCGTCGCATAGGCCCGGACATACCAGGTGCCGTCAGGAAAGCTTGTCGCATCTTTGGTGTAGATTCCGGTTGTCCCCGTTTGGGTCACTTTATTGTCACTAATTGTCGGTTCCGTGTTCGACTCATACGCGAAACCGCGCTCGGTAATCGGCTGGCCACCGTCTGAGGTCACGTCCCCATCAAAAGTAATTGTGCCTCCAGTTGCGGAAACACCTGTTGTGACGACGACGGGGTATCCCGGATCAATAACCGATGCACCACCGCCAAGGTTGACGGAAAAATTATCAAAGTTGTAGACGCGGTCTCCAGAGAAATTGAAATACGCATAAATGATTGGCGCGTTGATCAAATCTGTCGCCGACCGATCATTGAAGGTGAATTCGGCCGAAGGGGAGGTCGACGGACTACCGTTGGTATCCAGAGTGTTGCCATTGACATCGGTGGGGAATACCTTCACGTTCATATCGAACGTTGTGAGGGAATCACGTGAGGCCGTGAGGACCACCTTGTACCAGTCAACGCTGGAACCATTGTTGAGAAGATCATTGAAGGGGGCCGACGTCACTGCCGTGATGCCGGAGCTCGTTCCTCCCTGATTCCAGGAACCAGACGCATCGGTCGCACCGTCATGAAAAACGAAGCCGCCACCATGCACCGACATCCCCAGCGCATCGTTCGGGCGGAATGGATAACCACCGGAGTTTCCTGCCGAAGGCTCTGCTGCAGTGAACCCCATGCCGCTGTACCCGCCATTTCCGACACTCTGCATGAACGCCGTAAAGACGTAGGTGCTACCGACTGGCCCAATACTGAACGCCTTTTTTGTGGCGAAAACTCCGTCGGCCGTACCCATGTT
>JAHEFZ010000002.1:14144-249483 GCA_024639935.1 Microbacteriaceae bacterium
TATGGCGCCCGAATCCCCGATTCCGCCAGAAAGAGATTGGGTAATGGGACCGGTCTCGACATATTGATTGAAATTCGCGTCAACTTCGCCTGCCGTGTTGAAGTTATACGACAACGACACACTTGCCCAGGACGCCGGAGCACCGACAAACAACGTGGCGACCAACGCTATGACCAGAGTGAACGCTGATCTAATTACAGTGAACTTTACGAGATTTCGAAAATTTTTCACTCGAAAAAATTTACGTGCGCGCAATTTCAACTTCTCTCTGGGTGGGTTAGCTCTTAGTCACCGCAAAAACCTGCATAGGGTAACGAAATCAATGTATTAAACTTACACGAGTTACTATAGGATTTAAGGCATGCCGCCGCGGGGAGAGGGTTTTCTATGATAAGGCTCGTGCGTCCCGCGTTGTCGGTAATTCTTGCGCTCGTCAGTTTCCTCGCAATGCCGCTTTCCGCTAACGCGGCTTCCTTTGGCGAAGGATTTGCGGTGAGCGGAAATGCGTCGCCCGCGTTGCCGTCGTGCACCGAGGATGGCGTGTTTGAAGAATTCACGCTGTCGAGCCTCGGCGACCCCTACAGCGACGCCTCAGGGCAAACCGAATCACTCGGTGACAACCGACTGGCGTTGGTAAGAGGCCGTGACCGCAATTTCCCTTGGGCGCTCAAACTAATCGATTCCAACGGTCACGAGCTCCGCTACGACAGCGGAACGTCAGAGTGGATTGGGTCTGACGATCCGGCTTTCGGCGACGCGGCTCAGTGGTCAACGACGGGTCTTGTTTACGGCCGTTCGTCCGAAGGACGCTACTACGTGTCCTACGACACGGATGCCGGAATCTTTTTGGCTGATGCGGAACCTGGGGGTTCTGTGTCGTACATCCCGACGGACGAATTAAACGACTGCGTCGAACAAGCAGCGGTGCTGAAGGGTTCCGTGAAATTTAATTCAGGATCGAACGGGTCGAGCCCAACAGTGAGCGCCGAAAAGGTCACCGCAATCGCCTTCACCGGGCTAAACAGTGAATCCATCCTGTGGTTAGTCGCAATTGGCGTGGGTGCAATCGTGAGTGGTGCATTGGTGCTTGCGGGGCGCAAGCGCACATCTCGCTCAGGCAGCTAGCCCATCGATTTTCGTTGGCGCGAAGTCATCAAAGGTCAACGCAACTGAATTTAGGTTCTCGTGACCTTAGTCCATCCCACCCTGGCGTGCCCGTCGTTCGCGGAAGTGTCTAGGCTGGACTCATGTCTAAGGTTCTTGAATCTCTTCCGATCGGCGAAAAAGTTGGTATCGCGTTCTCTGGTGGGCTCGACACGTCGGTCGCCGTCGCCTGGATGCGTGAAAAGGGTGCGGTTCCTTTCGCCTACACCGCAAACCTCGGTCAGTACGACGAGGACGATATCGACTCGATTCCCGACCGTGCACTGACGTATGGCGCCGAGCTGGGACGACTCATCGATTGCCGGCAGTCTCTTGCTGAGGAAGGTCTCGCAGCCATCGCCTGTGGCGCGTTTCACATTCGAACCGGTGGAAAGACTTATTTCAACACCACTCCCCTTGGCCGTGTAGTCACTGGCACCTTGTTGGTGCGAGCGATGCACGATGACGGAGTCGAAATCTGGGGAGATGGAAGCACGTACAAAGGGAACGACATCGAGCGTTTTTATCGCTATGGACTTCTCGCGAATCCCAACCTGCGCATTTACAAGCCGTGGCTAGACGCAAACTTCGTGAGCGAGCTCGGCGGTCGGCACGAGATGTCGGAGTGGCTGTCGGCTCGCGACCTGCCCTATCGCGCCTCGCACGAGAAGGCGTATTCGACCGATGCGAACATGCTCGGTGCCACACACGAGGCAAAAACACTGGAACATTTAGACACCTCGTACGAAACCGTCGAACCAATAATGAGCGTCAAATTCTGGGACACGTCGGTGTCCATTGACGCCGAAGACGTCACAATTAGATTCCGCCAAGGTCGACCTGTCGCGATCAATGATTCGGACTTTTCGAGCGACGCCGTTGGTCTGATTATGACGGCGAACGAAATTGGCGGTAGACACGGACTTGGAATGTCGGACCACATAGAGAACCGCATCATCGAGGCAAAGAGCCGTGGAATTTATGAAGCGCCAGGAATGGCGTTGTTGCACATCGCCTACGAACGCCTTCTGTCAGCGATTCACAACGAAGACACGATGGCTGCGTATGTAACCGAAGGTCGGCGGATGGGTCGCTTGTTGTACGAAGGACGATGGCTCGACCCGCAAACACTCATGTTGCGCGAGTCTTTGACCAAATGGGTGGCGTCTGCCGTCAATGGTTCCGTGACGATTCGCCTGCGTCGAGGGGATGACTACACGATCATTAATACAGTCGGTGACGGCTTCAGCTATCACCCCGAAAAGCTCTCGATGGAACGCACCGGTGACGAAGCGTTCGGCCCAACCGATCGCATCGGTCAACTCACGATGCGAAATCTCGACATTCAAGACACACGAGCAAAACTCGACCTCTACCGCCAACAGGGGCAACTCGACGGCGGTCAGTTCGAACTGACCTAATTCCTGCGGGGACCCCTTCGATAGGCTAAACGAATGGCACCCAACGACTACCTCAACGACAATCGCTTCATTGTGTGGCTCGATCTTGAAATGACGGGTCTCCACATCAACACATCCGAACCGGGGAAGCGCGACGACGAGATTGTCGAAATCGGCGTCATCGTGACAGACGGCAACTTAGTTCCCCAAGACGAAGGACTTCAACTCGTCATCAAACCGACCGACGCCGCCATGGCGAACATGGGAAGCTTCGTTCGAAATATGCACGTCAAGAGCGGTCTTCTACCCCTCATCAAAGATGGTGTCTCTGTGGCGGAGGCAGAAAGGCAGGTGCTTGCCTACATCACCCAACACGTCCCCGTTCGTCAAACCGCCCAGATGGGTGGTAACACAATTCATATGGATCGACGATTCTTGGCAAAATACATGCCCGCCGTCGAAGACTGGGTTCACTACCGCAACGTCGACACCTCGACCATCAAAGAAGTGCTTTTTCGGTGGTTCCCTTATGTCGTCGATGCCGCCCCCGAAAAATTGGGCAACCACCGCGCGTTGGCCGACGCGATTGAGTCGATTCGCGAACTCGCGTTTTACCGAGAATTGCTGTTTAGCATGGATTCAATCCCCGTGGACAAACTCGAAGCCGCCAAAAAATTCGCCACTGATGCCTGGTCAGAATTACTGGCATAATAGAACAGTTGCGTCTCGGCGCACATGGTGGCTATAGCTCAGTTGGCAGAGCGTCTGGTTGTGGTCCTGAAGGTCGCGGGTTCGAGCCCCGTTAGCCACCCACCGTCTTTCCCTGGTTTCACGTGTGAACGATGACCGTTGCTGTTGAAATCGGGTCGTTGCTCGCGATGTGCTCGTCAACCTGCGCATCCCAGGCGTTGTACAACGACGTGAATTCTCCACGGTCGCGGACGGCCAATCGTTCCGACCGAATCGGCTCGTCGCATTCAACCCACAGCACGGTCGACGCAAGTTCCCGCGACGAGGGGGTGCTGACGCCACACCCCTCGACCACGACAATATTCGATGGCTGGACGTCAACGAAATCGCCGGCGACGTCGTGTTTCCAATCCCATGCCCTGAAGCGTCCCTGTTGCCCCAGGGCAATTGGCATCATGAATGTTTCGAACATCGCATCACGCCCTGCAGCCAATCCGCGCCAACCGTGATACCCGTCGTCGAGATGCACGAGCGTCGCGTCGAGCGCGGCGGCGAGTCGAACAGCAAGATGCGTCTTACCTGCGCCGCTTTTCCCGTCAATCAGGATGATGTGCGGTTTAGGCAATTGCGCTGTTCCAAACACCGATGTATGCCACGACGAACATGGCTGAAATGCCGATTGCGACGGAACCCGCTATTAGCGTCCAGTCTCGGATACCCAAAGGACGATACACGCTCCAAGTCCGGTTTGGCCGCGAGAAGCCACGAATCTCGGCGACGTCGCTCATCCGAACGGCTCGACGAATTGCGATGACCAGTGTCGTCAGCGCCACGGTGAACGGTGTCGGAGCGCGGCCATTAGCGCGCTGAGCCTGTTGCGTTTCATCGAGGTCGGATGCGATCACGGGAACCAACCTCAACGCAATCAGTGTCGCTAACGCGACGCGATCGGGCACGAGTCGTTTCACGGCGCACGTTGCCAAAACCTCGTGAGCGGAAATCGCCCCAGCAACGAGCAACGCGGGTAGCGCAATTGAGATGACGCGCAACACTGCGGCGCTAGATGTCGCAATCGAGCCGTCGCTGATGTGTATGAATCCCCAATGGAAAAGCGTGGCACCGCGATGAGTTCCGTACATCAGCGACGCAACACCCACCATTCCAACCACAGCGGCCAACACGTACATCGATGTACGCGAGGGCAACATGATGACGTCCGATGCCATTGCCGCGAGAAACGCGACCAGCGGAAGTCCAACGAGAATGGGCATCCACGGATCGACGCTCCAGACGAGGACGAACGCGGGGACCGCGCTCGACACGATGAGCGCCACCGAATGCGGGCGGTGTGCGGTCACAGGGTTTCTCCGAGATGGATGACTCGGTGTGCAAGTGAACGAACAAGCAGCTGATCATGAGATGCCAGCACAATCGAGCCCCCTGCATCGAGAAAATCCCGGAGCCGGTCGAGAAGGTCATGCCACGAATGGGCGTCTTGACCAAATGACGGTTCGTCGAGCAAAAGGATTCGGGGGTCACGCGACAGGGCAGAGGCAATCGCAAGCCTGCGCCGCTCGCCACCGCTCAGGCTTTGCGGATGTCGACGGTCCATCCCACGCAAGCCGACCGCAGCGCGTTCATGAGCGGGCGCTTCGTCCCCCACGGTTCCGTTTCCGAAACCGTACGACGGATTTTGTAACACGGATGACGCAAATTTCACCAGTGCTCGAGCGGGTATTCGGTGTGGCTCGGCACTCCGCTCAAGATACTCAACGGTTCCGCTGTGTGGAGCCAACAGTCCGCCGAGCACGCGCAGCGCAGTGGTTTTTCCTGCACCGTTGAGACCAGTGATTGCTACCGCCTCCCCTTCGCGCAGATTCAATGACGGCAACCGAAATGACTTCGCACCTTCTGCTCGACACACGACGAGTTTTCGCGTCGTGAGAACGGTCTGTGCGCCACGCTGGCGCGCCCTTGGCTTGGTGGCGCGCGAATGGCCCGGGACCCATACTCCGAGCGCTACGAGCGCTCCTCGTTGTGTAGCCAAGACATCGTCGAGAGGTCCGTCGAGAGCAATTCGGCCATCGGCAACGACGATGATCCGATCAACAAGCTTGCGCCAGAGCTTGATGCGATGCTCGACGATGACGAGGGCAGAAGTCGATTCCGTGATCACACGGTGGACGGCATCGCGGACCGTTTCCATTGAGATTCCATCGAGACTTGCGGTCGGTTCGTCCAACACCAAAAGGTCGGGACGCGATGCCATCGCGGTGGCAATCGCGACCCGCTGTTTTTCGCCGCCCGAAAGGTGGCCGGTAGAGGACTCTATTGGGTTTGTCACACCAGCGGAATCCAGCGCTTCCCATATTCGATCCTCAACCTCAGATGGATCCGTCACCGCGGTCTCGGCGACGAAGGCGACCTCATCGCGAATTGTGGGGAAAAGGATCTGTTCGTCTGGTTCCTGACCGACGAATGCCACCGCTTTCGCACGGCTCGTTCGCGTTCCATATTCTTCAACGAGTGAACTGTCTACCAATCCGGCTATCGCACGAACCAGAGTCGATTTCCCTCCTCCGCTTGGACCAGTGATGAGCACTCTCTCGCCAGGAGCGATTTTGAATGAAACATCGCGAAGCGTCTCCGAATTAGAGCCGTGAAAGGCCAACGACCAAGATTTGAATGAAACGAGGCTGCGGGACATTTCATCGCCCGAACGTTGCGAGAATGCCGGTTTTGCTCAATGCGCGAACAAGAAGCAGCGAGAGTCCTGCTCCGAGGATTGCGCCCGATACCGTGGCAGACACGACATAGATCGTGGCGAATCCAACGCCTATTCCGGGATAAAAGTAGAAATATTCAAAGGTTCCCTGAACAACGCCTCCCAACGCACCCGCGGCCGCGACGACAAAGAATTCAACTTTGTTGCGTCGCATGAGTCGGAAACCCAACTCCATCGCCAACCCCTGAGCGAAACCGAAAAGCAACACAGTGAAGCCCCACTGGTTTCCAATAATCGCCGAAACCGACGCGGCAATCATCTCTCCAAGAATGGCTGCACCGGGTCGGCGGACTACGAGTGGGACGAGCAAACCCCCGATGAGCCATACTCCGTCGAGCAGCGCAACGAAACCCGGAGACAGTCCGCTAAGGCCGAGCGACAACGGCACGTACAGCGCATTCCATGCGACAAAGATCACGCCGGATGCAACAGCGAGCACGGCGGCGACAATTAGGTCGACGGTTCTCCAACCCGCAAACGTATTATCCATAGTGGTGCACTCTCTATCCTGTGCACGGGATGAAACTGCCTTCCCAATCCGGCATTATCCGGTTGGTATGACGGTCGAAGCCTTGGCTTCCTCTCAGCTCTTCCGAGCTCCCGTGAATCTGACCATCCTATCGTGCTGAATTAGAATGAACAGATGATCGAATTCTTGACCGACCCGGCCGTCTGGTTATCGATGTCAACCCTGTCAATTCTCGAGATTGTTCTGGGAATTGACAACATCATCTTCATTACAATCCTCGCGTCTAACCTCCCCGAGGAGATGCGTAAGCGCGCTCAGGTCGTCGGACTGAGCGCCGCGATGGTCACTCGTGTGCTGATGTTGTTCGGAGCGTATTGGATCATCCAGCTCGACGACGACATTGCGACGCTCGGTAACTTTCACTTTTCTGGTCGCGATCTAATCCTGATTGCCGGTGGAATATTTCTCATTTATAAGTCGGTCACCGAGATCCACGAAAATCTTGAAGGCGAGGAAGGCAAGGCGAATCCTGCCCGCACTGGAGCAAAGGCGTTCGCGGCGATTATCGGCCAAATTCTTGTTCTCGACATTGTCTTCTCGATTGACGGAATCATTACCGCTGTCGGCATGACCGTCGGAATGACGAACAGCCTGACAATCATGATTGTCGCGGTCGTCGTCTCCTCCATCGCGATGTTGTTCGCGGCGAACTGGGTTGGCGACTTTGTCACCAAGCACCCCACGGTCAAAATGCTCGCCCTCGCGTTTCTCGTTCTCATCGGAGCGTCACTGGTCGCCGAAGGATTCGGCTCCGAGATCGACAAGGCCTTCATTTACGGCCCGATGGCCTTCGCGGTGATTGTCGAAGCCCTCAACATCACGGCAAAAAACCGTCGTCAACGTCACTCTCGTGCAGAATCAGAACCGGTCGATCTTCACGACGCGATCGTGCCGAAACGGACAAGGTCCGTCTCTCGCAAACCCTCTTCATCACAGGGCACTTCCGCAAAATAATTGCTATTGGGGCTTGCGAATCGCGCGGCTAAGACGTTTGCCCCAGTGCATCGTCTTCACGATGGGGTACACCGCCATGAAAACCGCCGCGGGGACACGTAGCCTGCGGTCGGGGATGCCGTGGTGGTTGTAGGTCCGATCGAATCGCATGAGGTACGACACCATGTCGGACGGACTGTCATCCATACGACGAAGCGACATTCCCGCGATGACGTGCGGTGCGTACACGATTTTGAGTCCGGCCCGATGAACATGGACGGCGAGGTCCAAGTCCTCGTGCATGAGGTCTTCTTCGTCAGCGCAGGTTTCATCCCGGACGGCGAGCCACGCGGAGCGGGTCATTCCCATATTCGAGCCAAACAAAAACTTGTAGTCACGGGCCAATCTGAACATTGCCTTGCGCATCGTGTCATCGGCAATTCGGCCGAAACGGCGGAACGGAAGTTCGTAATAGATTACGGGTCCCGTGATTGCGTCGACGGTCGGATCCGCGAAGGCTTTGGCGGTTTCCTCGACCCAGTTCGGTTCGACTATTGAGTCCGAGTCAATTCGACCAATAATGTCCCCCGTCGCGGAATTGAACCCCTTGTTACGGGTAGGCGTGATGCCTTGCGAATCCGCTTGCTCAATCAGGATGATGGGCGCGTCGGGATAGAGCGATTGCACCTCTCGAACAATGGCAACCGTGTTGTCAGTTGACTTGTTGTTGACAACGATGATTTCGTGTGCGGGCACGGTTTGTGCAATACACGCCTCAAGGCAGGGAAGAATCGTTTCTTCCTCGTTGTAGGCGGGAATGACGATAGAGACGCTCTTCACGAAGTCCTTTCAGGAACGGTCGTCCGAAAAGTCTATCGGTCAACATCACCTGTCCAGGTGGCTTGGGTGCGCCACGGGCGCAACATCATTTCGAGAGCTCACGGCATTTGTTTTTATTATTGTGCGGGATTCATGAAATTTGCGCTAGTGTCAAACTAGTCAGACATCACTCTCAGGCAGTTCTGGGACACAGGGATGGTGACGTTGGTGGGCGAAGTACGACCCATCAAACAGCAAGGAGCGCAGCATCATGGCCACAGGCGTCGTGAAATGGTTTAACAACGAAAAGGGTTATGGTTTCATCACCCCCGATGAGGGCGGTCCCGACCTCTTCGCACACTTCAGCTCGATCGAGACCGACGGTTTCAAGAGTCTCGCTGAGAACCAGAAGGTCGAATTTGAGGTAGCACAGGGCGACAAGGGCCCTCAGGCGGCACACATTCGCCCCCTCTAAGTTCTCGACTTAAACTAAGGCGCTTCTCTCGCGAGAAGCGCCTTAGTTCGTTAAGCGGCTACTTTGAGAGTTTTGGCACGATGTAGAGCGGAATCATCCAGGCGAAGACCGCCATGAGGACGCCGGCACCGAAAATCAGTGCCTCGAATCCCGGCACTTGAAACGCGAAAGACATCACGGGGAATGACCCGAGAAATATTGCCCCAGTGAGGATGTTCAAGAAAATATTCATGATGCTCCTAGTGTAATCCTCTTAGGCCGAGGCTCGTTCGATGACGAGCTCGCGTACGCGAGCCGCGTCCGCTTTTCCGCCCATCGCTTTCATGACTGCGCCAATGACAGCCCCCGCGGCTTCGACTTTGCCTGACCTGATTTTTTCCAGGACATCCGGCTGGCTGGCGAGGGCGTCGTCGATTGCGGCAATGAGTGCGCCGTCATCAGACACAACGGTAAGTCCGCGTTTCTCAATAATCTCGGCAACTGTTCCCTCGTTGGCCATCAACCCGGCGAGCGCTTCCCGCGCAAGTTTGTCGTTGATTGTTCCCGCATCAACCGCCGATTGAAGCTCAGCAACCTGAACCGGTGTGACAAGCGACGCCGGTTCGACATTCGTTTCGTTCGCGATTCGGCTCAATTCGCCCATCCACCACTTTCGAGCTGATTGGGGATTCGCTCCCGCGTCAACCGTTTCCCGAACCTCGACTAAAAGACCGGCGTTGACAATCGATTGGAAATCGACGTCGCTGAAACCCCACTCAGCCTTGAGTCTTCGGCGTTGAGCGGCAGGTGGTTCGGGCAGAGCGGCTCGTAATTCGTCGACAAGTTCACGCGATGGGCGAATCGGGAGAAGGTCGGGCTCGGGAAAATACCTGTAGTCGTCGGCATCGCTCTTTGGTCGTCCCGGCGACGTCGTCCCAGAGTCTTCGTGCCAGTGGCGGGTTTCTTGCAGGATCGCGATGCCCTTGTCAAGAAGGGCCGCCTGCCTTTGAATTTCGTAACGGATTGCGCGCTCAATTGATCGGAGTGAGTTGACGTTCTTCGTTTCCGTTCGGGTACCGAGTTTTTCGTCACCACGCGGTCGCAACGACACGTTGGCGTCACACCGAAGGTTTCCTCGTTCCATGCGTGCCTCCGAAATTCCGAGTCCACGAACGATGTCACGAATCGTCGACACATACGCACGGGCGACTTCTCCGGCGCGGGCTTCTGTCCCATAAATGGGTTTGGTGACAATCTCGACCAGTGGCACTCCCGCTCGGTTGTAGTCGACGAGCGAGTACTCGGCTCCCTGGATGCGCCCGGTCGTTCCGCCAACGTGCGTCAGTTTTCCCGCGTCTTCCTCCATGTGCGCACGTTCAATGGGGATGGTCACGAGATCTCCGTTGTCGAGTTCGACTTCTAGCGAACCCTCAAACGCAATCGGTTCGTCGAACTGCGAGATTTGGTAGTTTTTGGCGAGGTCGGGATAGAAATAGTTCTTGCGTGCGAAACGACAGGTCTCGGCAATCTCACACCCAAGCGCGAGGCCGAGCGAAATCGAATATCTAACCGCTTCCCTGTTGACAACAGGCAGGCTTCCGGGAAGTCCGAGGCAGACGGGTGTCACCGCCGTATTCGGGTCTGCACCGAAAACGTTCGATGCACTCGAAAACATCTTGGACTTTGTCGACAGTTCGACGTGAACCTCGAGGCCGATGACTGGCTCAAACTTTTCCAGTGCCGCGTCGAAGTCCATCAGTGCGTCCCTGGCCATCAAATCACCCCTCCCGCACGACTCGGAGTGAGCGAAGAGAAGGTCGACCCGCGTTTCGCGTCGAGCAAAGCCTCGATGGCGGCGCCGATCTCGTATAGTCGCGCGTCCTCTCGAGCTGGAGCCATAATTTGTAGACCGACCGGAAGCTGATCCTCGTCCGCCAATCCGATGGGAATCGAGATTCCCGGGATGCCCGCCATGTTGACAGGGATGGTGGTGATGTCGCTCAGCCACATAGCGAGTGGGTCATCGAGATTCTCCCCCACCTTCCATGCGGTGGTTGGCGCCGTCGGCGAAACGAGAACGTCGACCTGGGCGAAAGCGGCGGCAAAATCACGTTGAATCAAGGTGCGGACTTTTTGGGCGGAACCGTAATACGCGTCGTAATAACCCGCAGACAATGCATATGTCCCGAGGATGATCCGGCGCTTCGCCTCGGCACCGAAGCCAACTTCACGGGTCGTCGACATGACATTCTCGACGGTCGGAGTTCCGCTCGGAGTCACGCGCAGCCCAAATCGAACCGAATCGAACTTAGCAAGGTTGCTCGATGCTTCCGCGGTGAGAATCAAGTAATACGCGGCGACGGCGTATTCGAAATTCGGTGCGTTGACGTCGACAATTTCTGCACCTTCCGCCGCGAGCATCGTGAGCGTTTCGTGGAATAGCGACGTGACACCGGGTTGGAAACCGGGCTGGTCGAGTTCCTTCACGACGCCGACGCGAAGACCTTTGAGTGATTCGCCCCGAGCCCCTCGACGAGCGGCATCGGCAAAGCTCGGCCACTTGTCCGAAATGCTGGTCGAGTCGTGATGGTCGTGGCCACCGATGATGTCATGAAGCAAACCCGCATCGAGAACAGTGCGGGTGACGGGACCCACTTGGTCGAGCGACGAGGCGAGAGCGATTGCGCCGTACCGACTCACACCACCGTATGTCGGTTTCACGCCGACTGTCCCGGTGAACGCGGCAGGCTGCCGAATAGAACCGCCCGTATCCGAGCCGAGTGCGAGAGACGCTTGGAAAGCTCCGACGGCCGAGGCCGAACCTCCGCCGGAACCCCCGGGGATGCGGGTTCTGTCCCAGGAATTGCGGGTGATTTTGTAGGCCGAGTGTTCGGTTGACGACCCCATCGCAAATTCGTCCATGTTCGTCTTGCCGAGGATAGGCAATCGAGCGTCGCGAAGTCGAGCGACCGGTGTCGCATCATACGGTGGGACCCAGCCTTCGAGGATCTTTGAACCGGCCGTCGACGGCATGTCGAGCGTGCACAGCACATCCTTGATTGCGACGGGAATCCCCGCGAGCGGGTTGAGAGCTACACCGCCGGCGCGGGCCGAATCAACCTCGTCCGCGATGGTGAGTGCGTCGTCGGAAACATACAAGAACGCTCCAAGATCTGTGTCAGTTTCCGCAATGCGGTCAAGATGAGCTTTCGTGAGTTCAACACTGGAAATCTCACGGGACTCGAGGAGCACAGATTGCTCAGCCGCACTAAGGCGGGTGATATCGCTCACTCTTCCTCCCCCAAAATTGCGGTCACACGAAAACGCGAACCGTCGTGGTCCGGTGCGCCGGTAAGTGCCTGCTCGGATGTCAGTTCGTCGGCGACTACATCATCGCGCCAAACGTTCTCCATCGGAATCGGATGTGACGTCGCGGGAATGTCCGCCGTGGCCACTTCGTTGACCTTCTCGACAGCGCTCACAATCTCAGCGAGTTCACTCGCCAAGGTCGTGACTTCGTCGGGGGTCAAAGCAATGCGGGCAAGATTCGCCAGATGGCGAACGGTGTCCTCGGTGATGTCAGACATGGGTCTCCGTGCGTCGGGATTACCTCCAATCCTACCGAGCCAGCCCGCGCGCCCGTTGGACCTCCGTCGTTTCGGGTGGAGAATGAAGCAGTGCGAACATTCATCGTGAGCCTCGTAGCCTCGGCAACTCTCGTCCTGACGGGTTGTGTCGCTTTCGTCAGTGCGGAATACGATTCCGATTGGGTTCTGTCATCGGGAAGCGATGGGCAGGGAGAGTGGGTCAGCGGCGATGATGGCGCAATCCGGGTCAACATCAACGACGGGCAAATCTCTGGTCAAATTTGTAACAACTGGGGAGGCAACATCGCTGTCACGGGTTCGGCGGTTGTGGTGAGCTCCCTTTACTCGACCGAAATGTATTGCACCGAACCCGCGGGCATCATGGACCGCGAACAGCGTTTCCTCGAAGATCTCGCGCTCATCACGTCAATCGAACTCGTCGACGGTCGACTCCGACTTTCCGGCGACACCGTGACTTTGGAGTTCGTCGCAGGTTAGTTTCTATAGCCCGAGGGTCGCGGCGAAATCGGCGGCCGGGACAATTCGCACACCGAGCTCCATCGCTTTCGTTTCCTTACTGCCAGCGCCGTCGCCGACAAAAACGATGTTCGTCTTTTTACTCACACTCGACGACACCTTTCCGCCCGCCTTCCGAACGGCTTCCTCGGCAGCGTCGCGGGAAAAGCCAGGCATCGTGCCGGTCACCACCACGGTCATTCCAGAGAGAGGACCATCAACCGCGTCCGCGGCGATTCCTGGTCCGGGATGCCCAGGAATCGCGAACGGAACCCCGGCTTGTCGCCAACGGGTCACGATGTCGCGATGCCAGTCGACTTCACGCCATTCAACAAGGCTCGAGGCGATGATTGCACCGACTCCGTCGACAGCGGACAGTTCGTCGACCGTCGCCGCTTCAATCGCGGCCAGCGACCCGAAGTGACTCGCCAGAGCGCGCGCCGCGACTGGGCCGACATGTCGAATGTTGAGCGCAACGAGGAACCGCCACAGGTCTTTCGATTTCGCGTCGGCAAGCCCCTTGACTAATTTGAGTGCATCCTGTGACGGGACGAGTTCCTTCTTGACTGTGGCACGAAACGGCGTTTGAATAACGGGCCGTCCCGAATTTTCTTCCAGCTTGGCAAGCCCGGTCTCAGCGTCTTTCACTGTGACTTCGATTGGAAACAGGTCCTCGATTGTGAGGTCAAACAACCCCGCTTCGCTCGTGAGTGGTGGTGTTGCAGGAACGATGGGCTGAGTCAGTGCGGCGGCCGTCACTTCGCCGAGCCCTTCGATGTCAAGAGCGCCGCGACTGCCGATGTGTTCGACGCGGCCTCGCACCTGCGCCGGACAGTGTTCGGTGTTGGGGCAACGGAGATCGATGTCGCCCTCCTTTGCCGGTGCAAGTATCGCGCCACACTCTGGGCACGCGGTCGGCATCACCCATTCGCGCTGGGTGCCGTCGCGCAGTTCAACGACGGGACCGAGGATCTCGGGAATGACGTCACCCGCCTTGCGCAGAACAATTGTGTCGCCGAGCAATACGCCCTTCTGCGCAACGACGTCCTTATTGTGAAGAGTTGCTTGACGGACCACCGACCCAGCAATCGTGACAGGCTTCATGACCGCGTAGGGTGTTGCACGACCGGTTCGACCGACGCCGACGACGATGTCGAGCAAGACCGTGTTGACGTGCTCGGGCGGATACTTGTAGGCGATGGCCCAGCGTGGGGCGCGGGACGTCGCCCCAAGTCGGTCGTGGGTTTCGAGATTGTCGACCTTGACCACGACACCGTCGATTTCGTGCTCGAGGTCATGACGGTGTGCTCCGTTGCGTTCCACATAGGCGATTGCCCCGGCCACGTCAGAAACCACAGCCCAATGCGGCGACGTCGGCACCCCCCACAACTTTACGAGTTCGTAAATCTCCGATTGGTTCTCGACGGGGGGGCTGTTCCAGGCGCCGATTCCGTGAACATACAAACTGAGTCGCTTCAATCGGTCGTGCATCAAATCAAGTTGGCGGTCGTTTTTGGATTCCGCCTTCTGACGGAGGCTCCCCGACGCGGCATTTCGCGGGTTCGCGAAGGTTTTCTCGCCGAGTGTCGCCTGTCGAGCATTGAGGTCGGCGAATTCGGCGGTTCGGAAAAACACCTCGCCACGGATTTCGACAACATCGGGGTGCGCAGCGCCCGACAACCGCTGAGGAATCGACGGAATGAGCCGAACGTTCTCGGTCACGTCTTCGCCAGTGACGCCATCACCGCGTGTCGCCGCTGTGACAAGGATGCCGTTTTCGTAACGAAGGCTCAGCGCGAGGCCGTCGATTTTAACTTCGCACAGCCAGTGCACCTGCCGACCAGAATCACGTTCGGTTTTGTCCATCCATTCGGCCAGTTCGTCAATCGAAAACACGTTATCCAGGCTGTACAAGCGTTCGAGGTGAACAACCGGGTCAAACAGGGTCGAGCTCGAGCCGCCGACGCGCTGTGTAGGACTGTCCTGACTTTGAACTTCAGGGAATTCCCTCTCGATTTCTTCGAGTCGACCCAATAATTTGTCATAGTCAGAATCGGCGACGAGCGCCGCGTTTCGCGCGTAATACGCATCCGCAAGCTCTGCGATTGTGTCCCGCAGTGTCGCCGCCTGACGGTGAGCATCGTCAGGGGTCAGGCCCGAAACAGGTCGGTCGTCAAATGTTTCGGCGGGCACCACTCAATTCTACGAGCGCACCCCGCCCCGCGGGTTACTGGACGCCGAGGATGTCGACAACAAATATGATCGTGTCGCCACCCTTGATTTTGTCTCCTGAACCGGCGTCACCGTAACCGAGGTCACTCGGGATAATGACGACAACACGTGAGCCAACCTTTTGGCCGACCAGTGCGTCACGGAAACCCTGAATCACACCCGCGGTGCTGAACGTGGCGGTTTCACCTCGGTCAAAACTTGAGTCGAACACCTCACCCGTGTTCCAGTTGACTCCTTCGTAGTTGACGACGACGGTGGCGCCATCGGCGACAACATCTCCGTCACCCTGGATGAGGGTTTCGATAGCGTACTCGGAGGGGACATCGCCGGCAGGAATGGTGACCGTTGGGTTTCCGTCGGTGAAAACGACCTCCGGGAACCCCGCGCTCGGCTCGACGGGGGTGCCCGTCGCTTCGGCGAGTGGTTTTGCCGCGATGGAGGTGACATCGATGACGAACACCAGTGTGTCTTCCGCGCCAATTCCAGCCGATTCTGCCTGAACACCGAAGCCTTCAGCATTGGGAATGACCGCCACGATTCGCGTGCCCACGGGAGTGCAGGAAATCGCCTTCGCTAGCCCGACAAAGTTTGGTGCGGCAGTGTCAATCGGATACGGAATCGACGAGTTTTCCGTGTATTCGGATTTTTCGATTTCAAGGCCCGTTGTGCCGTTGTAGAGCGTGTAGTTGATTGTGACGGTGTCACCGTTTGCGACAGCAGCACCAGTGCCGGAAATCGCGACTGACCGTTCCGTCGTGGATGCCGTCAACCCCTTGTCAAAGGAAATAGTCGGCACCTCACCGAATTGACCATCCACCTTCACAGCCGAGGACGCAGCTCCAGACGGAATGCAGCCGTCTCCGCTCGGTGTCGAACAAGCAGCCAGGGCCAAGGCGACGAGGGAAACGGTGAGGATGGAAGCGATACGTGACATGGGCGACTTTCGGTATCAATGGGCCGCGCAATCCGCGCGGGTACCTTCTAGTTTAGGTTCGCGCCGGGCCGAGCGACGACGGATTCGATGGTTATGGGGAAATTCACAGAAGCACGGAGGACGCACATCGCCTTAGCTTCGTCGTGGAGTCGGTCCACGTCTGCCGCGCTCGCGATGGTTTCGATTGTGGGCCGCAGAGTCACGCCCGTCATCGCTCCAGAGCCCCCCTGATAGCTCATTGCCCCTGTGATGTCGTCGACGTAATCGACGATCGATATGCCCGCCTCCTGTGCTGCGTAAAGAAAAGACAGCATGTGACATTGCGCGATGGCCGCCATCAGCAGCTCTTCGGGATTCCACAACCGCACATCCCCGCCAAATCCGCCCGCAGCGGATGCGACAAGAGTGGCATGCTTGTCCGAGGTAATGATCGACTCGTGCGAATAATCGCCCCCAATCTCGCGCTCGGGAGGGCGGGCGTTGTGCCAGCGAAGTCGAATCTCGAAGTTGTGGTTCATAGCCGTTTCTCAATTGTCGTTGGGGTACCAACGGAGTACGCTGGCTGTATGAATAGCGTAGCCACGGATGTGACGCAAGAGCGTCTCGTCGTCACTGAAATTCCCGGACCCAAATCACTCGCCCTTCACGAGCGTCGAAAGAACGCCGTTTCCGCAGGTGTCGGTGCAACCTTCCCCGTATACATTGAGCGTGCAAAAGGTGCAATCCTCGTTGACGTTGACGGCAATCACATCGTCGATCTCGGCGGCGGTATCGGAGTCAACACCATCGGCCACTCTGACGACGCAGTCGTCGAGGCGGCCTTCGAACAGGCCCAGCGCTTTACTCACACGCTATTTACTGTTACGGGGTATGAATCGTACGTTCGCTTGTGCGAATTGCTCGCTCAGCACACCCCAGGCACCTTTGCAAAGAAGTCGGTTTTGTTGAACTCCGGTGCCGAGGCTGTCGAGAACGCCGTCAAAATCGCGCGTAAGTTCACTGGCCGTCCGGGAGTTGCCGTCATCGATCACGGGTACCACGGTCGGACAAACCTCACGATGTCGATGAACTTCAAGGCGATGCCCTACAACCTCGGATTTGGACCGTTCGCAGGCGACGTCCATCATGCACCGAACTCCTATCCGCTCCACGACAAGCTGTCGGGTGCCGAAGCCGCGGCGCGAACCATCTCGTGGCTCGACAAGCGTGCTGGCGCAACCGATTTAGCGTGTCTCGTTGTAGAGCCCATCCAGGGTGAAGGGGGATTTATTGTCCCCGCGGATGGCTACCTTCCCGCGCTGCAGAAATGGTGTAACGACAACGGAATCGTCTATGTTTCGGACGAAGTGCAGTCGGGCATCATGCGAACCGGCGCGTATTACGCCTCGGAACACTTCGGACTCGTCCCCGATCTCGTGACCACAGCCAAGGGTGTTGGTGGCGGATTCGTCATTGCAGCGGTCACTGGACGCGCCGAGATTATGGACGCAAGCCATGTCGGCGGGCTCGGTGGCACATTCGGAGGGAACCCGATGTCGGCCGCCGCCGCCGTTCAGATCTTCGAAGAAATCGAGAAGCGTGATCTCTTGGGCGAGGCCCAGCGAGTCGGTCGTGTTCTCGGTGGCGCACTGCGCGAGTTGCAGAAAAAGCACAACGTCATCGGTGAAGTTCGCGGTATCGGAGCCATGCAGGCGATTGAATTCACCGAACCGGGAACGGACACGCCCATTTCAGATATCGTTCCATTCATCTCCGCATACGCGATGAAAAAGGGTCTATTGCTGCTCTCGGCAGGAACATACGGAAACGTCCTGCGTTTCCTCCCCGCGGTCGTCACGAGTGACGAACTTTTGCTGGACGCGGTGGCGATTATTGACGAAGCACTCTCCGCTCGCTAATGCATGCGTTGTCGGTTGAGGGGTGTGTCGAACTCGCATCCCTCGACCGAAACGGTCTCGTTGAATCCCGACACATTGGCGCTTTTGTCGTCATTGACCGCGACGGATCGGTAATCGAATCGGGTGGGGACATCGATGCGATTATTTTTCCGCGTTCGACGCTCAAGCCGTTCCAGGCCATCGCCGCACTCCGGGCTGGCGCAGACCTGGAGGGTGTCGAACTCGTTCTTGCGTGCGCCAGTCACTGTGGTTCTCACCGACATACCGATGCGATTGAGGCGATGCTTGCGCGCGACCAGCTCGATGTAGAGGATCTCGGTTGTCCAGCCTCCTGGCCGCTCGGATACGAAGACAAGGCCGACCGGATCGCCGCAGGAGAAGTTCCGCAGCGCGTCACAATGAATTGCTCGGGCAAGCACGCGGCATTCCTGCGGGCGTGCGTTGCGAACGGTTGGGACACACAGACCTACCTGCAACCGGAACACCCGCTGCAAGTGCTCATCCGCGAGGTCGTCACGGAATTCACTGGTTCTCACTCGATCTGGCCGGCAGTCGATGGCTGTGGTGCGCCGTTATACGGCATGAGCCTTCGCGACCTCGGCACCGGCATCGCCCGGGCAACCGACGGTCATGATGCGGACGCCGAGCGCCTAGTGAATGCGATTCGAACGAACCCGTGGGCATTGGACGGTCCCGGTCGAGACAACACGCGTGTCATCGAAAGTACAGATGCGATTGCCAAGATCGGCGCTGAGGGCGTGCTCATCATCGCGCGTGACGGAATCGCCGTCGCAATTAAGTGCCTCGACGGCTCGCAACGCTCGAACACCGCCGTGGCCGTCACCCTGCTCGCGCGCCACGGGGTCATCGATCGTTCCGTTGCCGAAGCTCTCATTGACGAACTTGTCGAGCCGATCACCGGTGGTGACGAGACCGTCGGGCGACTCTCGGTCAGTGTCTAAGCGCTAGCCTTCAATCGTCGACGGTTAATTTCGCCGCCGACTTGGGTGATTACCACGGCAAGTATCGCAAGGATAAAAACCGCGGATGCAAGGACATTGGCCTCGGCGGGAATTCCTCGGGCTGCCGCGGTGTAAATGAAGGACGGGAGCGTGTTGACTGGGCCACGGTTGAAATTGGTGATGATGAAGTCGTCAAACGACAACGCGAAGGCGAGAAGAGCCGCCGACACGATACCGGGCATCAACAGCGGAAAGGTGATTTTCCACCACACTTGCGAGGGCTTGGCGTACAGGTCTCTACCGGCTTCTTCCAGTCTCGGATCGATTCCTGCCACTCGCGCGCGAACAGTGACAACGACGAACGAGATACTGAACATGATGTGCGCCAGAATCACCGTAAGCATTCCCTTGGGAACGCCCGCGTTGAGGAACTGTGCTGCAAGCCCTGCCCCCAAAACGACTTCGGGGGTTGCCATCGGCATGAACAACAACAGCGTTGTGGCCGCGCGGCCTTTGAATTTATAGCGAACAAGAGCAATCGAGATGGCCGTTCCCAATACGGTTGCGAAAACGGTAGAGGCGATCGCGATGACGATGGAATTTCCAAAGGCTTCACAAACACCTTGCGCGTCACAAACATTGAGCCAATTATTGAGGGTGAAACCGTTCCAGATGATGTTGGTTCGGTTTGAGTCGTTGAAGGAGAAGGCGATCGTGTACACGATGGGCACCATCAGATAAATGAGCGCGAGGATCCCATAGAGCGGAAGTAGATACTTACCCAGTTTCATAGCAGGTCGTCCGTTCCACTCTTGAACACATAGGCGGAAACCAAGACAAGAATCGCCGACATCAGAATGAGCGACATGCTCGCGGCGTGTGGATAGTTCTGTAACACGAGGAAATTCGATTCGATGACGTTCCCGATCATCGTTGTTGAGGTGCTCCCGAGGAAGTTGGCGCTGGCGTTGACATAGTCACCGGCCGCCGGGATAAACGTCAACAGAGTTCCCGAGATTATTCCCGGCATGGTCAGTGGCAGCGTGATCTTGCGGAATGACGTGAATGCGCCGGCATACAGGTCATTACTGGCTTCGAGGAGTCGCAAATCGAGTCGCTCGATGCTCGAGTACAAGGGAAGCGTCATGAAGGGGATGAAGTTGTAGGCGAGTCCAAAGATTACGCTGACTGCCGTTCCCGTGATGTGGGTGTCCGGTGGCAAAATCGACCACGCCTTCATGGTCCCCACGATGAACCCTTCATCGGCAAGAAGTTGTTTCCACGCCACTGTCCGCAAAAGAAACGAGATAAAGAACGGTGCGATGACAAGAACAAGCGCGAGGGACTGCCAGAGCGGGTAGGGGCGGAGGCGGACGCCGATGAAATATGCGAGTGGATAACCGATTGCTAATGCGATCAGCGTCGCAGCGGCCGCATACACGAACGAACGAATTGAGTGCTCGCCATACAACGACAACACCTCGGAGTAGTTTTCCCATCTAAGCGCGGTGACATACTCGCCGATGAACGCACCGGGAGGCGCTTCCTTAAGTGCGGTGATGACGAGCGAAATCAGCGGAGTGATGAAAAACAGAACGAGATAAACGAGACCGGGCAAGAGCAAGAACCACACGATCCGGCTCTTCTTTTGCGCTGCGGGTTCTGCAGAAACTCCCGAAGGTCCGTGGCTGAAGGCGGTAAGGCTCATGGTTGACTATCGCTTGGCGACGGCGAGAGAACGCGTCGTAGTGTCCGATTCGACGAACTGGTCGGTGTCCATTGGCAAACCAAACGAATATTCCGTCGCCCACGACAGCCAGACCTTCGAGCCAGCGGCGACAATGTCTCCGTCATTCTGTTCGAACACGGTGAGTTTGTTGAGACCGGGAACATCGACAACATACTGCGTCGAAACTCCGGTAAACGAAGTGTCAATGACGGTACCCGGTCCGACCACTGAGCGAGTGGCCGATGCCGCGGGGGCCGACCGCGAGATCTCGATTTTTTCGGGACGAACACCGACCGTAATCTCGCCCGACGTAACTTTTGAACGCGAGGTCGGCACTTCGAGCGTCAATTTTCCGACCGCAACCCGCACGACCTTTCCGGAGGTTCCCGAGACAACCCCGTCAAACAGGTTCGATTGGCCGAGGAAGGTCGCAACGAAGCGTGTCGCGGGAAGTTCGTAGAGCTCTGCCGGAGGTCCCATCTGTTCGATCTTGCCCTTGTTCATGACCGCGACCGTGTCCGCCATGGTCATCGCTTCCTCCTGGTCGTGCGTGACGTGAAGGAAAGTTAGCCCAACCTCGGATTGAATTGATTTCAATTCAATCTGCATCTGACGACGGAGTTTCAGATCCAGGGCGCCTAAGGGCTCGTCGAGCAAAAGCAGCGCTGGGCGATTCACAACGGCCCGAGCGAGCGCGACCCGCTGTTGCTGTCCGCCCGACAGTTGCATTGGCTTGCGGTCAGCGAGGTGGTCGAGTTCCACCAGTGCCAGCGCCTCGTGCGCGAGTTGAATTGCGTCCTTGACGCCTCGTTGCTTTAGTCCGAACGCCACGTTTTCCAGCACCGTCATGTGCGGAAACAGTGCATAAGACTGGAACACCGTGTTTATCGGTCGCTGATGCGCCTTGGTGTTGGACACGTCTTTACCGCCGACGAGGATTTTTCCCGACGTCGGTTCTTCGAGCCCCGAGATGAGACGCAAGGTTGTCGTCTTTCCACACCCGGACGGGCCGAGCAGTGCGAAGAACGACCCAGCCGGAACCGTGAAACTCACGTTATCGACCGCGGTGAACCCCGGGAATTGTTTGGTCACACCGACCAGTTCGAGGTCGGCACCCCCTTGTGCGAAACCGTTCACAGAATCAGACACCCATTACCACCCTTACGTTGACGCGGTTAGCCCAGGAGGACGCCTTGGAAGGCTGCCTGGAATTCGTTTTCTTCGGCATCTGACAGAGACCGGAAAATCGAAACCTGAGAGAGCGTATCCGCGTTGGGGAAAATGAGTTGGTTTTCGGCGAGCGCGGGGTCGATCTTGATTGCTTCCTCATATGCGCCGTTGACCGGGGTGACGTAATTCACCCAAGCCGCAACCTGCGCCGCAATGGCGGGGTCGTAGTACCAGTTGATCAACTTCTCGGCATTCGTCTTGCGAGGGCTTCCAATCGGCACCATGAACGTGTCATTCCAGAACGTTCCGCCCGAATCAGGAAGCACAAACTTCCACTTTTCGTATCCTGCCTCCAGGTTCAGGACCGTAATGTCACCCGACCAGACAATTCCGGCGAGGGCATCTTCGCTCACAAGGTCTTCCGAATACGAATTTCCCTTGATGTTACGAATGTAACCATCGGTCACTCGAGCCTCAACCTCGTCCAGCGCGTTGTAGAAGTCGTCGGCGGTGAATTTGGTGATGTCCACGCCCTGGCTTGACATCATGACACCGAGGGTGTCACGCATTTCGCTCAGGACGACGATGCGTCCCTTCAGGTCCTCACGCCAAAGATCGGCAACCGAGACCACAGGCTCCGTCACGAGGTCAGAGTTGTATACGAGACCCGCGAATCCGCCCTGCCACGGGAGAGACGACATGCGGCCGGGGTCGAAGTCGGGGTTGAGGAGGGTGTCCACAACATTGGCGTGGTTCGGAATGTTGTCGAGGTTGAATTCTTGGGTCCAGCCGCGTCGAATCCAGCGAGACACCATCCATTCCGTGAGGCACACGGCGTCCGCACCAATGTCCTGTCCCAGCGCGAGCTGGTCTTTGACCTTGGCGAAGTATGAATTGTTGTCGTCGACGTCAACGAGGTAATTTGCCGTAATCCCTGTCGCCGCAGTGAACGCATCAAGGGTGGGGTGATTGCCCGCATCGTCCTCGTCCAAGTACAAGGGCCAGTTCGCCCAATTGACCGTGGGATCCGAATCGGAAATGTCTTCGGCGGCAACGAGTGCTTGTTCGCCGGGCGCGCAGGCTGCGAGCGAAAGCGCGATGGCGCCCCCGAATGCTCCACCGAGAAGGGCGCGTCGCGAGATCTGCGCCGCTCGGGCGTGCTGAACGAGTTCGCGAATGATCGGGTCTTCAGGAAGATTTTGCTTGTTCATGCATTTCCTCTGCTCTGTGGGTGACTACTCTGTCATTCCCGCGTATGTCTGATACTGGCACATTCGTTGACAAAAAGTAACAGTTGACAGGGAAAAAGAACCGAGTGAGACAATAAAAAAACGAATTTCGCAGAAATCGCCCGATTTCGTTGCGAAATCCCTCGCGAATCGCCATAATTACAGAGGGATTCCCCACAACTCGAATGTCACAGGAGACACGCCATGCGGATTGCCGTTCCCGCCGAAATTAAAAACAATGAATATCGCGTTGCGATCACACCCGCAGGAGTGAAGGATCTGGTTTCCGCTGGTCACACTGTGTTGATTCAATCTGGTGCTGGGGAAGGCAGCAGTATTTCTGATGCCGAATATGTTCAGCAGGGTGCCGAAATCGAGAACGACGCGGCAAAAGTTTGGGCCGCCGGGGACATGATTCTCAAGGTCAAAGAACCAATAGAAAGCGAATACGCCTACTTCCGCCACGGCATGCTGCTCTTCACCTACCTGCACCTTGCCGCCGAGGAACACCTGACCAAGGCTCTTCTCGATGCAAAGGTCACCGCCATCGCCTACGAAACCGTGCAACTTCCCTCCCGCGCTCTTCCGCTCCTCGCGCCTATGAGTGAGGTCGCGGGTCGCTTGTCCGTCGTCGTCGGTGCTAATGCGATGCTTCGCCCCAACGGTGGTAGTGGGCTTCTCGTTTCGGGGGTTCCCGGAACACACGCAGCGAACATCGTCGTGCTCGGTGGCGGCGTTGCCGGAACCAGCGCGGTGGCGATGGCCGTGGGACTCGGTGCGAACGTGACCGTGCTTGACACCAATGTTCAACGCTTACGCGAACTCGACGCGCTGTACGCGGGTCGTGTTCAAACGCTCGCGTCGAACGCCTACGAGATTGAAAAGGCCGCGGTGAACGCCGACATGGTAATCGGTTCAGTACTCATCCCCGGCGCCAAGGCTCCAAAACTCATAACCAATTCGATTGTGAAAAAAATGAAGCCGGGAAGCGTCCTCGTCGACATCGCCATTGACCAGGGTGGATGTTTCGAGGACTCCCACGCGACAACTCACAGTGAACCCACCTTTGCTGTTCACGACACAATTTTCTATTGTGTCGCGAACATGCCGGGTGCCGCACCGCAGACGTCGACGCACGCCTTAACGAACGCTACGGCACCTTACGTTCGCGCACTCGCCGCGAAAGGGTGGAAGGACGCACTTCGCGCGGATCCGTCGCTCGCGCTCGGGCTCAACACCCATGACGGCACTCTCACGAATGATGCGGTTGCCGTCGCTCACGGTCTCACCTCGGTGTCACTCGAGTCGGTTCTCTCGTAAAGCACAAATCGAAGCCCTCTCCAGGTTCCTACGCCTGGCACAGAGTCGGGGTCGAAAGTCTCTGGCGGTGCGCCGGTTGCGCGGTGTGCCTCGAGTGTCGATGTTCGCAGTGTGACCGTGGTGCGAACCGAACCGAACGCTCGCGGTAGCAATTGACTGCTCGACACGAGAACGGTGACCGGCCGCGATGAGTTGCGTGTCCGGCGAACCGCATCGATGAAGGCGGTTACCGCGATGGGCGACGTCGCGTCCAGTATTCGGTCAAAGTCGTCGATCACGATGATTCGGGAATCGCATTCGAGCTCGTTTACGCTCGTTACCCAGGTAGCCGAATGACCCGCGACCAAGGCCCGCAGTGTTTCAGTTCGACCGGAACCTCGGTCGCCAATAATCGCGATGTCGCCGTCACTCGGCTCCCAGTGAGCGATGCGGTGACATCCGTTGCCAACGTCGTCGACGATGCCGAACCCCGTTCGGCCGTCTCGGGGAACCGGCTTCGTTAACGCCGGCCGCCACGGAAGTGCGTACCGGCTCTCTCCCGTGAATTCCGCCACGGTGGCGGGGTCGGTGGTCGGAACGGCAACGTCGTGGACCAGTCCATCACCGAGCGTGACAAGGCATCTCCCCCGCGCCGGCGCGACAGACGTCGCTTTTCCCAAAACCTGTATGACGTCGTGGAGGGTGTTCATTGCAAGACAGATTCTCACGGGGATGTTGGCCAACACTGAATCGCGTAAAACTCCACTCGGGTGTTGCACAGCGAGGACGAGATGAACTCCTAACGAGCGACCGCGCCGGGCGATGTCCGCGAGCAGGTCGTGCGCATCGGGAAATTGGCGCAGAAATTGGTGAACCTCGTCGATGACAATCGCCAGTCGAGGAACACCCGACGCGACCTCGATTGTCGCGACCCGCTGGCGGACGAACTCGGCCTCGCGCCGCCGAATCTCAGCGCTCAACCCCGCAATCGCGCGCGGCACATCGGCAGTCGTCAGATCGGTGAGCGTCGCGAGGTGGTTGGGCAATCCGCGGAGAGGATTCAGTGTCGCACCACCCTTGAAATCTATTCCGACAAATTGGAACTCGGTGGGCGAGAAGCGCGAAGCCCAGTCCGCGAGAAGCGCCGTAATGGCGCGGGATTTTCCCGACCCTGTGCGACCCGCAACAAGCACGTGCGGGGTGTCCGAAGCCAGCGTCACTTCTAGGCGAGTTCGGTTGAGTCGGGCAATTGACATCAGAATCGCGTCGGCACCACTGACGTCATCGGGAAGGTAATCAACGCGAGCCGGGAGTGAGCCCCGCGTTGTGACGGAATCGACACCGAGATGTGAACAACGAATCACGAGGGCGACTTCGGCTGTCTCGCCACGCGAAATCAACGAACCATTCGCCCACCGGGCAGGGAATTCGGTCGTCTGCCGGTTACCAAGTTGCGCGGTTGCCTGCACAACGAGCGACGTCCACACGGCGTCTGCTACGGGACCGTCGCCGATGACCGCGACCCCCGAAGCCACATCGACAAGCCACGGAGAACCGTCCGACTGGTGCCCGGCACGAACCACGGTGTGTCCATTGAGAGCGGGTGTCCAGCCGGGGCTTCGCGCGATGTCCGCGACCGATGGATGAGTTCGGTTCTCGTCATCAATTCGCCGGGCATCCCCCACCAATTTGGCCTCACGTTCCGCGGCACGCTCGCTTGCCCGCAGAGCGTCCGTTCGGCGGGACTCTCGAGTCGCGCGTCGAACTCCGTCGAGGTGATGCGCCACAACCATCGTCGGCGCGATGACGGCGCCGAGTAGGGCGAACGATGAACCCGTCAGGGACCAAATTAATCCCGCCGTCACTATCGGCGCGACCACGCCAATCACAGGAAAATGCGCGGCGGCCACCGTGCAACGTTGTCAGGGGAACGGCCTAAAAAAGAGAACGGCGACGGTTCTGTGCAGAACCGCCGCCGTTTTCGAATTGTTTACTCGCCGATGTAGGACATGACGTGCTTGATGCGTGTGTAGTCTTCGAAACCGTACATCGAGAGGTCCTTGCCGTATCCCGAGTGCTTGAAACCACCGTGGGGCATTTCCGCGACGATCGGGATGTGGGTGTTGATCCACACCGCACCGAAGTCGAGGTGCTTGGCAAAACGCATAGCGCGTCCGTGGTCCTTCGTCCAGACCGATGACGCAAGCCCATACTCGACTCCGTTGGCCCACGAGAGTGCCTCGGCCTCGTCCTTGAACTTCTGCACTGTAACCACCGGACCGAAGATTTCGTTCTGGATGATCCAGTCCGTTTGCTTGAGACCCGAAACAATCGTCGGTTCGATGAAATAGCCCTCGGTGCCCTGACGGTGTCCACCGGTCTCAACGACAGCGTTGTTCGGCAAATCACCGAGGATTCCCATCACACGGTCAAATTGGTTCACGTTGTTGACCGGGCCGTACAGAATGTCCTCGTTCGTGGGGATTCCCGTTGCCACGTTCGCTTTGACGTATTCCTTCATCGCAGCCACAAACTCGTCGTGAACCTTGGCGTGGACGAGCACACGCGTGGCCGCGGTGCAGTCCTGACCGGCGTTGAAGTAGCCGGCCGTGGCGATACCCTCGACGGCACGGGCGATATCGGCATCGTCGAACACGATGACGGGAGCCTTGCCTCCCAGTTCGAGGTGAACGCGCTTGACATCGGCGGCGGCCGACTTTGCGACCTCCATTCCGGCACGAATCGAACCGGTGATGGACACCATCTGGGGAATCTTGTGCGCGGTCATTGCTGCTCCCGTGGTGCGGTCACCGACGACCACATTCATGACGCCTTTGGGAAGAAACTCCTGCGCAACCTGTGCGAGAAGCAACGTCGACTGCGGGGTCGTGTCCGACGGTTTGAGGACAGTGGTGTTTCCCGCAGCGAGCGCTGGCGCGAACTTCCAAATGGCCATCATAAGCGGGTAGTTCCACGGAGTGACCTGGCCGACAACCCCGATGGGCTCGCGGCGAATGATGGAGGTGTGGTCCCTCATGTACTCGGCTGATGCGCGACCTTCGAGATTTCGAGCTGCGCCAGCAAAGAATCGGATCTGGTCAACACCGACCGCGATCTCTTCGCTCAAGGTGAGGGCGATGGGCTTGCCCGTGTCCTGAACTTCGGCCGCCGCGAATTCATCTGCTTTGGCTTCCATCGCATCGGCGATCTGCCAGAGTGCTTTTTGGCGTTCGCTGGGAGTCGTCTCGCCCCATTCTTCGAACGCAGTGGCGGCCGCTTGGTAGGCCGAATCGACGTCAGCGTCGTTCGACACAGGCGACTTTGCGTAAACGTTTCCGGTAACCGGGTCAACGAGGTCGATGGTGTCCTTGCCGCGCGAGTCGACGAGTTCACCGTTGATGAAGTTCTTCAATGTTTTAGTCATGGCTCCACAATAATCACTCCGCGCCGTAGTTTCCAGCACAAATTCTTCGAATTTCCGCAGTAAATTCGGCGTTTCGCGACGGAATCACTTGATTTTTACCCCATTTACCGTCAGAATCAGTTCATGGTCACTAACGCGCGCCCGTCGACACTCGACGACGTGTCGCGTGCAATCGTGGAGCAACTCCAGATTGATGGACGCAAATCGTATTCGGATATCGGCCGAGCGGTTGATCTGTCTGAGGCCGCCGTGCGCCAGCGTGTCCAAAAGATGATCGAATCGGGCGTCATGCAAATCGTCGCAATCACGGATCCTCTTCAAATGGGATTCAACCGTCAAGCGATGATTGGGATTCGCACGTCGGGTGACTCACGAGCCGTGGCCGAAGCGCTCTCGAAAATCGGCGCCGTCGAATATGTCGTCCTCACCGCTGGCTCGTTTGACATCATGGTCGAAGTGGTCTGCACCGACGACGGTGACCTGCTAAACCTTCTCAACGGAACTATCCGAAACGTGACGGGCGTCGTCGAAACCGAAGTTTTCACCTATCTACAACTAAAGAAACAGCAGTACAACTGGGGAACGCTGTAGCCCTCACAACAAATAGGAGTTGAACGTAATGACACTACTGTCGAGAAAGTCCAAGGTCGCTAAACCTGCGACAAAGAAGGTCGCTAAGGCCAACGTGCCCGCAGAAGGAAAGATTCTTTCGCAGCGTGAGGTCATGAAAGACCCGTTGCAGAAGATGGCAAAGGACCACCTCTGGATGCACTTTGCGCGACAGTCGGGAATGGAGTCCGGCAAGGGCGTTCCGATCATCACTAAGGGCGACGGACACCACATCTGGGACTCGAGTGGCAAAAAATACATCGATGGGCTCTCGGGGCTTTTCGTCGTCAACGCTGGTCACGGGCGCAAGCGCCTGGCGCAGGCTGCCGCAAAACAGGCAGAAGAACTTGCATTCTTCCCGCTCTGGAGCTACGCGCACCCTTCGGCGATCGAGCTGGCTGACCGTTTAGCTGACTACGCTCCGGGCGACCTAAACCGCGTCTTCTATTCCACCGGTGGCGGTGAAGCGGTTGAGACCGCATTCAAGTTGGCCAAGCAGTACTGGAAGATCCAGGGCATGCCCATGAAGACCAAGGTCATCGCGCGCAACATCGCCTACCACGGCACCCCGCAGGGCGCTCTGGCGATCACAGGACTTCCCGGAATCAAAGCGGCGTTCGAGCCTCTTGTTCCCGGAGCGTTCCACGTACCGAACACAAACATCTATCGCGCCAAGGAACAGGGTTACCATGGCGTCGAATCCGAAGAAGCGTTCGGCCTTTGGGCCGCCGACGAGATTGAGCGCATGATTCAGATGGAAGGCCCCGATACGATTGCGGCCGTCTTCCTTGAGCCCGTGCAAAACGCGGGTGGATGTTTCCCGCCCCAAGCCGGTTACTTTAAGCGAGTTCGCGAAATTTGTGATCAGTATGACGTTTTGCTGGTGTCGGACGAGGTCATCTGTGCCTTCGGTCGAATCGGCGAGATGTTTGCCTGCAACGCCTACGATTACGTCCCCGACATGATCACGTGCGCCAAAGCGATGACGTCGGGCTACTCGCCCATCGGCGCAACAATCATCTCCGACCGAATCTACGAGCCCTTCAAGCACGGAACCACCGCGTTCTACCATGGGTACACTTTCGGCGGACACCCGGTATCTGCCGCGGTTGCCATGGAAAACCTCGACATTTTCGAAGAGGAAGACCTCACCGGGAATGTTCGTCGGAACGCCCCTGCGTTCAAGTCGACACTTGAGAAGTTGAAAGACATTTCTATTGTCGGAGACGTTCGTGGCGCCGGTTACTTCTACGGCATCGAACTCGTCAAGGACCAGGTAACGAAGGAAACCTTCAACGACAAGGAAGCCGAGCGCCTGTTGCGCGGCTATTTGTCCCAGGCCCTCTACAGTGCGGGGCTTTACTGCCGCGCCGACGACCGCGGCGACCCCGTAATCCAGCTCGCTCCTCCGCTCACTATCGGGCAGCCTGAATTCGACGAGATCGAGCAGATTCTGCGCGAAGTTCTGGTCGGCGCAACGAAACTCCTGTAACACATGGGTTCCGTCTCTTTTTGGCACGAGGCGGTCGACCTCACCCCGAGGCCGGCCCTCGATGGCAACGCGCACGTTGATGTCGCCATCGTAGGGGCCGGACTCACGGGACTATGGACCGCCTATTATCTGCAGAAGGAAAACCCGCGCCTTTCAATCATGCTCGTAGAAAAACACTTTGCTGGTTTCGGTGCGTCCGGACGTAACGGTGGGTGGGCCAGCGCACTTTTCCCGCAGTCGACCAAGTCGCTGGTGACACGGTACGGTTTCGACCGCGCCAAGGCATTACGTGATGCGATGTCTGAGACCATCTCCGAAATCGGGCGCGTCGTCGCGTCTGAAAAAATCAACTGCGACTGGGCACACAAGGGAACAATCATTTATGCCCGCAGCGCACTTCAGGAACGTGAACTTCGTGCAGAAGTCGCCGCGACCAAGGCTCTGGGAATCGACACGCTCGAATGGTGGGATGCTGACAAGGTCCAAGCCTCGGGCGCGCGCGGGGCAAGTTTCACTCCCGACTGCGCGCGAGTGCATCCCGCCAAACTCGTTCGTCGGATCGCCGAGATTGTCGAATCGCGAGGAGCCCGAATCGTCGAAGGCACTACAGTCACGTCATGGAAGAGCGGTGTCGTCCACACCGATCGCGGCGACGTTCGTGCGACGCACATCATCAATGCGACCGAAGGCTACGGCGCGTCCATCGCTCAGACGAAGCGCCAAATTCTTCCGTTGTATTCGCTCATGATTGCGACGGAGCCTCTTCCCGATTCCGTTTGGGATGAATTGGGAATCGAACATGGCCACACCTTCTCGGACGGCCGTCACCTCGTCATCTACGGTCAACGCACGGCTGATAACCGGTTCGCCTTCGGGGGTCGTGGCGCGCGTTACCACTGGGATTCCGCAATCAAACCAGAATACGATCGCGTTGAAAGTGTCTTCCTCCACCTCACTCGAACCTTGCGAGAAATGTTCCCGCAGATAGCAGACCGCCTCGTGGTGACACACCGTTGGGGCGGACCTTTGGGGGTCCCTCGCGACTGGCACGCGAACGTGACGTACGATCCCAAAACCGGACTCGGTGGTGCGGGTGGATATGTGGGTGACGGTTTGTCGACAACAAACCTTGCCGGTCGAACACTCGCCGACCTCATCACCGGGAGAATTACGCCCTTGACCGAATTGCCCTGGGTGAACCACACGTCGCCGTCGTGGGAGCCAGAGCCGCTGCGATTCCTCGGCGCCAACGCTGGCCTCGTCGGGATGACCGTAGCAGACGAGGAAGAGAAAATCACGGGGCGACCGTCGCTTGTCGCTCGTCTCCTTGCGCCACTCACCGGGCACTAGCCAATAGCCTGAAAGTGTGAAACGGTACCTCGCACCCGGCTTAGGACGGCGCGTTGGAATTGCCATCGCCGTGATTTCGCTTGTTGCGCAAGTCGGCGCACTTTCCATGCTTGGCTGGGGATTTCTCAACGTGTCAAGCGTGCGGGATTGGCTCACGGTAGGGAAAGCCGTTGAAAACGCCCGAATCGAAGAATATGTCGCTCGCGCAGGTCTTTCGTCAGCCGGTCGATTTTATTTGTTGGCGGCGCGTCCGACTCTTCACAGCCCGGATACGTTCGACGAATCATGCCCGCATCCTGAAGCGGGGATTGCGGTGCTCGGATGCTATTCCGTCTCGAACGACACGATCCATCTTCTCGACATCACGGATGATGTCCTGACGACGTTAGCGCCCGTCGTCGCCGCCCACGAAGCATTGCATGCAATCTGGGCGCGGCTTGACCCGGTTGAACGAGCAACGATTTCCGCGGAGATCGAAAAATCGTTCACCAGCATCAGTGACCCCGCAATTCTGGGGCGCCTTGCACCATACGAAAACTTGACGTCAGATCAACGTGTTGCAGAGCTCTTCGCGATTCTCGGCACTGAATCTGCCACCGTGACGCCTGCCCTCGAAGAGGTTTACGCACGCTATTTTGACAATCGGCAATCCTGTGTCGAACTCGCCGTGTCGTCCGCCAACACAATTTCCGAGATTTCAAATTCAATCCAATCAGTTGGCGGTCAAATCCTTGCGGTCGAAACGAGGGTCAAGGACGGTCTTGCAACGTACGCATCGGAGAAGCGCACTCTGCTAGCCGACATCGATTCATTCAACGCTCATGCAAAAGTTCCTGGCTACTTCCCCTCGTCGTCAGATTTCACTCGTGAACGAAACTCGCTTGAACTTCGGCAAACAAAATTGGAAAACACGCGAATTGCACTGAATGAACTCATTGCACGATACAACTCGCTCGTCGAAAAAATGTCTCTACTCAACGCTCGAGCTACGAGGCTCAACACGGCTTTGGGCATTGATGCGAGTGCGATGCTTCCGGTGCCAGCCGAACCCTAGGGCTTGACGGGGAAGAAATTCGCTATCTGAGTGAACTCGCGGGTCGTTGGGCTCCACGAGACGGCGGCGTCGGCGTTCTCACGAACTTGAACGACCGTTGTCGCGCCTGCAATAACGCTTGACATTCCAGGAACCGCCAAAAGCCAACCAATCGTCGCCTCGAGCATGGTGATCCGCCGTGACTCGCAGAACGCGGCAAACCTTTCCATCGCGTCCCAGGGAGCTTCCGCGTGTACATGGTGACGCGACTGCATTATTCGTGAGTTTTCGGGGCCGCCATCCTTGGTAAATTTTCCCGTGAGCAGCCCGTTGTGGAGAGGAAACCACGGCAAAAAGCCCAAACCTAAATCCTGAACAGTAGGCAGAATGTCGTGTTCTGCCTCACGCGCCAGAAGGTTGTATTCGTTTTGTGCTGACACAAACGTCCTCAACCCGAGGCGCTTTGCGACGGATTGTGCTCGGCGAGCTTGCTCGCCCGAGTAATTGCTGTGACCAATGTGCCGAACCTTGCCCTCGTCGATCAATTCATTGAGCGCCTCCAGTGTTTCTTCAATGGGCACTCGTGGGTCGGGAGTGTGATGTTGATAAAGATCGACGTAATCCGTTTGAAGCCGTTCCAGAGACTCGTCGATTGATGCTCGGATGTAGGCGCGTGAGCCACCTGGACCTAAGCGAGCGAGCGGACTTTCGTATTCCGTGTGTCCGAACTTTGTAGTGAGGACCATTTGTTCGCGGGCTTTCGCCACAACCGGCCCCATGAGGCGTTCCGACATCCCAAATTCGGCGCCGTAAATATCGGCGGTGTCAAAGAAGTTAATGCCCGCTTCGATTGCGGCCACCATCACATCGGCCGTTCCCTCGGCCGTAAACGTCGGTGTGTCAACACGACCAAAATTGTTGCAACCCAAGCCGACCGCCGAAACAAGCAGTCCCGAGTTCCCGAGGTAACGGATGGGGATGTCCATAAGAACATCATTCCCCAAGTTTGAATAACGCCACATTACTAACACATTACAATCGTTTTTGTCAGTGTAAAGTCCCTCAGCTACCATATGACAATGCACCATTTTGATGGCATCAGCCGCATGGACAGCCCGATTGGCCGTCTCGAGATTGTGTCGCGAGGTGACTCGATTGTGGGGCTGGCCATCGCGCGCGACGGAGACTTACCTCACGATTCGCAACCCGAGAAGAAGAATGCTGTACTCGTCTCGGCAATGCGACAACTTGGCGAATATTTCGCGGGGAAGCGTCGCGAATTCAGCATCCCCGTGTCCCTATCCGGAACGCCATTTCAACGGTCGGTGTGGGATTCATTGGCAGCAATCCCGTACGGTGCGGTTCGATCGTATGGAGAAGTGGGTAGAACTACGGGACGAGCCTCCGCAGGTCGCGCCGTCGGTGGTGCGGTCGGCGCGAACCCCGTTCCCATCATCATCCCCTGCCACCGCGTGCTCGCGAGCGACAGTCGAATCACCGGGTACTCAGGCGGAAACGGTATTCCCACGAAAGTGTGGCTATTAGACCACGAGGGCATCCCCCACCGATGAGTTCCCTGCAGGTCGGCATCGACGGCGTCTCGCGATGTTGGTGGTGCGGCGAAGACCCGCTCTACGTGGAATATCACGACACGGAATGGGGCGTCCCGGTTCACGGCGACCGCGAGATGTTCGAAAGGCTCGTTCTCGAATCCTTCCAGTCGGGGCTGTCGTGGATCACAATACTGCGTCGGCGCGAAGGCTTCCGCGCCGCGTTCCGTAACTTCGACCCGCACGCCATCGCGGGGTTCGGGTCGGCCGATCGCGCGCGACTTATGTCCGACGCAGGGATCATCAGGAACAACGCCAAAATCGACGCGACGATTCACAACGCGGCAATTGTCGCCAACATGATGGACACCGAGCCGGGTGCGCTCGATGACCTGATCTGGTCACATTCCCCCAAGGGTCGCCAACCCGTTCGTAAGACCCGAACTGATATTCCGGCCGTCACCCCCGAGTCCTTTGCCCTGGCAAAGGCGCTCAAGAAGCGAGGCTTCACATTCGTCGGGCCTACCACCGCCTACGCGCACATGCAGGCGGTCGGCGTCGTGACCGATCACGTGCAGGGCTGTCACCGTGAATAGGCCCGATGGCCCGGTCTCAATGTTTCGCGGGAGGTGCACCACGTCATTATTGAGATGGCAGGCAAGCTCACGGCCTCAGTTACGGAGAAACAACACGAAAAGATTCTGGGTCGCACTAATCGACACAGCGTCGAGGGTCATGGTGCTTCGAGTGCCACCGGAACAAGAATTGTTTCCGCCGTTAGAGGTATTGGAGACATTGACAGTGAACACACGTGGCGAATTAGGTTCGGGCACGAGATTAGCCCCGGACGGTGCAACTAAATCGATGTCGTCAATCACGGCTTGAACGTTTACGCGTGTCCCTCTTAGCGAGACACCGCGAGTTCTCGATTCTGCAGTCACTCCCACGGCACTCGGCACCGACACGGTCGCCGCAGTCGCATGACCGTCACCAGAGTTCTCGGTTATGCAAAGCAACACGTTCGTCGCGTCACCGAGAGGAAAATTCGGCAAACGAACAGTTGATACGCGTGGGTCGGCGAGTAAGCGAATGGGCGTTACTTGATTCGGGTCCTCAACAGTAACAAGAACATAACTTTCCGACGTCACACCAGTCGAGGAGGTGATTCGATAGATTACCGGATACGTTCCCCCGATCAGTGAACTTCCAGAAGGAACGCTGATTCGAAGTTGGGAGGTGTTGACCACCGTAGCTGAGAGATTGCCCGAGGATGGGTTAGCGGTAGGTAGTGTGACCACGGACAGAGTTGCGCCCGCCGCAGAGAAGGACACCGGACCCGTCAACGCTGTCACATCGGTTGAAGTGCCGTCGGCTTGAACCGTCACCTCGGTTGGGCATGCTAATGGTGTTGATCTCGTCGTATTCGACGAATTGGGGCAACTCGGGTCGACAATCGTGTAACGCAGGACGACGCGTCCACTTCCGCCTGCACGACCACGGATGTCCTCCGGATCGGTACCACCCCCGCCTCCACCGAAACCGTCAGTACCGTCGGTCCCGATTGCGGCTTGCCATTGTGCCAGGCTCACGGAGTTCGGTAATGCGTTGGTGTTGTAGTCGGTGTACAACGGGGCATAAGCAGAACCCCGTCCCGCGCTAGAACATCCCGCAGTGCCACCACCACCGGTGATAACTTTTGCGGCGTTCGAGTTAACTCCACCCCCTCCGCCACAAGCGTAGGTTACCCATGGTCCCGTGATGTCTGATTCGATCCCGGCGCCTCCGTTGCCGCCGCCGTGGTAAAAACTAGTGCACGATTCTGCAAGACAACCTGCCGAAAGAGTGCGCGAATTTCCGCCATTCGCGCCTGCACCGCCGCCACCGCCACCGGCGGAGTATGAGCCTGCGAGTGATGCACCACCCGCATTCCCATACGACCGAGCACCCACGGCTGTGGAGGTGCTCGCGGAGGTGACCGAACTGAGGTTTCGATCATACGACGCACCTCCTGATGACCCACCCGATTGACCGTCACCGTTGATGACGCCGGTGAACGGCGAGCGGCGATGGCCACCCGCTCCTCCTCCCGTGGCGGTAATGCTGCCGAAAATTGAGTCGTGACCGTTGGACGGAATCGTTTGGTGGGTTGTCGTCCACGTGCCGGAATATCGGTCCGATCCGCCCGCGCCTCCCGATCCGCCTGCGCCGACTGTCACGGCGATATCGTCCCCGGGAGTAACGGAAAGCGGAGTGCTCCGGTTCGTCGTTGTTCCAGAAATGCGCGTCGTCCACGATGTTGCCACTCCTCCCGCACCGCCACCTCCGGACGCACCCCCGCCTCCTCCCGCTAACACGAGGTAGTCCACCGAATAAACGTTCTCGGGAACAGTCCACGTGCAGTTCGCATCTCCCGAGGCGGGCGCGGTGAATGTCACCACGATGATTGGTGACGCTGAATTGTCCGTGGACACGGTTCCGGCAGAACACGCCGTCGCCGCCTCGGCCGTGAGGGTGGAAATTGGTTCAATGGCTAGTCCGATTGTCGCCCCAATGATCGCCATCACGAGGGAATGCCGACCGGCCACCACGATTCGTTGACGCGACCACCAACGGGTGACGACCATTACACGTCCCTTCACTCCCAACGCTCAAATCTTACCTGAACCGCATTCAGCCGTTTTGCGTGAAGCGACGGGGGATCGCGATGATGTTCGAGATTGTCGGCGAATTCGACTACACCGCGAGTCGTGCCTGGTTGCCAACAAGCGTGACGGACAATCCGTGTTGGCCAGCCCAGTCAACGAAATCATGGGCGATATCGAGAGCCGGCGAGTCAGCGACGAGCGCCGCAACGAGTTCGCCCTTGTGAATCTTGTTGAAGTGATTGAGCGCCTTGCCGCCATTCTTCGACACCACCTCGAGATAGTAGGACGGAATGTTGTCGGGAATGGGCGCGAGTTCGCGGTAACCGGACGACCGCGCGTCGAGCACCCAATCGTCTGCCGCCATGTCCGTCACGGCCATCGAGAGCTGGTTGCCCCAGAACGAGGCGAGTGGGTGACCGTCGAGACGTGTGTCGTGGGAGAGTCGATAGTTTGGAATCTGGTCCATTGACGAGACGATTCCCCACAGCGCCGAGTGGATGAAGACGTGGTTGCCCGCCCACCGCCGCTGATCGAGGGTCCAGTTACTGGCATTCGTCGCGGAAAACAAAACGCCTCTGTATCGGTCGATGGCGGGCATCACCGGCGCGCTGGTGAAGACGTTGTTGGCGAGTTCACCGACCGACTTCGGCCCAAGTTTGAGAACGCGAGCCGCTTCGTCCTGGTTGTCACGACAAAGCTTTTCAAGCGGGATCATGAGTTCGCGCCGCGCGAGATCCTGCACGGGAAAGGACAGGGTGAAGGGCCCGAGATGAGGCTCCCCACCCTTCTTTTTGGTTTCCGACGGGGGAAGCAGGATTCGCACTCAGGCGACCAATTCCGCCTGGCTGGCGACAACCATCACCGTGTTGTTTTCGACCGAAAGGAAACCTCGGTCGGCTTTCGCGAGGATGATTCCGTTGGCAGTGTGGATCCGGACATCGCCGTCGGCCAAAACGCCGAGGAACGGCTCGTGGCCGGGCAGCACACCCAGTTCGCCTTCGACGGTGCGAGCAACGAGCATCGTCGCCTCACCCGCCCAGACCTTTCGGTCTGCGGCGACAACACGAACCGTAAGAGCGGCCATGATTAGCCGTTATCCTTCTGAATCTGGGCCCACTTCTCTTCGACATCCGAAATGGAACCGACGTTGAAGAACGCCTGTTCGGCGACGTGGTCGAACTCACCCTTCGCAATTGAATCGAACGACTCGATAGTGTCCTTGAGCGGAACGGTCGAGCCCTCAACACCCGTAAACTTCTTCGCCATGTAGGTGTTCTGCGACAGGAACTGCTGAATACGACGGGCGCGCGATACGGTGATCTTGTCTTCTTCCGAGAGCTCATCAACACCGAGAATCGCAATGATTTCTTGGAGTTCCTTGTTCTTCTGAAGGATCTGTTTCACCGTCGTGGCGACGCGGTAGTGGTCAGCCCCAATATAGCGCGGGTCAAGAATGCGACTCGTCGAGGTGAGCGGGTCAACGGCGGGATACAGACCCTTGGACGCGATTTCGCGAGAGAGTTCCGTCGTCGCATCCAAGTGCGCGAAGGTCGTCGCGGGAGCCGGGTCGGTGTAGTCATCCGCCGGAACATAAATTGCCTGCAGAGACGTGATCGAGTGACCGCGCGTCGAGGTGATGCGTTCTTGAAGGATACCCATCTCGTCCGCGAGGTTGGGCTGGTAACCCACTGCCGAGGGCATGCGACCAAGAAGCGTCGAGACCTCGGAGCCGGCCTGGGTGAAACGGAAAATGTTGTCGATGAAGAGCAGAACATCCTGCTTCTGAACGTCACGGAAGTATTCCGCCATGGTCAAGGCCGACAGGGCGACACGAAGACGCGTTCCCGGCGGTTCGTCCATCTGGCCGAAGACGAGAGCGGTCTTGTCGAAGACGCCCGCCTCTTCCATTTCGTGGATAAGGTCGTTTCCTTCGCGGGTGCGCTCACCGACACCGGCGAACACCGACACACCACCATGATCTTGCGCAACGCGCTGAATCATTTCCTGGATCAGAACGGTCTTTCCGACACCTGCACCACCGAACAGTCCAATTTTTCCACCCTGGACGTAGGGGGTCAGCAGGTCGATGACCTTGATTCCAGTTTCGAAGAGTTGCGTTTTTGACTCGAGTTGGTCGAAAGCCGGGGGCTTGCGGTGAATCGGCCAGCGCTCCTTGATGTCAATTTTCTTTCCGTCGCCATTGAGAACCTCACCGAGGACGTTGAAGACCTTGCCCTTGGTCACGTCTCCGACGGGCACCGAAATCGCCTCGCCGGTGTCTCGCACTTCCTGACCGCGGACGAGTCCGTCGGTTGGCTTGAGTGCGATTGCGCGGACAAGGTCGTCTCCGAGGTGTTGCGCGACCTCGAGGGTCAACACAATCTCGACACCGTCCAATTCATACGTCGTCTGGAGGGCGTTGTAGATCTGGGGAATGGAGTCGTGGGGGAACTCGATGTCAACAACGGGTCCGGTCACTCGCGCGATACGTCCGACCGCGGCTTGAGTCTTGGCTACCATTTTCTCGTCCTTCTGTTTTGTGGTTACTTTTTCGAAACGAGGGCGTCTGCGCCGCCCACGATTTCGGAAATTTGTTGGGTGATTTCGGATTGACGCGCGTTGTTCGCAAGTCGGGTGTAGTTCTGAATGAGTTTGTCGGCGTTATCTGTCGCGCTCTTCATCGCTTTTTGGCGTGCGGCGTGTTCTGCCGACGCTGAGGAGAGCATCGCCGCGAACACGCGGTTTTCGACATACACAGGCAATAGCGCATCGAGAACCTGCAGCCCATCTGGTTCAAACTCGTAGAGGGGCAAAATGTCGGCGCCCGTCGGAATCGGAGAATCGTCGTCCGCTTCTACTACTTCGAGGGGGAGAAGGCGAAGGACTGTTGGCACCTGTGACACCAGATTGACAAAACGGTTGTACACGAGGTGAATCTCATCGACACCCGAATCCTCGTGGCTTGCGAGAAAATGCTCAATCAACGCCTGGGCGACCTCTTCCGCTGTTTCGACGACGGGACGATCAGTATTCCCAATCCAATCGCGCACCCATTCGCGCTGTCGAAACCCAAAGTACTGAAGTGCCTTGCGGCCAATCAGGTAATACACGACTTCCTTGCCCTCGGAGTCGAGTTTCTCGGCCAGTTCGCCCGCCTCGCGAAGAACCTGAGAGGAGAAAGCCCCGGCGAGCCCGCGGTCAGACGTGAAGATCACGACAGCCGAACGCCGAAGCACATCGGGTTGCGTTGTCAGGGGGTGGGCGACGTTCGAGCCGACCGCCACCGCCGTCACCGCTCGAGTCAGCGCCTTTGTGTACGGAGCAGCGGCCGCCATTCGCGCTTGTGCTTTCTGAATTCGCGACGCCGAGATGAGCTCCATAGCGCGAGTGATCTTTTTCGTGGTCTGAGCCGACTTGATTTTCTGTCGGTAGATGCGAAGTTGCGCTCCCATGGTGTTCCTCCTCTCGGCCTATGTCGGAATTATTTACGCTTGCGCGGCTTGACGATTTTGGCTTGTTCGACCTCATCGGCGGGCAGTGCGTCGAATTGTTCCGACCCTGCGATGGTTCCACCCTTGCCACCCTGGAATGACGTGATGAACTTGTCTATTTCCTTTTCGAGGTCGGCTTCCGTGGCGTCATCAAGAACATTGGTCGAACGGAGTGTGTCGAGAATCTTCGTGTTGCGGCGAAGGTGTTCGATCAATTCTCTTTCGAAACGAAGGACGTCGGTAATCTCGAGCGTGTCGAGTTTGCCCTTAGTACCCGCCCAAATCGAGACGACCTGCTCTTCAACCGGGTACGGCGAGTACTGAGGCTGACGCAAAAGCTCGGTCAAACGCGCACCTCGCGCGAGCTGGCGGCGACTCGTCGCATCAAGATCCGATGCGAACATCGCAAAGGCTTCAAGTGAGCGATACTGCGCTAGCTCGAGTTTCAGTGTCCCGGATACCTTCTTGATCGACTTGACCTGGGCGTCTCCACCAACTCGCGAGACCGAAATTCCTACGTCGACGGCAGGTCGCTGGTTCGCGTTGAACAGGTCGGACTGAAGGAAAATTTGTCCGTCCGTGATCGAGATGACGTTGGTGGGGATGTATGCCGAGACATCGTTCGCCTTGGTTTCGATGATGGGAAGACCCGTCATCGAACCGGCGCCGAGTGCGTCCGACAATTTGGCGCAACGCTCGAGCAAACGCGAATGCAAATAGAAAACGTCGCCCGGGTAGGCCTCACGTCCCGGCGGTCGGCGAAGCAACAGCGACACGGCACGATATGCCTCCGCCTGCTTGGAGAGGTCATCGAAAATAATGAGGACGTGTTTGCCCGCGTACATCCAATGCTGGCCAATGGCGGAACCGGTGTACGGTGCGAGGTACTTGAATCCGGCAGGGTCCGAGGCAGGTGCAGCGACGATGGTCGTGTACGCCATTGCTCCGGCTTCTTCGAGTGCGCCCTTGACGGCCGCGATTGTTGAACCCTTCTGACCGATGGCGACATAGATACAGCGAACCTGCTTGTTCGTGTCACCCGATTCCCAGTTCGCTTTTTGATTGATAATCGTGTCCACGGCAATTGCGGTCTTACCAGTCTGGCGGTCACCAATGATGAGCTGGCGCTGTCCGCGACCAACGGGAATCATGGCGTCGATTGCTTTGATTCCGGTCTGCAGTGGTTCGTGTACCGACTTTCGCGCCATGACTCCGGGAGCCTGAAGCTCTAGAGCACGGCGCCCTTCCGTCTTGATCGTTCCCAGACCGTCAATGGGGTTACCCAGCGGATCAATCACGCGACCGAGGTAACCCTCGCCAACCGGGACCGAGAGGACCTCTCCGGTTCGGGTGACCTCTTGACCGGCTTGAACTCCCGAGAATTCACCGAGCACGACGACACCGACGGAGTCCTCGTCAAGGTTCAACGCGAGACCGAGCGTCCCGTCAGCGAACTTGATCAACTCGTTCGCCATCACCCCGGGAAGTCCATCGACGTGCGCGATTCCGTCACCCGCGTCGATGACGTGTCCGACCTCTTTCGCGCTCGATTTCGAGGGCTCGTACGACTTCGCGAAATCGCCCAGCGCCTTGCGGATGTCATCCGCGTTGATTGTCAGTTCAGCCATTGTTGTTTCCCTTTGTGTGGCGGTTAGCCCGCGAGTTTCGAGGAGAGTTCTGTGAGGCGCGAACGGATGCTCGCGTCAATTGTGTCGTTTCCGACCTGAACGGTGAAGCCACCGACGATCGAATCGTCAATTACTTCATCGATGTGGTGGTCGCGCCCAAAACGGGCACGGAGCACCGTCGAAATGCGTTCACGTTGCGCCGCGTCTAGCGGGTGAGCGACCGTCACGATTGCAACCCCGCGGCCTTGTTGGTCCGCGACGATGTTTTGAGCTTCGGTGAGGAGCGCGCGAATGCGCCGACCTCGCGGTTGGCTCACGAGGTGACGCACGATTTCCGTCGTCGCGCCGCTCGCGCCCCGAAGCACGGCTCCGGCAAGCGATCGCTTTGCGTCAGCCCCACCGCGTTTGGCGCTGAGTGCCAATTCGAGTTCCGGGTTTGCCGCCACTGCCTGAGCGATCGAGAAGAGTTCCGATTCGATCGGGTCAGCGGAACCCGCGGCGATGACGCGAATTCCAATTTCTTCGATTCCAGCGAGCATCTCGTCCGCGGAAGACCACCTCTCGCCAACAATCGTGCGGAGGACGGTCGTCGCGGTTGAGTCGAGTTTGCCAACGACGCCATCTACGAGCGCGGCTTTTGCCGAGGCGGTCGCAACGGGATTTGCGAGTGCAGCACGCAACGCCGGGGTTTCCCCGATGGCGCGACCAACGGACAGGATTGCGGCTCCTGCCGCAACACTCAATCCCTTCGCCTTCGCAACCTCAGCCTTCGCCGAGGTCAACGCAACGCGCGATGCACTGCCCATTACTTACTCTTCTCGTTTTTTTCGACGTCTGCGAGATACCGGTCGATAACAGCAGATGATGCCGTGGCGTCCTTCACCTGTTCACCAATAACCCGACCAGCGAGTTCGAGAGCAAGTTGGCCGACTTCCGAGCGCAGCGACTGTATCGCAGCGAGGCGTTCGGCCTCAATCTGCTGGTGTGCTTTGGCCGTGATCGCCTCGGCAGCATCCGACGCTTGGTCCTTCAACTCGGCGAGAATGAGCGCACCCTCTGCGCGAGCCTTGTCCTTGATATCCGAAGCCTCGGCGCGCGCCTCCTGTAGAAGGGCGTTGTACTTCTCGAGGGCAATTGCCGCTTCTTTCTGAGCCGATTCAGCGAGGGCGATGCCGCCTTCGATTTTTTCCGCGCGCGCGTCGAGCGTTTTGTTCATGTTCGGAAGGATGACCTTCCAGAACATGACGAGGACGATCGCGAAAGGAATGATCGACCAGACGATGTCATAAATCGCCGGGATGAGCGGGTTCGGGACCGATTCAGCCGATTCCGACGCCCACACGAATGCGTGCAGCATGTCGATTCCTTATCGTATCTAGACGAAGATAAAGCCGGTTGCGATACCGACGAAGGCAAGTGCCTCGGTGAACGCGATACCGATGTACATGAGGACCGTAAGGCGCCCCTGCAATTCGGGCTGGCGAGCGACCGACTCAATCGTCTTTCCCACGACGATGCCCACGCCAATGGCGGGCCCGATGGCCGCAAGACCGTAGCCGACGGTTGCGATGTTTCCCGTGATCTCTGCGAGAACCATGGTGTTTCCTTCCGTTGTGACCCGTGCGGGTCGTTGTGGTTAGTGTTCTTCCGCCAGCGCGAGCTGGAGGTAGACAGCGGTCAAGAGTGTGAAAACGTAGGCCTGAAGTACAGCGACCAAGATTTCAAAAAGTGAGAAGGCGATTCCGAACGCGAGAGTGCCAGCGCCCCCGACGTATCCGTACCATTGGCCGACGCCGAGCACGAAAAAGTGGGTTGCCGAAAAGAGCAAAACGAGGAGAAGGTGCCCGACGATCATGTTCATGAGGAGTCGAAGAGTCAGCGTGACGGGTCGAAGCACGAATGTCGAGAGCAATTCAATCGGCGTGACGACCAGGTAGAACGCCTTCGGCACACCGGACGGGAAGAGAGAATTCTTGAGGAACGCGCCGGGGTGCTTTTTCAGTCCAGCATAAATAAACGTGATGTAGGACACTACGGCCAAGACGAGGGGAATCCCGATAACCGACGAACCGGCAATGTTGAAGCCGGGAACAATCCCCGTGATGTTAAGGAACAGGACGAGGAAGAAGATTGTTGTGAGGATGGGCAGGAAACGCCGGCCGTCCTTTGTACCCAAGAGGTCCTCGGCGATGTTGACCCGAACCAGGTCGAGACCCATCTCGATGACTCCTTGGAAACGACCGGGGACGAGGGACATTTTGCGTGTGCCCAGCCAGAAGAGGACAACGAGCAGGATGACCATGACCATGCGAATGATCATGATGCGATTCATTTCGAAGGGAGTTCCCGCGAAGAGAATCGCTGCGGGGAAGAATTCGGAAATGGACGGGGCATGAAAGGTAATGCCTTCAGACAGAACGAGGCTGTTCAGTCCGTTCACGTTGTCTCCTTGAGTCGAGCGCTACCCTGCGCTACATGGGCTCATTTAGTCCCGAGCCTACACCATGTCGACAATGGGAACACGAGCCTTGGAGACTGCGATGACGTCACTGGCGAGAGCTCCGATCACGGCCGCGATGACGCAACTGAAGGCGATTTCGGTGTCAAGTGAATCGGAATTTCGGATGGCAAACGCGACAACGAGAAAGAACACAAATTTGAGGAGCCACGACCCAAGGACTATTCCGAAAAAAAGTCCCGACGCGATGGTTCCGCCACTCGCGTTTTGGCCAATAAGAATACTTCCCGCGGTAATTCCCATGAATGCGAAGGCCACGGCGCTCCCGACAAGTGCACTCCAGATTCCCATTTCACCGACCAGTGAGTAGCCGATCGCACCGCCGACGAGCGCGATTGCGAGGGTAACGATTGCTCCTATCCAGAGTGCCGTGCGTAATGCTTTCGCCGCGAGCTGAACTGCACTAGTCATGGGTGTCCTCCGGAATGTCGCCGAACAAATTGATGGGTTTGTCACGGCCGAGTGGCGCGATCGTCAGAATCGTCGTCACGACGAGCCCGGCACCCACAATTCCCGTTGCCACAGGCGCATCGACAAACATGAAAAGCAGAGCCCCGACCGCGACCACGATGGTCCACGCATACAAAATCAGAACTGCTTGAAAGTGTGTATGCCCCATATCGAGAAGTCGATGATGAAGATGCTTACGGTCGGCAGCGAACGGAGATTGACCGTTCAGAATGCGGCGGGTTACCGCGAGGATGAAGTCGACGAGTGGGACAACGAGAACAGCGAGCGGAAGCGCGAGCGGAATGAACGCAGGCAGAAATTGCCCAGGGTCGATGCGCGTGGGGTCGACCTGCCCCGTCACCAAAATGGTGGATGTCGCAAGGACCAGGCCGATCACCAGAGCGCCTGAATCTCCCATGAACATCTTGGCGGGATGCCAATTTACGGGCAGAAATCCGATGAGTGCACCACACAATGCTGCAGTGAGAAGCGTCGAGAGATTAAAGTAACTTGTTTGACCTGGGCCGGTCGAGAGGATGTACGAGTAGATAAAGAAAACCGTTCCGGCGATCAGTGTCACTCCGGCAACCAATCCATCGAGACCGTCAATGAAGTTGATTGCGTTCATGACAAGCACGACCGCGAAAACAGTAAGCACGAGTGACATCGTTGGCGAAAGAAGTGCGACGAAACCAAACGGCAGACTGACGATTTGCACACCACTCCAGGCGAGCACGCCCGCAGCGATCAGTTGTGCGCCAAGTTTCACCAGCCAATTTAGGTCGATGAGGTCATCTATCACGCCGACCACTGCCATGAGCAAAATTCCAAATCCGATCCCGATTATTGGGCTGATGTTGACAAAAACTGGCGCGAATACAGGAAGGAACGTCGCGGCGATGAGGGCAGAACCGAGACCGAGGATGATCGCAACACCACCGAGTCGCGGCGTTGGCGTCGAATGGACGTCACGGTCACGGATCACGGAATATAGTGCGAAACGATGACTCAAACGAAGTAACGCGTGGGAACCAGAAAACGAAATCAGCGCTGCCACGAATCCGATGATCAGATAATTCATTCGTCGACCTCGGCAATAACGCCCAGCACGTCGCGAATTGAGTCTCGCGAGACCGACCCTTCACGCACGATCCGAGCAGGCAGGCCGTCACGCGTCGGTGTGGTGTCCACGATTGTTGACCCAACCCGGGATCCCGAAGACTCTCCGGCATCGAGATAAACCGAGACGCGATCTCCCAATTGGGCCATCGCTTCGACGGCGGTGAGTGCCGCCGGTTTCCCCGTCACGTTTGCGCTGGACACGGCCAATGGTCCCGTCTCGCTCAAGAATTCGCGAACGAGGTCGTGATCGGGAACGCGAAGCGCCACGGTGCCATTGGTCTCACCGAGATCCCACGCGAGGGTTTGCCGGGCCGCCACAATGATGGTCAACCCGCCTGGCCAGAATGCGTTGGCAAGTTTTTCCACTTCGGGAGTCACGCTCTCTGCCAGTGCGGACACAGTGTCGAACCCCGTGACGAGAACGGGAGGCGGCGACTGACGCCCTCGTCCCTTCGCGTCGAGCAACTTCTGGACCGCGGCTGGGCTAAACGCATCGGCAGCAAGCCCGTACACCGTGTCGGTGGGAAGCACGACCAGGTCGCCGCGACCGATCGCCCGTCGTGCCAGTCGCAGTCCCGTCAAGGCCTCGTTCATATCGAGGCAGTTATAGATTGTGGACATCCCTGACAGTTTAGCCATGGGCACCTAACGGACCGCGGTGAGGGCTCGTTCGCGTTGGAGAAGGTCCGCGTGTGTCGTAGCCATCGAGAGCCCCGCATCCCGCGCAATGTTTCGAACGGCGGCCCCCTGCCCGTCGCCGTGCTCGACAACGAGCGTTCCGCCGTGACGCAAGAGACATGCGGCACGGGCAATGAATATACGAATATCCCGTAACCCGTCCTCTCCGCCAAACAGTGCGATCTCGGGGTCGTGGCCCAGCACCTCAAGGTCTGCTGGCTTTTCCGAATCCGGGATGTACGGCGGGTTTGCCACAACGACATCGATTGTCCCATCGAGTTCCGGCATCGCGCTCGTTACATCACCAACCACAAGTGTCACTCGCCCGTCTCCAAATCGTGCGATGTTGCGCTCTGCCCATCCTGCGGCCGCGGTCGACAGTTCGATGGCAAAAACTTCGGAGTTGGGGACTTCGGTTGCTAGCGCAAGGGCAAGTGCCCCGGTTCCCGTTCCCAAATCGACGGCACGAGGCCGCGGTGACGGAACTTGCCGGAGTGCGTCGATCGCCCATTCGGCCACCATCTCGGTTTCGGGCCGCGGGATGAGGACTCCCGGGCCAACGGCAAGAACGAGGTGGCGAAACGGTGACTCACCCGTGATGTGTTGGAGTGGTTCACGGGACTCACGACGGGTTGCGATGATCACAATTTCCGCAACCAACGCCTGGTCCAGCTCGACCCCCATGAACGCCTTGGCAGCCACCTCGCCGCGAGTCCAGCCTGCGACATGTCCAACAATAAGTTCAGCGTCGGCGAGAGCCGAGACGATGCCTGCTCGATCGAAACGCTCGGCGAGAGCCGAAACGATCTCGCCGACCGAGGTCACGAGCCGGAGGACTCCGAGAGCGCTTTGAGTTGCGCCTCTTCGTCGACAGCGATACACGAGTCAATAATCGGTTCCAGCGCGCCGTTCATCACTTGATCGAGGTTGTAGGACTTGTATCCCGTTCGGTGATCCGCAATACGGTTCTCGGGGAAGTTATAGGTGCGGATTCGCTCTGACCGGTCCATCCCTCGAATCTGACTCTTGCGGGCGTCACTCGCGACGGCATCGCGTTCTTCTTGCTGACGTGCCAGCAAGCGCGCGCGCAGAACACGCATCGCCGATTCCTTGTTTTGGATCTGGCTCTTTTCGTTCTGACACGACACAACGATTCCCGTCGCAAGGTGAGTTATTCGAACCGCCGAATCGGTCGTGTTGACAGACTGACCGCCCGGCCCGCCCGACCGGAATACATCGATACGGATGTCATTCGGACTGATTGCGACTTCTTCGGGTTCGTCGACCTCGGGAAACACCAGCACGCCCGTCGTCGAGGTGTGAATTCGTCCCTGGGCTTCCGTTGCGGGAACGCGTTGCACGCGATGAACCCCGCCCTCATATTTGAGTTTCGCCCACGCGCCGTTTGCGGGGTCCGTTGCATTGCTCTTTATCGCGAGCTGAACATCTTTGAAGCCGCCGAGGTCGCTGTCGGTGCTGTCGAGAATCTCGACCCGCCACCCGCGGCTGTCGGCGTATTGGGTGTACATGCGAAGCAGATCGGCGGCGAACAAAGCGCTTTCGGCCCCGCCCTCACCACCCTTAATCTCCATGATGACGTCACGACCATCGTCGGGATCACGAGGGATGAGCAACCGACGAAGTTTCTCTTCGAGCTCGGTGACACTTGCTTCCATCGGCGCAATCTCCGCAGCGAACACCTCATCATCCTTGGCGAGTTCCTTTGCCGCCGCGAGATCATCACGAGCAGCGGACAACGCTTCGTGCGTCGTGACAATCTGATTCAACTCCGAATAACGGCGGTTGAGCTTTTTAGCGCGCGCCGGATTAGCGTGAATTGCCGAATCGGCAAGTTCAACCTGCAGCGCGGCGTGTTCCGCGACGAGTCCGTCGATTGATTCGAGCATCGGGACTCTTTACAGGGTGACGACTGCGGTGGCGATATCGAGGAGTTCGTCGCGAACCGCACCGTTGAATCCGTCGGGCTGGTTATCGATTGTGGCAATGACCGTGAGCGAACCACCCGTCTCGAGAGCGCGCCCCGCGCCGAACAAGCGCTTGGTCGCCGAGAACACGGCGGCATCCACCGCTCCGTCACCGAGAGGACGAGATCCCTGAATCACGGCTAGTTGGTTCTTCGAAACACGGGTCATCGAGTCGACGAGGACGACAACGTGATGTCCCTTTTCGACAAGTCGCTTCGCCCGCGCGATGGCAAGGTCGGCGACGGTCACGTGTTCGTCCGCATGGCGGTCGTACGACGATGCACTGACTTCGCCGCGAACACCACGGCTGAGTGCTGTTACGTCCTCGGGCAAACCCTCGGAGACGACGACCATGAGGTGGGCGTCCGTTGCGCTCGCCGAAATCTCGGCCGCGAGTTCACGAATCACGGCGGTGCGACTCGCGCCAGCAGCCGCATCAATGAGAACGCGATCACCCTTCTTGACGGCACCGAAACGGCCGCTCAAACCCAGTCCCTCGCTCGCGTGAACAGCAACGAGGTCGTTGAATTCTTCGCGGACGACGGCTTCTTCTGGTGCTGCACCGTTCACAAAATCTATGGTCGCGAGCGCGTTGTACTTCTGACGATTTTGGAAGTCGTTGTCGCGAGGCTGGCGGATTGCTCCCACAATGGCGTCACCCTTGCGAAGGTTGTACTTTTTGACCTGACCGAGCGCGACATAGATGTCGGCGGGGCTGGCAAGGTAGCCTGCCGTGCGAACGAACGCATAGTTGTCGAGAATGTCGAGGATTCCGGCCACGGGGATGAGAACGTCATCGTCGCTCACGCCATCAAAATCATCGTCGCGTCCGCGACCGCGCTTGCGGTTGCGCTGTCGGCCACGGCCGGTGTCTGCTTGCGCGTCATCGGACTCGGACGTTTCCACATTGTCCGAGCCCTCGGCGTCGGTGGTTGCGGCCGCGGTGCGCCCACGACCGCGACCGCGAGTGCGTCGGCCAACGGGTGCTTCGCCATCAGTCGGCGCCTCACCCGATTCAGTTGCCGACTCGGGTGCGACCGTGGCGTCGAGGGTGACGACCTCAACCGGCGCGTCAGCGGACTTCTTGGTCGCCCGTCGCGGTGCACGCTTTCGGACTGGCGCTTCTCCGCTATCAGCCACGGGTACGTCTGTTACTTCGTTATCCATTAGTTACTCCTTGATGTGTCACACCACTGTGAGCAATCGCACAACGCGACATTCAGTGAGGTGAATCGAAACCTGCTCGGGATCCGGTTAGAGACCGTCTCCATCGGGCAGTACCACAACTGTAGCACCCTTAAAGTCAACGGCGAGCATGAGACATTCCCACCGCGTCTCTTTCGACGCGTCAACGATGCTCGCTGCGCGCGCACGTTCGAGTGGGTCGTCGGTGAGAACAAGGACCGACGGCCCGGCGCCCGACACGACAGCGGCGAATCCCTCGTCACGCAAACGACGAATTAGGGCAATCGTCTCCGGCATTGCTTCCGCGCGATATTCCTGGTGAAGTTTGTCTTCCGTTGCGGCGTGCAGAAGTTCGGGACTCTGGAGGAGGGCCGCAATGAGAAGCGCGGAACGCGACACGTTGAAAACCGCGTCCTCGTGCGGAACCGTTTCCGGCTGAAGGTCTCGAGCCAACTTGGTGCTCATTGTCATATCGCGGGGAACAGCAACCAACAGTGAAACACCGCGGTGCACTGTCAACTTTTTGTGTTGGGGTCCGGTTTCGGTCATCCACGCAATCGACAAACCTCCGAAAAGGGCGGGGGCGACGTTGTCAGGGTGCCCTTCCATTTTCGTTGCGATGTCCAGCAAGCCCTGCGCATCGATATCGACGATTCCTTCGAGAAGGCCCTTCGCCACCATTATTCCGCCAACAATCGCCGCCCCAGACGATCCCATTCCACGACCGTGCGGAATCCGGTTGTCGCACACGAGGTCGACGATCGGAACGGGGATTCCGACATGTTCGAACGTTGCTGCCATCGATTGAACGACCAGATTAGTTTCATCCGTCGCCACCGTCCCATCGCCGACGCCGCGAACGGTGACCCGAGTGACACCAGTGTCGAGCGCAGTTGCAGTCAACTCGTCGTAAAGCGACAGGGCAATTCCGAGAGTGTCAAAACCGGGGCCGAGATTCGCCGTGGTGGCGGGTACTTTGACATGGACGGCACGCCCGACGGGAACGGTGGACGGCATCATGCGCCCTTCACGAGACCGAGTACGTTGGCTATTTCATCCACATCCACCGGGACGACCTGCGGCATCGCGTCGGCTCCGTCCGGAAGCTTGAGTGCCCACTGCGGATCTTTCAACCCGTGTCCCGTTACGGTCAGCACGCACACTGCACCCTTCGGGATGACTCCTGCCTCGGCGCGTTCGAGGAGCCCCGCGACCGACGCGGCCGATGCCGGCTCGACAAAAATTCCGACCTCTGCTGAGAGGATCCGCTGTGCTGCGAGGATATCGGCGTCACTGATTGCACCGAAATATCCGTCCGAGTCTTCCCGAGCAGAAATTGCCAAATCCCACGACGCGGGGTTCCCGATACGAATCGCGGTGGCGATGGTTTCGGGGCTCATCACGCGCTCACCAATCACGAGCGGCGCCGAACCTGCCGCCTGGAAACCAAACATACGCGGCAAAACATCAGTCGTTCCGCGCGCAATTTCCTCGCGATAGCCCCGATGGTAGGCGGTGTAGTTTCCCGCGTTTCCAACCGGGATGAAGTGAAAATCGGGTGCACGGTCGAGGACTTCGACGACTTCAAAGGCGGCCGTTTTTTGTCCTTCGATCCGATCATTGTTGACCGAGTTGACCAAGTGGACGGGGTAATTCGCTGCAAGGTCGCGCGCAATGTCGAGGCAATCGTCGAAGTTCCCCTGCAACTGAAGAATCTCGGCATTGTGCGCCACGGCCTGGCTCAATTTGCCCATCGAAATCTTGCCCTCAGGAACGAGCACTGCTGCCGTGATCCCCGCGTGCGCGGCATAGGCCGCTGCGGCTGCCGAGGTGTTTCCCGTCGATGCGCAGATGACCGCTTGAGCGCCGGCCTCCACCGCTTTCGAAATCGCCATCGTCATTCCGCGGTCTTTGAACGAACCCGTCGGATTCATTCCTTCGTATTTGACATAAACCTTCGCGCCCGTGCGATTCGAGAGCGCCGGAGCATGGATAAGAGGTGTACCGCCCTCGCCAAGGGTAATGATTGGAGTTTTGTCGGAAACGTCGAGGCGATCCCGATATTCGTGAAGGACGCCCCGCCACTGATGAGCCATTACAGACCTTCCATTCGAATTACTCCCACAACGCGTCGGACAAACGCCGACTCCCCGAGTGAACCGACGGTCGCGACGAGATCGGATTCGATTGCCTCGTGAGTTCCAATTACCAGCGTAGCGGTGGCCGACTGCCCGTCGGAATCCGCGGGTTTCTGCTCAACCGACTCAACCGAAACACCGTGCGCGGCAAAGATCGAGGCAATGTCCGCGAGAACCCCGGGCGCATCGGTGATCTCGAGAGAGATGTGGTACCGAGTGCGGATGTCGGAGATTGGCAAGATGGGGAAGGTCGCGTGCGTGCTCTCGGCGACGCCAGGACCCCCAATAACGTGTCGACGCGCGGCGGAAACGAGGTCTCCGAGGACGGCCGACGATGTCTGTACTCCACCGGCGCCCGCACCGTAGAACATCAAAGGACCCGCGAGTTCCGCCTCGACAAACACTGCATTGTTCGCACCGTGTACGGCAGCGAGCGGGTGGCTGTCGGGGACCATTGCGGGGTAAACACGCGCACTGACGCCTTCGCTACCGTCGGTGGAGACGACCCTCTCGCACATCGCAAGGAGCTTGACAACGTAACCCGCTTGCCTCGCAGCGCGGACTTGATCGAGCGTAATTTCGGTGATTCCTTCGCGATAAACGCGGTCTATCGGGACATGGGTGTGGAAGGCGAGAGAGGCGAGGATCGAGGCCTTCTGTGCGGCGTCGTATCCCTCGATGTCTGCGCTGCTGTTTTCCTCGGCATACCCGAGTTTCTTCGCCATCGCAAGCGAGTCCTCCATCGATTCGCCTAGGGTGTCAATTCGATCAAGGATGAAGTTGGTAGTGCCGTTGACGATTCCAAGAATTCGCGTCACTCGGTCGCCTGCGAGAGAATCGCGAAGCGGACGAATAATAGGAATTGCGCCGGCCACGGCCGCTTCGTAGTAAACCTGCGCGCCGACCTGGGCGGCAGCCTCAAAAATCTCCGTGCCGTGGTGCGCAAGTAGCGCTTTATTCGCGGTGACGATATCGGCGCCTGCGTTGATTGCATCGAGGATAAGGGTGCGCGCCGGCTCGATGCCGCCCATGAGTTCGATGACGATATCGGCTTCACGAACGAGCTTCGCCGCGTCGGTCGTGATGAGATGTGCGGGGATGTTTACCGAACGCTTCGATTTCGGGTCGCGAACGGCGACACCAACCAGTTCAATACCAGCGCCGATTCGCGCCGCCAGCTCATCGCCGTGATTAAGAATCTGATTCGCCACCTGCGCGCCAACACTTCCAGCGCCGAGAAGCGCGATTCGAAGGTTTCGATACTCAATCAATGGAATTCCTTAACACGGGCGGACCTTCGGGCATTGAGTCAGTTTAGCGACTCACGCGTCAGAATCAGGCTGTCTTCGGCGGCGACCCAGGCCAACATCGCGCATTTGACGCGGGCAACAAACTTTGAGACGCCGGAGAGAGCCGCAAGATCGCCATACTCGTCTTCCGACAGCGAAATCGTTCCGCGCGATCTCATCGCATCACGGAACCCGTTCGCGAACGACTCGAATTCGATAATCGACATTCCCGTCGCTTCGGATGCCATGAGAGACGCCGATGCTTGAGAAATCGAACAACCCTTGCCCTCCCATTCGAAGGCGGCGATGGTGGACCCGTCTTCGGAAAGTCGAACGGTCAATGTCAATTCGTCACCGCAGGTCGGGTTGTATTGGTGTGAGGGAAATCCTCCCGGCTGCAGCCCGTAGCCCACGCGCCTTTTGTTGTGGTCAAGAATGATTTGTTGATACAAGTCGTCGAGTTCCATCAGTCCTCACCGAAGTATTTCCGAACATCCGAGAGCGCAGCGACGGCGAGAGCGACGTCGTCCACGGTCGAATACATTCCGAGTGAGAACCGTGTCGATGAATCGATTCCCAACCGCTTGTGCAGAGGTTGAGCACAGTGGTGTCCAACTCGCGCGGCAATTCCGCGTGAGTCGAGGTACTGACCGACATCGTGGGGGTGCACTCCCTCCACAGCGAAACTCACGAGCCCGACGCGGCGAACACCCTCTGCGGTTCCCACGATTCGAACGTTCGGAATCGCGGCCACACCGGCGAACAATTCTTTGCCAAGCGCTTCCTCGTGTTCGGCAATCGCGTCGACACCGACCGAGTCGACATAGCGAAGTGTTTCCGCCCATCCAATCGCCTGTGTGAGTCGCGGCGTGCCCGGTTCGAACTTCGCTGGTGCGGGTAGGTAATCGGACGAGTCGTAATCGACGCGCGTAATCATCGAACCACCGGTGAGGACAACCGGCATTTCGGCGAGAACGTCAGACGTTCCCCAGAGGGCTCCGATGCCCGTCGGGCCATACATTTTGTGCGCAGAAAACACGACGAAATCAGCGCCATACGTTTCGACATCCAGCCGTCCGTGCGCGGCGGATTGACACGCGTCGACAACGACGAGCGCCCCGGTCGCTCGACCGAGGTCCGCTATGGCTCGCACGGGGTTCACAATTCCAAGCACATTGGACACGGCGGTTACCGCGACAACTCGCGTCCGGGAAGTCAAGACCGACTTCACGGCATCGGCCGTCAATTCTCCGCCATCGGTTATTGGGGCGACGCGAATTACGGCACCCGTCTGCCGGGCCAGCTCTTGCCACGGAATGAGGTTTGCGTGGTGTTCCGCCTCGGACACGACAATCTCGTCACCAGCCGCAAGAGTGAATCGAGCGGGCGACCCGACGGCCGATGCCAAACGCATTGCCAGAGCAATGAGATTAATCGATTCGGTCGCGTTGGACGTGAAAACGAGTTGGTGTGGTCGTGCGCCGACGAACGCAGCGATCGACGCGCGCGCGTCATCGTAAGCCTCGGTCGCTTCGGCAGCGAGTGAGTGTGCCCCTCGATACACCGCGGCCGTGTGTCGCAAAGCGAATTCCGCTTCGAGGTCGACCGAAACCCGAGGTCGAAGGCTCGTCGCTGCCGTATCGAGATAGACGAGCGGATGCCCACTCACGGTTTCGGAAAGTTCGGGGAACTCCGCTCGGATTGCGGCACTCTGTTCTGGTGTGAACGGGCTCACATTCGCTCCGGTGCGCTGACGCCTAACAAGTCGAGACCATTACGCAAAACCTGTCCAGCGGAATCGTTGAGCCAGAGACGCGTTCGGTGAGCGTCGTCGACCTCGTCATCTCCCAACGGTGTGACACGGCAATTGTCGTACCAGCGGTGATAGAACGCGGCGAGCTCTTCGAGATAGCGCGCGACACGGTGCGGTTCACGAAGCGTGGCCGACTGTGCGACAACCCTTGGAAAGTCGGCGAGCGCGTTGGCAAGATCGGCTTCGGTCTGATGGTCAAGCAATTCAGCCCGAAAAACCGAGCGGTCGACACCGGCGGTGGCCGCGTTGCGCGCGACGGCGCAGGTGCGGGCGTGCGCGTACTGCACGTAAAACACCGGATTGTCGTTCGACTTTTTGGTCAAGAGTTCCGGGTCAAGCGATAGGGGCGAATCCGCTGGGTACCGGGCAAGCGAATACCGCAGTGCATCGGTGCCGAGCCACTCCCGAAGGTCGTTCAATTCGATGATGTTCCCCGCGCGCTTCGACAGTTTGGCGCCGTTGATACTCACGAGCTGACCGATGAGAATTTCGATGTCCTTGTCAGGGTCGTCACCCGCCGAGCCCGCGAGCGCCTTGAGTCGATGAACATATCCGTGATGGTCAGCGCCCAGCAGGTAAATTTTGTGTTGGAAGCCGCGGTCGCCCTTCGACAGGTAATACGCGGCATCGGCGGCGAAGTACGTAAAGATGCCGTTGCCTCGACGAATCACCCGATCTTTGTCGTCGCCGAAGTCCGTCGTGCGAACCCACACGGCGTCGTCTTCGTCATACACGTGACCTTGGGCTCGTAGCCGGTCGATGGCTTTGTCGATGAGCGAATCGTGCTCACCCGCGTGCAGGGTGCGTTCGCTGAACCACACATCGAAGGTGACGTTGAAGCGCGCGAGAGAATCCTTGATTTCCTGCAATTGCAGTTCATAACCGATATCTCGGGCGATGGTGATCGCTTCTTCTCGCGGAAGGGCAGCGAGATCGGGACGACGATCACGCGCGGCCTTACCCAACTCCTGCACGTACTCCCCCGGATACCCGTTCTCGGGGGTCGGTTCACCCAGGGCAGCCGCGAGGACAGATTCACCAAAGACGTCCATCTGTGCACCGGCGTCATTAATATAGAACTCGCTCGCTACCGTTGCGCCGGACGCGCGCAGAACGCGACCGATGGAATCGCCCAACCCGGCCCAGCGTGTGTGGCCGATGTGCAAAGGCCCGGTGGGGTTGGCCGAAACGAATTCGAGATTGATGGACTGTCCGGCGAGAACGTCATTGTGTCCGAAGGTGGAACCTGCCGCCAAGATGGTGCGAGCGATTTCACCGGCCGCCGCCGCGTCCAGTGTGATGTTGAGGAATCCCGGCCCCGCGATATCAACGTTCTTGATACCGGGAATCGCCGCGAGTGTCGAGTGAAGTTCTGCGGCAAGTTCGCGCGGATTCATGTCAATTCGCTTGGCGACCTTCAGTGCGATTGACGTCGCCCAATCCCCGTGATCACGATTTTTTGGACGCTCCAGGGCAACCAGCGACTCGGTGATTTCCGACACATCCGCATCGCGAGCGCCGATGACCTCACGCGTTGCCTCGGCAATCGCGGTACTCAACGCGTCGGGGTTCATAGGTCCATCTTAAGTCGCTCGTCGGGTGAGTTGAGGGGTACCCCCTACAGGATTCGAACCTGCGACCTTCTACGCCGGAGGTAGACGCTCTATCCACTGAGCTAAAGGGGCTTGTTGGAACAGCGTACTACTGCGCCGAGTGCCGCTCGAGGAATTCGAATACTGCCCGATCGTCTACTCCCGGAAAACTCCCCCGGTGAAGGGGTGTAAGCACCTGTGAGTGCATCGCGGCGCTCGTCCAGGTATTTCCCCCCCATTTCGCGGTGAGTTCGTCGGTTGGCAACACACAACAGGTTGGGTCGGGGCAGGTCGACGATTTTCGATCGACGGTGTCGCGACCGCGGAACCACTTTGTTTCGGCGAAGGGAACCCCGACGGTAATCGAAAAGTTCCCGTCGACACCGGAACCGGTCTGAGTTGATTCCCAAAAGGTCCCATCCGGGGTGTCCGTGTACTGGTGATATTCAGTCGTCCGATTGACGCGTTCGAGCGCAACTCTGGCACTCCAGTGCCGGCAAAGTCGCTGCCCTTCGACCGCGCCGGTGACGTCGGTCGGAATCGGCAGCCCGTCGTTTTCGTAGGCCTTGTAGACCGCACCCTCGTGTCCGACGCGCAGGAAGTGAACCGGAATATCGAGATGGCTCGTCGCAAGGTTGGTAAATCGCATCGAGGCAAATTCGTGGGTGACACCGAATGCGTCGCGGAAATCTTCGACGGCGATGTTGCGGTCAGACTTTGCTTTTGTCAGGAATTCGACGGCTTGGCGACCCGGCATGATGGCCGCGGCAGCCACATAGTTGATTTCCAGACGTTGCTGCAAAAACTCCGAATAGCTCGAGGGGACACTGTGCCCAAGGATTCGGTGAGCAATCGACTGTATCGCCATCGACCGAAGTCCGTGCCCGCCTGGAATCGACGCGGGCGGAAGATAGACGTGTCCATTTGACCAGTCGGTGATGCTGCGAGCCGATTCCGGAAGGTCGTCCACATAAATTATCTCGAGACCGTGACGCTCTGCCATCTGGCTCATCTCTCGGTGTGTGAGTGCACCCGTGGTGTGGCCAACCTGGTCGGACAGGTCCTGACCGATTGCCTCGAGATCCGGGCGGTAGTTATTAATTTCCCGCATTGCACGCCGCAGTTCCGTGTTGGCTCGACGCGCTTCCTCAGGTGTCGCGATTGCGGTTGTCTCGCGGCGCACGATTTCTCGGTGCAATCCCAGAAGTGCGTCAAGGGTCTCGTCGTTCATCGTCTTTCCCACGCGGGTCGACGGAATTCCCAATCGCGTGGCGAGAGCGGAGTGTTGCAAAGCGTCCAACTCGAGCTCTTTTGCGCTGCGTTCGTCCGGCGCCCCGGTCTCGAGAAGGGTAGCGACCGTGACTCCGAGAGCCTCCGCAAGAGACGTCACGAGTCCGATCTTGGGTTCGCGCTTTCCGTTTTCAATAATCGAAAGTTGGCTTCCCGATAATCCCACCTTGTCGCTCAGAGCATCGAGCGTGAGGTTTGCCCGTTGACGGAAATGTCGAATTCGACGGCCCAGCGTTGGTGACGTTGACATGGCGACAGAATACGTCAAAAGTTTCATAAATCGCAATAAATAGTTTTCTTTCATCAAAAATTGGCGGCGTGTTGCCCAAATCCAGACAATTCTTGAGTCATGCCCTCAATGTCGACCCGCACCGAGTCCCCCGTTTCTGCTGTGGCGGGTGAGACACCGACCACCCGCAAGGACCTTCTCGAATGGGTGTCCGAAATCGCGAGTCTCGCCCAACCCGCAAAGATTCAGTGGTGCGACGGTTCGATTGGAGAGCGCCACGCCCTCATCTCCGAGATGGTCGCGTCCGAAACTCTCATCCCACTTGACGGCGAAATTCGCCCGAACTCTTTTCTCGCACGAAGCAACCCGGACGACGTGGCCCGCGTCGAAGCTCGAACCTTCATCTGCTCGTCGTCCGAGCGCGATGCCGGACCGACTAACAATTGGCGCGACCCCGACGACATGCGCGTGACCCTCCAGGAACTCTTTAGCGATTCGATGCGCGGCCGAACAATGTATGTTGTGCCGTTTCTGATGGGGCCGGTTGGGTCGCCGGTCACTCGAGTCGGTGTCGAAATCACCGACTCCCCCTATGTCGTCGTCTCCATGGGAACAATGACTCGGATGGGACGAATCGCACTCGACGTCATCGACGGAGGCGCGGATTGGGTGCGGGCGGTTCACTCGGTCGGCGCCCCCCTCGAAACCGGCCAGATCGATGTCGCGTGGCCGTGCAATCCGACCAAATACATCACGCACTTTCCCGAGACTCGCGAGATCTGGTCGTTCGGGTCGGCCTACGGGGGCAACGCGTTGCTGGGTAAAAAGTCCTTCGCGCTGCGAATCGCGTCGGCGATGGCACGCGATGAAGGCTGGCTCGCGGAACACATGATGCTCGTCCGAGTAACCTCGCCGGAGGGGCAGGTCGCGCACATCGCGGCAGCCTTCCCCAGTGCCTGTGGAAAAACCAATTTCGCGATGATGCAACCGACACTACCGGGATGGCGGGTCGAAACCCTCGGCGACGACATCGTCTGGATGTGGATCGATGACAACGGGTTGTTGCGCGCCATCAACCCCGAAGCCGGGTTCTTCGGAGTCGCCCCGGGAACAAGCGAGGCGACCAACCCCGTGGCCATCCAAACGCTCTGGGGGAACACTATCTTCACGAACGTTGCCTTGACCGACGACGGTGACGTGTGGTGGGAGGGGCTCACGAAGGAAAAGCCAACCCATCTCACCGATTGGACCGGCCAGGATTGGACGCCGGAATCGGGAAGACCCGCGGCGCACCCCAATTCGCGATTCACCGTCGCCATCGATCAGTGCCCGACCACCGCGAGCGACTGGACGGATCCGCGTGGCGTTGTCGTCGACGCGATAGTTTTTGGTGGTCGACGGTCCGACACCATGCCACTCGTCACCGAAGCTCGCTCGTGGTCACACGGTGTGTACCTCGGCGCGACCATGGCGTCGGAGCGCACGGCAGCCGCGGAAGGTAGTCTCGGCGAACTGCGCCGTGACCCGTTTGCGATGGCGCCCTTCACCGGATACAACGCTGGCGACCACTGGGCGCACTGGTTGTCCATCGGAGAGCGACTTCGCGTCTCTGGACGCTTTCCTCGTATTTTCCAGGTCAACTGGTTCCGACGTGATGCGAGTGGGCGATTCCTCTGGCCAGGATTCGGCGACAACGTTCGTGTCGTCAAATGGATGATGGATCGTTTGCGCGGCGACGTTGGCGGCGTTGACAGCCCCGTAGGCACACTTCCGAAACGTGAAGATTTTGATTTGAGCGGACTAGACATGGCCGATGCTGACGCTTCCGAAATCCTGTCCGTCACGTACAGCGAAATCGAACGCGATGCGAACGACGCGCAATCTTTGCTCACTCTCATCGGGGAAACCGTTCCGGCTGCGATGTGGGACGAGAATTCTCAGACAATCGCACTCAGTCAGTGACACATTTTCGTAATCAAAATGTCATCGAATCTTGACTGGTGTCGAGCGGTAGTGCGAGTAGATTTATCACCATGCAGTTGCCATCTCAATTCACATTGATTCGTGTCGTTGCGCCCTTGGCCATTGTCATGCTCGCCTTGACAGGCTGTGGTCTTAATGCAGGACCGACGTCGAGCCCAAATCCGTCCGAGTCGACTCAGCCGACGGTGGAACCGTCCGAGAGCCCCGTTCAAACCGAGTTCTTCTCGATGCCCGCTGACTGCACCGCCATTTTGCCGGCATCGGACGTCGCAGCAATGGCCGCCGACGGCATCATCCTGTTGGCTGGACCTGGCGGAAAATACGGCAACGAACTCATTACCGAGCCGACCCCCGAAATGGTTGCCGGTGGAATCTCGTGCTATTTCGGTGTCGATAACGAAGACCTCACGTTGCTTCGTGTCTCGGTGCTTGTCTCTGCGGTGGCCCTTGATGACACGAGCCGCGCGACAGTAATCGACGACCTCACGACTCAGGGACTAGCGCGGGCAATGGACGAACGCGGGGATGTTACCTTCGGGATTCTCGGTGTGAGCGAAGGTCAAACGACGGCGAATTACAACGTCATCGCTAGCGATTCCTGGATTTCCGTGCTGTCATCGGATGGCGGAGAAGCGGCGTTTCTGGCCATCGTTAGCCTTGCAAACGCCGTTCACACCGCGAACTACAGTTAGCCCGTGCCGTCGGATTTTGTTTCCGGAATTGACCCGAGCTGGGAATCCGTTTTTTCGGGGGAATTAGAATCTCTCGACGAAATCGAAAAACGGTTAGACACCGAACTCCTCTCCGGTATCCGACATGCACCGGCGCGCAAGGACATGTTTCGCGCTTTTTTCACTCCGCTCGACTCCATCCGTGTAGTCATCCTCGGCCAAGACCCCTACCCGACCGAGGGTCACGCGGTCGGACTGTCGTTTTCGACGAATAGACCGGTGAGCCCGTTACCGCGAAGTCTTTCGAACATTTATGCCGAGCTTCGAGATGACGTTGGACTTGAACCCGCAGAGCACGGTGACTTGTCTCGATGGGTCGACCAAGGTGTGATGTTGCTCAACACGTCACTGTCCGTGCGGGAAGGCGAGGCGGGTTCGCATCGAACATGGCCGTGGAGAAACGTCACGGATGCAGCGATTCACACTCTCGCCCAACGCGGCGGTCCGCTCGTCGCCATCCTGTGGGGCCGAGACGCACAGCGGGCGGCACCACTGTTGAACGGGGTCGACACGATCGCTACGCCCCACCCCTCACCGCTCTCGGCACACCGAGGCTTTTTCGGCTCGCGACCTTTCACACGGACAAACGCCTCCCTCATCGAGCAGGGCGGCGACCCGATTGACTGGCGCCTCTAGACTCGTGTCATGACTGGACTGACGTTCCGATCGGCCACCGTTGTCGATGCCGACGTCCTTGTTGAGATTTATAACCACTACGTTCGAACCTCATCGGTCACCTTCGATCTCGACCCGTGGTCAACGGACGATATGGCTCACAAAATCGAGGCGGTGGCAGAGTTGGGCATGCCGTTTCTTGTTGCGGAACTAGCGGGCGAGCTTGTCGGGTACGCCTACCTCTCGATGTGGCGAGAAAAGCGCGCCTATCAGACGACGATGGAAAACACTCTCTACGTGCGTAATGATGTGCGAGGCAAAGGCTACGGTCGGTTGTTGCTCGACGCCGTTGTGCAAGACGGGGTCGAAGTTGGAGTCCGTGAGGTCGTCGCCGTGATCGCCAACACGCCCGACGCGGTTCCGTCGATTCGACTTCACGAGAAAGCGGGTTTTGTCTCCGTGGGAGCAATGGACAGGGTAGGCCGCAAGTTTGACGAATGGATTGGTGTCGTCATGATGCAAAAATCTCTGTCACGCGACTAATCCTTTCGTTACGCACTGTTTCGACGCGGGTGGCACGAACCAGTCGCGCTCCCTACTGTGAAGGGAACAAGCCAAAGGAGCCCACATGTCGTGGAAATTTGAAACCCAGCAGATTCACGCAGGAACCGCCCCGGATCCTGTCACCAACGCTCGAGCCGTCCCCGTGTATCGCACTACCGCGTACGTCTTCAACGACTCTGACCACGCGAAGAATTTGTTCGCGCTCGCCGAGTTCGGAAACATTTATACCCGCATCATGAACCCGACCCAGGACGTCGCCGAAAAACGTATCACTGCCCTGGAGGGGGGAACCGCGTCACTTCTGGTCGCTTCTGGTTCTGCAGCAACCACCTATGCGGTCCTCAACATTGCCGGCGCGGGCGACCACATCGTGTCCTCGTCGAGCATCTATGGCGGTACCTACAACCTTTTCCATTACACGCTAGCCAAACTCGGAATTGAGGTTACCTTCGTTCACGACCAGGACAACCTCGACGAGTGGAAAGCTGCCGTTCGCCCCAACACCAAGTTGTTCTTCGGTGAAACGATTGCCAACCCGCGGATCAACATCCTCGACATTGAAGGAGTTTCGGCTGTTGCACACGATGCTGGTGTGCCACTCATCGTCGATAACACCATCGCGACCCCTTACTTAATCCGTCCGTTCGAGCACGGTGCCGACATCATCATCCATTCGGCCACCAAATTCCTCGGCGGACACGGTACGGTCGTCGCCGGCGCAATCGTCGATGGCGGAAAGTTCCCGTGGTCGAAGAACGTCGAAAAGTTCCCCGGCTTAACCGAACCAGACCCGTCCTACCACGGTGCGTCATTCACAACCGTCTTGGGAGACGGAATTGCCTACATCATCAAAGCGCGAGTCCAGTTGCTTCGCGACACCGGCGCCGCCGTTGCGCCCGACAACGCGTGGGCAATTCTGCAGGGCATTGAGACACTGTCCCTTCGCATGGACCGCCACGTCGAGAACGCGAATGCCGTTGCCCGTTGGTTGGAGGCTCACCCCGATGTCGCCAGCGTGTCCTATGCGGGACTCGAGTCGAGCACATGGTTCAGTGCAGGACAGAAATACGCCCCTAAAGGTGCCGGTGCGGTCCTCTCGTTCGAGCTCAAGGGCGGCGTCAAAGCCGGTCGCACGCTGGTCGAGTCGACCGAACTGTTTAGCCACGTTGCGAACATCGGTGACGTGCGTTCGCTCATCATCCACCCCGCGTCGACCACGCACTCTCAGCTCTCCCCAGAAGAGCAACTCAGCGCGGGGGTCACTCCCGGGCTTGTTCGCCTCTCGGTCGGACTCGAACACATCGACGACATCATCGCTGACCTCGACTCCGGTTTCGCAGCGGCACGCAAAGCCAAGTAACAACTCTCTGCGTGCGGGGTCGGCCCCAGGGAACGACCCCGCACGTCATGGGGCGTGAGAGACTAGGCGCACTATGGATTGGCAGACGTCGGAAGAGACCGTTCCCTCAGCATTTGTGACCGAGGGGACCGTTCGCGCGCTCGGTGCACCGCCCGTGACGGGCGCCTGGCGCGACGGTGATCATCCCGGAAACCGGCAATTCGCCCAATTGGGCGACCTTACGCTCGAATCGGGTTCGACACTTCCGAGGGCACGTCTCGCTTACGAAACGTGGGGAACACCCAACGCCGACCTCTCGAACGCAATTCTGATTATTCATTCGCTCACCGCTGATTCCCACGTCGCCGGCGCGGCTGGACCGGGGCACGTGACCGATGGCTGGTGGGGAGGAGTCGTCGGCGATGGGCTCGGGATTGACACAACCACGTGGTTCGTCGTCTGTCCGAACACTCTCGGTGGGTGCCAGGGGTCGACCGGACCGTCCACCGTGACCAGCGATGGACGCGAATGGGGATCCCGTTTCCCGTATCTCACTGTTCGAGATCAGACCTTCGCTTTGAAGAAGCTCGCGGAGCAACTGGGCATTTCACGCTGGGCCGCCGTCATCGGCGGAAGCGCAGCAGGCATGAGTGCCCTTGAGTACGCCGTGACCTACCCTGACGAGGTCGAGCGACTTGGATTACTTGCCACGTGTGGGGTGACCAGCGCTGACCAAATATCCCTTAACTCCGTTCAAATCGAAGCGATTCGAATGGACCCGTCGTATGCGGGAGGGGACTATTACGAGAACGAGGAAGGCCCTTATCGCGGGCTCTCACTAGCTCGACGACTGGCGATGTTGTCCTATCGGTCCCCTGCCGAATTCAACGATCGATTCGACCGCGCCTGGCAAAGTGGAATTAGTCCTCTCGGAGACGGTGGGCGCTTTGCCGTCGAGTCCTATCTGGACTTCCACGGCAACAAGTTCACCCGGCGTTTCGATGCCAATTCGTACATCACTCTCGTCGAGTCAATGAGCTCTCATGACGTGACGCGGAACCGCGGTTCGCTTCGGGATGTTCTGGGGACTGTCACAGCACGAAGTCTCGTTGTGGGAGTCGACTCGGACCGGCTGTTCCCGCTCGAACAACAAGTGACTCTCGCGGAGTATCTGCCCAATCACGTAGGAGGCCGAGACGCGCATATTATGTCGTCACCGTACGGGCACGACGCGTTCCTGATCGCCGATGCCGAGGTCGGCAAATTGATGCGCCAACTCCTTGACACGTAGTCGAAACACGAGCGTAAAGGACACCCCGACCGAGAATGTGCGGGGAAAATCACTGTGCGAGGAGGTTTCGAATAACGACCGGAATTTGCGCGACGAGTTGTTCGAGTAGAAACGGCCCCCCGACGGAGGCCGCGCGGGCGGCGAGTGAATGAATAACGACAGCCGAGGCCGCGATTCGCGCCATTACCCGCTGATCGAGAACGATGTCCGCAGCTCGCGACGCAACGATGGATCCGATTACTCCGCCGAGCACATCGCCTGCGCCAGCTATGGCCAGCCACGGCGTCGCCAGCGACACCGACAACTCGTCCCCAAACTGATTGGCAATATACGTCGTTGAGCCTTTGAGGACGACGGTGGCGTTCCACTGTGACGCGGCGAGCAGTGCGTATTCTGCCGGTGCACCTTCGACCAGTTCACGGGGAACCCCAAAAACCTTGGCCATTTCGCCCGCGTGAGGCGTCGCCACAATGTATCCCGCGCGGGGCAAAAGGCTGAGAGCGCCGGCGTCCACGACGGTGGGCTTACCCTCATCCAGTGCTCGACGGGCTCGATTCATTGACTCCCAATCAGAATCAGACATTCCCGATCCGATGACCCACGCAGACGCCGGCCCAGACCCCAATACCGCCTCGGGTCGGCGAACGAGAAGCGGGCGGGTAGCTTCGTCAGGCCCGACGTAGCGAACCATTCCGATCCCCGTGGCGAGCGCGCCATCGATTCCGAGTAACGCGGCACCGGGATAGGTCGGTGATCCCGTCGCGAACCCCACTATGCCGCGCGAGTATTTGTGGTCGTGTACCGTGGGCGCGCGATACTCTCGAACGGCTTCGTTCTCGTCAAAATTCTCGACACCCATAGCACCAGCCTATTCCGCGAAGGGCTCCGCATAAACTGGCAACGACTACAGAGGAGTCCGATGACTATCCCCGCACTTTTTCAACCCCTGACGATTCGCGGGGTGACGTTTCGAAACAGAATTTGGCTTTCGCCTCTCTGCGAGTACTCGGCGAAAACGGACGGCGTTCCCACGGATTGGCACATGGTGCATTTGGGCTCATTCGCGATAGGACGTGCAGGGCTCGTCATGGCCGAAGCAACAAGCATCAACGCCGTTGGTCGAATTTCTCCACACGATGTGGGTCTGTGGAATGACGAGCAGGTATTCGCGTGGAAACGAATAACCGACTTCATCCATTCGCAAGGTGTCGTTGCAGGAGTGCAACTCGCCCACGCCGGCCGCAAAGGCTCGTCCGCTCCCGGCTGGGGTGTTGATTATCACGATTCCACCCCGTCGGATCGGGGTGGTTGGCAAACCGTCGCACCCACCGCGCGCGCGTTCGGATCCTATGACGTGCCCCTCGAACTGGACCACACCGGTATCGATTCTGTCGTCACGGACTGGGTCGCCGCCGCGCAACGGGCCATCGTCGCGGGCTTTGACGTGGTCGAGATCCACGCGGCCCACGGATACCTTCTGCATCAATTCTTGTCGCCCATTGCGAACGAAAGAACTGACGAATATGGCGAATCGCTCGAGAACCGTGCGCGACTTCTCCGACGCGTCGTGGCGGCGGTTCGTGCAGCCATCGGAGAATCAGTCCCCCTCTTCGTGCGCTTCAGCGCCACAGATTGGGACGAGCGCGGAATCACAGTTGAGGATGTTGCCATCGTCGCCGGGTGGATTCATGAGGACGGCGCTGACCTGGTCGACACATCGACAGGAGGCATCGCCCCGGGTATTCCGATTCCCGCAGGACCGGGATATCAGGTCGAGTTCGCCGAGACCATCCGGCGAACCGCCGAGATTCCGACCAACGCCGTCGGTCTCATTACTCTCCCCGAGCAGGCGAACGACATTGTGGAGTCGGGCAAAGCCGACGCCGTCATGTTGGGTCGTGAACTCATGCGCGATCCGCACTTCGCGCTCCGCGCCTCGACGGCACTCGGCTACACACTTCCGTATTGGCCAGACCAGTATCTTCGCGCTCAGCCCTAACGACGTCGTGTTACGTCCTGGACCTCGCCGATGAGTTCCTCGATGATGTCCTCGAGGAATAAGAGCCCGACGGTCGATCCGCCACGGTCATAAACACGCGCGATGTGCGATCCGGTGCGACGAAGAGTCGCCAAGGCATCTTCGAGGTCGAGCCCGCGATACAACGACACCAGTTGGCGAACGCGCTTAGAGGGAATCGACTCATCGACCTCGTCATCGTCACGACCCAAAATGTCCTTGAGATGGACGTATCCGGAAGGCTCACCAGCTGCATCGACAAGGACATACCTGCTGAACCCGCGTTGAGTCACTTCGCGTTCGACGTCACTCGGGCTCGCACCTGCGGGCAGTGACACGATTTCGGACAGCGGCACCGTGATGTCGTCCACCTTTTTCGTGGTGAATTCGATGGTTGCCGAAACTGCACCTGCGAGGTCGTCAAGTTTGCCTTCCTTCTGGGACTGCTGAACGATGGTCGCCATTTCGTCGAGGGTGTACACCGATTGAGCTTCGTCCTTCGGTTTCGTTCCCGTCATTCGAACCAACAGGTTCGACACGGCGTTAAGCGATGCGATAACTGGCGTGAAAGCCCATGCAACGGCCGCGAGCGCGGGAGCAAGGATGAGAACGGCACGATCCGGAATGGAAAAAGCGATGTTTTTGGGAACCATTTCACCGATCACAACGTGGAGCACGGTCACAATCAGGATCGCCAATATCAAGGCCGACACGGAAATCGCGTCGCTGTGTAGTGGCAACCCGTACAACACGCCTTCTATTACGTGATGCAGCGCGGGTTCCGAAACGCTCAAAATCATGATCGAACACACGGTGATTCCGAGCTGGCTGGTGGCCAACATGAAAGAGGCTCTTTCCATTGCACGGAGCGCGACCTTGGCCGACCACGAACCGGCCTCGGCGCGTGGTTCGATTTGAGACCGACGCGCGGCAATGACGGCAAACTCGGCACCGACAAAAAATGCGTTCGCCGCGAGCAACACGACGAGCCACATTATTCCGTCGAGATCACTCATCGCTGTCCTCCGCCACAACAAATCGAACACGATCAATTCGGCGACCGTCCATGCGTTCAACGACGAACCGCCCACCGCTTGCCTCGAGAGTTGCGCCGACTTCGGGAAGGTAACCCCATTCGCTCAAAAGGAATCCGCCCACCGTTTCCCACGGACCGTCATCGGGAACGTCGATACCCGCGCGCTCGCGAAGTTCATCCGGGCGCAGTGAAGCAGGGAATGTGACAGTGTTTCCCGTTTTGACCACATCCGCTTTCGTGCGGTCGTGTTCGTCACTGACTTCACCGATCAATTCTTCGATGAGGTCCTCGAGTGTTGCGATTCCCGCGGTGCCGCCATATTCGTCGACGACGATAGACATTTGGTAGCCGCCCTGACGTAATTCACCGAGGAGCACGTCAAGGTGCATCGTCTCGGGGACTCGAAGGGCTTCTCCCTGCAACGCGCCAACCGGGACCTCGGCACGACGGTCGCGAGGGACGGCAACGGCATGCTTGACGTGGACGATACCGACGATGTCGTCTGCGTCTTCGTCGATCACGGGAAAGCGCGAATACCCTGTTTTGCGAGTCAGAGCGATGACGTCGGCTGCGGAGTCTCCCACTCGAATCGTCGCGACACGCGTGCGCGGAGTCATGATGTCCTGGGCCTCGTGGTTGCTGAACGACAACGCTTTACCCAAGAGGGTGGCCGTGTCCTCTTCCATGGTCCCGTGCATTGAACTGTGGCGGACCGCCGACGCGAGTTCCTCCGCGGTTCTCGCGGACGACAGTTCCTCCTTGGGCTCGATGCCGAACGTTCGCACAATCAGGTTCGAGGATTTCACCAATACGCCGACGAACGGGGCAAAAAACCATGTGAATGCGAGCTGGAAGGGTGCGACAACCTTGATCACCCGGCGAGGAATTGCAAGAGCGAGATTCTTGGGAAACAATTCCCCCACAATCATCGAAAGAATCGTCGCGATGGCGATGGATGCGACAACAGAAACAGCTTCAGCCACGCCGGCGACGAGTCCCCACTCAACTAACACGGGCGAGACGAGTGAACTGATGGCGGGCTCCATGAGCCAGCCGGTCATGAGTGTCGTCAACGTTATTCCGAGTTGCGCGGACGACAGATGTGTCGACGTCCGCGTCAGAGCACGAATTGCAAGAGCAAAGCCCCCTTCGCCCGCATTCCGACGTGCCTCGAGATCGGCGCGATCGAGAGAAACGAGCGCAAATTCCGATGCGACAAAGAAACCCGTAGCGATGGTGAGCACGATTCCCACCGCGATAAAACCCCATTCGGTCATGCGACACCGTGCGTTAGAGCAACGATCGGTGTCGCGTACCTATGCGGACCATCCATGCCCCAAGTATAGATTGTCAAGCGAGCTAGCAGAGGTGCGCGGACCAGTGAACGACGGGACTAGGCTAGTTCTCGGCAGCACGCGCCTGCCATCGAATTTCCAGCAATGAGGTGACAATTCACAGTGTCCAGTGACGGAACTACTGACCTGAGTGCCGACGATTTCGGGGCCAATGATTGGCTTGTCGAGGAAATGTACGAAGCGTGGGTGAAGGATCCGTCGTCCGTCGACGCGTCCTGGATTCCCGCCCTCACGAAGTACGCGAAGAAACTCGCGGGTGACAGCGCCACTCCTCGGGCATCGGCGGTTGTTGAGCCGGCACCGTTCGACCCAAACGTGACGGGGCCGATCACGGCGTTACAGCCCGCCTCGCGAACGACTTCCGCCGCACCCTCCGAAACGCCCATTCCTGCTCAGGCACCGGGAACGTCGCGTCCCTCGGATTCAACGGACGAGAACTCGGTCACCGCCCTTAAAGGAATGCCCAAAGCGCTCGCGGCGAACATGGACGCGAGTCTCACCGTGCCCACGGCGACGAGCGTTCGAACGATTCCCGCCAAACTAATGATTGACAATCGCATCGTCATCAACAACCACCTCGGCCGAACGCGCGGCGGCAAGGTTTCGTTCACCCACATCATCGGTTGGGCCATGATTCGCGCACTCAAGTCGTTTCCGTCCCAGAACGTTTTTTACGATGAGCCCGACGGTGCACCGTCGTTGGTCGTGCCAGCCCACATCAACCTCGGTCTTGCGATTGATGTTCCCAAGCCCGACGGTAGTCGTGCCCTGCTGGTCCCCGGCATCAAGAAGGCCGAACAAATGGGCTTCGCTGATTTCCTGGAGGCCTACGAAGACGTCGTAGCTCGCGCGCGCGCAAACAAACTCACCGCCGACGATTTCGCCGGAAATTCGGTGTCGCTGACGAACCCGGGCGGTATCGGAACAGTCCACTCCGTGCCGCGCCTCATGCGAGGACAGGGGTGCATCATCGGTGCCGGCGCACTGGATTATCCCGCAGAATTCCAGGGCTCGTCGGAGAAAGTTCTGTTTGATCTGGGTATCTCGAAAACGATTACCCTGACGTCCACCTACGACCACCGCGTTATTCAAGGCGCGGGGTCGGGCGAATTCCTCAAAATCATTCACGGCCTACTCATCGGTGACGAGGGGTTCTACGAGGACATCTTCGCGGCACTTCGAATTCCTTACAAGCCGATTCGCTGGTCACAAGACATCAAGGTTGATGTCTCGGACGAGATAAATAAAACGGCTCGTGTCCAAGAGCTGGTCGACGCGTATCGCGTCCGTGGCCACCGCATGGCCGATATTGACCCGCTCCAATACCAACAGCGCTCACACCCCGATCTTGAAATCGAAAACCACGGACTCACATTTTGGGATCTTGACCGCGAATTCGTCGTCGGCGGTCTTGCCGGTCGTCGCACCATGCTGTTGCGCGAAGTCCTCGGTTTGATGCGGGACTCGTATTGCCGCACTGTCGGTATCGAATACACCCATCTTCAGGACCCCGAGCAACGCGCATGGTTCCAAGAGATGCTCGAACAGCCGTATCAGAAGCCGACACACGACGAACAGATGCGCATTCTTGACCGGTTGAACCAAGCTGAGGCGTTCGAAACATTCCTGCAGACCAAATACGTCGGGCAAAAGCGCTTCTCGCTCGAGGGCGGCGAATCCGTCATTGCCCTTCTCGACGAAATCATTCAAGATGCGGCGGACTTCGAGTTAGACGAGGTTGATATCGGAATGGCCCACCGCGGCCGTCTTAATGTTCTGGCCAACATCGCAGGAAAAACCTACGGTCAAATTTTCCGCGAGTTCGAAGGAACCACTGACACCAGTACCGTTCAAGGCTCGGGTGACGTCAAGTATCACCTCGGCACCAAGGGTGAATTCGTCACAGCCAAAGGTCTCAAGATTCCGGTTTATCTCGCGGCTAATCCGTCGCACCTCGAAGCCGTCAACGGTGTTCTCGAAGGCATCGTCCGCGCCAAACAGGATCACAAGCCCATTGCGTCCTTCACCGTCTTGCCGATACTCGTCCACGGTGACGCGGCAATGGCTGGACAGGGTGTCGTCATCGAAACGTTGCAGATGGCGCAGTTGCGCGGGTACCGCACGGGCGGAACAATTCACGTGGTCGCCAACAACCAGGTGGGCTTCACGACACTGCCGAAGGACTCGCGAACGTCCCTGTATTCGACCGACGTCGCGAAGTCCATTCAGGCCCCCATCTTCCACGTCAACGGCGACGACCCCGAGGCGGTGGTGCGTGTCGCCAAACTCGCGGTCGACTACCGCCAAAAATTCAAACACGATGTGGTCATCGACGTGGTCTGCTACCGCCGTCGCGGTCACAATGAAGGCGACGACCCGTCGATGACACAGCCGCTGATGTACAACCTGATCGAAGCAAAGCGCTCCGTGCGGACCCTCTATGCCGAGTCGCTCGTTGGTCGCGGCGACATTACGCAAGAGGAATACGACAAAGTTCAAACTCGATTCCTCGCCCTTCTCGAAAACGCCTTCGCTGACACGCACGAGGACGACGACCCCTCCGCAGGGGTTTCCAGCGGTCCCGCTACGGCGGCACAAATCCAACGTCATCCGCAGTCGACGGGTGTCGACGTGTCCGTTGTCCACCGAATCGGAGACGCTCACGGTGCGCCACCCGAGGGATTCACGGTCCACCCCAAACTCGAACAACTATTGGCGAAACGAATCGACATGAGCCGCAACGGTGACATCGATTGGGGCTTCGGCGAACTTCTTGCCCTGGGTTCGCTGCTGCTGGAGGGTAAGAAGGTCCGTTTCGCCGGCCAGGACTCCCGTCGAGGAACATTTGTTCAGCGACACGCCGTTTTTCACGATCGAGTGAACGGGCAGGAATGGCTTCCTCTCGCAAATCTCGCCGACAACCAGGGTCGTTTCTACATCTACGACTCGCTGTTGTCCGAATACGCCGCAATGGCCTACGAATACGGCTACACCGTCGGAAACCCCGACGCTCTTGTTCTGTGGGAAGCACAGTTTGGTGACTTTGCCAACGGTGCGCAAACCGTCATTGACGAATTCATTTCGTCGTCAGAACAGAAGTGGGGGCAGAACTCGGGTCTCGTCCTATTGCTCCCCCACGGATACGAAGGTCAGGGTCCGGACCATTCGTCGGCACGTATCGAGCGTTACCTGCAGATGGCCGCCGAAGGCAATATGACCATCGCACGCCCGTCGACACCGGCGTCGTATTTCCACCTGCTGCGTCGCCAGGCCTACGCCCAGCCTCAACGACCTCTTATTGTCTTCACACCGAAGGCGATGTTGCGTCTTCGCGGTGCGACAAGTACCGTTGACGACTTCACGACCGGAACATTCCAGCCTGTTCTGGACGATTCTACAATTTCTGGTAAATCGCGCCGTGTTCTTCTGCACTCGGGAAAAATACATTATGACCTCCTCGCTGAGCGCGACAAGCGCGGCGTACCCGACGTTGCGCTGGTCCGACTGGAACAGTATTACCCGTTCCCCGAGGAACAATTGCGAGCAGTTGTTGACCGGCACGACGGTGCTGATCTTGTCTGGGTTCAAGACGAACCCGAGAACCAGGGAGCGTGGCCGTTTATCGCGCTCGAAATGCGTCGCCTCGGGCTTGACAACGTGCGAGTCGTCTCGCGCGCGGCATCGGCGTCTCCGGCAACCGGGTCATCCGCGCGCTCTGCCGAGGAACATGTCGCCGTGATGGACGGTGCGTTTGCGGGACTCTAACGAGCCCCGCACGGCGTCAGCCTATGCGTCAACAATTCCGTTCTGATTTTTTAGCGAATCAAGAATTGACATTCGCAGGCTGTCCGGAGCGGGCTCCGCGCATGCCGCTCTGAAACGATCCGTCAATTTCTCCAGCACAACAATTTCTGCTTGACAGCTCTCACACGACTCACAGTGGGCTCTGACATCGCCACATTCGAGTTCTGTCAATTCACGGTCGATGAGGATACCCATCCGCGCCCGGGCTGATTCGCAGCCACAATCGCGATTCATGTCCATTAGATTCCCATTTCTTTCTTGTGCCTGAGTACGAGTTCTTTGAGGATGGCGCGACCACGGTTCACGCGGGTAAGCATCGTGTTGAGAGGTACCCCCACCTTGTCGGCAGCATCGTGGTAGGGCATTTCTTCGAGAATGACCAGTTTGAGCGCCGACCGAAAGGGTTCGCGCACTTCGTCAAACAAGGCACGAATCTCGTCGAACGTGACCGATTCAATCACGGTACTCTCGGCGCTTCGCGCATAGTAGGCGGGAGCATCCATGACGATGCCCATGTCACCAAAATATAGCGGCTCGTTCTTTTCCTTGCGACGAAGGTTGTAAGCCGTATTGGTGATGATCTTTTTGAGCCACCCCAACGCATAAGTCCCCTGCGTGTACTTGTCCCAGTTCTGGTACGCCTTGCCCATCGCGGTCTGCAGGACATCCTTCACCTGTTGTTTGGACAGGTTTAGGCGGTCGATTTCGTAGACGGTGTGGTGGTAAAGACGCGGGTACACCGAGTTGTACACCTCTTCGAACGAGCCCCGATTGACGTAGTTTGTCTCGATTTCGGATGTGTCCCATTCGAGAGACCCGGGGATGAGGATTTCCTCGGCGTTCGCTTGTTCGCCGCGAAGGATGTCGTTGTCCTCGGGCTCGTCGTGTGTAACCATCGTTCGTGATTCTATGGCGTTCTCCTTTTCTTCTGCCCTTGTGGGGCCGTTCCTCGCGTAGAGTCGAAACCAATGACGTCCCGCGTTTATTCCCGAGAGAGCGAAAAATGGGTCGCGCCACGCGCAACCACTCCGCTCCGCGCGGTGGTTCCTATCCCCGGTAGCAAAAGCCTCACCAACCGCGAGTTGGTTCTGGCCGCACTGTCCGATAGCCCGTCGGTGATTCACCGCCCACTTCGATCGCGAGATTCGGCCCTCATGGTGGCTGCCCTCGGTCAACTCGGTGTTGAGTGTCGTGACAGTTTAGGTGAGGGGTCGGACACGTTACTGGTCTCGCCGTCGCCACTTGCCGGTGGTGTCTCGATTGACTGCGGTCTGGCGGGAACAGTGATGCGATTTGTGCCTCCGATCGCGGCGCTGGCTGAGGGAATCGTGACGTTCGACGGCGATGATGGCGCGCGGCTCCGCCCGATGGCGACGACAATCGACAGCCTTCGAAAGTTGGGCGTCGAGGTCAACGATGACGGCCGCGGAACTTTGCCCTTCACTGTTCACGGAACGGGTCACGTGGTCGGTGGGGACTTGTCCATTGATGCCTCGCAGTCGAGCCAGTTTGTTTCCGGATTGCTCCTCGCTAGCGCGCGATTCACCAACGGCCTGACACTGCGACACACCGGCAATGCCCTTCCCTCGATGCCCCACATCGAGATGACCGTCGCCTGCCTTCGAGCCCGCGGGGTAGCCGTCACCGAGCCAGAACGGGGGGTCTGGCGCGTTGAGCCCGGGCCGATCTCGGGGATTGAAATCGACATGGAACCCGATCTTTCCAATGCGGCGCCGTTCCTCGTGGCAGCACTCATTGCCGGGGGAACCGTCACGATTCCTCATTGGCCGATCACCACGACTCAAGTCGGAGACGACCTCGGCGTTTACATCGAACAATTCGGTGGAACGATGACACGGGACAATCGAGGGCTCACCATCGATGGCGGAGCGGGGATCCTCGGCGGGCTTTCGCTTCGTGGGGTCACTCTGGACCTCTCGACAGGCGGCGAACTTGCCCCGTCACTCATCGCACTCGCCGCACTGGCCTCGACACCATCGACCTTCACGGGTATCGCGCACCTTCGCGGACACGAGACGGACCGACTACACGCGCTCGTGACGGAAATCAACCGCCTCGGCGGCAAAGCCACGGAATTGCCCGACGGTGTTCACATTGACCCTGCGATCCTGCATGGCGGACCGTGGCAAAGCTATCACGACCATCGCATGGCGACCGCGGGCGCAATTATCGGTCTGGCCGTCGACGGTGTCGACGTGGACGATATTGGCACAACGGCGAAGACGCTTCCTGAATTCCCTGCAATGTGGACCGCGATGCTTGAGTCATGACGTGGCTGCCGGAGGACGCTGACCGCTTCGACGATTACGACGAGACGGCCGCGAAATTGCGCCCGCCTAAAAGAGGCAGTAAGCCGCGCACGAAGAATCGGCCGGCCCACGACGATTCAATTCAGGCGCGGGTCATCACTGTTGACCGAGGTCGATATCTGACGCTCGCCGATGAGGGAACCGCCACGGAGCGCGAAATCATCACCAAGCGGGCCCGAGAACTGTCGCGGACTCCTATTGTCACCGGCGACCTCGTGGACATCGTCGGTGACACGACCGGGGGTGACGGCACACTCGCCAGAATCGTGCGAGTAGTACCACGGACGACGGTGTTGAGACGTTCAGCGGACGACAGTGACACCGTCGAACGAATGATCGTGGCCAACGCCGATCGAATGCTGATTGTTGTCGCGGCGGCAAACCCCGCGCCACGTCAACGCCTGGTGGACCGATACATGGTCGCCGCATTTGACGCCGGAATAATGCCGATTCTCTGCGTGACCAAGACTGATCTCGCCGATCCGACAGAATTCCTCGCTCATTTTCGTAGCCTCAACATACCCGTCGTGACGTCGCGTTCGGATTCCCCCCCGCTCGCGGAATTGACGGAGTTACTCGTCGGACACACCACGGTCGCGGTCGGCCATTCGGGGGTGGGGAAATCAACTTTGGTCAACGCCGTGATTCCCAGTGCGCAGCGTGCTGTTGGTGTCGTCAACGATGTGACAGGTCGCGGCAGACACACCTCGTCCTCGACCGCATCGTTCCGCTTCCCCGGTGGCGGGTGGCTCATCGACACCCCGGGGGTCCGGTCATTCGGGCTGGGTCACGTTCGACCGGAATCCGTTCTCGCGGCGTTCACCGATCTGGCTGAAATTGCCGAGGACTGCCCGCGCGGGTGTAACCACTTCGACGCGGACTGCGCGATGGTCGACGCCGTTTCGACTGACTCACTCGGCCCGGAAGGGGCGGCGCGGCTCGATTCGGTTCAGCGATTAATTCGGTCGCTCGATTCCGTGGCGTAACCTGACAGCGTGACCATTACCGTTCAAGATGACCTCGCTCTCGCACGTTCGCTCGCCGCAATGGCTGATCTGGTGTCGATGAGACGTTATGAATCTCAGGATTTCACCGTCACCACAAAGCCCGACCAAACACCTGTCACCGAAGCCGACCGCGAAGTTGAACACGCGATTCGTGAGGGAATCAGCGCAGCCCGACCCGATGATGCGATCCTGGGCGAAGAATTCGGCGCCACCGGCCATCAGGACGGTGAGCACCGCCCCCATCGCCAATGGATTATCGACCCGATTGACGGCACCGCGAACTTCCTGCGTCGCGTGCCGATTTGGGGGACCCTGATTGCGCTCGCGATCGACGGCGTGCCGGTCGTTGGCGTCGTATCCGCACCCGCTCTGGGACAACGCTGGTGGGGTGCTCAAAACCTCGGAGCATACACTCAGCGCGCCGGAAAGCACGAAGAGCGCATCGCGGTGAGCGCCATTGCTTCTCTTGACGACGCCGTCGTTTCCTACAATTCTTTGCCGGGTTGGATCGACGCGGGTCGCGGCGACCAAGTGATTTCACTCGCGACATCGGCGTGGCGAGCGCGAGCCATCGGTGACATGTGGGCCTACATGCTGGTCGCCGAAGGCGCAATCGATGTCGCAACCGAATGCGGGCTTCAGCCCTATGACATGGCGGCTCTCATTCCGATTGTCGAAGAGGCCGGAGGTCGTTTCACTGATATCGACGGACGCGACGGTCCCTGGCACGGCACGGCGTGCGCCACCAACGGACATGTGCACGACGCAGTTCTTTACACCCTTCGGTAGTCTTGCGTGGTGCCCGCTTTCCCGCTCTTGACCCTTGGACGTGCCACTGTTTCGATTATCGCCGCGGTGTCGCTGACAGGATGCACGATGATTTCGACACTCGTCGACACCTATGGTGGCGCACCCAGTCCTGTCGTGACGCCCTCGACCACGCCCACATTCCCACCAAGCGGGATTGTCGAATTGTCCGTCGGTGACTGCCTCGATCAGACAAACCTAGAAGACGGAATCAACGCCTCTGATCCCATCGTTGAATGCGCTTCCGAACACGACCTAGAAGTTTTCGCATCTTTGACATTTGACGGTACCGCGTACCCCTCGGTAGAAGACCTGGTGAGCTTTGGTAGTAAAGGCTGTTCCGTTGAATTCAAGAATTTTGTCGGACTCGACTTCGGCATTTCGGCCTTGGACTTTAAGTTCTATTACCCCACGGAATCGTCGTGGTCGAATGGTGACCGCGGAGTCGATTGCGTCGTCTTTGATCCGACACAACGCACAACCGGAACTCTGGCAGACGCCGCGCGTTAGTAAACGCGATGCGCACCGCGCGACGGCGACACAACAAAAATTTCGGGTTCGCCCACGTGTTCATCGGTGAATGCCTGGCGAATCTTACGTTCGACGAACGACCGCAATTCCGATGGCACGAGCGCGATGGCTACTTCGCCGAGACCCCCGCCCGTCATTCGTCCCCCGAGAGCGCCGGCCCGCTGCGCCGATTGGATCGCACGGGCACTGTTCGCGTTGCGCACATCGAAATCGTCCCTCATGGACAAGTACGACGCCACGAGAAAATCCCCGATCGCGCGCGGACCGTAGGACCATAACAATTCACATACCGCCGACACCCTTGCGTTCTCGGTGACCACGTGACGGACTCGACGATACGTTTCCTCGTCCTGAGTTTCGCGGACGCGTGGGAGGTCGTCAACCGCGAGCTCGCGCAGAGTATCGACGCCCAGTGACCCTGCAGCACGGTGACACGAGTCGCGGCGGTCGTGATTGGCTACACCGCCCGATGAACGATGCCCATCCGAAACGATGACCATGAGCACCAATCCCGCGTCGAGAATTGAAAACGGAATCGCCGACGCTTCGGATAGCTGACAGTCCACGAGCACCGCCGCGTCTGCCTCCCCGAACATCGCTGTCGCTGAGTCGACTATCGTGGTCGGTTTGCCCAACATGTCGTGTTCTGCCCGTTGGCAGGCGTGAACCAAATCCATTCGCCCCAGGTCGATTTCCCATAGGTCGTTTAGCGCAACAGCGACGGCGCAGGCGATTGCCGAGGGGGCTCCAAAATCGAGTTCGTCGGGAATTTCCGAATCGATCACGATGTCCAATCCCTGTGCTCCAGCGCGCGCGCCGCCGAGTGCCCACAACACACCGAGCGGCACTGCCGCCCAGCCGCTCACGGACCCGGGCACACACCGCGTCAATTCAACCGTGGTGGTGTCACCGAGAGGAGAGACAACACGTACCCGACCGTCGTCCCGAAATCCGACGGCGACGACCACACCGAGGCTGGTTGCGATGGTGAGAGACAACCCCGCGTTGTAGTCCGTGTGATCCCCGATGATGGTGACACGGCCGGGGGCGGACCAGACGCCAACCGGGTCTGCCCCAACGAACTCGGCAAACCGAGTTGTCGCCCGATCCACCAGTGTCATGCCCGGAAAATTACCAGCGGGGTCGCAGGTCCGCAACCATCGGACAGACGAACGGGTCAGCATTGTTACTCAGTCCGACCTTGTTCAAATAGACGATGATTGCCTTATAGGACGACATGAGGTTCATCTCGACCAGTGTGATGTTTTTGTCGGCGCAGTACGCAAGAACGATGCCGTGTGCGCGCTTGAGGTTCGGACGTGCCATCGACGGGAAGAGGTGGTGTTCCACCTGATAGTTGAGTCCGCCCATGAGGTTGTCCTTGAGCCAGCTACCGCGAATGTTCCTGCTTGTCAGAACCTGTCGTTCGAAAAAGTCGAGCTTTGCGTCGCGCGGAACGAGGGGCATTCCCTTGTGGTTCGGCGCGAACGCTGCACCCATGAAGAACCCGAAGATCATCATCATGAAAATCCAGAGTGCGATAGCCCACAGCCAACCGAACATGAGCCCCATGATCACGTAGGGCGCCGTCTGCCGAACCACCATCAACGAGAACTCAAGGAGGCGAATCCCGATCGGCCGATCCGTCCGACGCAACGCCGAAAACGAGTCGAGCAAAAGGTCAAAGCCGGTCAAAAACAACAAAGCGGGGAACAGATAACCCTGTCGGTTCGAAATCCAACGTTCGATGCCGCGCTTCTCGTCACGTGACTCTACGGTGAAGCTCAGGACTCTAATCGCGATGTCGGGGTCTTGCCCAATTTGATTCGGTTTCTGGTGGTGCTTGTTGTGCTTGCGCATCCAAAAACCGTAGGACAGCCCTGCGAAAAGATTCGAAAGAAGAAGTCCAGCCCAGTCGTTCCACTTGTTGTTGCGGAAAATCTGTCGGTGGGCCGCTTCGTGGGCGATGAAACCATACTGCGCACCGAGCACTCCGAGTAAGCCCGCGATCAGGAAGGCGACGCTGATGACAAGTCCGTCGTGTAGTTCGGACGCGCCTAGGAATCCACCCACAACCCACAGTCCGAGGGCAAGAGTCGAGATGACGGCGAGACGGATGACGTAAAAGCTCGGGCGTTTCGTCAAGAGTCCCGCCTCTTTGACTCGGGAGAGAAGCTCGGTGTAGTTCGACGTCAACGGGGCGAGAAGAGTTGCGCTCATTACCCGAGTTTAGGGGTCTTTTCTATGAGCGACCCTTACAAGACCTCAGGTTCCAAACGTGGCGAACAATCCCAGAATCAGTCCGATCGATGCTCCCCACAGGATGACTTCAATAACGGTGCGCCGGAACCGAATGAGTGCAATCGCGGCAATTGCTGAAATCGCTACGCCGCCAACATTGACCGGCTGATTAGTGGGCAGAAAGACGTTGTGCGCGAAAATCAATGCCAAACTCGCTACTACTCCGACAACAGCGGCGTTAATCGCGGTGAGGGGTCCTGCGAATGCGAGGCGATGCCGAGTCGCCTCGACGTAGGGGCCGCCTGCCAAAATGAAAAAAAATGACGGCAGGAACGTGAACCACGTCACGACGAGTGCTGCGAGAATCCCCGATGCCCAGGACGACCCGGCCCCGAGGAATTCGCCAGTGAAGCCGCCGACGAAGCCAACGAAACTAACGAACATGATCAGTGGACCCGGTGTTGTTTCTCCCAGTGCGAGCCCGTCAACCATTTGTGTCGGCGTCGCCCAGCCCGCGCTGACCGCACCGTGGAACACATAGGGTAGGACGGCGTAAGCACCCCCGAAGGTGAGAAGCGCTGCCCCGGAGAAGAACAGTGCCATCTCGACTAGGGGATCGTCAGGGCCAAAACTCAGCCATAAGAATCCAACCGGCAACAGCCACGCAACGAGACACACGGCGACTGTTCGGACAAGACGCCACCTCGTGATTCGAGCATGCGGGGGTGTCTCTGTCTCGTCGTCAATAACTGCTGGCCCGACAGAACCTGCGGTCAGAGCGTGTCCGCCTCCTGCCTGAAAAACTTCGGGCGCGAAGTGCGAACCGACGATTCCGATGACGACGGCGACCGCGAGGATTACGGGGAACACAGCGCCCGATAGCACCATGGCGGTGGTCGAGAGTGCGGCAATGACCCACAGGGCGGGATGCGTCAATGATCGAGAGCCGATTCGGAACACCGCTTGGGCAATGATGGCGATGACAACGGGTTTGATTGCGGCGAAAATTGCCGTTGCGATTTCCGTCTCCCCAAATGCGAGGTACATCCAGGTCAATGCGACAACAATCACCAGCGACGGCAGGACAAACAGGGTTCCCGCGATGACGCCGCCTCGCACCCCGTGCATGAGCCACCCGATGTAGGTCACGAGTTGTTGGGCCTCGGGCCCTGGTAGGACCATGCAGTAATTGAGTGCGTGCAGAAAACGTTTTTCCGAGATCCACCGACGTTTGACAACTATTTCCTCGTGCACCATCGCGATTTGTCCCGATGGCCCTCCAAAACTGGTCAAACCGAGTTTCCACCAATACGACACCGCATGGCGTAATGGGATTGTCGGGTTAGCCACGCCCCTATTTTGTCAGACCCCGATTGACAGAGACACATGAACCGAGTCGCCTGCCGCGAGTTTCTCGGGCAATCTCAGCGCGTTCTTGATTGGCACCACATATCCTCCGTCCTTCGGAAATAGGGAGGTGGTGACGCTGGTATCGCCAATTGTCACCGTGGCCGGAATGACACCCCAGCCGTAGGTCACCATCGTTGCGATTTCTCTAATTTGGCCCGCCTCGACATCCGGCACCGCCACGAAGTAAAAAGGGGCGGGGCCTCGCCACTCGAACACGACGCCAGAGAATGTGAGGAGCACGAGGAAAGGGTAACAGTGTCGGGCATCGAGTCGTAGATTGAGTACATCATGACACGCATTGACGTTCGACTCGAACTTCCCCACCCGATCAACCATGTCTGGAAACGCCTGACTGACTGGGAATCGCATTCGGCGTGGATTCCCAACACCGTCGTCACGGTGACGGCAAATACCGGTGGAATCGGCAGCGAGTTCGTCGGGGTTTCCCAGGTGGGTCCGTTCCGTCTCGACGATCCGATGACTGTGACGGAACTTTCGCCACCAACCGCGGGACGTGCGTCGTGCACGGTGACCAAAACCGGGTCGGTGCTGGGCGGAACCGCCGGGTTTGTCCTGACCGCGCTGGATGATTCCGCCACGCGACTCGAATGGTTTGAGGACGTTTACCTGAAACCGCGCGTGACTTTTTGGTGGACCGCACCGTTCGTCTTCGCCGCCGGCACAATCGCCTTCCGTTCGGCACTCAAGGCCTTCGCGCGAACGCTGTGAACCGGCTCTATTTGACGGATTCGCCGAACGCGTTCGCTCCGGGTTGGCTGTCCTTCACGAGTTGAATGAACAACATGATCCATCCCACCACGGGAATGAGGATAAAGAGGTAATAGGTGCCCTTGCGCCCAACGTCGTGTAAACGGCGCCATGACAGGGCTAGCGACGGAACAAAAATAGCGAGCTGCCACAGGTTTGACGGCATCGAAGCTTGTTGAAACGACATCCCGTCAAGATCCAGTGTCGTACCTGGCCAAATAATGCCAATCGCGAGACTGACAAGTGTCGTGAAAAGAACTGCAAACCAGAATTCGCTACGGCGTGCTCGTCCGCTGAACGTCGCATACTTCGAGAAAAAACTAGCAATGGCGGCGCCAAAAGACATGAGGTACCTTTCCGGTCGGTGTCGAAGTGTGTGTGGAATGTGAACTCGCGCGTGGTGGAGATGGGGGGAATTGAACCCCCGTCCAATACGAACAGTCGGAATCTTCTACGGGTGTAGTCAGTGAAGACGTTTTACTCGGCCCCGACATTTGTCACTAACACCTAAGTCGACGAGCCCAGTATCAGTTAATGTCCCGCGAACCCCTGACACACAAGTTCGTAGCAAGCCCTCTAAATGGCGCCAGGATCCGAGCCGAAGGCGGAACTCGGTCTGACGGACTTCGATGGCGGCTTATTAGGCAGCGAGAGCGAAGTCGGTGCGCTTTGCGTTGGCACCTATTGGTTTGCAAGGGGCGTTTACGAGATAACCCTGCATCCTCGACCCGCTTCCTTCCGGCTTAGACGCACTGTCGAAACCGATCATCCCCATGATGGGGGCGAGCCACATTCCACACTATTGAGTTGTCAAATCCCTTTCGGGTGCTTCATGAGTATAGAACGCACTGACGACACTCGTTATTCCCCGCGAAGTCGTTTCGATTTCATCGCACGCTCGGCCTCGCGCTTGTCTTCCTTTTCCCGCAGCGTGTGACGCTTGTCGTAGTCCTTTTTGCCCTTCGCGATGGCGAGTTCGACTTTGGCGCGGCCGTCCTTGAAATAAATCTTCAGCGGAACGAGCGTGTACCCGCCGTCGTGAATGCGATGGCTGATTTTGATGATCTCGGCGCGGTGCAGCAGCAATTTGCGCTTGCGCCTTGTCGGGTGATTTGTCCACGTCCCTTGGGTGTATTCCGGGATATGAACGGATTCCATCCACATTTCACCGTCAACAATTTGTGCCCAGCCGTCAACGAGCGACGCCTTGCCCAAACGCAGTGCCTTGACTTCGGTGCCGACCAGAGAAAGCCCGCACTCAAAGGTGTCCTCAATGTGGTAATCGTGGCGCGCCTTGCGGTTTGTCGCGACGACCTTTTCGCCTTGTTCCTTCGGCATGGCGCACCCCCTTTCCGGTTATCTGGTGAGTCCAAGCCCTCCAGTTTACATCCGGGCTAGACGCGAAGGTAACGAGAAATGGCGACGTAGGCGCTGGTGGCCGCGAGGACCGCGCCGGCGAAGAGCAATCCGGGGAACACAATCCACACGTCGGCGAGCGTGATGAACGACGTCGTAGGTAGGGCTGATGCGAGGTACCCGTCGACAAAGAATACGACGATGCCCGCAATGGCGCCACAGGCAAGAACCGACCCGATTGTCGCAGCTACCACGCCTTCCACGATGAACGGTGTTTGGATGAACCAGTTTGATGCGCCGACGAGTCGCATAATTGCGAGTTCACGACGACGGGAAAAAGCGGAAAGCCGAATAGTCGTCGCAATGAGCAATGCTGCGGCGACGAGCATCAGGATGGCCACGCCAACGGCCGTCAGACTCGCCGCGTTCAACATTGAAAAGATGCCGTCAAGGTATGACCGTTGGTCGATGACCGACTCGACGCCGCTCATTCCGCCCAGTGCCTCGAAAACCAGCGCGGACTGAGTGGGGTCTTTGAGGTTGACCCACAAGGTTTGCGGCAACAGATCGGGGGTGACGAGATCAACCACCGGGCTCCCCTTGAAATGCTTGACGAAGTTGGAATAGGCGTCGTCGTGGCTTTCGAAATACCATTTGTCGATGTACGGCGTGAGTGTATCCGAGTCCAATTGCGCTTCGACTGCGGCAATTTGATCCGCACTCGCCTCTTGTTGATCACAGGCGCCAAGCGTTGAATATTGAGTGCACAAATAGACTGCGACCTGCGCCTTGTCATACCAGTACGACTTCATGTTGCCGATTTGCAGTTGCAGCAATGCGGCCGAACCCACAAACGTCAGCGAGACGAGGGTTACCAAAACAACCGATACGACCATCGAGATATTTCGACGGACACCGTTGAGGGCCTCGATGAGGACGAAGCTCATTTTCATAGCGGGTCTTCCTCAAGTCGATCGAGGTAACTCAAGTCGACCGCTTCGCTTGTCGGCGTCATCGGGTCGAATGCTGGAATCGGGTCAAAGTCAATCGGTTCAATCGCGATGGGTTGCGAGTCCGCGCGAGTGGGGAACGAGTCATCGACAAACACTGGATTTGCGCGCGTCTGGTATTGACCGCCCGCTTCATCACGGATGATGCGCCCTTCGCTAAGTTCAACCACCCGTCGCTTCATGTCGTTAACGATCGCCGTGTCATGGGTGGCCATGAGAACGGTCGTACCCGCGGCGTTGATGTTACGCAACACGTCCATGATTCCTGCGGAGGTTGCGGGGTCGAGGTTTCCCGTCGGTTCATCCGCCAACAAGATCGCGGGTTTATTGACCACCGCGCGAGCGATTGCAACGCGTTGCTGTTCACCACCCGACAGTTCGTGCGGAAGTCGATTTTCTTTGTTTCCTAGCCCAACGAGCCCGAGAACCTCGGGGACGGCGTCATGAATGTACGCTTCGCTCTGCCCAAGAACGCGAAGTGCAAACGCCACGTTATCGAACACCGTTTTGGTGGGAAGTAGTCGGAAATCCTGGAATACCACTCCAAGGTTGCGACGGTACGCGGGTACTTTACGATTCGACAGACGCCCGAGGTCTTGGCCAAGAACGTGAATGAGACCGGTCGACGAGCGCTCTTCGCGCAAGATCAGACGCAAGAACGATGACTTTCCGCTGCCCGAAGCCCCGACGAGGAAAACGAACTCCCCGGGCTTAACTTCTAGGGTCGCGTCGTGCAAGGCGGGACGGTTACCCGACTTATATAACTTGGACACACCATCGAAACGAATCATCCGTTTCAGCCTATGTGCGGGCTTTCACGCGGCGTGGAGCGACACTCGCCCGACTAGTGCGTCTTCTGTTTTCGATGACGAATCCCGGCCGCGATGAACCCGTCGAGATCACCGTCAAAAACGGATTGTGGACTATTAACTTCATAGTTCGTCCGAAGGTCTTTGACCATTTGATACGGCGCAAGTACATAAGAACGCATTTGATCGCCCCACGACGCGGTGATGACTCCCGCGAGTTCCTTCTTCTTTTTCGCCTCCTCTTCTTTCTGAATGAGAAGCAGGCGACTTTGCAGAACTCTAAGGGCGGCAGCCCGGTTTTGAATTTGACTCTTCTCGTTTTGGCACGACACAACTGTTCCCGTGGGAAGGTGCGTGATGCGAACCGCCGAGTCCGTGGTGTTGACGGACTGACCGCCAGGTCCTGACGAGCGGAAAACGTCGACACGAATGTCCGAGTCGGGAATCTCGATCGCCTCGGTTGCCGCCAAGAGCGGTACGACCTCGACCGCAGCAAACGACGTTTGGCGTTTTCCCGCCGAGTTGAACGGGCTCATGCGAACGAGACGGTGTGTCCCCGCCTCGACCGACAATGTGCCAAACGCGAACGGAGAATCGACTTCGAATGTTGCACTTTTAATCCCCGCCTCTTCGGCGTAGGACGTGTCCAGAACTCGCACCGAGAATTTGTGTTGTTCGGCCCAGCGTAGATACATTCGCAGGAGCATTTCCGCGAAATCCGCGGCGTCGACGCCACCCGCACCGGATCGAATCGTCACGATTGCGGGCAAGGGGTCGTACTCGCCGTCGAGAAGAGTCTGAACCTCTAACGCGCCGATCACCGATTCCAGCGCAGCGAGTTCGACCAGCACCTCCGATGCCGAATCGTCGTCGCCGGCTTCTTTCGCCATGTCGAGAAGCACGTCGAGGTCATCCAGTCGCTGCTGCACATCGTTCACCAGGTCGCGTTGGGTTTGTGCGTGCGACAGCGCACTCGTCACGGCTTGCGCGGATTCTTGGTCGTCCCAGAGATCGCTGGCGCCGGCTTTCTCGGAGAGTTCGGCGATACGGTTCGTCAATTCCGGCATATCCACGACACTCACGATGCCCGCAAACGATGATCGAAGTGCGACAATGCGGTCAGTTACATCCAACGAAATCATGAGATTTCCAGACTACCCTCCATCAGTTCGCGCCACGATGTTCGCCCGCGCGGATGCGGTCGCCTCGATCTGAATGTGAACCGGCAGGAACTGGCTTGCGAGAGGCGGTGACCACGCCGAGCGGACCGTCACTCGAGCGGTCGCCGAGTCGGGCGTTGATGCCGTCACAAGTCGGATTCCGTCGCTGGTTTGCCTCACGAAAGTGCGCACCGCGCGACGAACCTGGGGGTTTGTTAGCCGCACGGCGAGCCTCGTTCCATCGAATTTCGCCGTGAGAGGATCAAACGATTCTGCGCCGACGAGGGCCGCCAAATCGGCGGTCGATTGAAGGTTTGTTCGCGCCAGCGCCAAGTCCGTCGAGTCAATAATGCCGACCACCACGACACCGCACAGTGCCACCAGCCCTGCGACCATGGGCAAGAGTGAGCCTCGTTCACTCAATTGTTCACCGACACCAGAGAGACGCGAGCCGTTGCGGTTCTCGTCACTGTCACGCGCGACGCGAGGTCAATTCCGGGCAGAGCGGGGACAAACCTCACGGGCACGTCGAGGTGGACAGTCAAGGAGACGAGAGTGCCGCGCTGCAGGCAATTCCTGCGGGAACATTCGAGTTCCCATCGCGATGTGGTGTCGGTCAGGCCGTGGTCATCGATGGCCAATGACGTAATCGCGCGAACTCGCTCCCAACCGTCCGTGGTCGATTCCGCTCGGGTCAACGCTCGCACTCCGTGTCGCGCGGCAGTTGTCGCGGCAAAGGTTGCGGACGCGATTTGACTCGTGGTGACCGTTAGCGCGACGAGCGGAACGAGCAGAGCGACGGACGCGAAGATGAATTCAAGGCTCGCGCTTCCTCGCTCGGGCGTTGCAGTCATGCCCGAATTGTGTCGCGGACACTCGCTGAGCGCTCACGTCGTCCACAGCGCTATCGAGCGGCGGTTCGAATCAGCTTCTTGTTGACGAATTCGTCCAAACCAAAATGACCGAGTTCACGGCCGAAACCGGATTTCTTGATTCCGCCGAACGGAAGGTCGACATGTGAATCGGTGTTCTCATTGATATAGACCATGCCCGATTCGAGTCGGTCCGCCACGTAACGCGTATCGGCGGGGTTCGATCCAAAGACTGCGCCCGATAATCCGAATTCTGAGACGTTGGCCAACGCGATCGCCTCATCCTTGTCCGCGACGCGATAGACCACGGCAACAGGGCCAAAAAGTTCTTCGCTGAATGCACGGGCCGCGGGCGTGACGTTCGTGAGAAGAGTCGGCTCCATAAAGCAGCCGACATCACCTATTCGGTGGCCGCCCATCACCAGCGTTGCCCCGTGTGCGACTGCATCCTCAACTTGCCCAATCAGTTCGTCGACGGCACCGAGTGACGACAGCGGACCAAGGTTTGTCTCGGCGTCACGCGGATCGCCCACGACGTAGGTTTTCAACTGTGCAGCGAAACCGTCGACAAATCGGTCGTACACGGAATCGACCACGATGAATCGCTTCGCGGCGGTACATGCTTGGCCCGCATTGCTCATGCGGCCCGAAGCTGCCGCCGCGATGGTGGCGTCGAGGTTCTCATCGTCGAGGACAATGAACGGGTCGCTTCCCCCCAATTCCAGGACAACCTTTTTCAAAAAACGACCCGCGGTTTGCGCGACGACGGCACCCGCCTTTTCGCTTCCCGTCAATGAAATTCCCTGAACACGCGGATCGCCGATGATTGTCTCGATATCACGGCTCTCAACAAACAAGTTGATGTATGCGCCGTCCGGCAATCCCGCGTCGGTGAAAATTTGTTCCTGAGCGAGGGCCGACTCGGGGCAGTTGCTCGCGTGTTTGAGGATGATCGTATTACCGATGAGCAAATTCGGGCCTGCAAATCGTGCGACCTGATAGTAGGGATAGTTCCACGGCATGATTCCCAAAAGGACGCCGAGCGATTGTGAACGCACAATCGCCTGCCCACCCGACAGGGGGTGCATGTCCTGATCGGCAAGGAAACCAGGTCCCTTGGTGGCATAAAACTCGTAGATGTCGCCAACAAAGCCGGCTTCGCCCCGTCCCTGTCGCACTGGTTTCCCCATTTCACGGGCGATGATTTCTGCGAGCTCGTTTTTCCGCTCGCGATACAAATCGGCGACTCGCTGAAGAATCGCGGCGCGTTCAGTTACGGATGTTCTACTCCACGACGTGTGTGCCGCGTCCGCCCGAGAAACGGCATCGGAAATGTCGGTCAGAGTTGCACTGGGAAATTCGCGTTCGACGATTCCCGTGGCGGGATTGGTGACGGCATAGGGCATGCATTAATTGTCGTTCATTGCCAAGGAAATAGTTGCTTATCGTCGAATGAATCGCAGTATCGTAACTGAGAGCGTTCAAACGAAGCGAGGTACTGTGAGTGATCTGAGTGGTGTTCACTCGCAGGTTTTTCGGCCACTTCCCGACATTCTTAGAGCGGAAGCGATCGTCGATCGCCTGTCTACCGCGATAACGCTGGGGCTTCTTCGCCGGGGTGACCAATTGCCCGTGGAGAACCAGTTGACAGCGATGTTTGGTGTCGCCACTGCCACCGTCCGCGACGCGCTCCTCGCGTTGCGTGACCAGGGAATTATCGAAACGAGGCGCGGCCGAAGTGGCGGCACTTTCATCATTGGTTCTCCCCGCGCGAATGTCGAGGCGCTTCAAGAGCGGCTACAGAAATTCTCGATGGCGGAGTTGAGGGATATGGAAGATGAACACTTGGCCACCTCCCTCGCCGCCGCGCAACTCATCATCGAGCGCGCGTTTCCCCATGACATCGACCGCCTTGAACGAATTGCGCGAACCATGGGTGACGCCACAACAACGGAGTCATGCTTGCGGGCCGATTGTAGATTTCAGGCCGAACTCGCTGTTCTGTCACAGTCGGAACGTCTTTTGGCGACACAGATGCGCTTATTGACCGAATCGATTGAGATTACGTGGACAGTGCTCACGGTCGAATCCGACAAGGAGTGGACGATGCGCGATCACCTTGCCATCGTGACGGCGCTGCGCGAGGGAAACCTTGCCGCGGCGCAACTCGCCATTCGTGACCACATTTCGCGCGACTTCTATCAACTCGTTGCCGCACGACTCAATATGTTGTATCCCGTTGGGCCAGCACATGAATGATTTGCGGGATGCGGTGGAACGAGCGAGTACCTCAATTGGTAATTGGTATTCCGAGGTCTATCGCGACTTGACCGTCATGGCATTGGCCTGCGAACGAAACCTACGCGATGCTCAGGGAACGAGTGGAAAATTCTCCGAGCGCGATCTGCGCGCAATCCAGCCCGCCTCCGCCGCATTTCTCTCGCGTCACACGATTCCGATGGCGGCTGGAATAGTTCTTGGTCCTGGCGGCATCGACAACAATATTGGGGCTGTCGAATGGTGGCGGCGCGGAGACGCGGGCTCGACACATCGAATCGTTTTCAACCTATCGCCGGCCGACCCTGGTTTCTATGATTTCGTGACCTACGAATGGTTTACGGAAGTTGTCACGACGGGAATGCCAGCAATTCAAGGGCCATACCTCGACTACGCGGGAATGGACAAGTACATTCTGACCTCGATGGTTCCCCTGTCATGTGATGGCGTGATCATCGGCACCGCGGGCTGCGACACAGAGGTGCGGGAATTGGAAACCATCATCATGCCGATTTTGCGCACAATTCCCGGGGACGCCGCACTCGTATCAAAATTCGATCGAATTGTTGTGGGAAATTCGGGTCGTTTTCTCGTGGGAAATCGAATAGGCGCGTTGCTTAAGGATTCAATTCGGCGAGAAATACGCGGCCCCGGACTCGGATTACAAATCGTGGCGGCACCGAGAAACGATCAGTACTAGTGCGCGATTCGGGCGAGTTTCGTTTGGTCAACGAACGATTGAAACAGGGCTCGTCGGTCCGACGCTGAACCATCGTCGTCCTCGGGGTGCCACTGGACTCCGACAACCCAGCGTGCGGACGGCATTTCCGTGCCCTCGACGATTCCATCTTCGGCCCGCGCCGTGACGACCAGGCCTTCGGCCACTCTATTGACGGCTTGGTGGTGCCCCGATCGGACCGCAACACGATCGCGGCCGAAAATCTCGTGAATCTTGCTTCCCTGTTCGAGAATCACGGGTTCGTCCTTGAACATCGGGTCACCCGAGCCTCCGCGATGCGGATGGAAGTTTTCGATGTCGGGAATGAGGTCACCACCGAGTGCCACGTTGAGCAACTGGGATCCGCGACAGATGCACAGCATCGGTGCGTCACGTTGGATTGTGGCGTTGATGATGTCGATGCAGTATTCGTCGGCCGCGCGATCGACCCCGTACTCGTGGTTCACGGGTTCGTGGTGACCGTAGATTCGCGCGTCGACATCCCCTCCACCCAGGAACAAAACCCCATCGGCAATGTCCGCGATTGCCGCTGGGTCGAGTGGCGATTTGCTCGAATCCAGTAGCACCACCTTTGCCCCGACGTCGTTTAGTTCGGTCAGCGCGACTCTCGTGAATCGAGCGACGAGCCCGGCGACTTCGTCCGTCATGTCAGGAATATTGAGTGACACCACGACCGCAACGGTCGGTGCATCATCCGGCATCGATGCGTTGCCCTCGGGCATCACGTCTTTCGGTGTGATGATGTGGCTCATAGTCACTATTTTGCCAGAGGGAACGCCAAATCAGGCATCCAGGAGCTCCAGACCGACGCAAGTCGACCGTCGTCGATAACCGTGTCGAGTGCGCTGTTGAGTTGCCCCAACAGCTCCGAATTCCCCTTCTGGACCCCAATACCCCACGGGTTTCGCGTCTCTGCGGTGAACGCGACGACAAAATCCGGATCGTTGTCGGCCAGAGGAATCATGACGACGTCGTCGTCAACAAAGGCATCGACCGCTCCCGTTCGGAGTGCGGCAATCATGTCCTCGAAAACGCTCGGGCCGGTAAATTCGACAATCTCGGCACCAACAATCGTCTGTGCGACCTTGAGGTTCGCGCTTCCCGCAATCGCGCCCACCTTATATCCGCTCATTGCCGTATTCGAACGGGCGGGATCGTCGGAACGCACCAATACGGTCTCATTGAAAATCGCGTATGGCTGCGTGAAATCCACAAGCGCAATGCGTTCGGGAATCATTCCCTGCCCACACCAGACCGCGTCTGCTTCGCCGCGTTGGACCATTGGAATCATGTTGTCCCAGCCCGTAATTGCCCACTCAATCTGGCATCCCATCACACTCGCGACGAGGTCGGCCGCGGCCGGTTCATAACCCGTGCGGTGAATTCCATCGGGACTGAGGTTGAACAGTGGTGGCGCATCGGCGTCGATACACGCTAACCGAAGGGTGGCGCTCACGGGAGGGTCTCCCAGTATTGCGCGAACTCCCATTCAGTGATGACCCCGCAGTAACGGGCCCACTCGTCCTTCTTGAGGTCGATAAAGACATCGCGCAACTCCTTCGGGAAAGCCTTCTTCATGATGTCGCTCCCCTCGAATTCCACGATCGCATCACCAAGGGTCATCGGCATCACGTCGAACTTCGCAATTCGAGGATTATCAATCGTGAGCGGATCTCCTGAATCAATCGTGCGGTCAAGTCCGTCCTCCATCGACGCGAGGAGCGCCGTGTGGGACAGATAAGGATTGACACTCGAATCAGGCTGGCGATATTCCATTCGACCAATCGACGAAATACGAATCATGCCTGCTCGTGAATCGAGACCCCAGGTTGGAGAACTCGGAGCAAATTGTCCGGCGTCCCAGAACCGCTTGTACGAGTTGACGGTGCTCGCCATGATGATCGTTGAGTCGGCGGCGTGGGTGAGCATCCCGCCGACCGCCCAACGCCCGACCTCCGACAAGTGAATCTCGGTGTTCCCCGGTTCGATACACGCATTGACGTCGTCCTTCCACAACGAAAGGTTATGGTGGCAGCCGTTTCCCATCAGACCGTTGAACGGTTTTGGCATGAACGTTGCCGTGACTCCCTGTTCGCGCGCGACCTGCTTGCAGATCTGGCGGTAGGTCACCAATCGGTCCGACGTGTGCTCGACACGGTCATACAACCAGTTGAGTTCCAACTGTCCGTCGTCCTCGTAGTCACCCTCGATCATGTCGAGGCCGAACGCCTGTGCGTAGCGAACCACCTGCTTAAAAATCGGACGCATGCGTTCGAGATTCTCGACCTGGTAGGCGGGGCTCGAGCCCTCCTTTTTGATGACCTCGAGACCAGGGCCGGTCCACATCATCTCGGGTTCCGTGCCACTGCGCACTTCATAACCGGTTCGGGCGGTGAAATCGTGATGTGCGCGAATGAGCAACCCGCGTGAGTCAGTGGCCAAAGGTCGTCCGCCAACTTCGGCGAAGTGCATCGGTTCGTAGGCGAGGCACAACATTCGAGCGACCGACGTATCCCAGGGAAGCACAACGAAAGTCGAGGGGTCGGGTAGAGCGATCATCTCTCTCGCACCGATTCCACCCCCAATCAGTTCGCCTTCGCGAGTCGACTGAAGATCGGCGACCGCGGTGCGATGAAGGGCAATTCCCTTTTCAAGATTGCGGCGAAGATGACGTGCGGGAACCATCTTGGCCACGACCTTCGCGCCGATCGTTGGCAGCATGTAATAAATGAATTCGACTCCGGCGGCAGCGATTTTCTGTTCGAGGTCTTTGACGACGTCGGGTCGCATGTTCGACGCCTGGTGGCGCGAAAAAGCGTCGTTATCTGTTAGCGCACTCGTTCCGAGTTGGTCAACCATTGTCGGGACTCCTTTGTCCATTTTTGTGGCGGGATGAATCGGGTCAGTCGTTAACCATGATGGCTTGCATCGGGCACACGTCGGCAGCTTCGTCGACATCCGCTCGCAACGAATCGTCGGGGTTCTCGTCGAATTGCAAAACCCCCGTGTCGTCGAGACGGAAAACCGTCGGCGCCGAGAAAGTGCACTGGCCGTGGTTGTCGCATTTCGCGCGGTCGACATAAACGTGCATGGTGTTCTCCTTGGTGTTGATTGAGGTTATCGCGTGTCGAACGCGAGCGGTAGGCGGACTGGTCCTGTGTTGCCCGAATCGGGCATCCATTCGTCCTGTCCGTTGAGGCGAATGTTGGTCATCCGCTGGGACAGGGTCCGCAACGCAATCGCCATGTCCATTCGTGCGACGAAATGCCCGAGACAGTGGTGCATTCCCCCGCCAAAACCATAGTGAGGTGCGCGCTCGGCGGTGATATCAATTCCGGGATTCGGATAGGCCTCTGGGTCGTTTCCGCTCACTTGAGTAAAAAAGTGAACAGTCGATCCGGCAGGTGCGTGAAGGTCCTCCCAGTCGAAATCGACCATTGCCTCGCGGGTCACCCAGGTGGTCGTCGGGTTAGATCTCATGACCTCCTCCACCGCATTGCGTGCGAGCTCGGGGTGTTTCGCGAGGAGCTCCCATTGGTCGGGATTTCGCATCATGGTCTGCATGCCGAGCCCCAACTGATTTCGCGTGGTGTCCATTCCCCCGAAGATGAGAAGACACAGCGCGTTTCGCAGTTCGTCGTCGCTGAGGCTGTCACCGTCGCGGTTGGCGTCTACGAGACGCGTGACGAGATCGTCGCGCGGATTAGCCTGGCGATCGGCGATGAGGGATTCGGCATACCCGTAGAGCTCGGCGAGCGCTGCCTCAATCTCGGCGAGGTCGTTCTTGATCGTGATTCCCAACGCCAATCCAATCGAGCTAGAAATACGCGCGATGGTAGACCATTCGCTTTCAGGGATTCCCGTGAGAATGCAGAGGACGCGCGTAGCGTAGGGCTCGGCGAAGTCGTTGACAAATTCGAACTCACCTTTTTCGATGATGGCGTCGACAAGTTCGACGGCGAGACTTTCACATCGCGGAACGTACGATTCGATGTGACGAAACGAGAATGCAGGATTGAGCATGCGGCGGATCCGGTGATGGTCGTCGCCTTCGAGCACCAACAGGCATGTGGTCCACCAATCGTGAAACAACCCGGTGTGAACGCCGTTGTGATCCGGCCATTTCCCGCTGCCCTGAATCAAACGCGTGTCTTTGAGGAGGATGCTGACGTATTCGTGCCTCAGTATCGCGAATCCATAATTCGTCTTCGCGTACCAGTGTTGTTCACGGGCATTTCGAACTGCTTCGGAATGCATCGAAAAAGACGGATCGGAGATGTCCAGGTACGGTACGTCGATTTCGAGTGACATCGGTGAACCTCATTGTTCGTGCGTCTCGGCTGCAAGGGGATGTTGCGGTAAATACTATGGCCAATTCCTAAATCCTGCAATGATGAAGGATTTAGCGGAAACGCCGTTGCGATAAATCATTCGCTACTCCAGAATAAAACGCGCTATGTTTGCCCCAGCACAACGAGGTGCGACCAATGTCGGTGGCACCTCGCGATATTCAACAAATCGAAAGGTCACAATGGCTACGTCAGACAAGGCCCAATCCGACAAAGAGCACCTCAGCGCTCTTGGATACGAAGGGTCGTACCACCGCTCTATGTCGGTATGGAGTGCGCTTGCACTCGGTTTCACTTACCTATCCCCACTCGTCGCAATTTACGCGTTGTTTGGTCTCGGTCTCGCTACCGCTGGACCCAGCGCAATTTGGTGGATTGTCATCGTTGGTGCCGGTCAAATGCTCGTGGCACTCGTCATGGGCGAGGTCGTCTCGCAATTCCCCATCGCTGGCGGAATCTATCCTTGGATGCGCCGCCTCGCCGGAAAACGCAGCGCCTGGCTCACCGCGTGGATCTACGCGTGGGCAATGCTCGTGACCATCACCTCGGTCGCCGAGTTTGGTGCACCATTCCTCGCGACGGTGTTCGGCATCGGCGAACTCACACCAGAGGTCAACCTTGCACTGTCCATCGGACTTCTGCTTCTTGCTCTCCTGCTCAACATGGGAGGCACGAAGCTCCTTGGTCGAATCGCTCGCATCGGTCTCGCGGCAGAACTTGTCGGAGTCGTTGGCATGGGACTGTACCTGCTCGTCTTCCACCGCCACAACGACTTCAGCGTATTCTTCTCGGTCTTCCAAGGCGGAATCACCGATTGGGGCCCCATCTTCCTCGGTGCCGCACTGGTTGGCCTGTTCATGTTCTATGGGTTTGAGGCATGTGGTGACGTTGCCGAAGAGGTCACCGACGCTGCACGCGAAGTTCCCAAGGCCATGTACCTGACCATCCTCGTGGGTGGAGTTTCCGCGCTCGCCTCGTTCTCGGGATACGTCCTCGCCGCACCAGACCTTGAAGCACTTGCCGCAGACCCCGCACCGATTCCGACAGTACTCACTGCCGCCATCGGTGAAGGAGGAATGCGCGTCTTCCTCATCGTCGCAGTCATGGCATTCATCTCGTGTGTCTTGAGCCTGCAGGCAGCGGCAAGCCGCTTGCTCCACTCGTTTGCACGTGACAAGATGCTCCCGGCAAGCGCATGGCTCGGCAAAATTTCGGAACGCTCAAAGGTTCCCACCAACGCACTTCTGGTGGCGAGCATCGTTCCGATGATCCTCTGCATCGTCATCTACGGTGACCCGACGACCCTGTTGCCCATCACGGACTTTGCTGTTGCGGGAATCTATGTCGCCTTCCAGGCCGTCGTGCTCGCCGCACTCTGGAACCGCTTCCGCGGGTGGAAGCCTGCCGGACCCTGGAACCTCGGTGGGGCCGGACTCATCATCAACATCGGTGCACTTGCCTACGGCATCTTCGCGCTCTACCAGCTCGTCGTTCCGGACGCTCTCGCACAGGGTGGAATCGCGATTGTTCTCGGCTCGGGTGCGCTGTATCTGTTCATTGCCCGTCCCGACCGTCGCTCCAACGCGCCGTTCTCGGATGCAATCGCGGTGGCGAACAAGATGCGCGCTAGCAAGTAACATCACGCACCACGGTGGGGCCCCGCTACGGCGGGGTCCCATTCGTTAAGGGGCCTTCCCGAAAAGCGCGCCCCGTAACGTCCGTTTCCGCCAGTGGCAACCATGGTCCGATCGCAGGAACGGCAAGTCGAATCGTGACCGAGACAATCGGCTTGCCCGCCACCTCGCTCGACCCGACGGACACGGATCGAACCAACGACGCTGCGACACCGGCGGACACGAGCGCAGTGGCGCGGGCTACGCCCTCTGAATCGGTGGTGTCGGCCAAAGCGGCGTGGGCGGCGCCAGCGATGGCGGAATCAATCGCGACTGCTCGGAGGTGCGCGAAAAAAGCGATTTGCACCACCACCAATGCAATCGCGACCAGTAGAACACCAACCAGTGCGAAATCGACCGGAGCACTGCCACGATCGACTTCGCGGATCATATCGACAGAACGCGGTCGATCGCGTTGTTGAAGACTTCCCCGAGCGCGGGTCCCGCCATCGCCCACATCACGACCACCAGGCCCGCTGTCATCAGTGTGATGAGGACCCAACCGGGGACGTCGCCTCGTTCAGAAGAATTATTGGTGAAATTTGTCATGACCCCATGGTGGAGCAGACGCCAACTGGAGACGAAACTTATCCCCAGAACTCAGGAACGCGCGGACTTTTTACGCTCGTCCAGAATGCGAATAGCGTAGAAAACAGTTCCGGCGATGACGGCAACCGCGGTGACGCGAAACGCGATGTTTAGCCCAGAAATTGTCGAACTGAACGGCGACTCCGCGAATTGACTGTCGGACGCCAGTGGGTCATAGGCGTAGATGAGAAGTGAGACTGTCGCGATGCTGCAGGCGATCGCAGCGGTCAACGATATCCAGGTCAACTTCGGGATGGCAACGTGTCCAACGAGGCGGGCAACGCCGGTGAGAAGGAGAACCGCGACGACGGCAAGGCCGCCCTCGAGGGCATCGATCCAACCTCGGAGGCTGAACAGAATGGCGATGATTTGAACCACTAACGCGATGGTGAGGCGAACACTCATGATGTCCCTTCCGACACTCCAGTATTGCGCGAAATCCCTTCTCCGTCAGAGCGCAATAGCCCCGAGAGCGGTCAACCCGGGAAAGACGGCCATGACGACCGTCACCGGCAGGATCGCGAAAACGAGAGGGAACATCATGAGGGTCTCTTTGGCGCTTGCGGATTCGAGTAACCGACGCTCTGCCGCCTGCTGCTCATCATCCGCCAGCGCGCGAATGATCTCCGCCAACGGCGTTCCAAAATTTCGCGCGGTGATCAGTTGGTCGATGAGGCGAGACCAACCTGCGTGGGCGACTCGAACATCGCTCGAATGCAAGGCGTCAGAGACCGAGACGCCCAGACCAATTTCCGTGACAATCACCCGGCATTCGTCCGAGAGACGACCCACCCCGCTCGCGGCGATTCGCTCGAACGCAGTTGGGATGGTCATTCCGGCGGAAAAGCAGAGCCCGATCAGGTCGAGAGCGCCAGGAAGTTCGTCCGAAATCGCCCGTTTGCGATGACGTTGTGTCCCCACTTGACCGAAAAGTGCGGCGGGGAAGCGCAGGACAACGCCGAGGGACCTCAGTGCCCCGTTTCGCGCTAGGTCAGGTCCCGGGTTCGCGACCATGTCCCGGATGTGCGGAGCAAGTCGGACCGCGATGCGAGAAACGGTCGAGCCGGTGACCAGCACAAATAGCCCAAGACCCAGCAACCCTCCGAGTGCAACATCAATCACTGAGCCCCCCGATCAGCCACCGCGCGGGTTCGCGCAACGTTCCCAGCGCGCGCATGATGATAAACGCAACGGCGGTGACTCCGGCCGAAATTACAATCAGCAGTGTTCCCGCCATCGTGGAGTACGCCTCCCGGTTTTCGGGTCTGCTAGCCAAGAGTGCCAACACAATCCAAGGAGACACAACACCCAGAGTTGCGGCGTGCCGAACCCACGACTGGCGTGTTTGAGCCTCCTGACGCATCGCGGAATCCCTGCGAACCGAACGACCGAGTTGGGCTAAAACGACGGGTAGTGCGGTTCCTCCGTATTCGCGCGCGACCACAATCGACTCGACCACCCGGTCAGCAATCGGATCGGCGAGAACGCGCTGCAGCCGGCGCATGGCCGAGTCGACATCGCTGCCGCGCCGAAGGTTTGATTCCAGCTCCGTCCATGCTGACCGCCACTCCCTAGGGACAATTGTGGCCGCGGTAGTGACCGCGTCTGTCAAGGTCGACCCAGAACGGAGAGCGACACGAATGGTGTCGATCACGTCGGGCCACAGTGCCCGTGCGCGTTGTCGACGCCGATCCCGCGCGCTGGCCAGAGCAATGATGGGAATCCCGGACCCCACAAGAAATCCGAGAGGAGCGATGCTGGGAAGGGGGATTACTGTCGCCGCGAGCGCGCCGGCGATCAGCGCGACGGTCGCCATGACGGCACCGATGACTGCTAAAGATACGCCAGAGAGGCCCGCCTCGTCGAACCAGGTGCGGACTCTCGATCGTCGCCGGTTGCGCGCTGGAATCACCACCAGCGAGAGCCCCAGCCCCAGGACAACTCCGCAGGCGACTACTTCGGCGCCCACAACGATTCCATCGTCAATTCACCGGAACCACCCAACGCAACCGGTCGAGCGATTGCTTCAACTCGTCGTTGCCCATCGCCGTCCATGCGGCAATGAACCACAAGGTCGATGGTCGCGAGAATCGTTGACGTCACAAACGCTTCGGATACGCCGCCGGCGAGTTGACACAGAGTCACGAGTTTGCGAATCGCGTCGGATGTCGAGTTAGCGTGAATGGTGCACAGTCCCGGAATTCCCGAATTCAGCGCAACGAGGAGGTCCAGTGACTCATCACCGCGCACCTCGCCGACGACGAGTCGCGTCGGCCGCATTCGCAGTGCCTCTTTGACGAGGCGCCGAAGGGTGACTTCGCCGACGCCGTCGAGACTTGCTCCGCGACACTGCATGCCGACAGCATCGGGATGACGCGTTGAGATTTCGAATGTTTCTTCGACGGTCACGATTCGCTCCCGTGAATCCAGTTCTGACAACAGCGCGCACACCATCGTGGTCTTTCCCGCCTGCGTTGCGCCCGACACCAGAACCGTCCGACCTTCGTTCACCGCGACCTGAAGGATGCGTTTCGCGTCGGGCGCCACCGTGCCTCGAGTCACAAGATCGTCTAGCGTTCGAACCGCTGCAGAAAACTTCCGGATGTTGAGACTCCAGTGTTCCTTCGTAATTGGCGGGATCACGACGTGCAATCGTGAACCGTCCGGCAATGAGGCATCGACAAATGGCTGTGAAACATCCACGCGGCGCCCACTTCGGCGCAACATCCGCTCGACAAGTGTTCGCAATTCGTCCGCTGCCAGGTGTGTGGGGATGCGCTCGTGGCGACCGGAACGTGCAACAAACACCGCACTCGAATCGTTAACCCAAATTTCTTCGACGGTGGGGTCATCAAGGTAGGGTTGCAAAACTCCGAATCCCGATAAGCGTTGGGTGACATCGGACTCGGAAAACTCTGAAGCTTCCGCTTCGCCCAGTGCGCGTTCATTGGCGCGTTTCACTTCTGTGACGATGGAACGCCCAAGGTCATCGCCAGACAAGACGGCTCGCCGAACTCGGTCAACGATCGAATCGGTTGAGGTCATTCCCCCATCGTTGCGCTCGCGGTCTAAACTCCTCGAGCGTTGTCCACAGCGTTACGCGTGGGGAAGAAAAGTGTACTTTGTCGTGAGGTATTCCTCGATGCCTTCGACGGATCCTTCTCGGCCGACTCCTGATTGCTTGACTCCACCGAACGGTCCCGCGGCGTTCGAGACAAGTCCCGTGTTGAGCCCCATCATTCCGGTCTCGAGTTTTTCAATGAGGCGTTGTCCACGGTGAAGGTCATTCGTGAAAGCGTAAGAAATGAGCCCATATTCCGTGTCGTTCGCCATGCGGATGACCTCGTCCTCGGTCTCGAATTCGATGACACCCAGTATCGGGCCGAAAATTTCTTCGCACATGAACCGCGTATCGGCGTGAACATTCGAGATGACGGTTGGCTGAAAGAACGTTCCCGGCCCCTCTGCCCGCTTTCCACCGGTCAAGACAGTTGCGCCGAGCGCGACTGCATCGTCAACGAACGCCTGGCTGGAAACCACGGCGTTTTCGTCAATGAGGGGTCCGATCGTGACACCCTCATCCGTGCCACGACCAATCTTCATCGCCGCGACGCGTTCGGCGACTTTCGCCGAAAATTCAGCGGCGACACCCTTCTGTACGAAGACACGGTTGGCTGCCGTGCAGGCTTGACCGATATTGCGAAACTTTGCAATCATGACCCCGTCGACGGCCTTGTCGATGTTGGCGTCATCGAAGACGATGAAGGGAGCGTTGCCTCCGAGCTCCATCGAGGTTCGCAGAACATTGTCGGCCGCCTGCTTCATGAGAACTTTGCCGACCTGCGTCGAGCCCGTGAACGAGATTTTGCGCAAACGGGCGTCCTGGATGATGACGGGGGAAACGTCCCGCGAACGACTCGTGGTGATGACGTTCACGACGCCCTTCGGCACTCCTGCTTCTTCGAGAAGAGCAGCAAAGGCGAGCGTGGTGAGCGGAGTCAGCTCGGCTGGCTTGATAATTGCGGTGCAACCGGCCGCAATCGCTGGAGCGACCTTACGGGTCGCCATCGCGAGCGGGAAGTTCCAGGGGGTGATGAGGAACGACGGGCCGACCGGGCGCTTCGACACAATCATCGTGCCGGTGCCCTCGGGGTTCGATCCGTATCGTCCGTTGACACGAACTGCTTCTTCCGAGAACCAGCGAAGAAATTCACCGCCGTACGTCACTTCCCCCTGTGCTTCGGCGAACGGCTTTCCCATTTCCATCGTCATGAGGAGCGCGAAATCGTCGCGACGTTCGATGAGGAGTTCCCACGCTTTGCGCAAAATCTCGCCTCGAACGCGGGGAGCCGTGTTGCCCCACGATTCCTGGACAGCAGCCGCCGCGTCCATCGCCTTTTGTGCATCGGCTTCCGACGCGTTGGCGATTGTGGCGAGGTGCGCGCCGGTAGCAGGATCTGAGACGGTCAACGTTTTGCCGCCCTCGGCATCGACCCAGTCACCCCCAATGAACAATTTCGTGGGGACAGAGGCGAGGAGGTCTTTTTCGGAGCGCACGCTGTTGTTTCCTTTCGCCGTTTGGTCGATATAACCCAACCAACCGAATGACTAGTTTTTGTAGACTTTTAAGCCAAGAACACTGCAACTCTACGCCACAAAAATACGCCCGATAGAATGAGGAACTACGCGGGTGTGGTGAAATTGGTAGACACGCAGGATTTAGGATCCTGTGCTTCGGCGTGTGGGTTCGAGTCCCTCCACCCGCACAATCGAGAGGAACCGAGTGATCAGCGCCGTTGGTCTGTTTGACCCCGCAGAACTCATCGCCAGCGCGGGGAATTGGGGTCTTCTCATCGTCGCAGCGATCGTTTTCATTGAGACAGGACTTCTGATCGGGTTCATGCTCCCTGGCGATACCCTGTTGATTATCACGGGTGTCCTCGCTTTCACCGGAACGATTACTCAGCCAATCTGGTTGGTGTCTGTCGTGATTTTTATCGCTTCCATCCTCGGGAACCAATTGGGCTACCAAATCGGTCGGGTCGGCGGTCCCGCGGTGTTCAGGCGCCAAGAAGGCGGTCTGTTGTCGCACAAAAGCGTCGAACGCACGGAGCAATTTTTTGCACGATGGGGACCGTTGTCCCTCACTCTCGGGCAGTACGTTCCCATCGTGCGTACCTTGCTTCCCGTGGCCGCCGGCATTGGAAAAATGAATCGCCTCACCTTCACGCTTTACAACGCTCTCGGCTCTTTCCTGTGGGCAGGTCTGCTACCCGTCGTCGGGTGGGGTGTCGCGCATATTCCGGGCGTCGCCGACCTCGTCGTTCACTACATCGACCTCGTGCTCCTCGGTGTCGTCGGGTTGAGCGTACTTTCTATCGGCATCCATTGGTGGCGCGAACAGCGCGAGATTCGCGACGAGGAAACGCCCTAGTTCACACCCCGAGAGTGAGGGCGATGAGCCCGCTGTTGATGATGATCACCACGGCCGTTGCAACACCGGCCAGGCCTCGGATGACTCCGTTCGATCGGAATTCGCCCATGACGTTTTTGTCGCCCGTCACGATGATCAGCGGAATCAGCGCGAAGGGAATCCCCCAACTGAGGATGACCTGAGAAAAAATGAGCGCTGTCGTGGGTTCGACACCGATGACCAGGATGGCAATGGCAGGAATGACCGTGATGCTGCGTCGAACGATTGGCGGAACAGTTCGGCGCATAAGACCGTGCATGATTTCCGCCCCCGCGTAGGCACCCACCGCAGTCGACGCCAACGATGAGGCGAGTAGCGCCACCGCAAAAAACGTCGCCAGGACGGATCCCGAAACCGCGACGATGGCAACGTAGGCGCCATCTAGTGTCTCCGTGCCCGATTGTCCGTTGAGAACCACCGCGCCGATCACGAGAAGAGCGAGGTTTACGGCCCCCGCGAGCAGCAGCGCAAGAGTGACATCAATTCGGGTCGCAATCCGCAGCCGCCGAATCGGAACGGTTGACGACTGCATGATTCGATCACGCGAGAACCCGGAGTGCGCGTAGATTGCGTGGGGCATGACGGTCGCCCCCAGAATCGCGGCCGAAAGGACCAGTGAATCCGAACCCTCGAGTCGAGGGACCAATCCCAAGACAAACGCGTCGGGGTCCACGGTTTGTCCCCAGAGGATGGAACCGAATCCGACGGCAATCACGATGAGAAATAGCGCGATGAGTCGCTCGAACGGCTTTGCGCCCCAACGTCCGTGGACACCGAGAAACGCGACCGAAACCACCCCTACTGCCAGCCCACCGACCCAGAGGGGAATCCCCCACAAAAGGTTGAGCGCGATCGCGCCACCAATGATTTCGGCGACGTCCGTTGCCATCGCAATAAGTTCACCTTGGGCCCAATAGCCGAGTCGCCAGCCACGCGACGCAATTCGACTTCCCAACACTTCGGGAAGGCTTTTCCCCGTCACAATTCCGAGACTTGCTGAAAGATACTGCACGAGCCACGCGATGAGGTTCCCTGCCACGACAACCCAGACCAGCAGAAACCCCAATTGAGCACCGGCCGTAATGTTTGCGGCGACGTTGCCAGGATCCAGGTAGGCGACGCCAGCGACGAAGGCAGGACCGAGCAGGGAGACTATCGCGGCGCGGTTCGTCACAGGCTCGTCCTAATTCGTTGTGTGAAAGTACCGATTGATTGCGGGAGCGATGAGTCCTAGTGCCCGACCTCGATGACTGAAAGCCGCCTTTTCCAAATCCGACAACTCGGCGGCAGTCCCGGTGAGTCCTTGTGGCGAGAAAATTGGGTCATAACCGAATCCTCCTTTTCCCTTGGCCGCGGCGCGGAGAACTCCGGGCCACTCTGCGCGAACGACACGTTCACCGCTGTTTGATACGAACGCGACCGCACAGACGAATGTCGCCGCTCGGTTCGTGACGCCTTTCATGTTCGAGAGGAGAAGTGCGAGGTTTGCGGAATCGGAGCCTTCCGCGGAATAGCGCGAGGAATGAATACCGGGGGCGCCATCCAGCGCGTCGACACAAATCCCCGAATCATCCGCTAGCGAGGGACGGCCAGAATGGCGGAACGCCGCGCGAGCCTTGATGAGCGCGTTTTCTTCGAAAGATTCGCCGTCCTCAACGGGGGCTTTTCCATCGGTCTGGACGAGTTTGATATCTGGGCCGAGCAACGCCGTCAACGTCAGAGAAATTTCTGTCAGCTTGTGAGAGTTATGGGTGGCAACGACGACAGTGTTCACTCGCTCGACACCGCCAAGGTTGCCGCTTGGATTTCAGCGAGACGCGCAATCCCGTTTGTTGCCAGATTAAGGAGTGCGTCCAATTCGGACTTATCAAACGGCGCGCCTTCCGCCGTTCCCTGGACCTCGACGAACAGCCCTCGTCCCGTCGCAACGACGTTCATGTCGGTTTCCGCGCGGACGTCCTCGGTGTACGGCAAATCTAGCAAAGGGGTTCCGTCGATAATTCCCACGCTGATTGCCGCGACCGAATCAATCAACGCGATGGCGTTCTTCCCGATGAAGCCTTTCGCGCGACCCCACTCAATCGCATCGTGCAGGGCGATGTAGGCGCCGGTGATGGCGGCAGTGCGCGTTCCGCCGTCCGCCTGCAACACGTCACAGTCGATGACAATTGTGTTCTCGCCGAGTGCTTTCATGTCGACGACAGCACGGAGGCTTCGGCCGATCAGGCGCGAAATTTCATGTGTGCGCCCCCCGATTCGCCCCTTGACGCTCTCGCGGTCGTTGCGGTCGTTGGTCGAGCGAGGCAACATTGCGTATTCCGCTGTGACCCACCCCTTTCCTTTGCCCGCCATCCAGCGTGGAACCCCGTTCGTGAACGACGCCGTGCACAGAACTTTGGTGTTCCCGAAAGAGATAAGCGCACTTCCCTCGGCCTGCACAGACCAGCCGCGCTCGATCGTCACGGGTCGAAGTTCGTCGTTCGTACGGCCGTCGATGCGAGTCATGAGTCGGTGTTCTCCATTTCGATTGGTGAGGGAAGATTGACCGAACCGGTCAGAAACGTATCGACGCGGTCGACCTCGAGACCGAGGAATCGGTGGGCCAATTCACGGAATCGCTCGCGATCTTTTCCTGTCGTCTCGAACGAATGAACGGCCGGCGTCGTTGACGTTCTCAGCAAATCGTGCGTGACGAGAGTTTGGTAAACCTCGTACGCCGTCGCGTCATCACTCGACACGAGGGATACGTCGGGTCCCATCACGTATTGGATTGCGGCGGAGATAAGTGGGTAGTGCGTGCATCCGAGGACAAGTGTGTCCACCCTGGCGTCCTTCAAGGGTGCGAGGTAACCGTTCGCGACGTCGAACAGTTCCTCGCCACTCGTGACCCCCGACTCGACAAACTCGACGAACCGAGGGCATGCAATCGCGGTGACCTCAATGTCCGGGTCAGCGACAAATGAATCTTGGTAAGCACCCGATTTAATCGTTCCTTCGGTGCCGATTACTCCGATGCGTTTTGTCCTGGTGCGCGACACTGCTGTTCGAACCGCGGGTTGAATCACCTCAATCACCGGAATTCCACGGCGGTCGGTGTACCGTTCCTTCGCGTCGCGAAACATTGCGGCGGATGCCGTATTACACGCGATGACAAGCAACTTCACCCCGTCGTCGGCAAGTTCATCGAGAAGCCTGAGCGCGTGTTCGCGAACGTCCGCGATGGGGAGTGGTCCATAGGGGCCATGAGCGGTATCGCCGATGTATCGAATCGACTCGTTCGGCAGTTGGTCGATAACCGCGCGCGCAACCGTCAAGCCGCCCACGCCACTGTCGACGATTCCGATGCTCGCGTCTCGATTCATTTTTTCAGCCTACTAATCTCAGCGAAAGACCGTTGGAATGGCCGGGTCTCCGGGAGACAAGCGACGACCCACGGCCGGCAGTTCTGCGAGCACTTCGCTGTGGTGGCGGCGAGCCCGCGTCACTCCCGCGACACCGCGGTACTCGTCTCGGACTTCGCCGCGCGTGATGACGTCGTGAATGAGGGGGCGACCCGAATCGACGGTTGACTCCCCCAGCCCTAGGTCGACCACCTCCTCGGTGGCAATCCCGTCGACACACCGTCGATAGGCCAGCTTTCGGCCAGCGGGATTCTGTTTTTCCGGTGATCGTTTCGAGACAGCAACCCAATTTCCCGCCGCATCCTGATGCTCCACCAGCTTGTACACCATCCCCGCAGCAGGCGCACCGGAGCCCGTGACGACCGCAGTTCCAACTCCGAACGCATCAACCGGCGCGCCTCGAAGCGACGCGATGGTGTTCTCGTTCAAATCATTGGTTACGACGATTTTGGTCGCCGTAGCACCGAGTGCATCAAGTTGCGCGCGGACACTTCGGACCAGCGACGGCAGGTCACCCGAGTCGATTCGAACTGCACCAAGGGACGGACCAGCGACTCGTATCGCAGTGTCCACGGCGCTCGGAATGTCGAACGTATCGATGAGCAGCGTGGTGTCGGTCCCAAATGCCTCGACTTGAGCGCGGAACGCGTCCTCCTCTGAGTCGTGCAGCAGAGTGAAGGAGTGCGCCGATGTTCCCCGAGTGGGAATTCCCCAGGTTCGACCCGCTTCGAGATTAGACGTCGCGGCGAACCCGGCAATGAAGGCTGCCCTAGCGGCCGCGACGCCACTACCTTCTGACGTGCGGCGAGACCCCATTTCAATAAGCGGTTTGCCGTCCGCTGCCGTTGACATTCGCGACGCGGCCGTGGCAATGGCGCTGTCGTAGTTCAGGATGGACAAGACGATGGTCTCAAGAATCACCGCTTCGGCAAACGTGCCCTCAACCTCGAGCACGGGTGAGCCGGGGAAAAAAAGTTCACCCTCACGATACCCGCGGATGTCTCCTGAAAATCGAAACGTCGACAGAAAATCGAGAGCTTCGGCAGACACCACCTTTTCGGACGACAGCCACGTCACGATCTCGTCGTCGAAACGGAACGACTCGATCGCATCAATAAGACGGCCCACTCCTGCAAACACGCCATAGCGACGGCCCGCGTGAAGGCGACGGGAAAACACCTCAAACACGCACCGGCGTTCCGCCCGACCTTCGCGCATCGCCGCATCAATCATGGTCAGTTCGTATCGGTCAGTAAACAGTGCGGTCGATTCCGCCATAACGCCTACTCGTCTCGCATTCGCTCGTAGATCTCTTTACAGGTCGGGCAAATTGGGAATCGATCAGGGTTGGAATTCGGCAACCATTTCTTGCCACACAGAGCGCGAACTGGCTTTCCGGTTACGGCTGATTCGACAATCTTGTCCTTTTGGACGTAATGCGAGAACTTGTCGTGGTCACCGTCGTCCGTGCCCTTGTTCTCGAGGAGTTCCTCGAGTTCGCGGTCGAGCACGTCACTCGAGCCGCGGGAATCGCTCTCGGAGGTCATGCGAACAGTTTACGCGCGACCGCTACTCGAGCGATCCCACGGTGACCGAGCCTTCGCGTGAATCACCGCCACGGACATAGGTGAATGTCGCGACATCCCCCGGGCGAAGCGAACGTACCTGTGCGGTGATGTCGATTTCGTCGCGAATCGGGACCCCGTTGAACATGACGACGACGTCTCCCTTGATCAAACCCGCCGCTTCGGCGGGAGAACCCGGATCGACGTCGCGAATGATCGCTCCGATAACGCCGTTGGTTGTGCCGACGGCACTCACCATCGCGCCGATTCGACCGTGTTCAGCCGAACCGTGGTTGATGAGATCCGTTGCGACGCGTTTGACGAGTGTCGCCGGTAGCGCGAACCCCACCCCGATTGAACCGGACGACGAACCGCTACTCGCGATTGCAACATTGATTCCGACAAGTTCTCCGAGGGTATTGAGTAGCGCCCCACCGGAGTTTCCTGGGTTTATCGACGCGTCCGTTTGGATGACGGGCAACGACAGGTCTTGCGCGAGCGCTGACTGATTGGTTCCCGGAAGATCAAAGTTGAAACCGTTGCCCTTATTTGAGATCGTGATGGACCGATTGAGCGCCGAAATGACGCCATCCGTGACGGTGTTTTGAAGCCCGAGCGGCGCACCGATTGCAATCACCTCGCTTCCGACGGTGATTGATCCCGCATCACCGAATGTGACAGGAACAAGTCCGGTTGCGTCAATTTTGATGACAGCAATATCAAGAATTGGGTCCGTGCCGATGACCGTTGCCGGAAACAAGCGCCCATCGCTCAGCGTCACCCGAATTGTCGCGTTCGTTACCGCTCCCCCGAGAGTGGCGACATGGCTGTTGGTAATGATGTAACCGTCGTCCGAATAGATGACACCGGATCCGGACCCTGCCGCAGAGGCACCAGACACTTCGATCGTCACGACAGACGGAAGAGCTTTCGCCGCCACCGCGGTTGCAACGCTTGCAGCGGACGACCCGTTGATCGTCACGACCTGCGGTTGGACAACTGTTCGGAAAGCCGAACCAGTCAACCCTGCAATTGCAACTCCCGCACCGCCACCAATCAGTCCAGCTATGACGGCAATTCCCGCGGCCGTTTTGACGGGAACGTTACCCGGAAGGAATGGACGGCGTTCAACGGGAGCCGGGTCACGCTCAATAATCGGGGGAGTTTCGGCCACGACAGGCGTTTTGCGAACTCGAGGGGCGCGGGGGGCGGGAGCGGGGTTCTGTTCGTTTTCCATACCCTCAAGAATGGACGCTTTTCCTAAGAATTTCCCTACGTTTCCAAAGTGTTTCCCTAATTCACTCGACGGGACACGCGAACGCCCCGTGCGAACAGGGTCGATCGACGAGCACGGTGTCGGCCGAGAGAATGCTCACGGTGAGGTCGTTTGCCCTGGCCTTGACGAACCCGGAAAGTTGCCGCCAGCCTTGAGAACCAAACCGAAAAGCGGCCGAGTACCACACGACGAGTCGAACTCGAACGTCGCCCACCCCGTCGTACGAGTGGCTCGTCGATGTTCGCGTCCACGGTGATTGACCGAGTTCTCGCCAGGTTTGGCCAGGAGTCTCGATCGTTTGCCGAGAACCGTCCCCGAACGAGCGCCGAAACATCACCGGCGAGAACCGTACGTCGGCGGGGTTGTCCAGCAGTTGACCCGACACGACCTGGCCCCGTGCGGTCGACCAAAAGTTCGCGGGAATCCGTTGGATTGCCCACCCCGCCGGTTCGGCAAATTGCAGAGGTGAGCGCGGCCTAAACGATTCGAGATCGCTGACGGTGGTCGGGCCGCTCCCACCCTTGGGTGGTGACGAGCCCACACACTGTCCGTTGACGACGACGGGACATTCATCCGGCCCATCGGAATTGTCGTCTCCAGCAGAGCCGCCCAACGTTGCGTCACCCCAGAGATCGACGCCGGTTCCGGTCGTCCCCCCGCCAACGGAACACGTTCCCGCGGCAATCTGTGCGCCGTTGCACGAGACGGCCGCTGCGGTGGTCGGTAGCGCGATCGTCGCCAGCACAGCCATCACGGCGAGGAAGAAACGGAACACCACGTTGAGTCCTCCCTCGGTGAAATCTCGTCAATAACGACCGCACCGTCGAACGGAACAAGCCGAATGGACACGTGCATCTGCGTTGTGGCGCTGCCCAAACAAGCCGACACGAGAGCATCGACTAATGAGTGTCGTCCGCGCATCGCGGTGAGTTGCCAGCGCGACAGTGAAACGATCGGCGGATTGTCGTCCAGCACGTCGAGCGCGGCAAATCCGTTGATTTCTTCGATTGCCCAATTCGGAGTAGTCAATTCCGCTATCGCCGCACCCGGCAATTTGCCCGACACGATTTGATTCGTCATGTCGACATATTCATTCAGCGTTTCCGCAATGAGCGTCTCGGCGTCCTCCACAATTACACTCGCGTCTGCGATCGCCGGCCGTGCGGGCGTCACAACATTGGGAGGAACGGGTGCGGAGCAACCCGAGACGAATAGCCCGAGTAAAAGGAGGAACACTATGCGCATTCAGCGAGAGTGCCACAACCGAGGAAATGCACGAGCAATTTATCCCCAGCTAAAGCGGCGAGACGCCGTAGCGACGATTTCGCAGAGCGGGGTTCGTGCGGCGTGCCGCCGGAACCGCGTCGGGGTCAAGGACAACCTCCATGACGATTTCATCCCCAGCGGCCTCGATCACGACATCGCCCGATGGGTCGACAATCATCGATTCGCCGATTCCCGATGGCCCTGCGTGATTTGCCGCGACAACCCACGCGACATTCTCTATGGCACGAGCGCGCACGAGCGTCCGCCAATGCTCCGACTTTCGCGGCCCAGGAACCCAATCCGCGGGAACGGCAATTAACGTTGCCCCGGCATCCACTAAGCGTCGCGACACCTCGGGAAAGCGAAGGTCGTAACACGTTTGAACACCGACCGACCATCCGTTGGTCTCAACAATTAGCGGCGATTCGGCGGGGTCTCCCGCGGTGACAACCGCCGATTCGAGCACCCCGAACGCGTCATACAGGTGGACCTTGTCATAGCGTCCGATTACACCGTCGGCAGCCACCGCGACAACGGTATTGGTGATGTTGTCGCCGTTCGACACCAGCAGACCGGCGAGAATCGTCGCCGAACGCGCCCGCGCTTGTTCGGCTAAAAAGGTGACGAAGGGTCCGTCGATCGTTTCGGCCCCGTCGCGCCAAAAAGCGGTGTCGGCGTGAAACCACGCCGAGTATTCGGGAAGAACCACAAGGTCGACGTCGTCGAATTGGAGGAACGCGTCACGCAACAGGTCACGATTCTCGGCGGCGTCGTGGGACGGCGAAAATTGCACCAACCCGACGTTGAGGTTCTCCACCTTACGAGCCTATCGCCACGGAATTTGCGGAAACGAAAACGGCCCCGAACGAATTCGGGACCGTTTCACTTGGTTGCGGGGGCAGGATTTGAACCTACGACCTCCGGGTTATGAGCCCGGCGAGCTACCGAACTGCTCCACCCCGCGTCACAAGGGTCGAGTCTATCACGGGGCAATTGCCCAGCGAAATCGGGTTAGCGCGAGAGCTCGTAAGCCTTTTGCAAAGCTGCTTGAAGTTTCTTGTCCGCTTCAGCGGCGGCGACCAGGTCGTTCGCCTTGTACGCCGCTGCTCGGTCGAACAGTGCTTGCCGCGCATCCTCTAGCGCGGCTTGGAGTTCCGGTGAAACATTCTCGTTCGGGGTTACGGGATCGGTTGGCGTCTCCGGCGTCCCCGGATCGACCCCAGCGTTTCCACCGAAGAGGGTGTCAAGCGCTTCGGGAAGCGTGTCTTCAAACGCGATGGAGTCACCAAATGAGACCAGGATCTTTCGAAGCAACGGATACGAAGTCTCACCCGTCGACCGGACATAGACGGGCTGAACATAAAGGAGTCCGCCGCCAACCGGGAGCGTCAACAGGTTTCCGGGTATGACCTCGGTTTGACCTTGACGCAGCAGGTTGAGCTGCTGGCTCACCGTGGCATCCGAGTCGAACTGTGCCTGGACTTGCCCTGGACCGGGGATTGTGGTCTGTTTGGGAAGTGTCAACAGGGTGAGCTTGCCGTAGTCAGGACCGGGGTCGGAATTGGCGGACAGGTACCCGTAGAGAACGTTGCGCGAATTCTCGCCCGTCGCTTGCGGAATGAATGTCGAGTACAACGAGAATGCGGGTTTTTCGGCACCCGGCATCTGCATCGTCAGGTAATAGGGCGGTTGAAGCGTGGGGTTTTCGGGTGTCGACACTGGATCGTTCGGAGTGACCCACGTGTCCTCCGACGAGTAGAACGTGCCGGGATCCGTCACGTGATATGAGCCCAACACCTCGCGCTGGACCTTGAAGAGGTCCGAAGGGTAACGGATGTGCGCGAGCAGGTCGGCACTCATTTCGCTCGCCGGCTGGAGTGTGTCGGGGAAAACCTTCGCCCAGGTCGACAACACCGGGTCCGTCTCGTCCCACGCATAAATCGTGACCGTCCCGTCGTAGGCATCGACGGTGGCCTTGACCGAGTTTCGCATGTAGTTTGCCGGACCACTAGGAACGGTCGATCCCGCGGTGTATGTGTCGAGAATTGCCGTCGAGATGTCAACCGACGTCGAGTAGGGGTAGTTGTTGCTCGTCGTGTAGCCATCGACGATCCACACAATGCGTCCGTCCACCACCGCAGGATAGGGATCATTGTCGAGCGTCAAATACGGCGCGACCTTGTTTACACGAACCAGCGGGTGACGGTCGTACAAAATCTGCGAGTCATCGGTAATCGCGTCGGACAGCAGAAGTTGTTCGGATTGAAAATTCATCGCGTAAATCAACCGAGTAAAGATGTTGTCCAACTTGGGCCCGCCGTCACCTTCGAAGGTGTACTTCGCGTTTCCCGCCTCGGATTCCGACGACGCTGATGGGTAGTCGAGTTCGAGTGACCCGTCCGCGCCCTGCGCACCGACAATCGAATAGGGCGGCGAGGACTCACCGAAATAGATTCGGGGTTCGTACGTGCCGAGTGCACCAGACACGGGAATTCCCGATTCGAGGAATGTCGGTTGCCCGTCGGTGTTGCGTTCGTTACCGAACGCCGCGACGATTCCGTATCCGTGTGTGTAAACGACGTGATCGTTGTACCACGAAGTCGAGGACTGTCCGCTGAGGTCTAGTTCACGGAGGGCAAGAACCGTGTCCTGCATGGTGCCGTCAATGAGATATCGGTCAACGTCGAGGTGCGCGGGGAACCGGTAATACTGGCGGAATTGTTCGAGCTGCGCAAACGCGTCCGACACAAGGCCCGGATCAATGATTCGGATGTGTGCGGTGGTTTCGGCATCGGCGCGAAGCGCCCCCGGCTCTGCAGTCGTGGTCGCGTCATAGACAACTTCGTTGACCTTGTCCAAGCCGAAACCCGCGCGCGTTCCATCGATGTTGCGCTGGATGTATTGGGCCTCGAGGGTTCGAGCGCTGGGGTCAACCTGGAACCGCTGAACGATCCACGGGTAGACGCCGCCGATGACGATCGAGGCAACGATCAGCATCGAACCACCGAGGATGGGAAGACGCCACCGTCCGATGAATGCGGTCACGACGAAGAAGAGAGCAACGAGGACAGCGATACCCGCGAGGATTTGGTGACCGGGGATTGTTGCCGTGGCTTCGGTGAATCCGGCGCCCGAGGCGAGGAAACCCTCGGACGGTGTCACCAAAGTGTTGTACTGGAAAATCCACAGGTTTGCGGCCTGAACCAGGACGTACAGCGAACCAAGAATTGCGATCTGGGCGCGGAACGGTTTCGAGATGATGACCTCTCGAGTTGCCGAGATGCGGACCCCTCCATAGATGAATCCCGCTGCGGCGCCTGCAAGAAGAGAAACCAGAAGGGCGCCCTCTACCTGCCCGAGGGCGAACTGGTACATCGGGAGGTCATAAACATAAAACGACACGTCGAGCCCGAACTGCGGGTCGGTCTGGCCGAACGGGGTCTTGTTGAGCCACTGGACAACTATCGGCCAGTTACTGGACGCCGCAATGCCGGCGAATGCACCAACTACCAACGGCCCCACGTGCATGATGAGTTTCCGAATCGGTTCAACCGCTAGACGATAACGTTCCGCGCCTTCCGAAAGCCGGACGGTGAGCGGACGCGTGCGGTACGCGATGTTCAAACTCAACCACAGCGGGACAGCCATGAGGAAAAAGGCGGAAACGCCGATGATTCCCAATGCTATCCACTGAGTGAACAGCACTGACGTGAATCCAGCCTGGTCGTACCAGAGCACATCGACCCACACACTGGCGAAAGACACAAAACCGGCAATTAGCGCGACGACAACGCCAACCGCAACAATGAGAGGGGAACGCTGACGAAGCGAAGAGGGAACTGTCACGGGATGCACTCCTTTGTTATAAAAAGTCTACCTGTCACTCAGAACCGGTCACCCAGCCGAGCAATGAGGAAGTGCCTTGGCTCCCAAATCGGTTGAAATTGCGTGAAGCGCAGCCATCGCATCGTCAAGCGTTGCGACAGAAACGTCGCGAAGTCCCTCTGGAACATGGCCAACCAGATCGGCGCAGTTTTCGGCCGGCACCAGCATCCAGGTTGCTCCCGAACTGCGAGCGCCGTAAGCCTTTTGCACGACGCCCCCGATGGGCCCGATCAAACCGTCTGCGGAAATCTCGCCCGTCCCCGCCACGTTCTCGCCACCGTTCAGAGACCCTGGCGTGATCGTATCGATAATGCCCAAGGCGAACATCAGCCCGGCGCTCGAGCCGCCGACGTCGGCGAGCGAAATGTCGACCGCGAACGGGAATCGATACTTACCCCCACAGAGAATGCCGATCACGGGCGTTACACCGTCTTGTTCCGATGCAACGACACCGACTGTCAAACTCACGGTCGCACTGTTCCGCTCGACGACCAGATCGATTGAATTTCCGATTCCCGCCTCCTTGATGACGGCTCGCAGGTCTGACACGTTGTGAATCGGAATACCATTTGCCGATCGGACGATGTCATTTGGTTTCACTAAATTCTCGGCCGGATAACCCTTGGTCGCTTCGGCGACAATGATTTCGGATTCGAACGGGATGCCCTGATTCGTGAGCGCGGCCGCGATTGCTTCCTGTTGTGAGTTTTCCATCTGGATCTTGGCGGCGGACTCCGAATCTGTTCGTGTCGTTCCCTCGGGGTACAAGAGGCGCATCGGAAGCACTGCGTAATCGGGGCGCATCCACGCGGCGGCGACATCAAACCAGGTGGGATGAGAATCAGGGGAGCCCGTGACGTACACGGTCAGCATCGAAAGTTCGCCCTCGGTTGGAAACGTCGCGGTTCCCGACACCGTGATGAGGGGTGTCTCCTTCCCGGCGGCATCTTTGGTGGTCCCCAGAGTGTTGTAAACCGGGCCCGGCGTCTCAATCACGTACGGCGCAGGAACGGAGGCGAGACCCAGCGTGCCGACGACGCTGAGCGTGAGCAAGGCCACACCCCATCCCCTGCGACGCGAGAGTGGTCGACGCGGGATCGTTTCTGTCGAGGAATCAGTCACGTCTTCCACACTAGGTCACCGACCCAGCAGGTACGGTTGATGACATGGCGGATGACGGCTCGGACGAGTTCCAGGACATGCTGCGCAAGTTCCTTGAAAGCGGCGAGCATTTCGATATCACCGAACTCGCCAAAGCAGCCGGGCTGCCGGGTGACGCGGCAACCATTGAAAAAATGTTGATGCAACTGCAAGAAGCACTGTCTAACGGCAATGAGGGCATCACCGAACAGATGGTTCGGGACACTGCGACGAAGGTAGCGAATCAACAAGCGGCCAAGGTCAGCACAGCGACCGTTGCTGCAGCTGAGAATTCGCTTCACCTGGCCTCATTGTGGTTGGACGAGGTGACCGCCATTTCTCCGCTGACCGCGAGTCCGTCGACCATGACCCGTGGCGAGTGGGCGCGCGCCACTGTACCTGCGTGGATTCAAATCTCTGAGCCGGTCGCGCGATCGATTTCGACCGCCGGCGAACGTGCACTGGGTGACAACATTCCCGAAGACGAATCTGCCACGGCGGCTGGAGCTTTTGCCGCTCTGAGGAGACTCGGCGGCACATTATTCTCCCTCCAACTCGGCCAGATCATCGGGCAGTTATCGGGAGAGGTTCTCTCCGGCGGCGATATCGGAATTCCGCTCCTCGACGGCATCCTCGAGCACGAATTGCGAGCGGTTCTTATTCCGCAAAACATCAGCGCATTCGCCGACGGTCTTGACATTCCACTGGACGACGTCATGCTCTACGTGGCGATCCGAGAAATTGCACATGCCCGATTATTCAAGCACTCCAAGTGGCTCAAATTGGGCCTTGTTGCCAGCATCACTGATTACGCGAACGGTATTTCGATCAACGCCGAGAGCATGCGTGCTGCGATGAGTGACATTGATTTGTCGGACGCGGAGGCGCTTCGACGTCTCGTGAGTGATGGGTCGCTGATTCCACCCAAAACGGACGACCAGGTCGTCGCACTGACCCGAATCGAAACCCTGCTCGCGCTGATTGAGGGGTGGGTCGACGTCGTCGCCGACAACGCCGCCCACCGTCTACCGAGTCGCAATGCGATCGCCGAAATGGTTCGACGTAATCGTGCCGTCGGACGGCCAGGCGAAAAGGCGCTTGCCGGTCTAATCGGAATCGATGCACGGCCTCGACGGTTGCGGGAAGCCTCGTCGATGTGGCGCGCACTGGACGCGACTGTTTCCGCAGAACAGCGGGACAGCGTGTGGGCTCATCCCGATGTCATGCCAACAAGCGACGATATTGACGACCCCACTGATCTGATTTCGAGACTCTCGGGAAAAGCCTCCCCACCCGATGCCATTGATGACGCAATCCGTCGACTTATCGATGAGGACGGAGCTGTGGACGGCGACTGAGCTTTCATGGTGCCGTGTGAGACCATGCCACCGTGTTCATTCGCATCGACCCTTCGATTCCGGTCGTCTGGCGCGACTCGGAAACGGTGCAGTTAGGGCTCGACCCGGAGCGCGCGCGAATCGGACCACTCGACCTGTTCGGTGCTCGAGGGGTCGCAGAACTGGTTCGTGGAACCAGTTTGGCCCGCCTCTCGTCCGTGGTCGGTGGCGACCACGCAGCGCAATCTCTCATTGATGCCTGCGGGGATGTATTTCATCGAACACGTCAAGCAACTCTGCCCCGACTCGCCGTGGTGGGAATCGCACCCGCAACCGAAACGGTCGCGCGGACCTGGGTTGGGTCGACCCGATCGACGGTTGTCGCCGCGTCCAGTCATGACGTCTCGGCGGCAGAAGTCGACTTTGTTCTGCTCGTCAGCCATTTCGTCGTGTCCCCAATCGACGTCCAACCCTGGCTCGGCCGAGACATTGCTCACTGCGCGATCGTGTTCGGGGAATCCAGCGTCCGCGTTGGACCGGTTGTTATTCCCGGGGAGACCGCGTGCATCCGATGTGTTGAGCTGGCGCATATTGACGGGGATCCGTCGTGGTCCGCAGTCGCACCTCAGGTGTGGCGACGGAGAGCGGCGGCCGATTCCGTCGATCTTGCAATCCACGCCGCCGCAGAATCGTTGAGCATGTACCCAATGGGTGGCGGATATTCGGTTCGCGTGGATGGCGTGACCTGGAATCGAGCGGTTTCACCGCATGCTCTGCACCCAGATTGCGGTTGTCGCGCTATCCCAGATGTTCCGGAATGAACCGGCTCCGTGTTCGCCGAGGTCCAGAAGTTTTCTGTCGTTCAGCCCAACTCAGTGTGAGCGAGCGTCCTGCCCGTGTGAACGCAACGTAAGCGAGTCGACGTTCCTCCTGTATCGGCCCGTCGCCCATTGAATAGGAAAGCGGAAACAATCCCTCGCTCATGCCCATGACAAAGACGGTGTCCCATTCGAGTCCCTTCGCATTGTGAGTCGTTGACAGGGTCACCGCAGAAACAGCGGGTTCCATTTCGTTTTCAGCGCGATGTTTCAGGTCTGCCGCAAGTTCAACGACTGTCGCAGTCTCCGGCAGATTTTCGGCGATCTGGGCGAGCGCCGACAGAATGTTCCACGCGTGCCGGTCAACCGGATTCGCCGGAGGTTTAGACAGCCATCCCAGGTTCTCGCGCAAAATAAGCGCCATTGTGTCCCGAGCGTTTGCTGCGGGATCCGTGTGAAGGCGTCCCCGAACCAAAACGAGAGCCTGCGTGACAACGGGCTCATCAAAGAACCGCCCGCCGCGAACGCGAAACGGGATGCTCATCTCTCCGAATATCTGCTCGATAACGAGCGACTGGATGTTGATGCGATAGAGCACCGCGATATCCGCTGGGTCGGTGCCCGCTTCGATTGCACCGCGAATGGCGGTACCGATGGCACGCGCCTCGTCCTCGTCGGTCTCGGACCGCAAAACTCCCGGTACTGGCCCCGATTCCCGCATTGATACGAGTTCCAGCGGGGAATTCGGAACCGTCTCATTGGCTAGGCGCACAATCTCTGGGCTGGACCGATAGTTTCGATCAAGTTCGACCGTTGTTGCTCCGGGAAATTCCGATTCGAACTTGAGCAGATGCTCGTCGGACGCCCCGGCAAACCCGAACACAGTCTGGTTGGGGTCGCCCACGACGCACACTTCCGAGTGACTGCCCCTCCATGCATCCAACAGTGCGCGTTGGACCGGCGAGACGTCCTGGTATTCGTCGATGACGAAGAATCGGTACTGCTCGTGAACGCGGTCGGCGACCCATTTCTCTGAATTCAGCATTCCCAGGGTGGCGATGAGCGTGTCCTCGAAATCCAGGTTGCGTTGATCGTCCTTGAGGTCCTCGTATTTCTGCACGAGCGCAAGGGTCGAATCTACCGATAATCCGCCCGGTAACGGTCGCTCTGGCAGTGCCGATTCGTAGTCCTCCATCGACATCAGACGAACCTTTCGCCATTCGATTTCTGCCGCGATTCCCCGCAATAACTCGTCCGTTGCGCGGATTTTCAATTGAGCCGCCGCGCGTTTGAGCGTCGCCGCTTTCGAATGCAGGACTTTCGGCAATTCTCCGCCAATAAGATCGGGCCAAAAATGCGCCAATTGCCGCATTGCCGCGGAGTGGAACGTGCGGCACGCAACACCGTCGACCCCCAGTTCACCCAGCCGACTGCGCATTTCACCCGCCGCCTTCACGGTGAACGACAAGGCAAGGACTTTTTCCGCGCTGTAAACGCCGGTCTCGACGCCATAGGCGATTCGATGGGTAATCGCTCGGGTTTTTCCCGAACCGGCACCGGCGAGGACGCGGACCGGGCCAACGAGTGCGAGCGCGACTTTGCGTTGATTGTCGTCGAGAGATTCAATGAGAGCGCTCAACGTGTTCCTCTCGCGTGGCGAACCCGAACGGGCGCCGGTTCGACTTAAAGTACGGATATGGCATTGTCCCCCATCATGCTAACCGCGTGGGCGGTTGCAGAAATCAAGTCCCTCGAAATTGACGGCTATCGGGACACGTCGACCGCGGACTTTGATCGCGTCACGTGCCGAACCTCGGACGACCGCATCGTCTCGATTTCTTCGCCACTCACGGCGCACGCCGCGGACCTGCAGAACGCCGAGCACCGTGTCGGGCAACTCTTGGGTGCCGGGGTGCGGGAACGGTTGCCGTTTGGCGTCCCCCACACTCTCGCAGCGGGTTCCCATGACAAGCGGCGGATTGTTGTCACCGAAGAAACCAGCGGAACTCCCTTGTCCAGCCTCAAGGACGGGCGCGCCGCAATTCCATCCCTTGCATCGGCAATCGCCGCCATCCACAACCTTCCCACCTCGATTGTCACGCGAAATGTGATTCCCGTGACGACATCGCTCGATAGCCTGCGCGACGCAGCGGGCATCTTTGACCGTGCACACCAGACGGCAAAGGTGCCAAGTCCACTTCTCGACCGCTGGGACGCGGCCATCGAAGACGCCGGTTTGTGGCAGTTCACGCCGACAATCACCCATGGACACCTCGACTTCGACGCAATTCTGATGGACGGCCAGACGGTGGCGGGCGTAATCAATTGGGCGGGCGCGCGGGTTGCCGACCCCGCTGACGACCTGTTCCGCGTGTTTGCCCGTTTCAGTGCTGATGTTGCCGTGGAATTCATGACCATCTATTCGGCTGAACGCCCAACGAACGACATTCGTCTCGCGCATCGTTCTCGATTTGCCTCTGAATTAGAAGTGGCACGATGGCTCATTCACGGTGCTGATTCGAATGACGACGGAATCATTGCGGATGCGGTGGCCATGCTCAACGCCCTCCTCGCTGCGGTGACGGATAATCCTGCGACGGACCTCGGTGCTCCGCCGAAATCGCCGACAACGTTGATGTTTGACGAATATCGAACTACCGAGTCGGCGCAACGAGACGAACCGACGACCGAACCGCTCTAATTAGTCGATGGGCGGAAGTGCCTCGAGACGCTCGAGCCGTTCGGGCTCTATCGTCCACTCCCAGTCATGGGCGATGTAATAGAGCACCGCATCGACGCCGGTCACGTCAATGGACAACAGCGCAGCGAGCGCCCGGCGGTATAGCACCAGTTGCATCGCTTTGGCGTCCTTTTCCGATTCGGTGGGTTTCGCGCCGGTTTTCCAATCGACCACTACCCAACGACCATCGATGCGATAGACGGCATCGATCTTGCACACCACGATGTGTTTGCCCTGGGGAAGAAGGATTTCCAGCTCCGTGTATTCGGGCTTCAGTCCGGGCCACCGCGAAGCGAGATAGGCGTCCTTCAGCTTCTGCATTCCGTCGTCTGAAACGGGGAGGTCGTTCGCTTGATCCCAACCATCAACGAAATCGTCGTCGACGCCGCCGCGTTCGATCCATAAGTGCACCTCGGTTCCTAAACGGGCCGCACGATAAGGGCGAGTTGGGACAGGACGCCGATTTCCTTCGCGAACCTTCGCAAGATCCATTGACCATTCGGCGTATCGTGATGCGGGGATTCGTACGGGAACGTCCGCCGCCCCGACGTTTTGGTGTGCGAGTAGTTGCTCGATGGCACGAGCGTCGGCTGGATCGACCGCGACGTTTGATGATTCGATCTCACGAGCGGCGGCTTCATACGCGGCTCGGTTACTCGTGCGTCCAAGTGGGTCGCGTGGCGGCCACTCAACCGTGATTCCTTCGCCATCCGGGTTGGAGTCGGGAATTGGATCAATGAAGGCCTTCCCCAGGAGTCCCGCCGCGTGAAGTTCCTGCCAATACGTACTGGGAATCTTTGCTGTCGTGCCGTTTCCCTCGAAATGGGAACCTGAAATCCACAGGAAGTGACGCGCTCGAGTAACGCCTACATACATCAATCGACGTTCTTCGGGCAGAATCAACTTCGTTTTGAGTCGAAGAGTGTAATCCTCGGACTCGAGAAAGAGTTCCTCGATCGTGGTGGCTTTTTCCCAGGCAAATTCGGGGAAATATCTGCGGTCATTTCTGAATTTTCGAGGAAGCGCGCCGAGTTGCAACCATCCCATCTCGTTCGCCGCCGTGGACTTGTCCCCGCGAATTTTTCCATTTGCGGGAATAGGTGGCTGTGTCCATCGGGGCAGCGCAACAATGTCCCACTCGAGTCCTTTCGACGAATGGACGGTGAGAACTTGAACGACTCCTGGTTCGGGCTCGTCGCTTCGGGGGGTCATCCGTTCACGCTTTTCCACCTCGGAAAGCCACGTGACGAAACCTCGAAGGGAGTGTTCGGCCGGAATCGCAAGGTACGAGTGGACGAGATCGTCGAAGGCTTCCCGGTAGGCGCCCGGTGAGTGATGCAGAGAGGCAGCTCCTTCGATATCGAGTTGGAGTGCTGTGGCCGTGAGATTGACCATATCGGGAATGGACGCGTCGATCTGGGAACGCAGTTCGTGGAAGAATTCCGCGGCGTGAACCAAGCGTTCCCATCCCTCGTCGCTGAAGGACACGCGTTTGTCCTGCGTGTCATCCGTCTCGACAACCTCGCGGTCGGTGTAGCGCAGGGAATCAAGAGCATCCACGAGTGAATCTGATTCGTCCTCGACGAGCGAACTGCCAAGTCGCGCGCGTTGGTCGTGTGTTGTATACGATTTAGCCACGTTGCGGGCGTGATTATGGAGTGACCACAGATCGTTCACCGACACCTGCCAACGCGCACCGCCAAGCAATCGAACGAGTCGCGCCCCCTTACCCGGATCGGCAACCACCGAGAGCCCGCAAAAGAGGTCGGCGATGAAAGGGTTCCCCAATATTCCCGCAACTCCCAACAGGCGGTATGGAACACCATTGTCCTCGAACGCCCTCAAGAATGAATTGAGATGCGTGCGAGTTTGAACCAACATTGCCATCGTCGGGGGTGCCTCGGATTCCTTTCGAGGCGAGAGGGCAGGGTCGAGGTGCCGCTGGAACCATTTCGCCAATCTGTCCGCTTCGACCGACGTGCTGGCCGCAAAGGTTCCCTCGATTTCGAATCGCGTTGCACCGGGGAACGAGTTCAACCTGTCGACGTCCAAGGGGTTTTGTTCCGTTCGGTTGTCGAGAATAACGTTCGCCGCCGCCAAAATTTTGGTCCCGTTTCGCCACGAGGTGACGAGCGGGCGGTAGGTTCGCTGGTCCTCCGGCACGTGGAAGTCATCGTGGAAAGAAGCGACATTCGCGGGGCTCGCACCGCGCCAACCGTAGATCGATTGGTTCGGATCTCCGACGGCGGTGACCCTCTCTGGCCCGAACAGTTCCGAAAAAAGGCTCGTCTGTGAAAACGACGTGTCCTGATATTCGTCAAGGATGACCACTTTGTAACGGTCACGGTACGACTGAGCCACACTGGGAAATTCCTTAATGATGCGGCGGGCAAACGTGACCTGATCCGAGAATTCGACGACGCCGCGGCGCCGTTTTTCCAGCATGAACTCGCGGGCAAGGGGGGTCAAGACCTCGAGCGCGCCAACGGCTTTCAATTTCGCACGGAATTTTTCCATCTCGATCGTGGTTTTGCCGGGCAGTTCGCGCCGACGTGCAACGTCGCGCGCGTAGGAAATGACCGCGTTATCGTCCGTGACATCGAATTCACCCAACTCGGATGCCAATCGAATGACCGCATCGATGACGGCATCGAGCGAAAGGTCGTACTCGCCGAGACGTGCATCAGTGCTCGCGGTGACGACACCGCGGGCAATCGCGAACGCCGTCGCCTCGGTGATCACGGGCGAGTCCGAATCCCACCCAATTCGGGCGGCGTGTTCGGCAAAAATCTCGGATGCGAACGCGTTGTAAGTAGAAACGGTCGGTGTCGCAAATCCGCTGGCGTCGTCGACAAGGTGATCGATGTTGACACCCAGTGCCGCAAACTCTGCGCGACGGTGTCGGAGGAGCGCAATGCGTCGGCGGAATCGTTCTGCGAGTTGGCGGGCCGCCTTTCGAGTAAAAGTTAGCCCGAGGACTTCCACCGGTCGAATGCCCTTGGTGGCCACGAGCCACAGCGCGCGAAGGGACATCGTTTCAGTTTTTCCACTGCCTGCGCCCGCGAGTACGAGGTGTATGCCTTCCGCGCTCATGTCGATGACATCGGCCTGCTCGGCAACCGGTTCGAACCCTAATCCGAGGAGTTTGTCGAGCATTCGTGGATCAAGATCATTCATCCGAGCTCACCTCCGAGACTCTGACCCACGTGGTTTCGAGATCGCGAACACCCGAGTATTCGGGTGCGTTTTCGGGTCCGATGAATCGTTCGGAGTGCATCGCCACCCCCATGTCAATGACCAGATTGGTGAAGTCCTCGAGGGCAATAGAATCCATCGCAGATTGGCTACGAACGGTGTACAGAGAATTTTTGTTCGCTACGCGCGGATACAACAGTCCGGCGGAGTGAAGCGCGGTCGCCGCTGCGACAGCGTCTCCTAAAGCTTTGCGACTAAAGGCGAGTTGATAAGCCTTGAGTTGCAGGTGGGATTCAGCCGCCTTGGCGGATTGTGGTGTTTTGGCCGTCTTGATATCGATGATCGACACGGATCCGTCCAGATGTTGCTCGACACGGTCGATTGTTCCGCCCACCACGATGTCCAGGCCTCCTTTTTGGGTTGTAGAGAGTGTGACCGTGGTGAACTTCTCACTGTCTAGCACCCGACGGCCATCAAGGGCGCAGTCGCGGACATAATCTGCCAATGCGTCGATCATCGACCGAGTTGTCGCAAGCCACTGCGCGCGAAGCCAGGGCGCGTCGAAGTTGATTTCATTCCATTTTTTCTCGACTGCGGCCCATAAGTCATCGCGCGTGCCATCGGGCGCAACTTCAATCGCCCGGTGAACAAGTGTGCCGATTGCTGCGCTCAACCCCGACGCGCCACCTGCAACGCTTGAGACAAACCAGTCGAGTGCGGAGGCGTCAAAAGTCTCGAGGTTCGAAGGCGACACGGGAACGTGTGTCCCCGAAAACAATTCGATCGGCATCGTTTGGCGATACCCAATCCACGAGTCGGGATGGGCTCCTGCGATTCCTCGGTCGGCGAGTTCACGGAGCGCTGCAGCAGCCCGCGAACGATCCGAAGGTGAGTCGGCTGACGACATGAGCACGTGCCGGAGACGCCCGACCATGTCCCCGATACTGGCATCAACATTCTCGGGGACGAACACTCCTCCGCGAGCGTTGTCCGCTGGGGTGGCGCGAGAGAAGTCATCCCCTTCAGATTTTTCACCCGCCACCATACGGAACAATCCGCTCGGCGTTTCGTCCTCTGATTTGATTGCGGTCACGAGAATGCGATGGCGTGCTCGTGACATGGCGATGAGGAACAGTCGCACTTCGTCAAAAATGACGTCACGTCGGTAATCAACGGTTCGTTGGTCAATTCCCGCGTGCACCAACGAGAGCTCGTTCGCTTTGAGTAGCGCGCTTCGAGGTCGAGTATTGGGCCATACGCCTTCGTTGAGCCCCGCAACAACGACGACATCAAATTCGCGACCAACGGTAGCAGCGGGCGTGCACACGAGAACCGAACCAGAAGTGGCCCTTGGGGTAAGCGAGTCGTTCGGGACGGTCTGCCCGAGAACTCGGTCGAGAAAAACGTCCGCAGACTCGCTGGGAACGTTTTCGAGAGACGTCGCAGCAACTCCGAACAACGCCATGACGGCGTCGAGCGATTCATGCGCCTTAACAGCCGCAGGGCCTGAGCCTCGCGTCGCCGCGGTCCATTGCGTTTCTCTATCACTTCGCGCCCATACAGCCCACAGCAGCTCATCGATTTGGTGGTCGGCTACCACCCGAAGCGCGCGGAACGTTTCAACGATCCACCGCACACCGGGGGCGGCGAACCTCACTTCGGTTTCGAAGGTGCCACTTTCCGTGAGCGCCTCGAGCATCAGGTCATCAGCGAGGCGATTTCCGCCTGACGCGATTTCGGCTTTTCGCAGGTTCCGGCGGAATCGGCGAAGATCTAGGGTCGTCAGTCGACCGAACGGTCCGAGAAGTAACTCCTCGGCAAGGTTGGCGGTCAGAGGTTCGCGTCCGATGCCGACGCTCACCAGGTTGAGAAGTGACCACACCGCAGGGTGATCGCGAAGCGGTGAGCCCGTCGTTTCTGAGAATGTGGGGATCGACATCGAATTCAGATGGGTCACCATCGATTCGGCCATCGCCCCACTTCGCACAACAACCGCGATGTTGCCGTAGGAGCTCCCGCGCGCGACCGCGTCACGGATGTACCGCGCCACGACATCTCGTTCATGCGCGGGCGAAGCAGCAGTTGCACTGAGCAGTTCGAATCCCGACAGGGAGCGAGCGACCATCGGTTCCGGGGCGAGGGGATAAGCCTGTCGAATCTCGGTCACACCGCCACCAATTGCGGACGCAATCGACCCGAGGAGGGACGGCATGACCCCCTTTTGGCGGTGAATCGTCGTGAGAGCGAGGGTAGGACCCCACGTGAGACCGGCGTCGTCGAGGAACCCGACGTGCCCGCCGCGAAACCCCGACGTCGCGGCATCCGGGTCGCCTGCGGCGATGACCGGCCCCCGATGTTTCGCCCAGGCGATCACAAACCGCCATTGCGATGGGGTGAGATCCTGTGCATCATCAACCACGAGCGCCATCCGCGGGGCGTCTGACGCGGTCGACTCGACAATGTTACGAGCGCGTTCCACTAACTCCGCAGGGTCGACCTGACCAGCACGCGATCGCGCGACGAGTCGCCGATAGCGCGTAAAAAATTGGGCGGCGGCTGCCCATGCCGCGGCCGGACTTTCGGGATCACTGGGGCGAACCGCCCCGCGTTCCGCACTGGCGGCAAGGTTCGCCAGTTTGGCAAACGGGGTAGCACTGGATTCGTCTACCAAACCGAGATCTCGGCTGCGCGACAACAGATCGCGCAACTGCGTGCGAAATTCTCGAAGGCGTCGAACATCGGCATTGAGCGACGCGGGCCAATACCCATCCGTGCCGTCGGCGATTTCCCCGTCAAGAAGTGCCTTGATGTCGGAGTCCTGTTCGCCGCCCGACATGAGGCGAGCGGTGAAACCCTGTCCTTGTTCTGCGCTGACAATTTCAAACGCAAGCGATGACACACTGCGTGCGAGCGGCCCGCGGGTTGCAACACCGACTCGGATCGCGACGTGATCACGAAGCCTGGTCGCAGCATGGCGAGACGGAGTGAGGATGCGAACCGCCGATTCACCGTCACGCGCGATGAGAGCAGCAACGATTTCCGTCACCACCGTCGTCTTACCGGAGCCGGGGGCGCCGACAATTCTGAACAGGCCACCGTCCACAGCGGCAGAGACGGCTGCGCGCTGGGAATCGTCCAATTCGAGAGTTGTCATTGAGTCGACTGTACAACTGAGGTCTGACGCATATTAGCCTTGAGTCATGGACATTCGCATTGGAATTCAACACGCCCCCCGTGAACTCTCATTCGACACGGATTCGAGCGTCGCCGACATTGAACAGAAGTACTCCGCCGCGCTCGCGGCAAACGGAGTTCTTCGACTCAGTGACGCAAAGGGTCAGGAATACTTGATTGCCGCGGCCGGCGTCACCTTCATCGAGTTTGGCTCGGCACAGTCGCGCCCGGTTGGGTTCGTTTCCTAAGCAGTCAACCCCATCGCGTCCATTCGCAGTGAATGAGAGGCGATGAGTTCGGTGAAGACAGTTCCCAGACTGTCGGTACTTGTCGCCTGAGTGGCGTGAGGCAACAAAGCGCTTTCCGCCATGAGCATCGTGTCACCAACCAGTCGCCTCGACCACAACGCGAGGGTGGGGCGGAGTCCGGGTTCGAGGGCAATCCGTCGTTCCAGTTCCGACCGAAGCACGTCAATGATTCTGTCGTTATCCAAAGCCGAAATAACATCGGCTCGAATTTTTGCCGGCAGTCCCTGTGCCAATCGGCGCCAAAAATCTTGCAGAAAGGCCATGGTGACCCACGTGCAAGCAAGACGTTCGACCCAATTTCGCCCCCGAGTTCGCCGCTCGAATTCTCGCGTCGGTGCGATGAACGGACTCATCGCCGAGAGCCGATCTACTTTCAATTTATCTAAGGTGGCGGCGAGAGTCGAAAATCGAATGAAACATTCCTCCGCAACAATCGCGAGCGTCGACTCGGTTTCGAGGTCAGTTGCGTCGTGAGCGTGGCGTGCCGCTGATTCCGCGTAGCGCAGAAAAAGATAAGCACTTTGACCGAGAAAGACATCGGGTGCCGGAGCAAGGTCGGTGAATTCGACACGCGCACTCCCGTCGACGATCCTCGATCGACTTCCTGAACGGGAGGTTGAGGAACGACTGCTCTTGCGGAAAAGGCTTGCCACACCCCCAGCATAGGCAGTTCGCGACGGCAGGTAGACTGGTGGTTACCAACCGATTGGGTGTTTTGTGACTTTCCGTGATCTTGGCATCGACGATGACATCGCCGTTGCGCTCGCCGCTCGTGGCATAAACGAGCCATTTCCGATTCAAGAACAGACGATTCCGCTCGCATTGACGAGCCAAGACATTATTGGGCAGGCCAAAACGGGTACGGGTAAGACATTCGGGTTCGGGCTCCCGCTCGTCCAAAAACTTGGTCTCGACCCGACTCCCGGAGTGCAGGCTCTCATCGTTGTGCCAACTCGCGAGCTTGCTGTTCAGGTAACCGAGGATATGGAACTCGCCACAAGCAACCGCTCGACAACCGTTGCCGCGATCTACGGCGGCAAGTCCTACGAGGAACAGGTCGACAAAATCAAGGCGGGCGCGCAAATCATTGTGGGCACCCCTGGTCGATTGCTCGATCTCGCGGGCCAGAAACTCCTGTCGTTCGCCAACGTTCAGGTCATGGTGCTCGATGAAGCCGATCGCATGCTCGATCTCGGATTCCTCCCCGATGTCGAGAAAATCTTCGCTCAAATTCCGGAGAAACGCCACACGATGTTGTTCTCCGCCACGATGCCGGGACCAATCGTCGCACTCGCTCGTCGCTTCATGACCAAGCCGATCCACATCCGTGCAAGCGAACCCGACGAGGGCCTCACGCAAGCAAACATCAAACACGTGATCTATCGCGCTCACAACCTTGACAAAGACGAGGTCGTCGGACGCATTCTCATGGCCGAGGGCCGCGGCAAGACCATTGTTTTCACGCGAACCAAGCGAAGCGCGTCGAAGGTGACCGACGAGCTCAACGATCGCGGATTCAACGCCGTTGCCGTCCACGGTGACATGAGCCAAGAGGCGCGTGAGCGAGGAATGGCAGCCTTCAAGGCCGGGAAGAAAGATGTTCTCATTGCAACGGATGTCGCTGCCCGCGGCATCGACGTTGACGATGTAAGCCATGTCATCAACTACACGGTGCCGGAAGACGACAAGGCGTATCTCCATCGCGTCGGTCGAACCGGCCGTGCTGGGCGCACGGGAATTGCCGTCACCTTTGTTGACTGGGACGACCTCCACAAGTGGGCCCTCATTTCCCGAGCACTTGACTTGCCGCTCGAGCCAATCGAAACTTATTCATCCTCACCTCACCTTTTTTCCGATCTGGATATTCCGGAAGGATCACGGGGTCGACTCAAGGCGTCCTCTGGGCCACGCGTGGAAAAGGCTCCCAGCCGTCCGCCCCGCAGCGCTGGAAACTCAGGAGGAAGAACGTCGAACGCGTCCGGGAGTTCGATTGCGGACAAGCCGGCCGGTTCTCCGAGACAGCGCACTCGTCGTCGTACCGACGGCTAGCGCTGGGCCTGGCTTCGTCCTCAACCGCGCCACAAGTTAATTGATTCCGGGGTCGCTTACTTTACGCCCACGCTATTGCCGAACCAATTCCCGAATCCGCAATTCGCTGGAACATGTCGGGTGCTGTTGTGTGTTGCCCCGGCAGAACCGGTTTCATTCCATCCCCGTGATAGTCGCTCGATCCCGTGATGATGAGGTCGTAGTGTGCGGCAATCTCGGCGAGTCGGGTGCGCCCGAAAATGGTGTTTTCCTCGTGATGAACCTCTAGTCCGGCAAGACCGATGTCGACGAGTGCTCCGAATTTCGCATCGATCGCGGCATCGGACAAATCGGGGCTCGCGAGCGATGCGCGATCGGCGGTCCATGGATGGGCAAAAATCGGCACGCCGCCCGCCGCAACCACAACCTCGATCGCCCGTTCGATAGTCGGTGCGTAGTGTCCAACGAAATACCGCTCGTTGTCGGGCGCCAGGATCTCGTCGAAGGCCTCACTGACCGTTGCCACGACTCCCAGCTCAACCAACGCACGGGCGATTGTCGGTCGACCGAGCGTCCCGCCTTCCGTGTGAAAGCTGTATACGAAATCATGCGTCAAACCCGCGATATCCGCATTGATTTTTTCGACCATCGACTCAAATCTCCAGACTCGATCGTCTTTGGTTTTGGTCGACTCATCGACAAGGTCAGGGAATTCGGGATTGACGAGATATCCCAATAAATGGACAGAATCTCCATCCAGTGATGCCGAGAGTTCGATACCGGGAACGAAGGTCATTCCCAATCGTGCGCACTCCGCTCGTGCCTCGTCCCAGCCGGCTGTCGTGTCGTGGTCGGTCAACGCGACCACATCGAGCGCTTGATCGTGTGCGACCTCCATCACGCGCGTTGGTGATTCGACACCGTCCGAACATGTCGAGTGGAGGTGCAGGTCAATTCGTCGCGACGTCATTACTTCAGCATAGTTTCGGGAAGTGGCAGACTATCCCAATGACAGACGATGCCATCGCGCGTAACGACAATCGATCGACAACTCCCGAGAACTCAGCGTTCCACGGTTACATTTCGGGTGATTGGGCTCGTGCGCGCGAGCGCTCTGTGACGCAGCGCGTTCAAGTCCCGTTCTGTGCCGAACGTCGACGCGCGCTCTCCGCGAAATTTGCTGGCCACACTCTCGTTTTCCCCGCCGGTCCGGTGCTAGTTCGTTCATATGACACCCATCACCCGTATCGCGCTCATTCGGCGTTCACGTATTACAGCGGATGGGGCGCCGATACTGTCCCCGACTCAGTTCTTATCCTTACTCCCAACGGGAACGGTCACGACGCGACGATGTACTATCGTTTCCCTGCCGGACGTGGAACGGAAGAATTTTATGCCGACGCGGACATCGGCGAGTTCTGGGTGGGACCTCGCCCAACCCCCGACGACGTTGCTGTCGAGTTGGCAATTGCCACGAAATCACTCGCTGAACTACCTGCGATTCTTGCCCACGCCGATTCGAAGTGGGCGATCATTCGAGAGGCAGATTCGACCATTGCCGAGACTGTCGATCGCGCACGAGGCCCCCGCGAGACACGTGACGATGAACTCGCTGTGTTCCAGAGCGAACAACGCCTCGTCAAGGACGAATTCGAAATTTCCGAAATCCGACTCGCCATCGCGGCAACGGCGACAGGGTTTGGCGACGTGCTCGGCACAATGTCTGAGGTGACCGCGCACCCCCGCGGTGAACGGCTTATCGAAGGGACGTTCAACCGACGTGCCCGTGCTGACGGAAACCATGTCGGCTACGAAACGATTGCTGCGGCGGGTGCCCACGCGTGCATCTTGCACTGGGTGCGAAATGATGGGCCGGTGAACGACGGTGACCTTGTGCTGATGGATGCCGGCGTCGAGGTCGAGAGCCTGTACACGGCAGACATAACCCGAACTTTCCCCGTGAACGGCCGCTTCTCTGAAACTCAACGGCTCGTGTATGAGGCGGTGCTGGAGGCCGCCGACGCAGCGTTCGCCGTCGTGAAGCCAGGAATTGTCTTCAGGGAAGTGCACGCCGCAGCCATGGCCGTGATCGCCCGTCATGTGTCGGGCTGGGGCTTCCTGCCGGTGTCGCTTGAGGAATCGTTGTCCGAATCCGGACAGCACCACCGACGGTACATGGTTCACGGAACATCCCACCACCTCGGTCTTGACGTACACGACTGTCCGCAGGCACGAAAGGAGTTTTACAAGGACGGCGTCGTGCGCGAAGGAATGGTGTTCACGATCGAACCCGGACTGTATTTCCAGATCGATGACCTTACCGTTCCCGAACATTTTCGCGGCATTGGTGTCCGCATCGAAGACAATATTGTCGTCACATCAACCGGAGCAGAAAATCTGTCGGCCGGAATCCCTCGCACGGCGAACGAAGTAGAGGCCTGGGTCGGTCAACGCGCCTAAACAGAGAGCGGAATCGACCTAGAACCGCGCTGTGGAGCAGACTTAATCACGGCATCGACAATTTTGTCGAAGGCCATAACCGCCAAATCGGCGCGGTCTCCGCGCGAAAATGGGACACCCGAATCTCCCGCCGCAATCACTGATGGCGTAAGCGGAATGCTGCCGAACAGCGGAACGTTGAGTCGCGTGGCGACGTCAGCACCACCTCCCGTTCCAAACATCGTGTGAGCGATGCCGTCGATATCTGTCCAGTCCGACATGTTTTCGATGACACCGACAACCTTTTGCCCAAGTTGACGTGCGACGAGGCCGGAACGTTCTGCAATGTCGCTCGCGCTCGACTGCGGTGTCGTGACCACGATGACGTCCGCGGTCGGAACCAATTGACCGAGCGAAATCGCAACATCGCCTGTCCCCGGAGGTAGGTCGCACACGAGCACGTCGAGGTCGCCGAAGTAGACGTCGGAAAGGAACTGATTGATAGTTCGGTGCATCATTGGCCCGCGCCACGAAACCGGAGTGTGCGGATCCACGAACATTCCAATCGAAATCACGCCAACGTCGAAAGCCCGTGGGGGCAAAATCATGTCGTCAACTTTGGTTGGTTTGTGGTCCGGGATGCCCAACAACCCCGGGATCGAGAATCCGTGGACGTCGGCGTCGAGCAAACCAACCTTCTGTCCTCGCGCTGCGAGTGCTACGGCAAGGTTCGCGGCGACGGTGGACTTGCCCACGCCTCCTTTTCCGCTCGACACCGCGATGACCCGAACCAGAGACTTCGACCCGTATCGATCCTCCGGAGTTCGACCGCCGTGTAGTCGAGCCGACAACCCCTTTCGCGCGTCGACGCTCATCACGCCCAGTGTCAGGTCAACCGTCTCGATGCCGTCCATCGCGAGCGCCGCAGCGCGGACCTCCGATTCGATTTCGGAACGTTTTGGGCACGCCTCGATCGTCAACAGCACCGTAATTCGGGCACTCGAACCATCTACATCGACAGAGTCAATCATTCCCAGTTCGCCGAGTGAGCGCCGCAATTCGGGGTCTATGACTGCGCCGACCGCGGTCCTCAGCGCATCAGGGCTTGTCATCGGTAGCTGTTTTGTCGAGTTCTTCTAGAAGCGCGCGCAACTCTGAACGAATAAAGTCTTTCGTCGCAACGTCCTTGATTGCGAGGCGAAGGGCAACAACCTCTCGCGCCAAATACTCGGTGTCCGCAAGGTTTCGCTCGGCACGCTGGCGGTCTTGTTCCATTCCCACGCGGTCTCGGTCGTCCTGCCTATTCTGCGCAAGCAAGATGAGGGGAGCAGCATAGGACGCCTGCAACGACAAGATGAGTGTCAGCGCAGTAAAGCCGATATCGGCCGAGTCAAAACGCCATGCCTGAGGAACCAGCGTGTTGTAGGTCATCCAGAGAACGACAAAAAACGACAGCCCAATGAGGAACCACGGGGTACCCATTGCGCGGGCAACCGACTCGGTGAATCGACCAAATCGATCGCTCGATCGACGTGTCAGCGCGGGGCGAAGGCCTTTGGGTGCGTTGAGTTGTTCATCAACCGTGACGGAACGGCGACGCATGCGAGGCAAGTTCGCCTTCGGGGTCTGCTTGTCCATGGCTCACGCTCCGTTCGTCCGTTCGTTCTCGTAATAGGGGTTACGCCAATCCTCGGGCAACATGTGGTCAAGTACGTCATCGACCGTGACCACTCCGACGAGTCGCTGTTGGTCGTCCACCACAGGGAGGGACACCAAATTGTAGCTGGCGAAGGTTCGAGCGATTTCGCCCAAAGGTGCGACATCGAGGAGCGGTTCCGCCCCCGAATCCATAATAGTTCCGAGCTGGGTCTGCGGAGGATGCCGCAACATCCTCTGGAAGTGAACGATACCGAGAAACCTCCCGGTCGGCGATTCAAAGGGAGGGAGCGTCACGCAAATCGACGCAGCCATGGCCGGCGTGATTTCATTTCGACGAATCATCGCGAGTCCTTCGGCGACCGTCATTTCGGCCGACACGATGAGCGGCTCAGTCGACATGAGCCCACCTGCGGTGTCGGGGGCGTAGGACAAGAGGAATCGAACGTCGTCCGCTTCATCAGGATCCATGAGGTCGAGAATCTGCTCTGACCGATCGGACGGGAACTGGGCGAGAAGGTCCGCCGCATCATCCGGCTCCATGTTGTCGAGAACGTCGGCAACACGCTCGTCATCCATGCCGGCGAGGATTTCAATTTGCTCGGTCTCCGGCATTTCTTCGAGTGCGTCGGCGAGTCGCTCGTCTGACAGTTCTTCCGCTACCTCGATGCGCCGATCGTCGGGAAGATCCAGAATCGACGCAGCGAGGTCTACGGGGTGCAGTTCCGAATAAGCGGCAATGAGGTGCTCGGCGCTTTGTGACTCACCCGTCGCACCTGACGGAGTGACGTCCTCCCAACGCGCGAATACCGTTTGTCCCTTGCCAAACAATGACGCAGCCTTCGCGCGACGCAAATAAAGTTGTGAGATGTCCCACTGACCGTTAGCGTCACTCTCGATGGCGACATCCTCGATGACGCTTGAACCAGAACCGTCACGGAAATCCATCGATCGACCGATGAGTTCCGAAAAAACCCGCACCTCGCCGCCCCGCTGTTCGAATCGCCGCAGGTTGATGATTCCCGTGGTCAAGATCTGGCTGGGACGGATGCTGACCACCCGATTAATCGACAAAAAAACGCGGCGGCGTCCAGGAATTTCCACCGTGAGCCCGACGACGACCGGCGCGCCTTTTGTCCGATACGAAACCACAACGTCGCGCACCCGACCAACCCGATCGCCGAGTGGGTCAAAGACCGCACATCCCGCGAGTCGGGCGACATAGACGCGTGTCGAACTCACGTCTCCAGCGTACTCGCGGGGTGAGAGAATGGGGACGTGTCGAATCCGTCTCTGTTCTCTCGTCGTGGTCCTTCTCCCGAGATTCCACGAGGTGACGTGTTATCGACGGTCAACTCCTACGTCGAGGCCCAATCGATTGTGAACCGATTGGCTCACGCCGGCTACGACGTATCGAGCATCGCCATTGTCGGCCGTGACTTGGTTACCGTCGAACGTGTGACAGGTCGCTTGACCTACGCCCGCGTCGCACTGCGCGGCGCATTAAACGGTGCGTGGTTTGGATTGTTCTTCAGTCTGGTTCTCAGCCTTGTCAACGAGCCGACGACGACATTTGTGATTCCCGCCGTCATCGCGATCGGGGCAGGAATGGGAGTTCTCGTCTCTCTTGCGTTGTATTCAGTTCGCCGGCGCCGGCACGACTTTTCCTCCGTACAACAGGTGCTTGCCTCTCGTTACGAAGTGACGGTTCCCTCGGGGACTGCTGGGGCGGCTCAGCGTGCGCTGGCCGAAGCGCCGCGCGATCGACCCTAGGTTGATTCGCCGTCGTACGGAGTAGCCGCTGCGTTGGGCTCGGTCTGAGTTTTCGGCGTTCGTGGCGGTCTGACCCGAACGGGCTCTTCCTTCAGTGCGTCGCGGATGATTCGACGTGGGTCGTACTGGCGCGGATCGAGCTTTTTGAGCTCAGCGAGATCCACCTCGTCGCCAAATTCGTCCTTGAAACGAGATTCTGCCCCCCGTGCTAAATCGCGAAGGCGGGTCACAAGTCGCGCGAGCTGCGCGGCAAATCCGGGAAGGCGATCTGGGCCAACAACCAAGAGAGCAACAAGTCCGATGAGAAATAGCTTCTCGATAGTGAGCCCAAACGACATATTTCTAGAATAACGTCGAAAGACCATAGAGTTTAGGAATCGGAAAGGAGGGCACATGATTGATGTCACGCGGGTCGCGCAGTGGACCGAAAACTATGTCACTGAGCCTGCCGCCATTCGCCACGCACGAAAGGCATCGCTCGAACACGGAGTAGAGCCCATCACGCCGGCGATGGGCTCGTTTCTCGCATCCCTCGTGTCTTACTCACATGCCCAATCAATTGTCGAGATTGGCACGGGACTCGGCGTCGCGAGCCAGTGGTTGCTGTTCTCGAACAGCGAAACACATTTGACAACAATCGAAAAAGACGTGGACCACCAGCAATCCGCAAAAGATCTCTTTGATAGTGCCGGAATAGCGCCGGGTCGCGTTCGACTAATCAGTGGCGACGCTCTCGACATTCTTCCGCGCATGAACGACGGGACTTATGACCTCATTGTGGTCAATGCCGATGGTCTGGGAACACTCGACCTGACCCGACAGGCACTTCACCTTGCGAGGGTCGGTGGCATCGTCGCGGTTACCCATGCTCTCGGCGGTGGGCTCGTCGCTCAGCCAACAAAGCGCGATGCGGTGACGACGGAACTTCGCACGCTTTTAGGCGACTACGCGGTGGACGAAAACGTCCGGGCGACCATGGTGCCCGTGGGTGACGGAATTCTCACCCTTATCAAACAATAGAAAGAAATGCTCGTGAAGAAGCCTTCGACGTTCCCCCACCCGATCGGTTTAATGTTGTTTAACCGATTCGACTATTCACAACAAGTATTGATGTCTCTGAGTTCACAGACATTGCCGGTCGACCAATCCAAACTGTATATCTCGATTGACGGCTACTCGGGGTCAAAGGCCGAACTTCAAGGAAAACCCGATCGTACCCGAGAAATTGCGGAGTTAGCGCGGAAAATTTTCCCGAACGCCACGATTCGACATGGCGAAAAAAACACTTTTCCCGAAAGTTTGCGTTATCTCGAGGACAGTATGTTGGCCGCGCATCCCGACGCAACCTGGGTTGGGTGCTTCGAGGAGGATTATGTTCTTAGCCCCGAGTATTTGGCCATCGTCGCTCAAATGTGTGCCGCAGCAGAACCCGTCGACGAGATTGCCATGGTTGCGGCAACGGGGGAAACGCTTGATCCGGATAAACGTGACCTCGAGGGAATTTTCCCCATCGGACATTTATGGGCCTATCTCGTGCGCGTGGCACATGTTCTCGAGCGTCGCGACGATCTCGAGATTATCCGGGCTCAAATGAGCGGGAAACCCTACTCGGATCGGGATAAGAGCGCCCTCGCCCTTGTCATGGCGTCGCGCGGCATATTTCCCGTGGGTGTCGGCAACGATCACCACCGGCTCAATCTCGTTTTTAAGTTCAATCGAATCGGCGTCACAACGGGGCTTTCCTACGGCGAATACATCGGAGCGGAAGGTGAACATATGACGGAAAAATCATTTGCCCGCTTTAACTTCAGCCCGCCAACAACAGTCCCGTTCGATATCGGCACCGTGGACTTCCGAGCATCGCTTCCCTCACTTCGCGAACAGTTTCGCGCAGATTTCGCAAAACGCCTCGCAGAGCGTTATGTGATTCCAAAGATTCGTGCCTTCACCGCGCAGAAGAGCTTTCAGAGTTTGCCTCGCGTACAACGCGCGGTGTCACTGCTCGGTCAGGCTTTTCGAACACTGTTTTGACAGGACACCCAGCTAGGGCCGAGATTCTGCATCGCGTATAACCGCGAGGAAAAACTATTTGGTGACTCCGTTTAGGGCGTCGCGCAACGCGACAGCCTCCTCGTCCTTGAGTGAGAACACCAGGCGACCGCCGCCTTCAGCGGGGACCTTGACAATGATGAGGTCCCGCTTCTCGCGAATCGCTTCCATGGGGCCATCCCCCGTGCGTGGCTTCATGGCGGCCATGGCGGTACTCCTTTAGATAAGACGTTTAGTCTATTTTAGTGCCAGTTCGGCGGCGAAAAATCACGGGGGCGTCCAGTCCAACCCCTCAACAGACCAAAACCACTTCACCCAGAAAAACTGTCCCACAATTCCGAAGGTCACTGCGACGAGTGAGAGCGCGCGACTTCGCGCGACGACACCAGCGAGTGGAAAAAGCGGTATGAACAAGCGGAAGATGCTTGATTGGGGAAACACAACCATGACGAGATACGCCGCGTAGGACACGGTCCAGCTGAGAGCGACGACTCCGAGTCGACGGGTGGCAGGCAATATCGCAATCACGGCCACGCCAAAGGCGAGCGCACCGATCACCCACGGCGCACCATCCTGGAACCACCACACGGCCGAATCCCACCAACCCGAGCCCCAACCGTGTCCGTCGTTGCCCGTGTAGGGTCTGCGCCATGCCAATTCGGTTTCGATGTATGCGGACGGTCTACCCGTCACCCACCAGGCGATCGCGGGCCACGCCAACGCCGACAATCCGGCCAGTCCTGTGAGAAACACGAGTGGACGACGATCGTCTCCCGTACGCCAATTGACCGCGGCGATAAGTGCAATCATGAGGGCGATCGGAACCCCGACAGGTCTCGTCAGTGCGGCAATGGGGATGAATAATGCGGCCAAAAACCAGCGACGTTCGGTCAGTCCAACCATGACAACGGCCAGAAACACCATTCCCAACGATTCCGCGTAGCCAACTTGGTATACCGGTGCGACGGGCGCGAAGGCAATCACCGCGAGCGCGACCAAAGACGCCGAATCCCCGATGATGCGGCGAAAGAATCGATCCGCGACGACAATAAACACGGCAAACGAAATTGTTGACACGACGACAGACACGATGGCAAACGGCGCACCGGTCACCGCCATGACAACCCTGACGAAGAGCGGGTACACCGGCATGAATGCCCACGCATTCTCACCAACTCGAGCATCATCTCCGATCGGTAACTCGGCTGGATAGCCCACTTCGGCGATAATCCGATACCAATGGGAATCCCAAATTCTCGAGAACTCGAACAGGTCAGGTTGGGCAGCTGTCCACGGATTCTCCGTTTGACCGTGAGCGAACCACATCATCATTGCGGTCGACACGAGTCTCGACGCAATGATGATTCCCAGAAGCGCGAGCCACCGACGCGCGCTCACAGGGCCCCGGGGCCTCCCCACTTCTAGCGCGCGGGAAACGGGCGTGCGGCCGGGCCGATGTAAACCTGCTGAGGACGACCGATTTTGGTCGATTCGTCCCGACGGGCCTCGCGCCAGTGCGCAATCCAACCGGGAAGGCGGCCAATAGCGAATAACACCGTGAACATTCTCGTCGGGAAACCCATCGCCTTGTAAATGACGCCGGTATAGAAATCAACGTTGGGGTACAACTGCCGTTCCTGGAAATATGGGTCAGCGAGAGCGATTTGCTCAAGCTCCTTGGCGATGTCGAGAAGGGGGTCCGTCACACCGAGTTGATCGAGTATCTCGTCCGCGCTCTCTTTGACAAGGCGGGCACGTGGATCATAGTTTTTGTAGACGCGGTGTCCGAATCCCATGAGCTTAATGTGCTCATCTTTGTTTTTGACTCGTTCCACAAACTTGGCAACACCTTCGCCCGATTCTTGAATCTTGCCCAACATCGACAAGACGGCTTCGTTCGCGCCCCCGTGTAGAGGGCCGCTGAGCGCGCTGATTCCCGCCGAGATGGACGAGAAGATTGTGGCATCCGTCGAGCCGACGAGGCGAACAGTTGACGTCGATGCATTTTGCTCGTGGTCAGCATGCAGGATCAGCAATCGGTCGAGCGCTTTAGCGAGAAGGGGGTTGACGTCATAGGGTTCGGCCATGAGCCCAAAGTTCAATCGCAAGAAGTTGTCCACGAATGACTGGGAGTTGTCGGGGTACAAGAACGCTTGTCCCAGTGACTTCTTGTGGGCGTAGGCCGCAATCACGGGAAGTTTGGCCAGAAGACGGATGGTGGACAATTCAATTTGCTCTGCGTCATGAATGTTGAGCGAATCACCGTAATACGTTCCCAGAGCGCCAACCGCACTGGACAGCACACTCATCGGGTGAGCGTTATGGGGAAGTGAATCGAAGAAACGTTTCAGATCCTCGTGCAGAAGGGTGTGGTGGCGAATCTGGTCATCAAACGACGCGAGCTCTGACGGCGTCGGAAGTTCTCCGTAGATAAGTAGATAGGCAACCTCAATGAAGGTCGAATTCTTCGCGACGTCCTCGATGTCGTATCCGCGGTATCGCAGAATTCCCTTGTCCCCGTCGATGAACGTGATCGCGCTCTCCGTGGGGGCCGTGTTGACGAATCCGCGGTCGTACGTGTTCAAACCGGTTTTCTTATGCAATAGTGCGATATCGATTGCATTCGGTCCGTCGACGGATGAAACTATCGGAAACTCTGCTGAGCCACCAGGGTATTCCACGCGTGCGGTGGGTCGGTTCTCTTCCGTCACGGGCTCTCCTCGAGGATGTTCATACTGACGCCCAGCCTAGAACATGCCAGCACCTGCTGTGGCCGGCTTCTCCACGCACAGTTTTAGCCCTGCGGTGGTAAAGCGGCAATGAGTTCGTGGTCACCGGGAATCGGGCCGCTCTTTGAGGCCCCACCCGGGCTTCCAATTTCTGTGAAGAAATCGACATTGGCACGGTAATAGTCGCTCCATTTGTCGGGAAGGTCGTCCTCGTAATAGATTGCTTCGACAGGGCACACGGGCTCGCATGCGCCGCAGTCAACACACTCGTCGGGGTGGATATACAACATGCGGTCGCCTTCGTAAATGCAATCGACGGGACATTCGTCGATGCACGCGCGATCTTTCAGATCCACACACGGAAGTGCGATTACATACGTCATGCGGTACCTCCCACCACTCTGCCCAATTCTACCGAGCGCCCCTGGTCGGAATGTGCGGCCATGCGCTGGCGAGTCCACAAAGTAGCGACGCCCCGATTACCCAGACGTTTCCGGCATCGGTGGCCGCGATGAGGACACTTCCGCCGGTCGACCGTTGCGCCAAAATCAGAATCGTCGCAAGCAATCCGAGGGAACCGGCAATCGTGACCACTCGGTCGTCCGAGAGAAGCCTCAGCGACAACAGGAAAGAGGCAGCGACAACCAGTCCCGCACCGAGAACCCAGGGGAACAATTCACCGTGTACAACGGTGACAACAACAGCAATGATGGCGCCGCCCAGATATGACTGGATGACCCGTCCAATTCGATTAGCCATCGAGGCGATACATCCAGCCGTGCGTGTCCTCACGGCGCCCGTATTGGATGTCGGCGAGCTCTGCGCGAAGTGACAGCGTCAATTCGCCGGCGGCCGCGTCTGCAGAGCCAATCGTAAAACTCTTCGCCTTCAACTGTCCGATTGGAGTAATCATTGCGGCCGTACCGCAGGCAAATGTCTCAACAATTTCTCCGCTCTCGGACCCTTCACGCCACTCGTCGATTGTGATGGGCCGACGCGTCACCGTGTGGCCTCGTTCTTCAGCCAGCGTCAGCGCTGAGTCTCTCGTGATTCCAGGAAGAATTGAATCCGACAACGGCGTCACGAGTGAACCATCTTTATAGACCAGAACGACGTTCATGCCTCCGAGTTCCTCGATGTAGGAGTTCGTCGTGGAATCGAGGAAGAGGACCTGCTGACAGCCGTTCGCGTATGCCTCGTTTTGTGCAATGAGGGATGCCGCATAATTGCCGCCCGTTTTTGCGGAGCCCGTCCCGCCTCTGCCCGCGCGCGAGAAGTTCTCGGACAGCCAAATGTCAACCGGGGCCACGCCGCCTTTGAAGTACGGTCCCGCGGGACCGGCGATGACGTAGAACGCGATCTTCTTTGCCGGGCGAACACCAAGGAAAGCCTCTTTGCCGAACATGAACGGGCGCAGATAAAGGCTGGTGTCGGGGGCCGATGGAACCCAATCGCCATCCACCGAGATGAGGGCCTTGAGGCTCTCTAGGAAATACTCGACGGGAAGTTCGGGTAGGGCCATGCGTGCTGCGCTCGCTTGGAATCGACGAGCATTCGCGTCTGGCCGAAAAGTCCAAATACTTCCGTCCGCATGGCGGTAAGCCTTGAGCCCTTCGAATATTTCCTGGCCATAGTGCAAAACCGCCGCGGCCGGGTCGAGTTCGATCGGTCCGTACGGTTGAATACGAGGTCGGTGCCACCCGCCCTTTTCGCTCCAACATATGTCGACCATGTGGTCGGTCATGAAGTCGCAAAAACCGGGATTCGCGAGAATTGCGTCACGCTCGGCCTCCGCCTTGGCCTGAAGATTCAAATGGCGGTGAAATTCCAACGACGTCATGGAATCCACACTATCAAGGCAGTATGTGACGCTCTACGCCTGGAGTCGACTCGCGATTGCGTCACCAATTGCGGTCGTTGTGCGCGGCGTCTCGCCTCGCACCGCGAGGTCTGCGAGGACTGCGGCATGAATTGCGGCTGCGGGTGCGGGAAATCCATTGTGTTCGAGAAGGAGCGCGGCCGACAGAATTGCCGCCGTCGGATCGGCTTTGAGTTGACCCGCAATATCCGGTGCTGAACCGTGGACTGGCTCAAACATGCTGGGAAAAGTTTTCTCGGGATTGAGGTTCCCGCTCGCGGCGAGACCGATTCCTCCGCCGATAGCACCCGCAAGGTCGGTGAGGATGTCGCCGAACAAATTGTCGGTCACGATGACATCGAAACGCGAAGGATTGGTGACGAGGAAAATCGTGGCGGCATCGACGTGAAGGTAATCTACGGCCACGTTCGGGAATTCCAATGCGATGGCATCAACCGTGCGTTGCCACAATGAACCAGCAAACGTCAACACGTTGGTTTTATGGACGAGCGTGAGACGTTTGTCACGTCGCTCGGCCGTGGCGAACGCAAATCGAACAACGCGCTCGACTCCGTGTGCGGTGTTGACCGACGACTCGGTCGCAACTTCGAATGGTGTTCCACGTCGAAGAACCCCGCCGTTACCAACATAGGGGCCTTCCGTGCCCTCGCGCACGATGACGAAATCCACGACACCAGGGTGTGACAGTGGACTCAGGACACCGGGAAACAAGATGGTCGGCCGGTAGTTCACGTACTGGTCGAAGGCGAAGCGCAACTTGAGCAACAAACCGCGCTCTATGATCCCGCCCGCCAATCGCGCGTCGCTCGGGTCCCCGCCCACGGCACCGAACAAAATCGCGTGGTGCTTCGCCAACGATTCAAGCGTGGCATCAGTCAAAATCTCGCCTGTCGCCAAAAAGTGTGTCGCACCCATCGTGTATTCGGTCGCGCGCACGTCGGCAGCGTCTCCGACGGCGGCCCGCAGCACCTTGAGTGCCTCGGTCGTGACCTCTGGTCCGATTCCGTCGCCGGGAATTACCGCGATGTCGAGTGCGCGTGACATGGTGAGTCCTTACAGTTCCAGTACTTCGATGGCCTTCATGACCGAGGCCTCAATCTCTGTCGCAACTTTAGCAAGCACCGTGTCGTCGACCCGAGAATCGACCGTGAGGATACTCAGTGCATTTCCGCCACGTCGTTGGCGCGCGATTTGCATCCCCGCGATGTTGACGTTTGCCGCGCCGAACTCGCGACCGTAGACCGCCACGATTCCCGGTCGGTCCGTATATACCATGACGACAAGGTGTTGTGCCATCGGCACCTCGACGTCGAAGTCGTTGATGCTGACAATCTTTTGCGTTTGACGTTGACCCGTCAGAGTTCCCGCTACCGAAATCTGTGATCCGTCAACGAGGGTTCCGCGAATCGTCAGGAGATTGCGGTATTCGTCGCTCGCGGTTTCGGTCACGAGCCGAACCGCCACGCCGCGTTGTTCGGCGAGCAGTGGCGCGTTGACGTAACTCACGTGTTCGGACGAGATTGCACTGAAAATTCCCTTGAGGGCCGCGAGCTTCAGCGCGGACACATCGTATTGCGCAATTTCTCCGCGAACTTCGACATCAATCGCCGCGATGGCATGATTCGCGAGTCCCGCAAAAATCTGCCCGAGTTTCTCCATGAGCGGAAGTCCTGGCCGCACGGTTTCATCAATCGCCCCGCCCGCGACGTTGACGGCGTCAGGAACGAGTTCACCTTCCAAGGCGAGACGAACGGATTTTGCAACCGAAACGCCCGCCTTTTCTTGGGCTTCGTCGGTCGATGCGCCGAGGTGTGGAGTCACTTGGATGTTGTCGAGAGCTAGAAGCGGGGAATCAGTCGGTGGTTCGCTAACAAAGACGTCGAGTCCTGCCGCCGCAATCCTTTTCGACGACAGTGCGTCGAAAAGGGCCGATTCGTCGATGATTCCGCCCCGGCTGGCGTTGACAATGCGAAGCGTCGGCTTGGCCTTCGCAAATTGTGCCGCGCCAATCAGCCCGGTCGTCTCGGCGGTTTTGGGAATGTGAATCGTGATGAAGTCTGAACGCTCCATAAGCGCGTCGAGTTCCACCATCTGGACACCTAGTTGTTGTGCGCGAGCAGGAGGTACGAAAGGGTCGAAGGCAATCAGATTCACCCCGAATCCTGACAGGCGTTCGGCTACTAGCGCGCCGATTCGCCCGAGCCCCACGATTCCGACGGTCTTCTCATAGAACTCGACTCCGGTGAAAAGCGACCGTTTCCACTGCCCTGCCTTCGTCGACGCGTTGGCTTCAGGAATGAACCGCGCGAGCGACAATAAATGACCGATCGCCAGTTCAGCGGCGGAAATAACGTTCGAGGTCGGTGCGTTGACGACCATAATCCCCGCTGCGGTCGCTGACTTGATGTCAACGTTGTCCAGCCCGACGCCCGCACGGGCAACGACGATGAGGTCGCTGCCCGCAGCGATGACGTCCGAATCCACCAACGTCGCGCTGCGTACCAGAAGGGCCTTCGCGCCAGGAAGAGCGCCGAGTAGTGCCGTGCGATTCGTTCCGTCGACGTGCCGGACCTCAAAGTCAGGACCCAACGCGTCGACCGTTGCGGGCGAAAGCTCTTCGGCAATCACAACAATCGGCTTTGCCACGATGATCCTTGTCGGTGCCGGGCGGCGCGTGGGGCGGCCGCGAATGAACAAATTCCACCACACACGCGGGGGCAACGGTCCCAGTCTAGTGCGGCACAGGTTTTAGCCGTTGACGAGGAAGTCGATCACGAGTCGCAACTCGATGTCCTTCTCGAACGCAAGAATCGACAACGCGGTGGCACTGACGGCGGCGAAACCGGCCGTCATCAGCAACGCCATGGTGCCCGCGCCACGTTTCCACCCCGCGACAATGGCCCCCAGAAACGCGAGCGCGGGCAACGCGACACCGGCGATCAATAACGCCCACGGCACAGTTTCGACCGAGGCTCCGAATTGGGTTTGGTAATAGGCGGGAAGATTGAGCAGATTCCCAAGCGAAATCCACACGGGATAGGCGAACAGCACTCCGGCAACAAGCACCACGGCAAGACGCCCTAGTGGGTCCGATCGACTGTTGTCGTTGTTCTCGCTCATTGAAGAGTTACTCCGAAAAAGAGCGGAAACGGAAACAGAACGACCAACCCCACCGCCAGCAGCACGATTCGAGAGGTAGAGGATTTCACCAGGGACAGGGTCGCAAAAAACCACAGCGCCGGCGAAACTATGGCGAAAAACTCACCAAACTGAGACATCGCCTGCGAAAAGCGATCCTCGATTCCCACGAGCTGGTTCGATTGGACTGCGAAAAGCCACGCCACGACATATCCGAGATACACCGTGCCACAGGCGACGAGGACGCTGCGAATTAGCGCGCGGCGCTTCCGTCGGTGTAGTCCGCATCTTGCTGCTTCCACGCGAAGAGCGCGCGAAGCTTGCGACCAGTGGCCTCGATGGGGTGGTTTTCGCCTTTGACGCGAAGAGCCTTGAATTCGGGTGCCCCGGCGTCTTGGTCGTTGATGAAGCGGGTCGCGAACGCCCCCGACTGAATGTCGGCGAGAATCGCCTTCATGTTTTCTTTGACCGAGGGGTCGATGACACGTGGCCCCGAAACGTAGTCGCCGTATTCAGCGGTGTCGGAAACTGACCAGCGCTGTTTTGCGATGCCCCCCTCCCACATGAGGTCGACGATGAGTTTCAGTTCGTGCAAGACCTCGAAGTAGGCGATCTCGGGCTGGTAGCCGGCTTCGGTGAGAACTTCGAAACCATACTGGACAAGTTGCGATGTCCCCCCACAGAGAACAGCCTGTTCGCCAAAAAGGTCCGTTTCGGTCTCTTCGGTGAACGTGGTCTTGATTCCCCCGGCGCGAAGTCCACCGATCGCGGCAGCATACGACCAGGCGGTGTCCCAGGCGTGACCTGATGCATCCACCTCGACGGCGACAATGACGGGAACTCCCCGGCCAGCGACAAACTCGCGACGGACCGTGTGGCCTGGACCCTTTGGTGCGACCAGGATGACGTCGACACCATCGGGGGCTTCAATGTACCCGAATCTGATGTTGAATCCGTGGCTGAACAGAAGCGTTTTTCCCGCGGAAAGGTTCGGAAGAACATCCGCACTGTAGAGGTGACGCTGGTACTGGTCGGGGGCAAGGATGACGATAACGTCCGCCCATTGTGCCGCCTCCGCAGTCGGGAGGACCGTGAATCCAGCCTCCTCGGCCTTTTCGACTGACTTCGAGTCCGGTTTCAGCCCGACAACAACTTCGATGCCGGAATCGCGAAGGTTTTGCGCGTGTGCATGCCCCTGCGAGCCATAGCCGATTACGGCGACCTTCTTGCCAGCGATGATCGAAAGATCGGCGTCCTTCTCGTAGACGACATCGGTCATGTTGTTTCTCCTTGTGGTGGGGTTTCCGCGACGCGTTCGCGCCGGGATTTATTGGTTTTTGAAAATCCGTTCAGAAATCGATTTTGATCCGCGTCCCATTGCCAGCAACCCGCTCTGGGCGATTTCTTTAATTCCGAAGGGCTCGAGGACCTTCAGTAAAGCATCGATTTTCTGTGTGTCGCCGGTCACCTCGATGACGAGCGAATCCGGTGAAACGTCCACTACGCGGGCCCGGAACAAGTTGACGGCTTCCAGGATTTGAGTGCGCGTTGATTGGTCGATCCGCACCTTGACGAGCATGTGCTCGCGCTGGACTGATTGCTCAGGTTCGAGTTCGACAATCTTGAGGACGTTGATTAGCTTGTTGAGTTGCTTGGTGACCTGCTCGAGTGGCGAACCAGCAACATCAACAACGAGTGTGATCCGGGACAGCCCTTCGATTTCGGTGGTGCCGACGGCGAGCGAGTGAATGTTGTACCCGCGTCGAGCGAAAAGTCCGGCGACACGCGTGAGCAAGCCCGGTTTGTCCTCGACGAGAAGTGACAGAACGTGTTGCGTCATGGTCTACTCCTCATCCCAGCTCGGTGCGTGGTCACGCGCGTATTGGACATTCGAGTTTCCCACGCCCTGCGGAACCATCGGCCAGACCATCGCTTCGCGCGACACGATGAAGTCGATGACGACGGGTCGGTCATTCGTCTCGAGCGCGAGTTTGATGGCGGGTTCGACTTCTTCTTCGGTGCGAACGCGAATCCCCAGACATCCGTAGGCTTCGGCCAATTTGACGAAGTCGGGGATGAACTCGGGTCCGTCCAGGGGCTGCAGGTCGGTGAACGAATGCCGCCCGTCATAGAACAACGTCTGCCACTGCCGAACCATTCCGAGCGAAGAGTTGTTGATGATGGCGACCTTGATCGGAATGTCGTTGATGACACACGTGGCAAGTTCTTGATTTGTCATCTGGAAACACCCGTCCCCATCAATCGCCCACACGATGCGGTCAGGTTGCCCGATCTTGGCGCCCATCGCTGCCGGAACCGCAAATCCCATCGTGCCCGCGCCACCCGAGTTGAGCCACGCACCGGGGCGTTCGTATTCAATGTACTGAGCCGCCCACATCTGGTGCTGGCCGACGCCGGCGGCATAAATGGCTTCGGGTCCCGACATTTGTCCAATTTTTTGAATGATGCCCTGCGGGGCAAGGAGCCCGTCGTCGAGTTCATCGAAACCGAGTGGGTAGCTCGCCCGAAGTGTTTCGAGTCGTTCCCACCAGGCGGTCAGTGGCTTGGCTGTCTTCTTGACTTTCTTCCATTCGGGCAACAGGTCAAGGATGACCTCTCGAACATCACCGACGATGGGGACATCCGCTTCGCGAATCTTGCCAATCTCGGCGGGGTCGATGTCGACGTGGATGACCTTTGCGTTCGGAGCGAATTCGCTGACTTTACCCGTCACGCGATCGTCAAAGCGCGCTCCCAAAACGATAAGGAGGTCACTCTCTTGTAACCCAAGAACAGCCGGAACAGAACCGTGCATTCCCGGCATGCCAAGGTTTTGCGGATGCTTGTCGGAGAGGACTCCGCGCGCGGTCAGCGTCGTAATTGCCGGAGCGCCGACTGCCTCAACGATTTCACGCAGCTCTTTCTGCGAATTCGCGCGAATCGCGCCGCCTCCGATATAGAAGATGGGGCGCTCTGCTTGAGCGATCATTTCTGCAGCGGCTTGAACTTGCTTGCCGTGTGCTTTCTGAACGGGCTTGTAGCCCGGAAGTTCAATCTTGTCGGGCCAAATGAAAGGCGCAGAACCCTGTTGACAGTCTTTTGTCACGTCGATGAGCACCGGGCCGGGTCGACCCGTCGTCGCAATTTGGTAGGCCGCCGCGACCGTGGCGGGAATGTCCTCGGGTTTCGTCACGAGGAACGAGTGCTTGGTGATGGGCATCGTGATTCCTACGATGTCGACCTCTTGGAACGCGTCCGTCCCCATGAGCGTCGAGAAAACCTGTCCCGTGATCGCAATCATTGGTATGGAATCCATGTGCGCGTCGGCGATGGCCGTGACCAAGTTCGTTGCCCCTGGGCCACTGGTGGCGATGCAAACCCCGACCTGACCTTTGGCGAGCGCATAGCCTTCGGCCGCATGTCCGGCACCTTGTTCGTGACGGACCAGGATGTGCCGAATTGCCGTCTGGGACATCAGCTCGTCATAAAACGGCATGATTGCGCCGCCGGGAAGTCCGAACACGTCGGTGATCCCCAAAATCTCGAGCGATTTCAGCAGCGCACCACTACCGGTCATCATCGGCGGTTCGCCGACTTTCGGTGTTGAGGTCGAGGTGACCATCGGGTTCTCCTTCTAAAACGACGGTGATGTTAGCCGGTGACGGCGCCGAGGGCTGCCGACTTCACCAACTTGGAATACTTCGCAAGAACACCACGGGTATAGCGCGGGGGAAGGGGCAACCAGCCAGTGCGGCGCGCCTCCAACTCGATTTCATCGACGAGTAAGTCGATGCTCCGAGCTGCGATATCGACCCGTATCAGATCACCATCGCGCACGAAGGCAATGGGACCTGCATCCACTGCTTCGGGAGCTACGTGGCCGATACACAGTCCGGTTGTGCCGCCTGAGAATCGCCCGTCTGTCAAGAGTAATACATCTTTTCCGAGTCCCGCGCCCTTGATTGCCGCGGTGATGGCGAGCATCTCGCGCATTCCCGGCCCTCCCTTGGGACCTTCGTATCGAATAACAACGACGTCGCCCGCGGTGATTTCGCCGTTTGTCAACGCGTCCATCGCGGCACGCTCTCGTTCGAACACCCGTGCTGGACCCTCAAAGGTGGCTGCGTCGAAGCCGGCGGTCTTGACGACAGCACCTTCTGGGGCGAACGACCCGTGAAGAATTGTGATTCCACCGGTTGCGTGGATTGGGTTATCGAGCGTTCGAATAACCTCGCCGTCCAAGGAGTCGAGTTTCATGTCGGCGAGGTTTTCAGCCATGGTCTTGCCCGTGATCGTCAGTGCGTCACCGTGCATCAGCCCCGCGTCAACAAGAGCTTTCATCAGTACGGGAAGACCGCCTCGGCGGTCAACGTCGTTCATCACGTACTTGCCAAAGGGCTTGAGGTCACCGAGGTGCGGAACCTTCGCGCCGATTCGGTTGAAGTCTTCCAGCGTGAGCGGTACTTCCGCTTCGTTCGCAATTGCGAGAAGGTGGAGGACAACGTTGGTCGATCCCCCGAGTGCCATTGCCACGGCAATCGCATTTTCAAAGGCCTTGATTGTGAGGATGTCACGAACGGTCTGGCCACGCTCAAGCATGCCCACAACGGCCTCACCCGAGCGGTGCGCAAAATAATCTCGCCGACGGTCATACGATGCCGGCGAAGCGGATCCCGGGATGCTCATGCCCAGAGCTTCGGCGACCGACGCCATGGTGTTGGCGGTGTACATCCCGCCGCACGCTCCTTCACCTGGCGCAAAAGCGCATTCAATTCGGCGGGCATCTTCGGCACTCATCTTGCCGGCCTTGACTGCGCCGACCGCTTCGAACGAATCAATGATCGTAATGTCTTTTTCGGTTCCGTCTTCCAATTTCACCCAGCCCGGAGCGATAGAACCTGCATAAAGGAAGCAGCTTGCTAGGTCGAGCCGCGCGGCCGCCATCAGCATCCCGGGGATCGACTTGTCGCATCCCGCGAGCAGGACAGTTCCATCGAGTCGCTCGGCCTGCACCACGGTCTCGACCGAGTCGGCGATTACTTCTCGGGATACGAGGGAGAAGTGCATCCCCTCGTGTCCCATCGAGATTCCGTCCGAAACGGAAATTGTGCCGAACTGGAGAGGATATCCGCCGCCAGCGTGAACCCCCTCTTTTGCGGCCTGTGCGAGACGGCCGAGCGAAAGGTTACACGGAGTGATTTCATTCCACGAGCTCGCAATACCGATTTGAGGTTTGTCCCAGTCGGCATCTCCCATACCAACGGCGCGAAGCATTCCGCGCGAGGTGGTCGCTTCGATTCCATCGGTGACGACCCGCGAGCGCGGCTTGCGGTCAATCTCAGTCATTCCCATATCCTACAAACCATTGGTGCGCCAGCGCACGGTTCACGAGAGTATCGTTGACGAAGGAGGGTCCGTCATGAAAAAATTACTGCTCAACGGCGGTTTGATCAGTGCGATTTTTTCCGTGTTTGGACTCATCAAAACCACAATCTCGGGTAGACGCGACTGGAAACTTGCGCTCTTGTGGGCGTCGTGGATCCTCAGCCTCATCGCGCTTGTCGCCTCGGCCAATGACCCCGACGACGAAGACAACAGGGAGTAACCGCCCCTGTAGCCAACAAAAGCCGACCCAGCGGGCCGGCTCTTGTCGTTAAGTAGTGATGCTAGCGAAGTGCCTTGAGCAGCTGAGGCTTTGACATTGACGAGTAGCCGGTGATGCCGCGAGTCTTGGCTGCGGCACGAAGCTGCGCAACGGACCACGAGGCGTCGGGTGCACCGATAAGGGCATCCTTGACACCAGCGGCCGCTCTTGCCGCACTCGACGTGACGGTCTTGCTGACAACTTTGGCTTCGGTTGCAATGGTCTTTGCTGCTTTGTTGGCCCGCGTCTCGGCGGTCTTGGCTGCGGCAGTCGCCTTGCCCTTCACGTCCTTCGAAACGGCCTTCACCGTCTTGGTTGCTTTCTTGACAACCTTGGTGCCTTCGCGTTTCGCTTGGGCGGCACGTTTGCTTACCTCGCGCGAGGCGTCGTCGGCCAATTTACCGGCACGCTTAGCGGCGTCCGCGGCGAGATCGCGTGCAGAGTCAGCAAGCTGGTCAGCCTTCTTGTCCGCGCGCGACACCATCTTGGAAAGGTTCTGGAAAAAACTCATGGAAATAACTTCCTTTGTTGGGTTGTAGTGGCTTGTGTCAGCATCGAGTCCGACCTTGTCAGTTTACTCGCCCCGAAGCCAAAGGACGGGAAAACTCGCGGTCGTTATGGGATAAGAGCGGTGATGGTTCCGAGTGTCGTCATCGCAACACCCCCGATGACTCGCATGGTCACGACGCGGTTTGGCGATTTGGCAAACCAATCGCGGGCGGCGCCGGCGGACAACGCATAGATCGCGTCACCTGAAATTCCGAAGATGACAAAGATGACACTAAGTTGAACCATCTGCCAGACGATGGGGGTGCCACCTGCGACGACGAACTGCGGGAACGCCGCCGAAAAGAACACGATGGTCTTCGGGTTTGCCAGTCCGACAAGGATCGATTCCCGCAGAACGTGCGAACTCGACGGAGCGACAACCGGGGCAGACAGATTGAGCCCGTCCCGTCGATGTCGAATCGCCGTGATACCGAGATAGATGAGAAACGCGGCCCCGGCCAGTCGGATCACGTGCATGAGGGTGTCGTTCGATTCAATGAGAACACCGAGACCGACAGACACCGCGAGCGCCTGGATGAAAACGCCGATTCCATTTCCCACAACTGTCAGCACAGCGCCGCGCTTCCCGAGGACCAGCGCACGCGAAATGGCGAACATCACCGAAGGTCCAGGAATCGCGATAATCACGAGCGCGAACGCGATAAACGTGAGGACGTTCTCGATTGGGATCACTCAAGCAGTCTAAGCCTGGCCGTCCCGGAGAATTCAGCTGTGGTCTCGGTCCGGGCACACGGTTTTGGGGGTGAGGGTTTGTGAAAGATTTCGAGTTGCCGTGACATAGTCAAGGTAGGTCACGAAGGAGAACCGTTGTCACCTGACGATTTCACCCAGCGCTTCGCCGATATGCGCGCGCCCATTGCACAGTTCCTCTATCGACGTGTGGAGGCGAAAGAGGTGGATGATCTGTCGGCCCAGGTCTTCGAGATTGCGTGGCGCAAGGGTGGCGCCGTCACCGCCGGCGAGGAACTTCCCTGGCTGTATCGCGTTGCGACAAACCTTGTCGCGAATCATCGCCGCAAAAACGCGCGCGCTCAGCATCTGCTGGCCGCAATTGTTGCTCCAGATACATCGCCGTCTGCCGAATCAATTGCTGTCGCCGACATCGCCCTCGCCGATGCGTGGAGGCGACTTCCGACGACGTCTCGGCAAGTATTGGCTCTGACCGCGTTGGACGGACTCAGCGTCAGCGAGATTGCCTCGGCACTCGACATTACGGCGAATGCTGTTTCCGTTCGACTCAATCGAGCCCGGAACCAGTTGCGCACTGCCCTCGCCGAATCCGCGTGAAAGATTTCCCGTCGCGAGGACATAGACAAGGTATGAACAAACCACACGACGACTCACTCGACGACCGGCTTCGCCGATCAGACCCTGCTGGTCCCGGCCTGAAGGCTTCACCTGAAAACCTGCCGCCGACGGATAAAGTGCGGAACCCAATCCGCGACTGGTGGCTGACAACGTCGACTCGGGTTCGACGTTCACTCGTCGGTGGCGTCGGTGTCGCCGCGGCGGCTAGCGTCGTGGTCGCAGGAACTTTCGGTACGGCGAGTAGCCCGCTGATCGTCATGGCGGTCAATGCAAGTCCCGAATCGATGTCGTCTCAATCGGCCAGCGTCGGTGATTCCAAGATGATGATGATGCCATACCTGTCCTACGAATACACCGCGGCCGACACGCTGTCAGCGGCAACCGGGCGTGGCCACGTTTATCGGCTTGATTTGGCGGGCACTCCCGAAACGGTTTTGCACAACGCGGCAGGTTACTTTGGGGTTTCCGGCGCACCTCAGAAATCCCAGTACTTCGACGCGACGTGGCCCACCTATGTTGTTGGGCCAGAGGACGGCTCAGCGCCCAGCATTTCTGTCAGTTGGTCAGGGACAGGATCGTGGTGGTATTCGAACCCCGCCGCGTACCCCGAACAGAACTGCCTGCACGAACGCCGCGTGGGCAAAGGTGCTGATTCGTACATTGAGTGCACCGAGTATGAGCCTGCCATCACGGGGCTCAACCCCGACGAGACGGAAACTCGTCAATTGGCGAGTGAATTCTTCGCCGCAATGGGCGTCTCGTTCCAGTCGGCCGACATTAGCGTCATGGTCGATGACTGGTCATCCTTTGCGAGCATCGCACTGAAAGTTGCCGGACAACCCACGGCGATCGAATGGTCGATATCGTGGTCGGGCAACGGTGAATTGTCGTGGGCTCAAGGAAACTCGGTTTCGATCGTTGACGCCGGCGAATTCGATACGGTTTCCGATGTCACTGCCGTCGAGCGCCTTGCTGACTGGCGCTGGTACGGTGCAGGTCCCACCGATTACAACAGCGGAATGTGGATGATGAAGTCGTCGGTTGATCCCGGTTTCGGCGCGATGGAGGGTGATGTGGTCGCGGTCGAACCCGTTGAGCCGACAGAGGAACCCGACGCGGCCGAAACCACTGAACCCGTCCAACCCGACCCGAACACTCCGGTTGTTGACCCGACCGACAATCCCACAGACGTCGACCCCACCGACATTCCGACACCGGAGCCCACCGACATTCCGACACCGGAGCCCACCGAGCCCGAAATGGTCGTTCAGACAATCACCATCGATGAAGCGGAGCCCGCCCTTCTGCTCGTCTGGGATGCTTCCGGTGGCGCTTGGCTTGTACCCGGCGTTGCCCTGACCGGCGCAGACTCGTGGTGGCAGACCGTCATTACTCTCGTCGAGGGAGTAATCCAACTTCCCGAGCCGATCGACCCCATGCCGATGGACTAGAAACTGCTGTCCATTAACTGAAGTGGGAACCCATTTAGCCGCCAACCTTTGTAGAATGGGCTAATGGCACGACCGAGGCTGGACGCCCCGATACCTGAGCTGCACCTCTCACAGGCACTCGACGGCGTCACGCGCTTGATGGGAAACAACATCGGAACGCGCGAGCGACTAATTCTGCTTGCCATCGACGAAATTCGACAGAGTGGGCCGGCCGACTTCAACGCGCGAGTCGTGTGTGAGCGTTTAGGTGTGAAACAGTCGATGATTCCCTATCACTTTGGAAGTAGAGACGGTCTTGTCGTCGAAGCAACAATCTGGGCTTTTCGAGAGTGGTCTCGTCATGGGATTGACATGGTTCGTCGGACGACCGGCGACGGAGACAAGCGCCTTCGCGCCTTTATCAAAGCCGAGATAGAGTGGGCGACACTAATGGGACCAGTAGCCCTCTTGGTTCAATATCCGATGTTGTCCGAGCCGGTTCGAATTCAACTGGAATCCTTGTACGGCACGGAAATGCGGCGCAGTCTTGAATATCACCTTGCCGTCTTGACAGACCTCGTCATCGATATTCGAACTGGCACGACGAATCCCCTCGACTACAACGAGTCGGATTTCCCCGGAACCGACTTTGCCGTCAAGAATGCAAACGAATTTCTTGCCGCCGCCAGCATCTCGTGGGCCAGCCATGGTATTCAGATGTGGGCGAGTGGATCCCACCTTTCAACAAAAGGTTTTTGGTCACTCGACCTACCGAAAATCGCGGTCAAATTCGCCATGAAAAACCACCTCGACGAAATCGTTGCGATCGCAAAGGGGCGATAAGTCCTTGGTACACCCCCCGGGACTTGAACCCGGAACCCACTGATTAAGAGTCAGTTGCTCTGCCAATTGAGCTAGAGGTGCATCGCGCTTGCACGCAGGATTCAACGATATCAAACCTGCACGACTCAACCAAACCGCACCCAACGCTCGGACGCCGAAAGGTCGTTTAGTGCGATTTTACCGACTCAACAATTTTCGCGATGCGCTCGAGCGCTTCGGTGATGATCTCGTGACTGGTTGCAAAGTTGATGCGAACGTGGTTCACGTATGCCGGGCCGCAATTCGTTCCTGCGACGAGGGCGACCTTGGCGTCGGTGAGGATTCGCTCATTCGGGGTCTCCCCCAGGCCCAAGCCCGACACATCAATCCACGCTAGATAGCCAGCGTCTGGCATCCATTCCAAATGCGCACCGGGCAACAACCGTTCAAGTTCGTTCGCGAAATGATCCCGGGCAGCGACGATGGTGTCGATTGTCGTATCGAGCCACGGCACCCCTTCGCTATAGGCAGTCGCCATCGAGAACGCCCCGAGAATTGATGAACGGTAATGCATCGACGCGGGCAATTGGTCAAACATCGCCGCTTTGTCTTCATGAACAAGAAGGAATGCCGCTTTGAGTCCGGCAAGATTCCACGATTTCGACGTCGAGGTCACGAGGACGCCGGTTCGTTCGGCCGCGGGACCAAGAGACAGATACGGAACGAATTCCGTTCCAGGGAAGGTCAGGGGCGCGTGGATCTCATCGGCGATCACCGTCGCGCCATACTTATCGGCAAGTTGGGCCAGGGCGAGAAGTTCCTCGCGCCCAAAAACCCGCCCAAGCGGGTTGTGCGGATTGCACAAGAGGAAGAACCTGACGCCGCTCGCGAAGGCCTTCTCGATCCCCGCAAAGTCCATGTCAAACGCATCCGTGAGCGGCACGTCGACGATGTCAACGTTGAGTTCCGTCAACCAGCTCCAAAATCCTGAATAGACCGGAGACGTGACGACGACGGATTTTGCATGATTCGCACGAAGAAATTCGACCGTGGCCACACCAACATCACATGCCAGCTTCAGGTGGCTCGTGTCGGGCGTCCAACCCCAGCGCTTTTCCGCGAATTCGGCAAACGCGGGAGCAATCTCGGGAATGGCCCCCAAATACCCCAGATCGTTCGCATTCACAAGGTCGGTGAGAATTCGCTTTACCGGCTCGGCAATCGGATAATCCATTTCGGCAACGAATAACGGCAAAACATCGTCGGGGTACTGCCTCCACTTCGCTGAGTGACGAGCTCGAAGGGCCTCCCGAGATTCCGCACCGATGCGATTATCGCTCATGGTCACAGTGTATTCGGCGAATGGAAGCTGCGCAGGGCGGGTGTAATCTGACGATATGAACCTTAACGTTGGCGACAAAGCCCCCACATTCACACTTCCCGATGCATCGGGAACCCAACATTCGCTCGAAGATTTCGCGGGCCAGAATGTCATCGTTTATTTCTATCCGAAGGCGATGACCCCCGGCTGCACAACCCAGGCGTGCGACTTCCGCGACAACATGGCCGCTTTCACCAGCAAGGGCTACGTCGTCATTGGTGTGTCACCCGACTCGGGTAAAGACCTCGAGCAATTTGCGGAAGAGGAAAATCTTCCATTCCTGTTGCTCGGCGACGAAAGCAAGGGCACCCTCAACGCCTACGGCGCCTTCGGTACGAAAAACATGTACGGCAAAGAAGTCCAGGGCGTCATCCGATCGACGTTTGTCATTGATGGCGACGGCGTACTCAGCCACGCGCTCTACAACGTCAAGGCCACCGGTCACGTCGACATGTTGCGTGAAAAACTTGGCGTCTAAACGACAGCAGTGTTGAACAGCGAACCGATCGCGAACGTGACGGCGAGCGCCGCGGAACCACCGACGACAACGCGAATCACCGACTTCAACATCGAACTTCCGCCGAGGTAGGCGCCCGCAGCCCCAGTCCCCGCAAGGGCGATAATGGAGGCCACGATTGTTGCGGGGATTCTGAACTGCTCCGCGGCGAACAACACTGTCAGAAAAGGCAGCAATGCCCCCGCGAGAAATGAACCAGTCGACGAGAACGCCGCGTGCCACGGGTTGACGATGTGGGCTTCGAGAATGTTCAGTTCGGCTTCGAGGTGCGCGCGAATCGGGTCGTGTGCCGTCAATTCCTTTGCCACTTGCTTGGCGGTAACAGGGCTCAAGCCCTTATGTTCATAGATGGTCTGAAGTTCGGCGAGTTCGACCTCGGGTTGCTCAATGAGTTCACGCTTTTCTTTGTCAATCAAAGCGCGTTCGCTGTCACGCTGGCTGCTCACGGAGACGTATTCGCCGAGGCCCATTGAAATGGCGCCCGCTGCGAGTCCCGCCACTCCCGCAATCAAGATCGGACCCATGTCCGACGTCGCCGCCGCGACACCTACAACGAGGGCCGAAATCGAGACGATTCCGTCGTTCGCTCCAAGCACGCCGGCGCGAAGCCAGTTGAGCCGTGACAGGTGCGAGATTCGGTGCGGTTCATAGGTTTCGCTGGACATTGCACCATTCAACCCTGAATCGTCGGCGGTTTCTAGAAAGGCGAACCTTACCTAGATCACAACCCTGAATTGATTCGATTTTTCGGTGATTGAGCCGCGAACATAACCACCTGGCTGCATCACCGTGTGCTGAAGGAACTCGATTATTTCGCCGGTGAACAATTCGCCTGGCATGATGTTGGGGATTCCGGGTGGATAAGCCGCGAGGGTATCTGCAGAAATTCGGCCAACAGCCGCGGCGGCATCGACCACCTCGGACGGCGCAAAATATGCGTCGCGCGGAATCATTCGAAATTCGCCAACCGCAGGAAGGTCGAGTCGGTCTTTCGACGATTCAGACGGCGTGTCTCGCGCGAGCAAATCAAGTGCGTTCATCATGCGGTCAACGTCGACGGGATGACCGGGTCCAATAATGGCAACGATGCAATTGTCCGTGGCAATCTCAGTCGCGATGTGGTGTTCGGTCATCAAGTGCGTCCGAACCTCGTGGCCTGAACGCCCGAGTCCGCTGACATCAATCGAGACATGCAACGGGTCGTGGGCGGCGATGTCGAAAAACTGACCAAAATCATCGCTCAATACGGAAAGGCGCGGATGGGCGCGCACCCGTTCACGCAACGCATCCCCGGAACGTATCGCTGTAGCGATGTCGCTCTCGCCAGTCGCCAGCGCAGACCGTGCGATATCTAACGACGCCAGAAGTAGCGAGCTGCTACTAGTGGACTGGGTAAGTACAAAAGTGCGGTCGATGATTTCGACGAGTTGTTGGGAAAACGGCCCCTTCGCCACATGCAACATTGCTGATTGTGTGAGGCTTCCGCCAAGTTTATGCGTGGACGACACGAGCACATCGGCCCCAAGGCGAAGTGGGCTTTCGGGAACATCGGGGTGAAAGCCGAAGTGAGTCCCCCACGCACCATCGACAACGAGTGGGATGCCGTGCCGATGAGCGATATTCGCCAGCGATTCAATGTCGGCTACCGCACCAAAATATGAGGGGCTGATGACGTAGGCCGCGCGCGCATTCGGGTTCTCGACAAGAGCCGCCTCAAACGATGCAGGGCTCACCCCGTGGTTGATTCCGTGATGGTGGTCGATCGTAGGCGAAATCCACACCGGTGATAACCCCGCGAGAATGATGCCGTCGATGAAACTGGAATGCGCACTTCGTTGGGCGATGATGGGTTGTTGCGACACGCCCAACTGGGCGAGTGCCAGCGCGACAATTCGATTCGCCTGCGACGCGCCGTTGGTCAGGAACCAGGTCTTTTCCGCGTCCCACGCAGCGGCGGCTAGATCGCGCGCTTGTGCCAGAGGATTCCCCTCACCGCTGTCGATGCCGGGAAGAAACGGTGTCAGGTCACGTTCCAGAATTCGTTGCCCGAAGTATCCGGAAAGTCGTTGTGTGCCCTCAACTCGTGCATTATGGCCGGGGACATTGAGGCGAAGAGTGTCCCGCTCTGCGTATCGTGTTAGCGCGTCTGCGTAAGGAGTCTGCGACTGGTCGACGGTGCCCATGTAAACATTCTCAACGATGGAATCTGGTCATTGAGTGACTTTGCTCGAATGGCACACATCTCATGCGTTGGAGTCGAGATGACGCGAAACTTCGCGACTGAAAAGCAACAAAACGGTGACGATGACTGCCGGCACAATCAAGATAACGGCTAAATCCCAGCGCGGTTCGGCTCCTTGTGCCGAGGCAATTCCGATTCCGACCACCGTCATTTGCCACACAATCATTGCGCTTCGAGTAGACGATCGGCCTCGCACGAACAAGACGGTGACGACGGACATCGCGACAGCGGACAACACGAGGAACGAATCGAGAAAGATTGCGCCTCCGAGCGAATTCGCTGACTGTGTCGCCGTGTCATACACAAACAGTGCCGCTGCGGCCCATAAGGCAACGGTGTGAAGCGCCGTGATTGCAACTACCGTGAATACCGCAGGAGACTTCGAAATCTTAGCCACACCATAATTCTCTCAAATACCCTTGACCTTGGCGATCAATCGTGAGAACCTTTAAGAGGTTGATGTTCGCACCCGATGACGCGTGCGGTTTCCAACACTTCCGTCCCACCCACGATGCCCCGTACTTCGGGCGTCCGTCGGTCCGAAAATGTGCCGACACTTATTTAGGAGATCACCATGGATTGGCGCGATAAGTCCGCATGCCTCACGGTAGACCCGGAACTGTTTTTCCCCGTCGGCAACACAGGCCCCGCACTTGACCAAATCGACAAGGCGAAGCAAGTGTGTGCACAGTGCCCCGTCATCGAAAACTGCCTCCAGTACGCCATCGAGTCCAATCAGGATTCCGGTGTCTGGGGTGGCCTCAGCGAAGACGAGCGCCGCGCTCTCAAGCGTCGCGCGGCTCGGGCCCGCCGAGCGTCCTAACACCTCAACGCGGAACGCCTCTTCGGGGGCGTTCCGTTATTTATGCCCCTTTGCCGCCGCGACATAGCGAAGAGGGATGTCGATCGCGACGAGCGTCCCACCCGCTTCGGCCCGCGCCCATTCAATCGTCGCCGACAATTCATTCTCAACGAGGGTCCGGATTATTTGTGTTCCGAGACCTTGACCAATCGAGGACGCGTCGACGCCGGGACCATTGTCGCTCACCGACACGTGCAGATGATCGGCAACGCGTTCCGCCTGAACGGTCACCTTTCCCTCAATTACATTTTTCAGGCCGTGTTCGACGGCGTTCGTTATCAGTTCGGTCAGAACGATTGCCAGAGGAGTCGCAAATTCGCTGGGCAAATCCCCGAAGGTTCCCTCGATTGTTGGTCTAACCGATGGCCCGCCCGTGTTCGCGACCTCGGCGGCAAGGGGCGCAACGCGCGCCGCGACGTCATCAAAATCGACTGTTTGCGAGAGGCCCGTCGCAAGTGCGTCATGGACCACCGCAATTGCCTCGACCCGCCGCATCGCCTGTGCAATCGCGTCTTTAACTTCGATCGAGTTTGTTCGGCGACTTTGGATGCGCAATAACGATGCGACCGTTTGCAAATTGTTTTTCACCCTGTGATGAATCTCTCGGATTGTGGCGTTCTTGCTCGACAATTCACGTTCCTGTCGACGCAATTCCGTGACGTCACGCAACAACAGGATTGCACCGATTCTCTCGCCACTCTGGGTTAGCGGGATGCCGCGCAACGCGATGATAGTAGGCCCAGCGAGAAAGTCGGTTTGTCCGGGCACCCGACCGCTCACGACCATCGGCAACATCTCGTTTGCCGCAAGCGCTTCAGTGTTTCCCACGTGTCGCGTGACCTCGGCGAGACTCATGCCTTCCATCGCAGCCGGAAAACCCATTCGGTTGAACGAGGACAGCGCATTGGGACTTGCATAAGTGACGGTGCCGTCTCGGTCAATCTTGATGAGCCCGTCCGAGGCGCGCGGCGCACCGAGTTTCGGGCTGTCCCGCTGCGAGGGATCAGGGAAGTCACCTTCGGCTATCATCGAATAGATTTGCTCACCGGCTTCGATAAACTTTTGCGCTTGTCGATTGTCAAGATTGTCATTGACGAGCGCATGTCGAGTCAGCACGGCGATTGGCTCGGATCCTCCACGGCGTCGAATTGGAATCGCCCGAACGAGGGTTGCCGTCTCTTCGAACCAAATCGGCTCGGTCGGTTCGACCATGGTTCCTCTGCGTTGGCATTCGTTCACCAGGGTCTCCCACGACGCGTCAATCTCTTTTCCCACAATGTCGCGATAGAACACGGTGCTGGCGGTACTCGCGCGAAAAAGTGCCACGGCAACCCACGAATCCTCGCGGGTCTTAGCCCACAGCGCAATATCCGCGAGTGATAGGTCGGCCACCAATTGGCCCTCGCGAACGAGGTCCTGTAGCCACTCGGCGTCATCGGGCGGCAGTGATGCCTGCTCCGCTAAAAGTTCGGCGAGGGTCAGCATGCTTTACAGGCTACCGCCGCCACCAAGACTTGCGAGGTGCCGGTAGCGAAACACCCGCCAGTTCCGCAACGTTACGCCACAGCGTCGGATGGCTTCGAGCTCGCCCAAATGCTTCGTCGACCCCTCTCCGGCCGTCCGTTGGAACGCTGCTTCGCACAATGTGATCACTAAAGCGGTGAATGGCGTCGGCCGCATCGGCGCCGGTCCCCGGAGCGACACGGTTAAGGATGAGAATCGGGGATTCGCACAGATCGCGGATCTCGTCGAGCCCGCGAATGATTCTCGAAACTCCAACCGCGTCAGAATTCCCGACCGCAACGACCGAATCTGCACGTCGCAAGATTTCCCGTGCGGCACCATCCCGTTGCGGCGCTTCGTCGATCCATTCGTTCTCTTCAATCCCGAATCCGATATCGACGATGACCACATCGTAAATCTCCTTGACAAGTTCTAACACCGTGCGAACCTTTGCAGGCCCGACTTCGGCCCACCGCGACGCGCGGGGAATGCCCGTCAACACCGAAAAACGGACACCGTCGCGCTCGGCGATGCTGACAATTCGCCCAATCTCCGAGGCAGTCAACTCGTTCCGGCCAGCCAATCGACACGCGGCGGCAAACCCTGGAATTTCGTCCATGACACCGAGAGCGATTGCGATTGAGGAACCGCGAGTGTCCACATCGCAGAGAAGCGTTGACAATCCCGCCTGGGCACAAACAGTGGACAAGGAGATGGCCGTGGTCGTGACGCCCGTCGCGCCAACCGGACCCCAAACGGCTACGACAACCGGGGCTCGATCCGAACCATTCTCGATAGAGGATCGTGTTCGTGTTCCGTTCGAATTCGATTTGGCCACGGTGCGAGCGGTGGATCGCGTGTCGGCAAAGTTTCTCACGGCAGTGATCCCGCCGAGGCCTGCTGCCCACTCAAAAATGCCGTCGGATTCAGCGACGGCGCAGATTAGACCGATTCTGCCCGGAGTTAGGCGCAATAGTTCATCGGTGAGATACGCCACACTCGCGTCGGCAATGAGGACGTCGACGGGGGAATCGGAAACGTGCCGAACGACGTCTCGGACCGAATCGACTCCCCACACCACGTCAGCCCAATCCGAGAGAGAGCCCAGGTCCGCCAATCGTGTTTGCGGCCCCAGCACCCCGACGATTGTCATAATGGTGCGCCCGATGTAGCAACGATGAAGTGGGATGAATCGAGCACTGCGAGCACCCTGTCAACCTCGCGCACGTCCACGAGAACGGTCATCACGGCGTCTCCGCCGAAGCCGGAGTCGACAATGGTGACAACCGTTGCGTTAAGCGCAACCGTCATCGGTGGATTGACCGACTCTTCGTCGACCGCCCAAAGATCGACTGTTGATCCAGCATTCATGTTTGCCGGCGGTATGACTCCGACGGGAACCGAAACTTGGATCCGTGAGGATGGCGATGGCTCGAGTAATCGCGCCGTGATGATTTCACCGGCACCAATGTCGGATCCAACGATTCGACCCACTATTTCCGTTGCTGAAACAGGGGTAGCTCCGGCAAGGGATGACACGCGAACTTCGTCAATAGCGTCGGCTGTGATGACCGTTCCCGCCGCCAGAAAGTTGTTTGCCATGATGGCCCTCTCCCCAGGAGTGGACAGCCGAATCACCGTGACAACACCGACGACACTGGCCAAGACTAATGCGATGCCAACAAGCGTTCGCGAGGCCGCTAATCGGCGTCGGACGAACGAGAGAATTGGGGACATAAGTTTTCCTTTCCGAATTCCATCGTGGAACGGTCGCGCACGTTCGGAAAAACTTATCCACATTTGTCGGCTTGCTCCGTCGCGATTCGCCGATTCGTGGCACTCTCGCTTTATGACCGAAGAGTGGCTGTTGACCGTCGAAGATGTTGCCGAAGTTTTGGGAACCACCCGCGACACGGTTGTGGCAATCATCGCCCGCGAAGAACTGCCCGTCGAGCCAGGACGCAAAGTCCTGGTCTCACACGCGGCCGTCAAGGAATACGTTGCTGCAATGCAACGGGATGCCTTGATGTTGGGGCGCGAACCAGAGTTCGTCCCATCGATTCTGGGGTCACGGCCGTGCTCCGTCATCGACGAGGATGACACCCAAGGAGGAACGCGGCACAACCCACTCTCGGCGAAGTGAGCGGACCGAGATTGCATCGCGCCAAACGCCGGTGATTCGCCCCCGAACGCCAAATCGCTCACTCGTGATGGTGACCGAGGACGCGTGACGTTCAATGTCCCTCAGTACCGCTCCGAGCGGAACCATCTCGAAATGGTCCGGGGGCACAACCGCGCACACGCAGTCCGATGGCGAAAAGGCTGCGCGAATTTCACCGAACGGAGCGATTGCTCGTTCGACCGAACCGCACACCACTCCCTCGATCCACATCATGCCAATGCGCCGCACATGAATATCGCGATCTAACGAAGTCGGCTGAACCGTCACTCCGCCGTCAACCCGAATTGCCAACATAGCCTCGGGAAAATACAACTCCGATTTCCGATCGCGCTCGTGTTTCCGCGCAATGTCTCGATCGATGTTCATCTGTTCCGCGTCCCACAGCGAGCCGAGGCCCAGGAAGTTTTCATTTCCCGACATATGTCGAATGATAGGTAGCGAAATTCACCGTCATCGAGTTATCCACAGATTTTCACGGCCTGGCTCACGCTTCCGCAAACTGCGACAAGGTTGTGGCGTTATGAGGCAAAGCCTCTGTCACGAATCCACGCTCCGGAATCGAGTACAGCAATGGTTAACACAGTCTCCTCATCAGAATCACCGCGAAACAACTCAATACGCACCACCGAATTCTTTGATCCGCAGCCAACACCACGAGTCGATCTGCCCGACCCACGCGAAACAATTGAAAGGCTGGCGCTCATTGGTTGCGAAATCATCGCGGGCATTCGGCCCGTTGAACAGATTGGGCGGTGGGTTACGGAAGATGTATATCGGGTCGTAGCCGAACGGTCGATCGCGGCGCGACGCAGTCGCGTTGCTCGCGCCGAAACAACGAAAGTTGCCCCGCTGATTATGGTCGGTCTCACTCTCATCACCGAACCTCGAGACGGTGTCGTCGAAGGCGTCAGTTTGGTTCGTTTTGGCCAACGAACGCGAGCCGTGTGTGTTCGACTCGAAGGGCTCGACCACCGTTGGCGCGCAAGTGCGCTCGCATTGCTTTAATCACTCGAGCGACTGACCGAACGCACCCTTTGCGCCACCGCTCTGTTCAGGCGGCTGCTGGTCTCCTCGCCGCGGTCGCATGCGCTCTTGCGGAGCGCTCGGTTGACGTCCGGATTGATCGAGAATGACTGTGTCGCCGTCCTCGTTTGGGGCCGAGTATGACAAGCCTTCCGTCGGAATTGGCGCTGGCGCTATGCCCGGCGCTTGAACCTGGGTGATGCCGCCGGCCGGAACGACCTGCACATCGAGGTTGAAGATGAATCCCACCGATTCTTCGCGAATCATGCCCATCATCGCCTGGAACATGGTGTAACCCTCACGCTGATATTCAATCAATGGATCGCGTTGGGCCATCGCCCGAAGACCAATGCCGTCCTTGAGATAATCCATCTCGTAGAGATGGTCTCGCCAGCGACGATCGATAACCGACAACACGACACGCCGCTCAAGTTCACGAATGGCAGTTTCACCCAAGGACCCTTCGCGAATCCCATATTGAATCATGGCGTCGGCGATAAGTTCACGGGATACGTCAGCTGGAGTAATTTTGGAGCCATATTCGGCAAGGACATCATGCACCGAGATCGTGACAGGAAAAATCTGTCGGACATCAACCCACAGGTGCTCCAAGTCCCAATCATCCGAGTTTCGAGCACCTCCGGTGTTTTGATTGACTACCTCCGTGACACTTCGTTCGATGAACGATGTCACCTTGTCCTTGATCGAAGCACCTTCAAGAATCTGGCGGCGGTCTCCATAAATTGCTTCGCGCTGGCGGTTCAAGACGTCGTCATATTTGAGGACGTTCTTTCGGATTTCGGCATTTCGCGCCTCAACTTGGGACTGAGCGGACTGAATTGCCCGTGAAACCAGCTTCGACTCGATGGCCATGTCCTCGTCGCCGGTTCTGCTCATGAGGGCCGCGGCGGCGCCCGAATTGAATAGACGCATGAGGTCGTCCTGTAGCGACAAGTAGAAACGGCTCTCGCCCGGGTCGCCCTGGCGGCCAGAACGGCCCCGAAGTTGGTTGTCGATACGACGAGACTCGTGGCGCTCTGTGCCAAGAACATACAATCCGCCGGCAGCCACAACCTTTGTTGCCTCGACAGATACCTCGGTTTTCACCGCGGTGAACACTTCGTCCCACCGGGCTTCGAACTCTTCTGGGTTCTCGGTCGGATTGAGCCCAGCCTGGTGGAGTTTTGTCACCGCCATGAATTCGGCGTTTCCGCCAAGCATGATGTCGGTGCCGCGCCCTGCCATGTTGGTGGCGACCGTGACGGCGCCGAAGCGTCCCGCTTCGGCAACAATGGCTGCTTCGCGCGCGTGATTCTTTGCGTTGAGAACCTCGTGCTTGATTCCACGCTTCGCGAGAAGTTTCGACAGGTTTTCGCTCTTTTCGACCGAAACGGTACCCACGAGGACAGGCTGGCCCTTCGCGTGACGCACCGCGATGTCTTCGACCACTTGGCGGTATTTCGCGGCCTCGGTGGCATAAATCAGGTCGGACTGGTCAATACGAATCATCGGGCGGTTCGTCGGAATCGCCACGACACCCAGTTTGTAGGTCGACGCAAATTCAGCCGCTTCAGTTTCGGCAGTTCCCGTCATTCCCGAAAGCTTTTCGTAGAGGCGGAAATAATTCTGAAGTGTCACCGTCGCCAACGTCTGGTTTTCTGCCTTCACGTCGACACCCTCTTTGGCCTCGATGGCCTGATGAATACCTTCGTTGTAACGACGTCCCGACAAAATTCGCCCGGTGTGCTCGTCGACAATCGCGACCTCTCCGTTCATGACGACGTAATCCTTGTCACGGCGGAACAGTTCCTTCGCCTTGATCGAATTATTGAGGAACGAGATCAGCGGCGTGTTGGCCGATTCGTAAAGGTTGTCAATTCCGAGATAGTCCTCGACCTTCGAGATGCCGTCTTCGAGAACCCCGATCGTGCGCTTTTTCTCGTCGAATTCATAGTCCACATCGCGGACGAGCTTTTCCGCGATTTTCGCAAATTCTCCGAACCAACGGTTCGCCTCGTCCGAACCGGGACCGGAAATGATGAGTGGTGTGCGTGCCTCGTCGATGAGGATTGAGTCGACCTCGTCAACGATCGTGTAAAAGTGACCACGCTGAACCATGTCCTGACGTTGCCAGGCCATATTGTCGCGAAGGTAATCGAATCCAAATTCGTTATTCGTGCCGTATGTGATGTCGGCGTTGTATTGTTGGCGCCTCACTTCGGGCGATTGATTGGCGAGAATGCACCCTACCGACATTCCCAACATTCGGAAAATTCTCCCCATGAGTTCGGACTGGTACGACGCCAGGTAGTCGTTCGTGGTAATGATGTGCACCCCGCGCGATGGGATTGCGTTAAGGAACGCAGAGAGGGTGGCAACGAGCGTCTTTCCTTCACCCGTCTTCATTTCAGAAATATTGCCGAGATGAAGGGCCGCGCCTCCCATTATCTGAACGTCGTAGTGGCGAAAACCAAGGGTGCGCTTCGACGCCTCTCGCACCGCCGCAAACGCTTCAGGAAGGAGGTCATCGAGTGATTCTCCGGACGCATAGCGCTCGCGGAAATGAACGGTTTCGTCTCGAAGTTCTTCGTTGGAAAGCTTCGCGAAGACATCCTCAAGTGAGTTGACGACGTCAGCGTAGTGCTTGAGTTTGCGAAGTGTTGCACCCTCACCAACACGCAGAACTTTTTCCAGAAGATTTGCCACTCGGCACTCCATTTCATGAGTCAACACGGCATTTGTGATTCCGTATCGGCGTGCCTTCTATTCTACGGCGAAACGATTTACCCACCACGCAGAGGAGAAATCAAATCGGAAACTAGAGATTGACGGAACGAGTGTTGTGTTGCGTGGCAATCGCGACCACGAGCACTCCCACGACACGTAATCCCGCCGAGACGCACGCGTCTGTTGCCGCATCAATCGAGGCACCCGTTGTCATCACGTCATCGACGATGACGACACGGGACCCGATTGGAGGTCGTCGTAAACCGACACTGATATTGCGCCGGATTCGCTCTGTTCGATGGCGGCCACGCTGCGTTCCGTTATCGTTCATCACCAAACAGTTCGCTACCGTGAGTTCCGCTGCCCGCGCAATCGTCAGACCGAGCCCGTAGCCGCGCGCACGAAACCCTGGTCGTGATGACGGCACGGGAATGGCTATCACATTCCCCCACGGCGCAGTCGCATTGCGCAGTGCGCCGCCGAGACGTCGAATCGCGGCTTGGGTACTTCGGTGTTTCGACGCCAAGATTAGGGCTCGAAGTCCCCCGCGATATGCCCCGAGCGCTATGAGTGGAACGCCCCGTGACGTCATTGCGTGGTGTGGATCAGCCGTGAGTCGGGCGATGCAGGTGTCGCACACAGTCACGCCCCACGTGTTGCACCCGACACAACGGGAATCAAAGATTTGTTCGAATAGAGCCACGCCTCAACGGTGGCGATTTTGCGCGAACATTTGCCGGCGGCCCCGCCGTCTGGTGGATAACCCGACCTAGCGCTGGGTTGCGAGCAGGTCCGCGGAGATTCCAGTCGATTCCCAACTCCCGCCGCGCGGCTTCCACAATTGGCCAGTTCCAGAAATGACGACGAGCCCCGCCACACCATTGTTTCCACCGGAAATTCGCGAGGGATTCTGCGGTTGGCCAATGAGTCGCGACCCCCCGCCGACCGTCGCGACTTCGGCGTGAATCACGCCGCCACGGTCGCCGAGGACCGCAACATGCGTCAAGTCCACCCAGGCTAGGTCGACGATTGAATCAGCGGAAACAGAGAGCTGCCGATACGCGCTGACCGCAGTTGGCATACCGGCGTCGTCAGCAGTAATTGCGCCGACCAGAACATATCCACGCCCACGATCGTTGAGTGCGATTGCGACCCGCGAATCGTCACGGGACACTTCCATTCCCACGATTTGTGCGGTGCCGGGCCACGGCCCGTCGACGAGGAATTCCCGTTCACCGGCAAAGACCGAGATGAGATCGGGCAGGTGAGTTTCAACCCACCAGACAGAATCGGCCCCACCGATCTGTGGTTCAACCGAGGACACTTCGGTTGACACTTGCTCAATTTGGTCCGTCACGCGATAGACACCTGTGGGCGACGAGATGGCCGCTGCGCCGGTTGACGCGTCGACCGAAACTGAGGTCGGCTTGAGTTTGAGAATGCTTGGCGCATTCGAAGGAGGCGATTCAATCTTTGAGTCCCTTGCGTAACCAAACGAGCTATCACGAAGAATGAGCGGGCGGTTGTCCACCTGAAGATTGGGCTCGAATCCCGGTGAGGGTGGAATCGTCAATATTGCTTGGTTCACCGACATTGTTATTGCGGTGCCGTCGGTAAATTCCCCAAGGCTTGCCGTCAACTGCGACAGCATTAGTTGCTGATCCGCAATTGAAGACCTTCTGACTATTTCTGAGACGTCGACGACCGCACTACCTTTTTCGGGATCCACCAGCACATTCACCAGTTCAGAATCTCGCGGAAATGACGTGGAGGCGTTAGGCAAATAGGAAGACGGTCCTGTGATAACTGCGCGGACCACGGAGGATATTGGGTCAGCCTGTCGGGGAAAGACGCGCACATCGGGCACAAGCGCTGTTCGATCGTGATTGACGAAGAAGGCCGTGTATTCGCCATAAGCCGAGGAGAAGGTCGATTCCGAGATCACGGTCAGGTCAGGCACTGCGGACAGTCGCCACTCTCCACGGACCTGCGAGAATCCGAAACTCCATTGACGAGTTTGTGCTGGAGCAATGCTCGTGAGCACGCCGGCTGAATCCACCATGGACACAATTCCGGTTGAATACATCATCTCTGTGGCTGTGACAACCGTGACAGAGTCATAAACGCCGCGCACCATAGTTTCGGCCGCCGGATTCCACGACAGTGCGGCTGCATCCGTGAGAAAACTCCGGGCAATCCGAAAATTGTTTTGCGGTGCGGAACCAGCGCTGATGAATCCATCGAGAATCTCGCGCTGAGTTGCACCCTCAGCCGGTCCCGTGGGCAAAAATTCTGAGTCAGTTTGTGATCCCACGGTGTTGGGGCCAGCGTCCATCACGGGTCCCATTGTCGGAATGGCTGCGCATCCCGAAATCAGCAGGACGACAGAAACGAGGAGAAATCTACGCATCGGCTACCTCGGCAATCGGAGGAAGCCCGAGTGGCGAAATGGGATCGACCGCGCCGCCCAGTGGAATCGTCAGGCGGAAGCAAGCGCCTCGGTTTGGTTCAGTCCAGACATCGATGACACCCCCGTGAAGTTTCGCATAACCGAGTGCGATTGCGAGCCCCAGCCCCGTTCCCCCTGATTGCCGTTGGCGTGACGGGTCTGCTCGCCAGAACCGATCAAACACCCGCTCGGCGTCCACCGACGACATCCCGATGCCATGGTCGCGAACCGCAAACGACACTGCCGAGGCGGTTGAATCAACCCACACTTCGATGGGTCCTCCCTCTCCGTGGTCGAGCGCATTGACGAGAAAGTTGTGCAATATGCGTCGAACCCGACGGGAATCGAGGTCGGCCGGCTTGTGCCCGCCCGGCGCGAAAAGAGTGACGGTTGACCCTTGTTCACGAGAAAGGGGCGCAATTTCGTCAATGCACGATTGTGCAAGAGTCGCCGGCGAAACAGGTTCGAGCTCAAGTTTCGCAGCGCCGGCGTCAAATCGAGAAAGTTCAATGAGTTCCGCCAACAGCTCCTCGAAGGTTTCAATTTGTCGATTGAGTAATTCGGCTGCGCGAGCCGAATCTTTGTCAAAGGTGTTGCGTTGTTTGAACAGCATGCTGCCGGCGAGCTTGATTGTGGTCAGTGGAGTCCGAAGCTCGTGTGAAACATCGGACACAAACTGTTGTTGCAGCGTTGAGAGGGTCGCGAGGCGATTGATTTGGCCGGAAATCGATTCAGCCATTCGGTTGAATGATTCCGCTAACTTGGCGGACACATCCGTTCCCTCGACCTCGATTCGCTCATCAAGATTTCCGGCGGCGAATCTTTCGGCCGTTGCGGCGGTCGTCATAATGGGCTGAATTGAACGGGTTGTCACAAGCCACACAATGAGGCCGGTAATCGCAACGAAGAATAGCTCGCCGGCTATCAATGCGCTTTGCACGAACGCGAGATTTGCCTGGACATCCGCCAGGTCGTAGACCAGGAAAAGATCGTATCGACCCGCGATTGGGACATTGAGGTTGGCTCCTGCGACGATTCCCGGCGATCCGTCGGGAACCTCCACCGACTGATAATAAACGTTCGTTCGATCGTTGTGGATCGCGTCACGGAGCGATTCACTCACGACCGTCAAGGGGAAACCAATGGACGAGGAACTTGTCATCGTCTGGTCGGTGGTTTGTCCCGGCGCACGTAGGATGGCGTATCCGATCAGCCCGGGTGAGTTTGTTGTTGCCCGAATTGCCGCTTGTGCGTTGGAATTTGCGCTTTCAATCGACGAGACGTTCTCTGAATTAATTGCACTGTCAAATTGAGACTGCACGGTACCTAATACCGATTTCGTTTCCGCAACGATTTCATTACGCCGCGACTCGAAGAGGTTTCGCTCGATCGTGTATGACAGGAATCCCCCGATTGCCGCGACCGCAACCAGCGAAAGGCCGACCGAGACCGCCGTCATACGAAGGCGAAGTGACCCCACCCACGTCTTCCGCGCCTGTCGAATTATTCGTAGGAAAAATTTCATGCGGGGAAAACTTCACCCGCGCGATAGCCCACGCCCCGGACCGTTTGAACTATGGTCGGGTCATCGACGTCACGTTCCACCTTGGAGCGCAACCGCTGAACGTGCACGTTGACCAGCCGCGTGTCCGCCTTGTACTGATAGCCCCAAACTTGCTCTAAAAGCGCTTCGCGCGAAAACACTTCATTGGGGTGTGCCGCGAGCGTGTGCAGCAATTCGAATTCCAAAGGTGTGAGTGAAATGGGAATTCCATCGCGCGAAACCACGTGGGCGCGCAGATCAATGACTACGTCCCCCACCCTGAGTGAGCTGGCCGAGGTGGTCAACGGTCGCCGCATACACGCCTTAATTCGAGCGCTCAGAATCTGTTCGTTGAAAGGCTTTTCGACATAGTCATCTGCCCCCGCTTCGAGCCCGTGGATGATGTCTTGAGGATCCGTGCGTGCGGTCAACATGATGATGGGCGTTCCCGAGTGCTCTCGGATTGATCGGCAGACCGATATCCCATCGACCCCGGGAAGATTAAGGTCGAGCAAAACGAGGTTTGGCTGGTACTCGTCAAAAAAATCCAGCGCTTGAGGTCCGCTCGTCGCAACGCGCGTCTCGTAGCCTTCTGAACGCAGGAACATGTCAAGAACTTCACCGATGCTCGGGTCGTCGTCGACGATTAAAATGCGTGGTGGCATGACAACTCCTTCCCATCGGTTTTGTCTATTGTGCTAATTCTGACGAATGATTGCGAGAACTTCGTCGCGAATCCCGGCCATCAACGCGGGTGTACCGCCTTCAACATTGAGGCGTAGTAGAGGCTCGGTGTTGGATGGGCGAACGTTGAACCACCAAAATTCACGAGTCTCACCCATCACGGGCGGAAGTGCCGTGTCATCGATCAATCCACCCGAGACCGTTAGCCCGTCGAGTGTGTCAACGGTGCCGCGGCCGTCGAATGCTTCACGAATTCGATTGAGCGAGGCGGGCACGTCGGACACCGTGGAGTTGATTTCCCCGCTTTGAGCATATGGCGAGTATCGCGCCGAGATGGCGGACAGTGGCCCATCCTGAGAACCGAATTCAGCAAGAATGTGCATCGCGGCCAGCATCCCATTGTCGGCTCCCCAAAAATCACGGAAGTAATAGTGAGCGGAGTGTTCACCACCGAACACCGCACCGCTTTCGCGCATGATGTCTTTGATGAGTGAATGACCAACGTTTGTTCTCCGTGGAAGTGCGCCAGCACCGCGAATTACCTCGGGAACTATGAGCGACGTGATCAGATTGTGCAAGACGACGACCGTCGAATCCCCGGAAGCGCGTACCCGATTGATTTCGCGAAGTGCGACGATTGCTGCCACGGCGCTCGGCGAAACGGGGTCACCGTTTTCGTCCACAACAAAACATCGGTCCGCATCACCGTCGAAGGCAAGCCCGATGTCCGCTTTGTGCTCGACAACCGCTTTCTGTAAGTCGACCAGGTTAGCGGGCTCGAGCGGGTTTGCTTCGTGGTTTGGGAAGCTTCCGTCCAATTCGAAATACAGAGGGACAATTTCGATGGGCAATTCGGGTAACCCGGCCGCGGTTCCCAAAACTGCCGGGACCGTGAGTCCGCCCATTCCGTTTCCCGCATCAACAACGACTTTCAATCGTCTCAGGTTTGATAGGTCGACGAGTGATCGAAGATAGGCCGAATATTCGGTAATGATGTCGCGCGTTGCCGATGTGCCGGTTTCGGCCACGGCAGGAATACCCGAAACGAGATACTCGGTGGCACGATCGCGAATTGCGGCGAGGCCCGTATCAAGACTGATCCCTTGCGCGCCAGCGCGCGAAAACTTGATGCCGTTATAGGCCGCAGGATTGTGCGACGCCGTGAACATTGCCGCCGGTGCGTTCAAAGACCCCGAGGCGAAGTAGGATTCGTCGGTCGAGCAGAGTCCCAGATTTATGACATTCGCGCCACGTGCGGTTGCTCCTCGAACGAACGCTTCGGCAAAACCGGGTGACGAGTCGCGCATGTCATGACCGACCACAACGTCGTGACCCGCCGCACCCACCTCATCAATGAATCCTGCAGCGAGGGCTTCAACGACGTCGTCGGTCAATTGAGAACCCACGAGTCCGCGGACGTCATATGTTTTGACAAAGCCGGTCAAATCGATCGTCATTCGCTACCTTCCATCCGTCTGATTACGATACCGCACGGGGTTTCGCCACGAGGCGGTCGCGAATAGGCTGAGTACATGGCTGGTGCCCGCACAACTCGAAATCGACATGGCCGTCACATTCGTTCCGATGTTCGAGGAATCGCGGCCATCGGAACGGGCGGTCGAAACACCAGTTTCGCGGAAATCGCCAAGGATGTCGTCAATTATCTCTGCGACATGCAGCCGACACTAATGCACGACATTCAGGTTGAGATGACACTGCTTCCCAGCGCCGAACGCGCCGATGGAATCCCACGCCGGTGGACAGCACTGCGCAGTGAGCGTCGCGTGATTCTGTATCGGCTTCCGATCGAACGTGGTTCCAAACTTCATCGCGACGACGATTGGCACCGACGCAACAACATCGAAACCATCGTCATCGAGGCGATAGCCGACCTCATCGAGATAGACCCCTACGAGTTGGCGCCGAACCGTTACTTTCCCCACGCTTAGCCGTGAGTGACGACAACACTGGACGCATCGATGGGTGCTGTCAACCCACGTAGCGTCGCGATACCGTTTCGAGTCTGGACGAACACCGCGTTCGACACTGGCGCGTTCGATGTCAGCGTCACAACGCCCTGCCCAACGGGGATTATCAGTTTCCCGCGAGCAGGAATAATGACGTCCTCAGCCAAACCACCGTTGTTTACTATCGACACGGTGACCTCGGATGACCCTCCATTGGCGAGTCCCAGGGCGGCGTCGCCCGGAACGGTCACCGACACCGTTCCCGTTTGGTCGGGTGACGCGCTAGCCCACGCAAGGTCCGTGATTCCACTCGCCGGGTCATGAAAACCAACTCGGGCTCCTGCAACGATCGGCTGATCCGATTCAATCGTCACCGCCCAATCTCCGGCGCTCAATTCCGAAATGGGAAGGTCTAATGTGGACCCGGCTGGAATCGACGCCGAGACGACTTGGGATTCCCCCTCGGCGTATGGGTCCAGGGTGATGGTTATTGTTGCGTCCGTTTCCCCGGGAACCAGCAATCGCAGTGCGGCAACGATGTCGGCATACGAGGGGTCAGCGAGTAACTTGCCAATAGATTTCTCTGTCGGCACACGAAGAACGGGGAACGAAACCGATACGGTCGGCGTCGCGACGGAGCCAATGCGATCCAACCCGCCAGGGACAAGTCCACGGACAACAGTGGTCTGAAGTGTCGCCCACACTGCCGCTCCGTTGCTCACCAGATGGATCACCGGAGATCCTTCGTCGGGGGCGAATCCCGCGACGGAATAGGAGCGCTGGGATTGTGCTGGTACGACGATTCCGTGCGAACCGGGTGCGTCCACCTTCCCTGCCGAACCCCATATTTCCAAATCGATTCGCGCCTCGACGTCGCTGCCGTTAGAAATCGTGATGATGGTGTCGCGTCCCGTGGTCGTGCTGCCACCAATAAGCCATTGATCATTCAGAGGGTCCCCGCACTCAGTCGCAAGATACCCCGCGACCGCATCGGTGTCTAATGAGCCGAATTCGATTGCTGAAACGTCGAGTGAAACCCCCGAATTTGTTATGGCAGAACCGTTCGTTGCCGAATCCGCTGTGAGGTTCGTGGCCGTACCCCCACCGGACACAATCTGAGTCGTTGGGCTGATTCCCGAAATCGTCGCCGAGTCGCCGATATACCCGACAACGTCACCCGAGCATACGATGTTGCGAGTTACCGACTCCGGCGAAATCACCGTTGACAGGGGGGCAATACCCGTTGACAGGGGAGTCGGAATGAACGCAGCGACATAAGCAGACAAACCCAGCGCGGTGAGTCCGGCTGCACCAAAAGTAACTTTGCTAAGAATGCTCATCGTCGACCTCTCCTGCCGCGGGCATGAGGTCGTCGACTACAGGACGTCGGCGAGGGAGAGACGTGGGCATCGCGGCTATCAGCGCGACAAGTCCGACGAGTCCGAGAATCACGCGGTACGTGAGATCGGGGGAACGATTGACGGGCGTGGTTTCGACCATCTCGTTGACGCGCCAAAGAACACCGCGGTCCGTGACCCCGACCTCCGTGAGTCCGGCGTGGGACGCGATCGCCGATACCTCCGGCGCCGTCGGGAGGGCCTCGAGCACGACAAATTTGATGCCCGCTTCCGATACCGCGGCGGCAACGTCGAAATCGCTTTCGACAATCAAATTCGCCGCAAGGTCGGCCATGGCGCCCTCGTTTTCAGCGAGTGACTGTCGGGTAGCGGCTGCCGCGGTCCAGTCAACGAGTGTCACGCCAGCGTCGCGTTGTAGTTCCGCGCGGATTCCCTCGGCCGTCGGTGTCAAAATTAGCGTCGCGCCGCCCGGGTGCGCGGTCGATTCTGCTTGCACATAAGCCGGAAGTGTTCTGATGTCGGCCGGGGCAACGCGTGACAAACCGGTCGCGACCGCCGTGAGCGGAACAAGGCTCACCGCGGCAATCAGTGCGACCGAGATCGGAGCGAGAAACCCCGCGGCGAAACGAATTGAACTGACGGTGATGGCCACACCGCTAAGAAGGACGAACCACACCACGTCAAAGAGAGGCCCGGGGAACAACCCGACCGGCTCGCCATCGGCCGTCGCGAGCGTGAGCGGACCCAAACCCGCCCAGGTAAGCAGCGCGATTGCCGCTGGCAGTAACAGTGCGCCGACCCGAGGGTTATCCGCTACGACCACTGCAATTACCGTCAATACGAGACACACGGCGACCACGACAAAAGCGATGACAGTTGCAATCTCGGTGTCCAACCCGGGAAAGCTGGGCAATGTTGGCCAGAGTGTGAGCGACACGACACCATGCGGCGCCACCGTGGGAAACGGAAGACCGCGATCCGCAAAGTACGCCACCGGGTTTGCCAGTGATTCACTCAATCGAGGCCACTCGAATGCAAGGGGAAGCGTCAGTGCAAGCAACGCGGATGGCACTCCGGTCAATGCGCGGAGGACGACGGCCACAACAATGACGGGCGCGAGGGCCGGAACGGATACCCACGCGAATGCAGCGAGAATTGATGCCCAACCGAGGGACAAAGCGGTGGAACCCGTGATTGCGCGGGCAAACAGTGGCAAGGCAATGTGTGCGAGAACCGCCGTGATGCGGCCTTCGGAAATTGCTCCGTGCAGCGTGGGGATGAGCGCCCAGCCGGCTCCAACGACAATTGCGACTCGCGAGTTCGTCGTGACGGACCCTGCCCCAATAAAACCTGCAATGAACGACAGTGGAATCGCAAAGGTAAAAAGAATGACAACGATGAGGTTGGGGTTCCACCACGTTATCGAACTCACTATTCCCATCAATGCGGCGAATCCATCAGGGCCGGCGTGGATTCCGCCCGCAACGTCGCTCCACGTCGCGCCAATCGCGTCCCACGACTCGCTGACGGTGGCGGGCATCGGGATCAACGCACCCCCCGACAGCGCTGTTGCACCAAGGAAACGACCCCCCAACACCAATCCGAGTGCTGCCGCAAATCCCGTGAACCAGATCGCGGGGGCGCCGAACTCGAGACGCGGGGTGAAATCGGCGGCCTCTCGTCGTGCGATTTCCTCGTCACGTTGAGTTGCCCGACGGTGTCGAAGATCGGCAGCGGAGACAAATAGACGTCCACCGCCCACCGGATTAGTCGAAATCGCACGATAAGCGCGATGGGATTGAGCAATCGCATTGAGGCCGAGGACTCCAGCAACCGAACCTCGCCATTCAGCGAACGGGTTCACGCGCTTGCGCAAAAATCGCCCGACGCCTCTAACCAGTGAGCCAAAAGTCAGTCCGAGCGTCAGTAGCGGCCGAACGGCCGCAGGCCCATAGACCAACACGCGGTGTGCTCGCGCGCGCGCCTCTTCGCGTTCTGCCTGCGTTTCGGTCACATCACCCATGAAAGCTTCGTGTGACGTAACCGCGGTATCGATTACCGCGGCCGGCACAACCTCGACAAGCCAGCCCGCGCTTCGGGCCCGAAAACAAAAATCGAGCGCTCCGCCGAGCGCGGGAAGCGCTGGGTCAAAGCCCTTCAGCAACGTCCAGACCGAACGGCGAACAAGCATGCCTGCCTCGCCGACGGCCAGGACATCAGTAGTTCGGTCGAACTGCGCCTGGTCAAGTTCTCGCTCCGCGATTTGAAGCGCAAAACCTGAGCGCGTCATGGACTCGCCCATTTCACGAATTGTGACGGGAGATTTCGCGTCCATTTGCTTCGGGCCAACGATTCCGACCGAAGGAGAAGTGTCGAGAATCGATGCCAACGCGGCGAAAGCGCCCGGTCGGACGCTGGTGTCGTCGCGCAGGATCCAAATAGTTTCGCTAGATGAATCAGCGAGTGCGAGGTCTACAGCGTGAGAAAGCGAGAGGGTGGGCGGTCCGATGATTTCCGTCTGACCGGTGAGTGCAACCGAAGTCTCAGTGAGGTTGACGACGGTAATCGTGCCGGGAATCTTGTCTGCCGCTAGCGAGGCCAACGTTGCCGAGAGTCGTTCGGGGTGCCGCCGTGAAACCACGACAACCGCGAGTGAGTCGCGAATCATCGAACCGATTCCTCAGTCCCTATGCGCGGCGACGGTATTTACGGCGTTCGCGCTCTGATAGGCCACCCCAGATACCAAACCGCTCGTCGTTTGCGAGAGCGTATTCGAGGCATTCGGTTTTCACAGTACATTCCGCACAAATTCTTTTTGCATCGCGGGTGGACCCCCCCTTCTCGGGGAAAAACGCTTCGGGGTCGGTCTGGGTGCACAAGGCATCGGCTTGCCACGCGAGCGGGTTGTCGTCGCCGACTGCATTGTCAGTTCCGGCGACACCCAGTCGCAGGGGATCGATTGCCCAGTTCCCGGGGACGTCATTGCGGTAGTCGGTCATGACGAGTTTTCCTCCTAGTGGATGAGCGAGACACCTAATTACACCGTTGTTATTCCGATTAGTCAAGTTTTGTTTGCGACAGATTTCGTGTAGGCAAATGTGCGACATAAATTTTCCCGTTCCCCATGACCCGATGAAGAGTCTCACCCGCTTCGATGAAAGCGGAACATCCACGAGAAAGTTTGCAATCACTATCCGAATGAAGGACCACATCACCCGCGACGACGACGGCGATAGCCGGTCCCGCAATCGTGACTCGTACATCGTCATTCGCCGTGATTTCCGTGACGATGAAATCGTCGAGTCCGGCATCAAATGTGCGCACGCCATCCGACACGGTCGCCTCGAGCCGCGGTTCGTCCAGTTCGCGAAAATCGAGCACACTGAGAAGTTCGGGGACATCCACATGCTTTGAGGTGAGTCCGCCTCTAAGCACATTGTCGCTCGCTGCCATCACCTCAATTCCAAGCCCGTGCAGATAGGCGTGGATGTTCCCCGCCGGAAGGAATAGGGCTTCACCGGGACGAAGAGTGACACGATTGAGGAGTATCGAGAGGGCAATCCCCGGGTCACCCGGGAATTTGTCCGACAGCATCCGGGCAGTGACGAACGCCTCATCAACACCTGAATTGTGTGGCGCTCGGATTCCCGCCGACAACGCCTCGACGAGGCGATTCACGCCATCACCGCGAGTCAAAATCCATTCGACCGCGATGGCGAGTCCTGCTTCAACTGCACGAGACAGTTCCGATGAACCGGGAACACCCTGCTGGACGAGCTCAGCAATAATCGAGGTCTGCTCCGACCTTGGCCGGAACCCACACAGTGCCGAGAAATCGGAAAGCGCCATGATCACCTCGGGTTTGTGATTGGCATCCCGATAGTTTCGAGTCGAAGAATCGAGGGCGAGTCCCGCGGCGTTCTCGTTGGCAAAACCACGTTCTGCCTGAACACGCGTGGGGTGTGCCTGGATGGATAACGGTGATTCCGCCGCCAATACTTTGAGAAGAAATGGCAGCGGTCCGTGTCCGAAGCGTTCAGGGTGCGACTCTCCCCACGCGATGAGCGACTGTCCCGTCGACTTAACTCGAGCGGGGCACGCCGGGTGGTCGCCAAGCCAAAGTTCCGCTTCGGGCGCTCCCGACGGGACCGCTCCAATCAAGTCAGCAATCGCGGACGTCGAACCCCACGCATAGTCTCGCGGAGTATTCACAATCTCTATCACTGCAACACCTCCACGTCGCTCACTAGGCTAGTGTCCCGTGGCTCAATTTATTGCGAAGAAACCAGTAATGGTTGCCATCCTTGTGCTTCTTTTCGCTGGAGATTTCGTTCGCAATGCTTTCACTGTCCCTGTTTGGGTCGCTCTCGTCCTCGTTGCGTCGATATGGTCTCTCGGGGTCATCATAAGGAACCGAGTTTCGTGGAGAGCCCTGCCGAAACCTTTACTCGCGCTTCTCGCGTGGTGGGCGATTAGCCCCACGTGGTCTCCTTACCCGCTAACTTCTCTCGTCATGGTGAGCACCGTTTTTCTCGGTGTCCTCTTGGGGCTCGCCATCACGAGTGCGGCAGCACTGGAGGAATTGGTTCGTCGGGCGGCGCTCAGTTTGCGACTCGTTCTTTCTGGTTCCATCGTGTTCGAAGTGATTGTGGCCGCGATCGGGCACCCTGTTTACCCGGTCGGCTTTGCGGAAACATCGGACACTCCCATAGAAATGGCTTGGAGTCGCGGGCTTTTCTTCTCGATGGGCCGAATTCAAGGTCTCGTGGGTAACGCGAACGTGCTCGGAATGCTCGGCCTCGTTCTACTCGTGATCGGGATCTGGCATGTGTTCTCGACACGACACTGGAATATTGTGTCGAGCCTTGATGTCGCGCTTGCCCTCCTCGTCGTGGCTCGAACCGTGTCGGCAACCGTCGCAGTCGCCCTCGTGACGCTTGCCGTCTTCGCAGGTCTCACCGGAATGGCGCGTCGGAAAGGCGTCTGGTGGCGCATCGGCTTGGGTAGTGCAGTCGGAGTGATTGGCAGCACCGTGGTCGCCGCGGCGGTGCAATGGCCGACGTTCGCGAGCCTTTTAGGAAAGTCTGCTGATCTCACCCACCGTGCAGATATTTGGGCCGCAGTCGTCGACCGCATAGCAGAACGACCAATTCTGGGATCCGGTTTCGTCGGATGGTGGCCGAGTTGGGATCCGTGGTTTGCGATTCATTCGGTTGATGGCCTGCCTATGTCACAGGCTCACAACGTGTGGCTCGATATCGTCATGCAAAGTGGACTTGTCGGTGTGGCGTTGTTTACCATCACACTCATATTCGCGCTTCGGCATCTCTGGCGCGCGTTCGATGAATCCCCCGTGTCCGCTTCAGCCGTACCGTTTTTCGTCCTGTGCGCCCTCACTGTTCAGTCATTGACCGAGAGCAGGATTCTGCATGAGTGGGGTTTCGTCACCTTCATTGCCTGCGCAATCCTCGCGGAACGAATTCGGGTTGGAACTATCGCGAAACTTTGATTGCTCCTCGCTGGAACATTTGTGTCCAGTTACTTGGCGTCGATTTGACGATGCCCTTGGGCCAGCCGTATCGCCCCTTGGCTCCATTGCTGGCGCTGTACACCTTCCACAGAGCGTCGGGTATGGCGAACGCACCGAGAGGGCCGCGGACGATTGTGCCGCCCTCGAAAGTTTGCTTTGACCCGAGATATCCGTCTTTCCCTTTGTAATCCGTTGCATTGCTTGTCGGGGCGCCTAAAAATCCTGAAATCCCCCCAGCGACCCGAAGAGCCTTTAATGTGTCTGTGGGGATGAGAACCCCTTGAGCACTTCCCACCTTGACGACACGACCGGCCGAATACAGTTGCCACAGTGTGCCGTCGGTCCGAACGGGCTCGTCGAGTGGCCAACCGACCACGGTAGGGCCACCGACATCAGCAAGCGCGTCCGCAAGTGAGTCGGCAACGAGATAGGCCGTGCCGTCTTTCTCGTAGACAGTCCCGTTCTCGAACTCTTGAATACGACCCGTTCCGAATGACCCGAATGTTTGCGTCTCCGCCGCACTCAGCGGGAGCCCCCACGGGCTGTTGATCCCTCCATTGGCCTGCAAATACTCTCCGATTGCGCCGTCGAGAACGATAAACGCATCGCTCGGACTTGAGACGACGTATCCTCCGGCAAATTGTTGCTCGCACTTCCCATCCGCACAGGAGGCGTCACCCGTTGGCCACCCGAGCGTGCCGCTAGGCCCACCCGCCTCGCTGTAATAGGCGAAGACGCTATTAAGCACAATGAACGTCGCGTCGGTCGGATCACGATAGATGAACCCATTGATGAACTTCTGGCGGGATCCGTCTCCATTCGCACCGCCGTTGACTGTTTCCGTCGGCCTGGATATCGTCCCAAGTGAACCGGTTACTCCACCTGCAGATTGGTACTTGGTTGCGATAGGCCCAACCACGTATTTCAGCCCCGCCGTGATGTTCCATGTTGCAACGGCGTTTTCATAATCGGCCGAGCACGTATTGGCAGTATCGGTGCACGACGAATCATCAAGCAATGCCCCCCAGCCACTCGTGATGGCGTTGCCCTGGTCAACAATTTCTGCCGAAAGGTTCGCGTGAGCATCAAACCAGGAGGTGTAATACTCCCAGAAATTACTGTTTCCGTAACTCGAACAGCTGTCGCCAATCCCTGTGAGATTCGCGAGCGCCGCATCGTTCGGCGTGTACGGCGTGTAGATGTACAACGCGTGTGTAGCGAGGTTCAGGATCTTGACCGATTTGGTTCCACACCGTGCATTGGGATGAAACAGGATCGGAGACCTCACTCCGACCGGCTTCGATTTGTAAAACGAACTTGCTGGATCGGTATAGCGCTTCAGTTGCGATGCTGCAGAGTAGACTTGGTTGTAGAACCCAAAATATTTTGCGTCGCACGGAGCAGTATCGGGGCACGCATACCCCGTGGCAATTTTGAGCTTCTCTGCAGTTGGATTGAAGTTGGTAATAAGCCCTTGTTCTTTCTGCAACAGGACGAGAATCAACTTCGCACTGATGTTGCAAGCGCGTTGGACCTTGTAGATGATTTGGGCTGCCGTTTCATTCCGTGCGCCCGCGTAGCTCTCGCAGAGCGGGTCGACACCATCTCCCTGAATGGACGTTGCATCTCTCGTGAACGTGTCTTGCGTGTACACCGACAGGCATAGGTTCAATGCGCCGCATTGTTTGACTTTCTTCGATAGGAACGCTTGTATTTCCTGCACGGTCATTGCGTTCTTGTCAAAAAATTGGGCGTCCGAGATGATGTCCCCCGCCTTGAAGTCATCGCCCGATAGCGTCAGGGCATTCGCCGAAGTGGGAATCAACCATCCGGCGACGACAGAAATCGTCGCCACGATGGCGGATGCTCTCTTCCAGAAATTGGACACGACTAAAGCCCCTTCAAACAGGTGTAACTCGAGTGTAAGTGTCGCAATTGCGAAATCAGCGGAAGCAGCAGAGCCGTCACCCCGTCGGCCGAGTTGGCTAGCATGGGTTGCGTGAGCAGCCTCAGCCCCTCGACGCGCATCGGAATCGTGACAGTGTCATTCCGTTCGAGCGAGGCTATCCGCAAATTGCTCGAGTCGATTCCGCGCTCTACTTCTCACCAAGTCGACGTCGTCGTGGTCGACAATGTTCCTGGCGGTGACCCGGAACTTGCCGCGACGTTGGAGGGCTCGAATGCACGCATACTTCCCCGTCCCGATAATCCGGGATACGGTGGCGGCATCAACGCCGGCGTCGCAACGCTCGATCCCGATGTTGGCTGGATTTTCGTCGTCAACCCGGATCTTGTACTGGATTCGGGCTCGCTCGACGAACTTGTGCGTGTTGGCGAGAGAGATTCGGCTATCGGTGCGCTGGGACCGCGGATTCGTGATTCGAACGGCACCGTCTACCCATCTGCTCGAGCAATTCCCTCGTTGAGACTGGGGGTTGGTCACGCACTTCTCGGAGACCTCGCGCCAACCAATCCGTGGACGCGGCGCTACCACCAGTCCGCTGACTATTCCACTGAGCGCGACGCCGGTTGGTTGAGCGGCGCGTGTATCCTCGTGCGGCGATCGGCATTCGAGCAAGTTGGCGGATTTGATGATGGGTTCTTCATGTATTTCGAAGACGTCGACCTGGGTTTCCGGCTGGGACAAAACGGTTGGCGCAATGTATTTGTTCCAGGAGCGACGGTGGAGCATGAAGGTGGGCATTCAACCCGCCAACACTCGGCGTCCATGATTTCCGCGCATCACACGAGCGCTCGACGCTGGGTAGGCAAACGTTATCCGGGAATCGCGTGGTGGCCCGTTCGTTTCGCCGTGTCAATTGGGCTTCGCTTGCGGAATTCCGCGAAAACTCGACGAACCTAGCTCTCGAGTAGGCCGAGAAGATACGAACCGTACCCACTCTTCTTGAGAGGGCCTGCGATTGTCGCAAGCTGGTCCGACGTAATCCACCCTTGACGCCACGCGATTTCCTCCGGGCAGGCGATTTTTGCGCCGGTTCGCCGTTCAACGGCGCGAACATATTCCGACGCATCCATCATCGAGTCGATTGTTCCCGTGTCGAACCACATTGTGCCCGCGTCGAGCACGCTGACACGAAGTCGCCCTTCGCGCAGATAGTGCTCACTGACGGACGTGATTTCCAGTTCGCCACGCTGGCTTGGTTTGATTCCCTTCGCCACATCAACAACATCGGGGCCATAGAAATAGACCCCCGGAATCGCAAACCGAGACTTTGGTTTGTGCGGTTTCTCTTCGATCGAGAGCGCGGTGCCGTCATCGTCAAACTCGATGACCCCATATCGCTCGGGGTCTGGCACCGGATAGGCGAAAATATGCCCGCCCTCGAAATTCTTCGTGTCGGGAAGCGCGCTCTCGAAACCGGATCCGTGAAAGATGTTGTCGCCCAGGGCCAACGCCACAGAGTCACCCGCAGCGAACGATTCACCGATGATAAAGGCCTGGGCTAACCCATCAGGGCTCGGCTGAATTGCAAACTCTATTCGCATGCCCCACGCCGAGCCGTCGCCGAGCAGTGACCGAAACAAATCAGCGTGCTCAGGGGCAGTGATAATCAACGCCTCGCGGACTCCGGCGGTCATCAACGTCGACAACGGGTAGTACACCATCGGCTTGTCATAGATGGGAATGAGTTGCTTGGAATTACCGAGGGTAATCGGCCACAGGCGGGAACCCGTTCCCCCAGCCAAAATTATGCCCTTCATCGACCCTCCCATTGGGGTAGTAACCCTAACGCGATTGCGTCGGCTAGGGACGGGGCAGAAGTGTCCTTTTCAGACAACACGGGCTCGATTCCGGTCGGGAAGGCGAGGGCAATGTCGCGATCGAGCGGGTTTATGCCGTGCTCGCGTTCCGGGCGGTGAATGTCCGTGACCAGGTAGGTGACCGCCGTGAGGTCTTCGAGAGCCATAAAGGCGTGCCCCAGTCCCGGTTCAAGGAGAATTGCATCGTGATTTTCACTATCGAGCAGCACTCCTTCCCATTGGCCAAATGTCGGCGAACCCTCGCGGATGTCCACAACAAAGTCGACGATGGAACCGGTCAGGGGCATGACATATTTCGCTTGACCGGGCGGCACATTCGCAAAATGAATTCCGCGAACCACCCCACGCGATGATCTCGAAATGTTCGCCTGAATCGGGTTAAACCGAAAGCCGGTTGCGGCCTCAAGATGATCGCCGCGGAACCACTCAGAAAACGAGCCACGCGCATCTCCGAAAATTTGTGGGGTAACACGCCACGCACCCGCGATGCGTAATGGTTGAATGTCCACGTGACCATAGTAACGACAGCGGGTTAAGCGATGAAGACGAGCACCGTGATCCTCGACCAAGTGGTTGCACCCGTACCGGGCGGCATCGGACGATACGCGCTCAATCTTGTTCGTGCCCTCTCTGCGCGGCTCGACGGCACCCCGTCACTTGTCGGATTTGTCCCTCGAATTTCGACCGAAACGGTACGACAACTCGAGGGAATTTTTCCGTTGCTCGACGGCATCGACGTTTCACCGTTTCCGCGAGCGCTGCTCGCTCGCGCATGGGAACACGGCTTCGCTGTCCCGAGAAGCGAGGTGACATATTCGCCCAGCCTCTTTGCCCCGCTCGCCGAACACGGTCAACACATTGTCACAATTCATGATGCTGTGCCATGGACCCATCCCGAAACGATGACGACGCACGGCGCTCGGTGGCACCGCGCAATGGGCGAGCGCGCCCAACGCTACGCCGACATCGTCGTTGTCCCGACGGATGCGGTCGCTTCGCGGCTCTCACAGTTCCTGTCCCTCGAAAATCGAATACGCGTGATTGGCGGTGCGCCAACACCCGACCTGGTGGTGCCCGTCGACTCCGAAAATCGGCGAATTGCACTCGGACTTCCCGACGATTACCTCACCTTTGTGGGCACGTTAGAACCGCGGAAAGGGCTCGAGCAACTACTCAGCGCTCTTGCGACCATCGAGGGTCTTTCGCTCGCCGTCATCGGACCCACGGGTTGGGGTGGCGTCAGTGTCACTGATTTGGTGACTCGAACGGGTATCGCCGAGCACCGAGTCCACGCTCTTGGGCGACTCAGCGACGCCGATCTTGCCTCAGTCCTTTCCACCTCCCGAGGGTTGGTCGTGCCCTCCATTGAAGAGGGCTTTGGGCTTCCCGTGCTCGAGGCGATGTCGTTGGGAGTCCCCGTTATCCATTCGACCGCGGAGGCACTCCGTGAGGTTGCCGGTCATTCCGCTCTCGCCGTTGACGTCCACGGTGAAAACGGAACGATCAAGCTCGCTGAGGCCCTGACGGGGTTGGATGATGAAACGCTTCGTCGTGACCTTGCCTCGCGCGGAAAAGCCCGGGCTGCGCAGTTCTCGTGGGACGCCAGCGCAGTTCGACTCGCGTCGGTTTTCGCGGAATTGACCTAAATGCCCCACACCGCCCGGTGGGCAGCGAGGCATGCCGCCCAGGTGAACCGAGCCGCTCGCTTTACCGCTGCTGTTCCCAACGCGTTTCGGCGTATCGGGTCTGCCAACAAGTCGGTCAGTGCACGCCCGATGCCCTCGGGCGTCGTGTCCGAGTATGCCACCGCGTCCCCGCCCACCTCGGGGAGGGCCAATGAGCGCGACGTCAACACCGGCGCGCCACACGACATCGCCTCGAGCACGGGAAGCCCGAACCCTTCTCCTTCACTGGGATAGGCGACCACAGTGGCACCACCCAGGAACGCTGGAAGGTCGGCGAGTGGGGTGTAACCGAGGTGGCGCACGTCGTACCCGATGTCGACGGCGCGGGCGATAGCGCTAACCACAGCGTCATCCCACCCAGGAGCCCCGGCCAGAAGCAGGCTCGGCCGTTCGGCCATGTCTCGTGTAGCGAGTTTGAACCCTTCGATGAGGGGTACAACGTTTTTACGCGGCTCAATGGTGCCGAGGAACGCAATCCATGATTCAACCCCATGGGCACGCGCGAACGTCGAAACCGCGCCGGGCACAGGCGGGTGAAACGTGTCTCGGTCGACACCGTGGTGCGCAACGGTGATGTGGTTCTCGTTCGCTCCGGTAACACGCTGATATTCCGTGCTCGTCGCCGCGGACGGGACGATGACGTCGATGCCCATGCGGGCGGATGCTCTAATCCAGAATTTGAAGAAGATCCTTTTAACCGCAGAATGCCGATCGGGGTGCGTCCAGAAGGTGAGATCGTGAATAGTGACGACACGATGACGACGCGTCAAAAAAGGGAATGTGTAGTGCGGCGAATGAATTGTTGTCGCTCGAAGCCGACGTGCAAGCGAGGGCAACCCGAGCTGCTCCCACAAAAACCTGACGAAAACTGTGTGAGTTCGGCGAGGCGCGATAACAAGATCGCAGTGCAGGTCCGCGAACGCCTTTTCGTCGCGTGGCTGACACACCACCACCACGGAGAGGTCGGCGAGGACCGACTCGTGGACGAGTTCCTCGACGTATCGACCGACTCCGCCCCGCTGGGCGCTGATTGCCGTGGCGTCCACAAGCACGAGCGGTGGAACAGGCGCATTGATCACTCGCCAAGCCTATTGCCGCACTACGCTGAAGAATGAGGGAGATCGAGATGAGCGCACAAATTCTTGTGACCGGCGGCGGCGGCATGCTCGCAACCGCGCTAGGTAAAGCCTTTGGTGATGTCGCGGAACTCATCACGCGTGCGGACCTTGACATCACCGATGCGGATGCTGTTCGGCGCGCCGTTGCCGGACGAGTGGCTGTCATCAACACTGCGGCGTACACCGCAGTCGATGACGCAGAGGCTAACGAGGCGCTGGCCAGTGAAGTCAATGCCCGCGGTGCTCTGAACGTGGCGCGCGCCTGCGCGGACACTGGAGCACGACTCGTTCACGTGTCCACTGATTACGTGTTCAATGGCCGTGCCACGAGCGCATATCCGGAAAACGCGACACCGGATCCACGTTCCGCCTACGGGCGAAGCAAACTCGATGGTGAACGTGCCGTGCGATCAACACTCCCCGACGCGGCTTATGTGGTCCGGACAGCATGGCTCTATGGCGCGGGTGGACCAAACTTCGTCGCGACAATGCTCGCTCAGGCGCGCGCGGGAAATCCCGTCAGTGTCGTTACGGACCAAATCGGTCAACCAACCTGGACCCACGACCTTGCCGAAAGAATTCGACTTCTTCTCGACGTGACTCCGGGGACCTATCACGCAACGAATTCCGGCTCGTGTTCGTGGTGGGATCTTGCGGTCGCAATCTACGAGGAAGTCGGCGCGCCGTCAACCCTCGTCGAGCAAACAACCTCTCACGCGTTTGTTCGTCCCGCCCCGCGTCCTGCCTATTCCGTTCTCGGTGATGATGCTGCACAATCGGCAGGACTCCCCGAAATGCCTCCGTGGCGTGACGCGCTAGCACGAGCGTTGCGCACCGATTTTTCGGCATAGACCCGCTACGGTTGTGGCGTTGTGGTCGGCGTCGGCGGTGGGAAAATTGTCGAGCGGACAATCTCGTGTGCCAATTTAAAGTCCGGGTAAACCTGGTCGAAAATGGGAGGCACCAATTCCGCTCGGAGAATCGGTAACTTCCGTGCCTTCGTTCCGAGATCAACCATTTGTCCCACCATGGACTGAGGGAGATCAGTCACGACCAGCGCCTTGCCCGCGGACGCCAATTGCTGAAACTGCGTCAGCACCGTGGTCGGTTTGACTTGTCGCAGGATTGCCTCTTCCAATTGGCGCTGTCGACCCATGCGTTCGTAGTCGTTTGAGTCGCAACGAGTTCGGGCGTACATTAGCGCGCGATTACCGTTGAGATGGGTCGCGCCCGCGGGAAAGCTGTCGGTGATCGGTTCGCCAACGACACACACGTTCACACGCTCCTCAATGAGGATATCCACACCACCGAGCGCATCGATTAGTCCGCTAAAGCCGCGCATATCGATGAGGACATAGAACTGGACAGGGATCCCCGTGATGGCTTCGACAGAATCCCGCATCGCCTCGACGCCCGGCGATGATCCGGCCGCGACCGCATCGGGATACAACTCGGCATGATTTTCCGCCCAAGGATAGATGTAAGCGAACAAACAGTCATCACCGCAATTAAAGCCGTCGGGCCACTCGGCACGCATTGGGGAATCTTTAGTGAATGGCGCGTTGTACAAATTTCGTGGAATTCCCACCACCGCGATTTGCCCCGAATCCGCATCGACGGTGACAAGACTGACCGAGTCGGGTCGAAGTCCAATTCGATCGGCCCCAGCGTCCCCTCCGAGCAACATGAAGCTGTATTTTCCTTCGATCGGCTCGACCGTCGGTGCGTCGGCAAAAATTCCTGCGATGGTGTCTCGTGTTACTCCGGCGAGATACGCGGCATAGGCGCCGCCTCCGGCCGGACCGAACATCGCGGCGACGGTGAAGATTGCGACCCAGAGTCGGGTTCGGCCCGTGACATGGACAAAACGAACCAACCTAAAGGTGTCGGCCGCTGCAATAAATGAAATCAAGGCGAGCACGACGACAATCACTTGAATTCCGAGCAGCCCCCAATACGACACCCACACCCCGAAAGTAACCCCGGGAGCGACGAGATAGGACACCAGCGTTGCGAGACCGATGAGAACGATGGCAATCCAGGCGCCAAATAGGATTCGACCAAGCCGACGATTTCCCGCCAGTAGTTGCGCAGAGCCGGGAATAAGCAACGACAAGATGATGAGCCACCACGCCCGACGGCGCATAACTGCCGCGTCGCGAAGGTCCGGGTTACGAATCGGTGATGTCAGGCTCACGAGAGCGAATCTTTGAGTGCAGCGTTTTTCTCTACGACGAGGTCGGCCAAGGACAACGAGTACTTATCCAATTGTTCGGCCAGCCCGGGACTCGAAATTGACAGCATTCGAACCGCGAGCAACGCGGCATTCGTCGAGTTTCCGATTGACACCGTGGCGACGGGAACCCCACTCGGCATTTGCACGATAGACAACAGTGAATCGAGCCCGTCCAACTGAGACAGCGAAATCGGAACGCCAATTACCGGCAAACTCGTGACCGAGGCGAGCATCCCGGGAAGATGAGCGGCCCCTCCTGCGCCGGCGATGATCACCGAGACGCCACTCAAACGAGCCTGTTTGCCCCACTCGATCATCGCCTCGGGGGTGCGGTGAGCGCTCAGAACCTGGACTTCGAATTCAACTCCAAATTGTTCCAAGATGTCTTTGGCGGCGGCCATCGTCGGCCAATCCGAGTCGGATCCCATAACGATGGCGACGAGTGGCGTACTCACCCCTCCATGCTAAATGTCGGTACGAAAGTTTTCCGCCACGGCGCGCGCCCGAGACGCAGTGTCAACGACGTCTGTTCCCGTGGCGGTGACGTGGCCAACCTTGCGACCGGAACGAGGTTCTTTACCGTAGTTGTGAAGTTTGACATCGCTGGATTGGGTCAATCTGCTGTACCTCCCAGTGTCCATCGCGCCAAACACATTCACCATGACGGCCCACGGATGTCGAGAGACCGTTGAGCCGAGTGGCACGTCGCAAATTGCGCGAAGGTGTTGTTCGAATTGCGACGTCACGCTACCCTCTATGGTCACGTGGCCCGAATTGTGCGGTCGCATCGCCAGTTCGTTCACGAGAAGACGACCGTCAGTCGTTTCGAACAACTCGACCGCCAGGACGCCCGTGACCCCCAGGTCGATGGCGATCTGTCGACCCAGTTCCGCGGCGTCCGCAAGTATGCGCCCCCCGTCGGTTGGTGCGGGAAGGATCACTTCGGCGCACACGCCGTTCGCTTGTGTCGTTTCAACGACGGGCCAGACGGCCGTTTCCCCGCTGGGGCGACGGGCGACAAGCTGGGCAAGTTCTCGCGAGAAATCCACCATCTCTTCCATGAGAACGGGGCCCTGATTCAGCCATGTGGTGACCTGGTCGGCGCCCGTGACAACCGCGACTCCCTTACCGTCGTATCCGCCGCGTGGCGCTTTCACAACGATGCGACCCCCATTGGCATCGAGGAAACGCGTGACGTCAGCCATTGTTTCCGCGACTCCCCAGACAGGAAGTGGGTGCCCCAATTCGTCAAGGAGGCGCCGCATCACGATTTTGTCCTGAGCCACTGCTAGCGCTGCGGAACTCGGTCTCACCGCGACACCCGCCTCTTCCAGGGCCACGATGATTTCGGTTGGCACGTGCTCGTGGTCAAACGTAATCACGTCGACGTCGCGGGCGAACGCGAGGACTGTCTCAAGGTCCCGAAAGTCCCCCACCGACGTGGCGCGATCGCGGGCGGACGAATCGCTCGTTTCCGCGAGAACTCTGAGTTCGAGGCCGAGTTCGATGGCGGGACCAATCATCATGCGGGCGAGTTGACCTCCGCCGATGACGCCGATAACTCGCACGGAACTCCTTGTGATGGGATGAGGACGGTTTCAGCCTACCGAACCAACTCGTCGCCCCCGAGGCGAAGGTGAGTGACATCGCCCGCCACGAATTCCGCAGGGCCATTCACGGTGTCGACAATCAGAGAACCCGTCGACCCGATCCCCGTAACGCGACCAGTGACGAATCGGCCGTCCGGCAATTCAATTCGAACCTGTTGTCCGACGGTTTCGATAGCAGTGTGAAGTTCACCCAACAGAGTGTCCTCGTCCAGGTTATGCGCGCGGTGGGCCACCGACTCGGCGAGCGCCGTCACGATTGATTCGACGGGGATGACGATACCTTCCGTTGCCAGTGACGTCACGGTGGCGGCAGGAATGCCGGCGGGGACGCCCGTCAGATTGACACCGATTCCAATGGCTAATCGATCCGCGTCAAGCGATTCGATCAGAATCCCGGCCACCTTACGACTGCCGACGAGAACGTCGTTGGGCCATTTAATCGACACTCGAACACCGATCGGGGCTTGCGTGGCGATGATTTCCGCCACCCCCACGGCAACACTCAGCGGTAACAGTGTCAACCGGGCGGGTGAGCCCAACGAAGTGCGGGAGACAACGACCGTCATCGCGACGCCGGCTCCGGGCTCCATCGACCACACGCGATCCATTCGTCCTCGTCCGGCGGTCTGATTCGTTGTTACGATCACATCTCCGTGTCCGAAATCGGCGGATCGAGCGGTGCGGTTGGTCGATTCAACCTCGTCAATCCAGCGAATCACCGCGACCACTAGCGCAGCGGGTTCGACCAGGAGAGGCCGGCAATCGACTCACGCGGTGCGCGTGCGTCCCGAGTCCAGCCATCGACCCCGTTATCCTCTTCGACCGCTCCGCCTTCGCGCAGCATGCCCGCCACGACGGCGATGACGGCGGCTTCCTGCTCGGCGGTGGGTGAGCCCCCCAGGATCTGAATCTGGGTGAGGGGGTCGCGTTCCGGTGCCGATTCGTCCATTAGAGCGGGATATTCCCATGCTTCTTGGCCGGCATGCTCGCTCGCTTTGTCCCGAGCGCGCGCATCGAACGGATAATGGCGATTCGTGTCATGTGTGGGTAAATGACGTTATCGATCTCGCCACGCTCGGCCGCGAGGAACGGGCTCGCAACACTTTCGGTGTAGTCGCTCGCTAGTTTCGCCCGCAACGCTGCGACGTCATCTCCTTTGTCTTCGGCCTCCTTGATTTCGGCGCGGTACAAGATGTTCACGGCACCCTGACCCCCCATGACGGCGAGCTCCGCGGTGGGCCACGCCATGTTGATGTCAGCGCCAAGATGCTTCGACCCCATCACGATGTAGGCACCCCCGTACGCCTTGCGCGTGATCACGGTAATGAGCGGAACGGTCGCTTCGGAATAGGCGTAGAGAAGTTTCGCGCCACGCCGAATGACACCCTGCCACTCTTGGTCGGTTCCCGGTAAGAAACCTGGAACGTCGACGAGAGTGATGATGGGCAACCCAAACGCATCGCAAAAACGCACGAACCGCGCAGCCTTTTCGCTGGCATCGATGTTCAGTGTCCCCGCCATTTCCTTTGGCTGGTTAGCGATAACGCCGACCGGTTTTCCTTCTACGCGAGCAAAACCGATGATGATGTTGGGCGCGAACAACGGTTGCACTTCGAGGAATGAATCCTCGTCAACGGACTTCGCAATGACGTCGAGCATGTCATATGGCTGGTTCGCACTGTCCGGAATAATCGAATCGAGTTCTTTGTCCGCTTCGGTAGGAGTCTCCGAGACCACCGAGGCGTAAAGAGGATGTTCGGCGAGGTTGTTTTGTGGGAGATAGGCGAGAACCGAACGAACATAGTCAAATGCGTCAGGTTCGTCACTCGCAAGATAATGCGAAACTCCCGTGCGAACCGAGTGTGTCGCAGCACCGCCGAGTTCTTCCATTCCGACGTCTTCGCCTGTGACGGCTTTGATGACGTCCGGTCCCGTGACGAACATTTGGCTCGTTTTGTCGACCATGACAACGAAGTCAGTGAGCGCGGGCGAATACACCGCACCACCGGCCGCAGGACCACAGATAATCGAGAATTGAGGGATTACGCCACTGGACTGAGTGTTGAGCCTGAAGATTTCTCCGTATTTTCCCAGAGCCGTCACGCCTTCTTGGATTCGAGCCCCTCCCGAATCGAGAATCCCGATGAGGGGAACGCCGGCTTTCAGTGCGTATTCCATGAGCTTGACGATCTTTGCACCGGCGGCTTCGCCGAGCGAACCGCCAAAAACACTGAAGTCTTGGCTGAAGATAGCGACCTCGCGACCGTGGATGCGCCCGACGCCGATAATGACGGCATCGCGATCGGGACGCTTTCCCGAGTCGCCGAACGAGTCGCCACGGGAACGGACAAACTTGTCTATCTCAGTAAAGCCGGTACCGGGGTCAACAAGTTGCATGATGCGTGACATCGCCGAATTCTTGCCCTTGGCTTTTTGTTTTTCCGCCGCGGCGGATTGCGCTTCATCGAGTCGCTTGAGTCGCGCGGCAAAATCTGCAATCCTCGCCGCCGTCGTCGCTGGTTGGGGGGTCGGTGTCTTCTCGGTCACATATTTACCTTAGCGAGAGTGCGTTCTCGCGGCACCTATCCCCGCAGTTTCCCGTCCTTAAGGAATGTCACGATGGTTTCGACGTGGTGCGTGTGCGGGAACAAATCGAGGGCTCGGAGACGCGTTGGGTGGTATCCGTGTTCCCGCGCAAACGCGATGTCCCGTGACAGTGCCACCGGGTCGCACGCGACGTAGACGATTTGGGCGGGGGCGATTCGACCGAGAGCAGCCATAACGTCGCGGCCCGCGCCGGATCGCGGAGGATCGAGAACCACGGTTCCCGCTGCGAGTCGCGATCGCTCTCCACTGGTCGCTCGCTGCTCGAGTCCGCGCAGCCATTTCTCAACCGTTCCGGTCTCGGCAAACGCCCCGACCCACTCACTGAGATTCTCACCGGCGTGTTCGGTTGCGCGTTCGTTCGATTCGACACTCGTGACTCGAGTCGACGGTCCACCAAAGTCAGCTAGCGCCACGGCGAACAACCCGACACCGCCATACAGGTCAAGATTGAGTGCCGTTGCGTCAAAAAAATCGGGATCGATTGCGGCGCGAACCTCGGCGGTCAAGGTGGTTGCCGCTTCGCGGTGAACCTGCCAGAACCCGTTATCGTCCACCCTGAATTCGCGATTACCGACGCGCTCTCGAATGACCGTCGGCTTTTGTTCGCCGACGATAAGCCGCGCGTCACCCATGGACGGCGACAGTACGTCCACCGAACCGGCGGTTCCATAGTTTTCCGAGAGTGGGGCAATGAGATTAATTCCCTCCGTTGCCAGAGGGAGTGATGAGACGACGATGATGTCGTGTGATCGTCGAGCGCGCGGACCGATCTGGCCTTGGTCGTTGACGTGCAACCGAACGCGCGTGCGCCAACCCAATCCGTTTCGGTCGTCGTCACCGGGAAGCGGTTCCACCCGGTCAAGCAACAAGCTGATTTCCGACGCATCGAGTTTTCCGAATCTAGCGAGCGCATCCTTCAGAACATCGCGCTTGAGCTCACGTTGGTGTGCAAGGACAATGTGCCCGAAGTCCGCTCCACCGACTCGCGCATGACTCGGGCGCTCGATCCCTGCTTCGAGCCACACGTGCGGAACACGATGCGGGCTCGAGGTTCCGATTCCGATCGCGTCGGCTCGCCAAAAACTCGCCTTGGAATCGTCGGTGACCCGCGCGGTCACTGTCTCACCGGGGATCGCATCGCTCACGAAAATCACGCGCCCATCGAGTCGTCCGACAGCGAAGCCGCCGTGCGCAATTCCGGTTACCGTCAGTTCGATGTCTGTTCCTATTGCGTCACCCATTTGTCCAGCCTATGGTCAGGGTAGTGTCGGGCTGTGCGTCTCGTTCTCGCTTCGACATCACCGGCTCGCCTGGCGACTCTTCGCGCTGCCGGGGTTGAGCCATTGACGATTTCCCCCGGTGTGGATGAGGACGCCGTCGCCGTCGCGGCGGGACCGCAAACGCCGGCCGAGATGGTGGAACTTCTGGCGCGCACGAAGGCGGAGGCCGTTGCCAAATCTCACGGCCCGACAATTGACGGGCTCATTCTCGGTGGTGATTCTGCGTTCGTTATTGACGGAATCATCCACGGAAAGCCCCACAGTCCTGAGGTCGCCCGTGAGCGATGGCTGCGTCAACGCGGCCGAACAGGCGTGCTTTATTCCGGCCACTGGCTCATCGATCACCGCGGCGGGACACATCACGGCGGAAAAGGCATCGTGACGCACGCTGATGTAACATTCGCCGACATTACGGAGGACGAGATCGATGCGTACATCGCGACGGGGGAACCGCTTCACGTTGCTGGCGCGTTTACCATTGACTCGCTCGGAGGACCCTTTATCGAGTCCATCGTCGGCGACCCACACACTGTCGTCGGATTGTCATTACCTGCCCTGAGAAATCTCGTCCGCTCATTCGGAATCGACTGGACCGACATGTGGAACCGCTAACTGAGCGCGACAGGGGGCGTGTCGAGCAATAGGCTAAAGAACATGTCCGCACGAATTACCAAGGTCCTCATCGCCAACCGTGGAGAAATTGCCGTTCGCGTAATTCGCGCCGCCAAAGACGCGGGCATCGCTACTGTCGCTGTCTATGCGAATCAAGACATAAATTCTCAACACGTCAAATTGGCGGACGAGGCGATCAGTCTTGATGGCACCACGAGTGCGGACACCTATCTCGTGATTGCAAAGATCCTCGCGGCGGCAAAACGCACCAGCGCGAACGCGATTCATCCCGGCTATGGTTTCCTCGCGGAGAACGCAGACTTTGCGCGAGCGGTGACGGACGCCGGGATTATCTGGATCGGACCAACGCCCGAGGCTATCGAGCGGCTAGGGGACAAGGTGAGCGCTCGCCACGTCGCAGAGAAGGTCGGTGCTCCGCTTGCGCCGGGGACGCTGAACCCTGTCGAGACCGCGCAAGAGGTTCTCGACTTCGTTGATGTCCACGGACTCCCCGTCGCAATCAAGGCGGCGTTCGGTGGTGGTGGTCGAGGACTCAAGGTTGCGCGCACTCGAGAAGAAATCCCCGAACAATTCGAGTCCGCCACTCGCGAAGCCATCGCAGCGTTCGGGCGCGGTGAATGTTTCGTCGAAAAGTATCTCGACAAACCCCGTCACGTCGAGACGCAGTGTCTGGCCGACCACAAGGGCAACGTGGTTGTCGTTTCGACCCGTGACTGCTCTCTGCAACGTCGCCACCAAAAACTCGTCGAAGAGGCGCCCGCACCATTCCTCACGGATGCCCAGCGGGACTTGTTGTATTCGGCGTCGAAGAACATCTTGAAAGAAGTGGGCTATGTCGGCGCGGGCACCTGTGAATTTTTGATTGGAGCCGACGGAACGGTCACGTTCCTCGAAGTCAACACTCGCCTTCAAGTCGAACACCCCGTGTCGGAAGAAGTTACCGGTCTCGACCTGGTTCGTGAGCAGTTCAGAATCGCCGAGGGTGGGCTGGTCGATTATCCGGACCCCGTGATCACCGGGCACTCAATTGAATTCCGCATCAACGGAGAAGATGCCGGGGCGAACTTCCGTCCCACCCCCGGGCCGGTCAAAGCACTTCGCCTTCCCGGCGGTCCGGGCATCCGCGTCGATTCGGGAGTAGTCGCAGGTGACGTCATCTCGGGGTCGTTCGACTCGTTGCTCGCCAAACTTGTTGTCACTGGAATCGACCGCAAGGACGCGTTGTCCAAGGCCCGCCGCGCGTTGAGCGAGTTCCAGGTCGTCGGTCTTCCGACGGTACTTCCGTTCCACCAACTCGTGGTCAACGACCCAGCGTTCGCTCCCGACGGAGACGAACCATTTTCTATCTACACGAGTTGGATCGAGACGGAGTTCAACAACACCGTCCCTGAGTACGCCGGAACGATCGGCGCTGGCGAAGCGACCGACACCCGCCACGAAGTTGTGGTCGAAGTCGATGGCAAACGACTCGCGGTCTCGGTTCCCGACTCCCTCTTGCCGACCTCGGCTCGAATTCACAAGCCGCTCGCCCCCGTGCGTTCCAAAACGGCGCATGCATCTGCTGGAGGCGGAAACGATGTCGCGTCGCCGATGCAGGCGACGGTCGTCAAGGTCGAGGTCGCACCGGGCGATGCTGTTATCAAGGGCCAAACCGTCGTCGTACTTGAAGCAATGAAGATGGAGCAAGCAATCGCGGCTCCTCGTGACGGTGTCATCGCCAAAGTGAGCGCCGAAGTCGGTACAACGGTCAAGGCGGGTCACGTTTTGCTCTCGCTCGAAAAGAGCGCCTAAAACCCTTTCCCGTCGTTCGGCCCGCTGATACCGCGTGACCGAGTTCTAGAATGGGAAGCATGATGCACAGTGGCACACATCCTCTTGATGATCGCGCGATAGACCCGAAGGAAGTGGCACGTGAGGCCGCCACCCAAATCGCAAAAAAGACAGGTGTCGCCAAGCACGACATTGCGCTCACTCTCGGCAGTGGTTGGGGGAAAGCGGCTGACCTTATCGGCGAAACGGTCGCCGAATTCCCTGCAACGGAGATTACGGGATTCTCAAAACCCGCGGTCGAAGGGCACGTCGGAACGATTCGTTCGATTCGAACGGCGTCCGGTGCTCACGCCCTCGTCATCGGTGCACGCACTCACTTTTACGAGGACCACGGCGTTCGTCGCGTCGTACACTCGGTTCGGACCGCCGCCGCGACCGGCGCGAAAATCATGGTGTTGACCAACGGAGCCGGTGGTTTAAAGGAGTCGTGGGTGCCCGGAACTCCCGTGTTGATCAGTGACCACATCAACCTCACTGCCTCGTCACCTCTGGAAGGGGCGACGTTCATTGATTTGACCGATTTGTATTCGTCCCGACTTCGCGAGATCGCTCGAGGCGTCAAGCCCGACTTGGACGACGGCGTTTACGTTCAGTTTCGCGGCCCACATTATGAAACCCCCGCCGAAGTTCAGATGGCGGGACGGATGGGCGGACACATCGTCGGAATGTCGACTGCGCTCGAGGCCATTGCTGCCCGAGAGGCGGGGATGGAAGTACTCGGATTTTCGCTCATCACCAATCTTGCGGCGGGGCTCGGAGAACCACTCAGTCACGCCGAGGTGATTTCAGCCGGCAAGGAAGCTGAGCCCGTGATGTCAGCGTTGCTCGCGAACGTCGTCGCCGCCCTCGTCACGGCCTGAGCAATGGAATCACGTGACCTAATTGCGCGCGCAAAGTCGTGGCTCGAGCAAGACCCCGACCCGGAGACCGTCGCTGAACTCGACGCATTTATCGGCAGGGCCGAGATCGGTGACGAGGGCGCACTCGCCGAACTGTCCGACCGGTTTGACGCTCGCCTAACGTTCGGGACGGCTGGGCTTCGAGGCGAATTGGGGGCCGGCCCCAACCGCATGAACCGGGTTCTCGTGTCGCAAGCCGCTTACGGTTTTGCGAAATTTCTCCTTGGGCGGGAAGCAAAACCAAGCGTGGTTATCGGCTACGACGGTCGCGTGAATTCGGACGTGTTCGCCCGAGACTCCGCCGAAATCTTCGCGGGACTGGGGTTGCGCGTCCTTCTGTTTGATCGCGCCACTCCGACACCCGTTGTCGCCACCGCCTTACGTGAACTCGATCTGAGTGCTGCGGTGGTCGTCACCGCGAGCCACAACCCGCCACGGGATAACGGATACAAGGTGTACCTCGGGGGCGCTAGTGCCGGATCGCAGATTGTGTCCCCCGACGACACCGAGATTGAGGCTCTGATCCTTCGCGCAGCGAACGGAAACCTTGCCGATTTCCCCCGATCCAACGATTTCGACTCTGCTCCCGAATTTCTTGTCGACACCTACGTCGAGAAAACCGCATCCATCTCGACGAGGCCCGAAACCCCGATCAGGTTTGTCTACACCGCGTTGCACGGCGTTGGATGGGAAATCGCTAGTCGCTGTTTTGTGGCCGCAGGACTGGGTGACGCGAGTGTCGTGAGTGAACAAATCGAGCCCGACGGAACCTTCCCAACCGTGGCCTTTCCCAACCCGGAAGAACTCGGGGCTCTCGACCTCGCCTACGCAACCGCTGACCGGGACGGGATAGATCTCGTCATCGCAAATGACCCCGATGCGGATCGACTCGCCGTTGCAATCCGGGACGACGGCGTTTGGCGTCGACTCACGGGAAACGAAGTCGGAAGTTTGCTCGGGTGGCGAGCAGCCGAGCGCCATAAAAGTTCTGGTGCGCCTGCGGCACTCGCCGCGTCGATCGTCTCGTCCCCGGCTCTTGGTGTTGTTGCCGCGGAGTACGGATTCGAGTTTGCGTACACACTGACGGGCTTCAAGTTCGTCAGTCGCGTCCCCCACCTTGTTTTCGGTTACGAGGAGGCACTGGGGTACCTCGTGGACCCAGAAAAGGTTCGTGACAAAGACGGAATTTCGGCCGCCATAGATTTCCTGTCGATGGCGGGTGAGCTCCAGGAGCGCGGACTGACGATTGCCGATCACCTCACGGAATTCACCGACCGATTCGGGGCATTCGCATCAACCCAGATTTCCGTTCGCGTTGCCGATCCGTCCCAAATGTTTGATATCTCCGCGAAGTTTCGCGAATCGCCGCCCCACCTGCTCGGTGGTCTAGTTGTGACCGCCGTCGACGACTTTGCGAACGGTGTCGATGGATTCCCACCGACCGACCTCATTCGACTGACCGTTGCCGGAGGCTCTCGGGTGATCGTTCGACCCTCGGGAACTGAGCCGAAACTCAAAATCTATATCGATGCCGCGGTAACCGACGGTGTACATCGAACCGCACGAGTCGTCGACGTTGTGGCGGCTCTCGAAACCGACCTAAGAAAATTCATCACATGAAAACGGAAACCGAAACTCCTGCCACAACCCGTTGGGTTGCCATCCACAGCGTGTCGATTGCGCGAGCGCTCTCGACGTTCGGCACCGTCGTCACGATTTGGGCTTTGATTTTTCGCGAACGCGCTGAGGGGCCGGTGGCAATTTCGGCGATGTTTATCGCGGCCGCGCTCCCCTACATTGTGTTTGGACCGTGGGTCGGGTGGCTGGCAGACCGCTTTTCGACACGGCACCTGGTTCCCGTCGTCGCCCTCGCCCAGGGTGCACTCACTCTCGCCTTTATCGTCGACCTGCCGTTCTGGGGCGTACTCTGGCTGATTTTCATTTACAACGTGATCGCTGCGATAGAAACTCCCGCCTGGCAAGCCCTTGTGCCCGAATTAGCAAGGCCAGCCGACCTCAGTCGCGTTTACGGGATCTCTCTCGGTTACGCATCGGCAGCACAGGTCGCCGCTCCGGTGGCCGCCGGAATTTTGGTCGGGACAACCGGGTACGTCTGGCCGTTCATCATCGATTCATTCACCTTCGTGTTGCTTGCGGTGGCACCCTTTCTTTTACGCGTCAACCGACCCGGTCACAAAACGAAGCCTGAGCATCGTGAATCCACCTTGGTCGGCTATCGCCACCTCTGGGGCGATCCGCTCCTCCGATCGGTGACTGTACTGCTCTCCTCGTTCATTTTGGCCCTCGGTGCGGTCAACACGGGCGAGGTGTTCCTCGTGATGGACGTTCTCGGGGCAAACGAGTCGACCTACGGGTTGATCGCGGCCTTGTGGGCGGTCGGCAACCTCGTGGGGTCGGCGCTTCTGGGAATTCGCGCCATCAGCATCCCGCAACAACCACGCTGGCTGGTGTTCTCACTGTGGACGATTGCGACCGGAGTGCTGGCGATTTCGTTGTCGCCGTCGCTGTGGTTCGTTGCCATCGCAAACGGAGTGACCGGAATCGGCAGCGCATATTTGCACGCAACAGCCACGTCGATTCTCATGACCCGAACGCCCGAAAAAATCCGAGGGCGCGTCAACGCGGCATTCGCCGGATTCATGAGTTTCGGGAACATCATCGCAACGGCTCTCGCGGGACTCGCTATCGCAGCGTTCGGAGTGCGAGAAGTCATGATCGGGTGCGGGGGGCTCTCCTTAGTCGCTCTCCTGATCTGGGGCGGGGCGGTGTTCCGAGCTCGCATGAGCGAAACGGTGGAAGTGGATGCTTGACTTCACCGATAAAGATTTTCTCGTCGACCCCTATCCCGCCCTTGCCGAAGCAAGGGGCATCGGAAAACCGTTCTGGCATGACGACTTGGAGATGTTTCTGGCCGCAGGCCACGCCGATGCCAATGCCGTTCTGCGCAACAAGTCGCTGGGGCGCATCTTCACTCCCAAAACCCCGGAATCCGAATGGCACGACTTCAATTTCCTGCACGCCGACTCCATCCTCGATTCCGAGCCGCCGAAACACACCAGGCTCAAGTCACTCGTCATCAAGGCGTTCAACCCGGTCACGATAAAGGCCCTGCAGCCTGAAATCGAGCGAATCACCCGCAAATTGCTCGACGAGTGCGAGGCGAAGATTGCCGACAAAGGTTCGTTTGACGTTGTCGCCGATTTTGCCGAACCGCTTCCCGTCAAGGTGATCGCATTCATGTTGGGCTTCCCCGACGCTGACGAACACCTGCTTCGTCCGTGGTCACAATCAATCGTCAAAATGTACGAGGTCAACCCGAGTGAAACAGAGCGAGCCGAGGCGCGTGCAGCATCGTCCGATTTTGCCTCGTACGTTCACGGTCTGATGGTGGAGCGAAAAGTCACTCCGGGGGCTGACCTTATTTCGACGCTCGCTGCGGTTGAAGAGCAGGGCGAGCGACTAAGCGTTGAGGAACTCATCGCGACCTGCGTGTTGCTGCTCAATGCGGGGCACGAAGCGAGTGTCAACGGGTTCGGGAACGGTCTCGTGGCGGCACTCCAGCGTCCCGATGTGATCCGACCACTCCGCGACGATCCCCGCGGAAATTCTCGCACCGCGCTCGAGGAATTCCTTCGGTTTGATTCGCCCCTTCAACTTTTCGAACGCACCGCCACGAGCGACACCGTGATCAACGGGGTTCCGATTCGACGTGGACAAAAGATCGCGGCGCTGCTGGGTGCGGCGAATCGTGACGGCGAAGTTTTCGACAATGCCGACACGATGAACCTCAAACGGGAACTCAACCCACACATTGCCTTCGGTGCCGGAATTCATTTTTGTATTGGCGCGCCGCTCGCCCGACTGGAAATGAACATCTCTCTGCCAGCGCTCATGGAGCGCTTCCCCTCCCTACAACTCGCGAGTGAACCAATCCGTCGCCCCACCTTCGTGCTGCGAGGGTACGACGCGATTCCGGTGACGGCCTAGAATTGACCCTCGTGACGCTCAATAAAATAATCCTTTACTACGCGTTCACGCCGATCAATGACCCCCACGCGGTCGTCTTGTGGCAACGCGCGTTGTGCGAACAATATGGGCTCAAGGGTCGAATCATCGTGTCGAAGCACGGAATCAATGGGACCGTCGGCGGCGCGATGAGCGACGTCAAAAGGTACGTTCGAGCGACGAAGCAGTATCCGGGATTCGGAAGGATGGACGTGAAATGGTCCGAGGGTACGGGTGACGATTTCCCCCGCCTCAGCGTCAAAGCGCGCCCCGAACTCGTCGCGTTCGCGTCGCCCGACGAAATCGTCGTCGATGAGACGGGGATCCTCAACGGGGGACAACACCTCAGTCCACGGCAGGTGAACGACCTCGTTGCCGAACGTGGAGAAGACGTCGTGTTCTTCGACGGCAGAAATTCCTTCGAGGCTCGCATTGGTCGATTCAAGAACGCCGTGATCCCCGATGTTCGAACGACTCATGATTTTATCACCGAACTCGACAGCGGAAAGTACGACCACCTCAAGAGCAAACCAATCGTGACCTATTGCACGGGCGGAGTTCGATGCGAAATCCTCAGCGCGGCGATGCTCAATCGCGGTTTCTCAGAGGTCTACCAAATCGAGGGAGGCATCGTTCGTTATGGCGAGGCCTACCGTGACAAAGGACTTTGGGAGGGGTCGTTGTATGTGTTCGACCAGCGCCTCACGGTGAATTTCAGTGACGAAGCGGTCGTCATCGGCGACTGTGATGTGTGCGGAGAGTCAACCGCGCAGGTGACGAATTGCTCCAACAACGACTGCCGTCACCGCGCAATTCTGTGCGATCACTGTATTGCCGAGCCCAGTAATCTTGATTGCGCTGGCCTGTCCTCTCACAAACTCGAGTCCAGTGAGCTCGGTTAAGCCGTATAGGCCGCCGTCAGGAGATCGGACAGAGTGTCGCGTTCGTCCGCTGGCAAGAATGTGGCGTCCGCAGAATTGAGTTGCCACTGCAATACATCATCAAGGTCGTACCCGAAAGTTTCGACGAGGTTCGCGATTTCACGGGATAAGCTCGTGCCGCTCATCAGCCGATTATCAGTGTTGACGGTGACCGCGAACCCAAGTTGATAGAGCATCTCGAACGGGTGATCGTTGATCGCCGAGCCGAAGCGGCTGAACGCGTTCGTGTGGACGTTAGAGGTCGGGCAGATTTCGAGCGCGATTCGACGGTCGCGAACCCATTCAGCGAGCGGACCGAGAGTGACGTGGGTTGACTCTCTGTCGACCTTGACCGACAGATCGTCAGTGATTCGAATCCCATGCCCTAATCGCAACGCCCGCCCATCGATCAACGCACCCTCGATGCTGAGCAGACCGTCGGCCTCGCCCGCGTGAACGGTGCGGGGCACCCAGGACTCGTCCAATTTCGCGAACGCCGAAGCGAGCCTTGACACGGAGAATCCCGCCTCGGGGCCGGCGATGTCGAATCCCACCACACCCCGACCGCGATAGTCAATCACGAGTTCCGCAATTTCATCGGCGCGGTCATTCTGGCGCATCGCGCACAGCAATTGTCCAATCCGTGCGACTCGACCACTCAGACGGCCTTCCACGACGGCCGCGTCGATTCCGCGCTGAACGGCGTCAATCGCGTCTCGAAGGCCAAGGCCCCGTTCGAGATGGAGTTCTGGCGCCCACCGTATCTCGCCGTAAACCACACCGTCTTCGATGAGATCCTCGACGAATTCGCGGGCGATGCGCTCGAGATTCGCCGCCGACTGCATGACCGACAGCGTTACCGAGAAGGTAGCGAGATAATCGACGAGGTTTCCCGAATCCGCGTTGGACCGCACCCAGTCATTCAATTCTTCGGGCGCGGTACGAGGAATGTCGATTCCTCCGGCAGCCGCAAGTTCGACGATTGTCGACGGTCGAAGCCCCCCGTCGAGGTGGTCGTGTAACGAGATCTTGGGAAGCGACTCGACGGTGATATCCGTGCCCGGAAAAACGTGGATGGATTTTTCCCCCGGTGTTACCTGCGGAAGTCCGATGCGGTTCATCCGTTGATGACTTCGGCGATAAGTGGTCCTTGGTCGACAACGGATTCGCCAATCTCCCACGCGCCATCGAGTGCCTCGAGAGCGCGATCAAAACGCGCGGAGTCATTCGCGGACAGGGTAAAGATTACGTCTCCCTTTTTCACCGACGCGCCAGGCTTGACAGCGAGGTCGATCCCCGCAGCGTGAACGACAGGGTCTTCCTTTCGCGCGCGTCCCGCGCCCAGCCGCCACGCGGCGATTCCGAAGGGCAATGCATCCATTCGCGCCACGACGCCGTCCCGATCGGCCGTGACGGTGTGTGTTTCACGCGCGACGGGAAGTTTCGCATCGGGGTCACCGCCCTGAGCACTCACCATCGCCCGCCAGGAGTCCATCGCTTTTCCGTTCGCGAGATGGTCGCGGACGGCAACACTGGTGACTCCGGCGAGGTCCAGCATGTGTTCCGCGAGCGTCGCCGTGATGTCGATCACGTCGTCAGGGCCGCCACCAGCGAGAACCTCCACCGACTCGCGCACCTCGTTGGCGTTGCCGATCGCAAGACCCAGGGGCGTGTTCATGTTCGTGAGAACGGCCCTCGTCGCGACGCCCGCATCGTTGCCGATTCCGACGAGCACGTTGGCGAGCTCCTTGGCGCGTTCATAGTCGCTCATGAATGCGCCGTTCCCAAATTTCACATCAAGAACGAGTGACGCGGTTCCTTCGGCCAGTTTTTTGCTCATGATGCTAGACGCGATGAGCGGAATTGCTTCCACTGTTCCCGTGATGTCCCGCAGCGAATACAGTTTTCGATCGGCGGGAGCGAGGCCCGATCCCGCGGCACACACGACGGCTCCGACGGATTCGAGTTGCGCAATCATTTCCTCGTTTGTCAGATTCGCGCGCCACCCCGGGATGCTCTCGAACTTGTCGAGGGTTCCGCCCGTGTGCCCGAGTCCTCGACCAGACAATTGCGGAACGGCGAGCCCGAAACTCGCGACCAGTGGCGCGAGGGGAAGCGTGATTTTGTCCCCCACGCCGCCGGTGGAATGTTTGTCCGTCGTCTTTTTGGACAATCCCGAAAAGTCGAGCCGTTCACCCGAATTCACCATGGCGGCGGTCAGATCGTTGATTTCGCGGGACACCATTCCGCGGAGGAAAATCGCCATGGTGATCGCCGACATTTGTTCGTCCGCGACGTACCCGCGCGTGTACGCGTCGACGAGCCACGCCACCTGGGCGGAGGTGAGTTCACCCCCATCGCGTTTGATTTTGATGAGATCAACCGCGTCAAACGGTTCGATAGTGGTCATTCGCAGCCCTCACAGGTAGTTCCCGAAGCTGGGTCGGTCAGGGAATATGCGTCGAGTTCGCGTGGACCAAAGGCGTCGGGCAGGACCTGGTCGATCGTTCGCATTCCCGAAACGGTTTCGAGGACCATTCCCGGCGCTGAGTGTTCGAACAACAACTGCCGACAACGACCGCACGGCATGAGAACATCACCGTGACCGTCGACACAGGTGAAGGCAACGAGTTTGCCGCCACCCGACATGGCCAGTGCACTCACCAGTGCACATTCTGCGCAGAGGCCGACCCCGTAGCTCGCGTTTTCCACGTTGCAACCACTAACTATTCGCCCATCGTCAACGAGGGCCGCCGCACCGACAGGGAAATGGGAATACGGCGCATAGGCCTTCGCCATTGCGGCGTTTGCCGCGGTGCGCAGAGCGTCCCAGTTGATGTCTGACACAGTTATCCCTTGATATACGGTTTACCGGTGGCTGCCGGAGCACGGACTCGTCCGACGAATCCCACGACGGCGATGAGAGTCACGACATACGGGACAATCGTGATGAAATCCGTGGGGATCCCGGGGCTAACCTGATTCGCCCAGATCCGCAACACGATAGAGAATCCGAACAACAGTGCCGCAGCGGCAGCCGAGAAGGGGTGCCATCGACCGAGAATCACCACCGCGAGTGCGATAAATCCTTGCCCTCCTGACATGTTCCTGCCAAACGCGCCAACGGCACCAATCGTCAGTGCAGCTCCACCGAGCCCGGCCACCAAACCACCAATAGTCACCCACCAAAACCTCGTCCGGGCAACGTTGATTCCCACGGTGTCGGCCGCCAGCGGGTGCTCGCCCACGGCCCGTGCCCGCAGACCAAGACGGGTCTTGAAAAGGATGAACCACAGTGTCGGGATGATGAGGTACGCAAGATAGGTCGTGATCCTCGCCTCAAACAGTGCAGGCCCAATGATGGGAATTGCCGATAACCCGGGGATTGGGATGATGGGGAAAGTGCCAGGGAAATTCGAATTTTGGCCATCGCTAGAGAGCCACTGGGCGTACAAGAAGTTGGTGATTCCCAGGACGAGCACGTTGAGCACAACTCCAACGATGATCTGGTCGACGAGGTATTGGATTGAGAAGACCGCAAGGACCATCGACAGAAGTGCGGCACCGATCATGGCGACGATAAGACCGAAATAAAGGTTGTCGGTCAGCGAGCCGACCACCGCGGCGAGAAACGCTCCCGTGAGAAGTTGCCCTTCGATCGCGATGTTGACGACACCGACACGCTCGGACATGATTCCGCCCATCGCCCCAAGTGCGAGCGGAACGGCGAGAACGACGGCGTTGCCAAAGATGAACGCGAAGGGAAGAGTGTTTCCGGCAGCCAACCACGCCAGCAGTGCGACCACCGCGAGCAACCCAAATATCAGAGTGAGCCACAACGGTGTCACTCGTTTCCGTTGCGCGAGAACGAACGACAATAGCGCGATTGCCACGAGTGCCGTGCCGAGAACAAGACCGACAACGTTCGAGGCCACGATGAAGTCGGGAAGGTGTATCAGGTCATCTTCTTTGGACCATTGGAACGCTACGGTATCGGTTTTGCCGACAAAGCCAAACGCCACCAGCACGAACACGGCGAACCCGGCCATGAGATACGGAGTCTTTTTAGACACCGATACGTCTACGAGTGAAAACAAACCTGGCGTCACGACGGTGCTCATTGTGCATCACCTTTCGTCGTCAGTTTGTGCCACCAGTCCGCGATCACCGTGGTCTTTTGCGGCGGGGGCAATCGGAATATCGCACGGACGAGTGGCGGTGCCGCGATAAACAGGACAATGAATCCCTGAACAACCCCCGTAATCTCGGGCGAGAGTCCGATTACCTGCATCTGCGGCGCTCCAGCCTTGAACGCCCCGAACAGGAGACCCGCCAGTAACACCCCGGGTGCCGTGGATGACCCCAGTAGCGCAACCGTGATTGCGTCGAATCCGATGCTGCCGTCGAGGTCGGGAGTGAGCCCTGCTTGAACCCCGAGTGCTTGGTTTGCCGCGGCCAGACCGACAAAGGCTCCGGAAACGGCCATGGCGAAAACGAACGTTCGCTCCACGTTGATTCCCGCGGTGCGAGCGGCATCGGCATTGTGTCCGACCATTCGGAACCGGAATCCGATGGTCGAACGCTCCATCAGCCACCAATAAACACCAACACCGACGATGGCGAGGATGAAACCGGCGTGAAGCGTGAATTCCGAGCCAAGCAAAAGCGGCAACTGTGCGGTGACGGCCGGTGCGTCAGATTTGGGCGTTCCCCCTCCGTCAACTTCGCGAAGTAACTCAGGGGTTCGGAAAAAGAAGGTGAGAATCCCTGCGGCTATGTAATTGAGCATGATCGTGACAATAACTTCGTGTGCGCCTGTTCGAGCCTTGAGGAAGCCGACGACTGCGCCATAAGCTGCCGCGCCAAGAATGGCAACAAGAACTGCGACAACGAGGTGGATGCCCCAGGGAAGCGATACGCGCGTTGAGATCCACGTTGCCCACAGCGCACCGAACAGCAGTTGTCCGCTCGCGCCGATGTTGAACAACCCGACCCGGAACGCAAGTGCGATTCCCAAACCAGAGGCGATGAGGGGGCCGGCAAAACGAAGCGTCTCGGTCATTGGTCGAATCGCTGCGACAATACTGTCCGCCTTGTAGTTGTAAATCGACCCACGGAACAACGCCGAATACCCTTCCGCGATTGCCGTCCACGCCGCGCCGAGGGCGTCCGTGGGTCGCGAAGTGAAATACTGCGCCGCGGCAAGGAATTCTTCGCTCGAAAAAACCATGAAAATCGCGCCGATGACAAAACCGGCCACAACGGACAAAATTGCCCGCGTTGAACCTCCCGACATAATCTCTCTCAACACGGCGGCTCCGCGGCCCGCAGTCGGGGTTGCGTTTACGTCACTCATAGTGTTGCTCCCGCCATCATGCGTCCCAGCGTCTCGCGTGATGTCGTCGAATCAACAATGCCGACAATCCGGCCGCGGTACATCACAGCGATCCGATCCGCGAGCGCCGTAACCTCATCCAATTCGGTTGACACAATTACCACCGGTTTTCCCGCATCGCGGGTGGCAACGATGCGTTCGTGGATGAATTCGATCGAGCCGACGTCCACACCACGCGTCGGTTGTGACGCGATGAGCAGGCTGAGTTCGCGGCTCAGCTCACGGGCGACAACAACCTTCTGCTGATTTCCACCACTGAGATTTTTGGCAAGAGTGACCTGTGACGGCGTGCGCACGTCATAGTCGTGTATGAGTTTGTCGGCGATGTGCTCGCGATTCACGAAGTCAATATTGAGTCCCTTCGCGAAGGGCGGGTCGTACGAGCGGTTGATCATGACATTTTCGGCGATCGTGAAGTCTCCAACGAGACCGTCTTTCGAGCGATCTTCCGGGATATAGCCAACACCAGCGTCGATGACTTCGCGAACAGTCGAGTGAGTGATGTCTAGTTTCCCGAGGTGGATCGACCCTGAACTCGGGATTCGCAACCCGACGAGAGCCTCGGCAAGCTCGGTTTGCCCATTTCCCTGCACCCCCGCAATCGCCAATACTTCTCCTGCGCGAACCTCAAACGAGACGTCGTCAACGACCTTGTTGTTGCGGTCGCCAATCACCGTGAGCCCAGAGACAGCAAGACCCGTTTCGCCTCGTTTCGGAGCCTTTTTGTTGACGGACAGGTCAACCGCGCGACCGACCATCATGGCGGCCAGGGTCTCGGCGGAGTCCGTGGGTTTCGCTTCGCCAACAACTGCGCCGAGGCGGACGACGGTGATTCTGTCGGCGACCGCCTGCACTTCGCGCAGCTTGTGGGTGATAAAGACGATCGAGGTGCCCGCTGTGGCGAGTCCCTTCATGATTCCCATGAGTTCATCTGTTTCCTGCGGAGTCAGCACGGCAGTCGGTTCGTCCAACACAAGAACCTTCGCGTCCCGCGCGAGCGCCTTAATGATTTCCACTCGCTGTTGTGCACCTACGGGCAGGTCCTCAACTAAGGCGTCGGGGTCAATTTCAAAACCGAAACGCTCAGAAATTTCTCGGACACGTGTCCGCGCTGTCTCGATGTCGAGAGTGTCGAGGATCCCCGTGGGCTCATGGCCGAGCACCACGTTCTCTGCGACAGTGAAGACGGGAATCAACATAAAGTGCTGATGCACCATCCCAATTCCGGCCGCCATTGCGTCGCCCGGTCCTTTGAACTTGTGAACGACTCCGTCGAGCGCAATGTCCCCCTCTTCGGCTGCATAAAGACCGTAGAGGACATTCATGAGCGTCGATTTTCCGGCTCCGTTCTCCCCCAAAAGAGCATGAATCTCGCCGGAATTAACCACGAGATTGATCTTGTCGTTGGCGACGAGAGATCCGAATCGTTTGGTGATTCCGCGGAGTTCGAGTTTCATCTTTTCATCCTTGAAGAGAATGGGACGGGGGCCGCCGAGACAGTGTCTCGACGACCCCCGACTTTAGCTTTTTACAGCCTAACCGAGCGGGTTGATTGACCCGTCGACGATGCCAGCCTGAAGTTCGGCCAGCTTGGCCTCAACGTCAGCCTGTGCCGCAGCACCGGTGTAGTTGGTAATTGCCGACAGTGCCGTTCCACCGTTTTCGAGCGTTCCGAGGTAGACGTCACCCGTGAAGGCACCGCCATCAATCGCAATCTGCTTGATGATGTCGAACACTGCGAGGGTCATGCGCTTCTCAGCCGAGGTGAGTACCCATTCTGCGTACTCAGGCGACGTAGCGGCGATGTCCTTGTCGACACCGACCATGCGTCCGTCGATTCCGGCTTCGGTGATGGCTTCGGAGACGGCACCGAACTGGTCGCCACCGACGGGGAAGAGAACATCTGCGCCGGCTTCAATCTGGCCCGCAGCGATGGTCTTCGAAGTTCCCGAGTTGGGGGTGAAGTCACCGATGAAGTCACCGGTTTCCGTCATAGGGTCCCAACCAACGACCGTGACGTCCGCTGAGTTGTCCGTTCCCCACGCCTTAGCGCCGTAGTAGAAACCGGTCATGAAGTCGGTGACGGCAGGAATCTGCATTCCGCCGTAAGTACCAACAACCTTGGTCGTCGACTGAGCGGCCGCGAGGTAGCCGGCGAGGTATGACGACTGGTTCATGGCGTAGTTGACGGGCTTGAGGTTCGTTGCACCGTTCGACCATCCGTCAATCGTGACGAAGTTCATGTCAGGGTTTGCTTCAGCAGCAACGTTGACTGCATCAACCAGGTTGAATCCGACGGCGATCGTAATGTCACAACCCTGGTCAATCATTGCCTGCAGGTTGGGGGCGAAGTCATCGGGCGTTGCCGATTCTGCGTCAGCGATCTGAACTCCGAGCTCGGCTTCCGACTTCTGAAGGCCTTCGTAAACCGACTGGTTGAACGACTTGTCGTTCCACGAGCCTTCGTCCGAAACGGCGCAGGCGAGATAGTCGACGGTTGGCTCCGGCGCTGCGGTTTCGGTGGGTGCTGCGGCACAACCGGTCAGGATGACCGCGGCTGCGCTCGCAAGTGCGAGCCCAGTCCAGGCACGCGATGTGATGTTCTTCACAGGGTGTTTCCTCTCATTGAAATGGTGTGGCCCCCGTGCGGTCAATCCCGAACGGGCACCACGAATGTCTCCATCATATTGTCGTGAGGGGCGAATCAGCAGTTTTCTGAAATAAAGCGCCGAGAACGTCACCGAAAGGTCGATTTATCGCGTCATTCCAACAAATTCTGGACAGGCACTAAAGCAGGGCGTCGTCACCCGACTGGCGAATCTGTTCGACGATGTCTTTGACCCGCTGTGCGTGCGCAGCCGTCGTGACGAGAAGTGCATCGGGTGTGTCGACAACCACGATGTCCTTCACGCCTATGAGCGAAATTAATCTTTTCGTATGGGACACGACAACCCCGCTAGATCCTTGGTTCAGCACGCGGGTGTTTTCACCGAGTGTCGCGAGAACATTCGGGCGACCGTTCGTGTGAAGTCTGGCTAGTGACGCGAAGTCGCCGACGTCATCCCAGGCAAAGTCGCCGGGAATCACGGCGAGGCGACCGTGTTCCGCCGCGGGTTCCGCGATGGAGTAGTCAATGGCGACCTTGGGGATTGTCGGCCACACGCGCTCGAGAACAGCGGCGCGTTCGGATGAATCCCACGCATCGGCAATTTCGTCAATGGGGTCGGCAACATCCGGTCGGTTCGAGCGAAGCTCGTCGAGCAGAACGCTCGCCTTCGCGATGAACATCCCCGCGTTCCACAAATGAGTATCCCCTTCGACATATTCGGTGGCTTTGTCCAGGTTGGGCTTTTCAACGAAACGAACAACTCGATGTGCGCGCGGCGCTCCGATGACGTCCAGCGCCTCGCCCGACTCGATGTACCCGAACGCAGTCGACGGCGAGGTTGGGCGAATACCGATCGTCACAATAAAACCGGCCTTGGCTGTCGAAACTGCTTCGGTGACCGCGGTAACAAATCGGCGCTGGTCATCGATAACGTGGTCCGCCGCGAAGGAGCCAATAATCGCATCTGGGTTTCGTCGAACCAGGATTGCGGCGGCGAGAACGATTGCGGCCGTCGAATCCTTTGGGGATGGTTCAAGAAAGGTGTTGTTCGCGGCGAGCATCGGAAGTTCCAGCGCGATCGCCTCTGCGTGCGACTTGCCGGACACCACAACAATGTTCTCCCCGGCGAGGGGTTCGAGTCGATTCCAGGTTTCCACGAGGAGGCTGTAACCGCTTCCGGTGAGGTCATGAAGGAACTTGGGGGCGTCGGCACGAGACAGAGGCCACAACCGCGAACCGACCCCGCCGGCAGGAATAACTGCATAAAAGTTAGCGTCGTGCGGTGAGCTGGTCATGTCCGACAGCCTACGCGAGGGGGTTAGACTGGTATCAAATTGTTCGCCCTTCAGGAGGAATTCCGTTGTCCGCCAAAACCGCCAGCAAACCGAAGACCGTGTTTCGGGGGACTCTGTATCGCGGCCACGAGGGAATGTGGTCGTGGGTGCTTCACCGCATCACTGGTATCGCGATTTACTTCTTTCTCTTGGTTCACGTTCTCGACACAGCGACGGTCCGCCTCGATCCAGAGTTGTACAACGCCGTCATGGCGTCATACAAGACTCCGATCATGGGCCTCGGCGAAGCCGCACTCGTCGCGGCAATCGTGTTCCATGCCTTCAACGGTTTGCGAATCATTCTTGTTGACATGACGGCCTGGGCCTCGCGACACCACCGTGCGTTGTTCTACGGAGTGCTCGCCCTCTGGGCATTAGTCATGATTGCTTTCCTCCCCCGCCACCTCATGCACGTCTTCGGAGGGTAGTCGTGAAATTATTCCGATTTGATCGCCTCGCATGGATCTTCATGCGAGTCTCTGGATTCATACTTATCGCGCTGATTTTCACTCATCTCACGGTCAACTTGATGCAAGACGGTGGCGTGAAAGCGATTGACTTTGCCTTCGTTGCCGGAAAACTCGCAAACCCCTTCTGGCAGTGGTTCGATGTCACCCTGTTGTGGCTTGCGCTCATCCACGGAAGCAACGGAATGAGAGTCGTCGTCAACGACTATGTCGAACGGACTGGAGTCAGGCGTTTCTTACTCGCGTCCCTCGTCATCTCGACCACGACCTTGATTGTTCTCGGAACGCTGGTAATTTTCACCCTCGATCCCTGTCCCGTGGGCTCACCTTCGGACTTGCTTCCCTCGTTCTGCCCTGCCGGCTGACATTCACACCATAAGGAGTAACCCGTGGCCACGGTTCATCATCACGAGTACGACGTTGTCATCGTTGGCGCAGGAGGTGCGGGGATGCGTGCCGCCATCGAATCGGCGCCGCACGCAAAGACCGCCGTCATCACCAAGTTGTATCCGACGCGTTCACACACGGGAGCGGCGCAGGGCGGCATGGCCGCAGCGCTCGCGAATGTCGAAGAAGACTCGTGGGAGTGGCACACGTTCGACACCGTTAAAGGTGGGGACTACCTGGTAGACCAAGACGCCGCCGAGATCCTCGCTCGAGAGGCAATCGACGCAATCATCGACCTCGAGAACATGGGCCTTCCGTTCAACCGAACCCCGGACGGCAAGATTGACCAGCGACGATTTGGTGGTCACACTCGCGACCACGGAAAAGCGCCGGTTCGACGTGCCTGCTATGCCGCGGACAGAACCGGCCACATGATTTTGCAGACGCTTTTCCAGAACTGCACCAAACTCGGCGTCGAGTTTTACAACGAGTTCTACGTTCTCGACCTCGTCCTCACCGAAGAAAAAGGCACGACACGCACGAGTGGCGTCGTCGCCTATGAACTGTCGACCGGTGACATTCACGTTTTCAACGCAACGTCCGTCGTCTTTGCAACGGGTGGCTTCGGGAAAATGTTCAAGACCACCTCGAATGCCCACACCTTGACCGGCGACGGCGTGGGAATCGTATGGCGCAAAGGCATCCCACTCGAGGACATGGAGTTCTTCCAGTTCCACCCGACCGGACTTGCTGGTCTGGGGATTCTCTTGACCGAAGGTGCCCGAGGTGAAGGGGCGATCCTTCGCAACGCGAGCGGTGAACGGTTCATGGAACGGTACGCCCCGACCATCAAAGACCTTGCACCGCGCGACATCATTTCGCGCTGCATGGTGCAAGAAGTGGCCGAAGGTCGCGGTGCTGGGCCCAACAAGGATTATGTCCTCCTTGACTGCACCCACCTCGGTGCTGAGGTCCTTGAAACAAAATTGCCGGACATCACCGAGTTCGCTCGCACGTACCTGGGCGTCGACCCCGTTACCGAACCCGTTCCCGTCATGCCGACGGCGCACTATGCGATGGGCGGAATTCCTACAAATACTGATGCCCAAGTGCTGTTGGACAACACGACGGTGATTCCCGGGCTCTTCGCCGCAGGGGAGTGCGCGTGCGTCTCGGTGCATGGCTCGAACCGTTTAGGCACAAACTCGCTCCTCGACATTAACGTTTTTGGCAAGCGCGCTGGGCGCAATGCCGCCGCCTACGCCAAGAAGGCCAAACGCCCCGCACTCCCTCAAGGCACCGAAACCTTCGTTGTCGATTTGATTGAAAAGATGCGCACGGCGAACGGTTCAGAAAATGTGGCGGCGATTCGCAAGGAGCTGCAGCTCGAGATGGATCGCAACGCCCAAGTTTTTCGCACCGAGGAATCACTCGCTCACGCCCAAAAAATCATCGATGGGCTCCGGAAACGCTATGACAAAGTCGGCATCCACGACCGAGGTGAACGGTTCAATACCGACCTACTCGAGGCCATCGAACTTGGGTTCCTGCTCGATCTTGCCGAGGTTGTCGTCGTTTCGGCCCGTAATCGGAAAGAAAGTCGGGGCGGGCACATGCGCGATGATTACCCCGATCGCAATGACAAGAAGTACATGAAGCACACGATGGCCTACAAGAAGGGCGCGAAAATCGCGCTCGATTGGAAGCCCGTCGTCATCACGAACTATCCCCCCATGGAGAGGAAGTACTAATGCCCGAACTCGGCGTGGTGCACTCGTTCACCGTCACCTTCATCGTTCGTCGCTTCAACCCCGAAACCGACCAGGAACCGTACTGGCAAGATTTCGACGTCGAGATGTACTCGACCGACCGAGTCCTTGACGGCCTCCACAAGATTAAATGGGAACAAGATGGCTCGCTTTCCTTCCGCCGTTCCTGTGCGCACGGAATTTGTGGCTCCGATGCGATGCGCATCAACGGTCGCAATCGACTCGCGTGCAAAACTTTGATCAAGGACCTCGACATTACGAAGCCCGTTTATGTTGAGGCAATCAAGGGGCTTCCACTCGAGAAGGACCTCATCGTCGATATGGAACCGTTCTTCGCCGCCTATCGCGAGGTCCAGCCATTTCTGCAGTCAACGTCCAAGCCGGATAAAGAGAACATCCAGTCACCCGAGCAGCGCGCCCGGTTCGATGACACGACCAAGTGCATCCTCTGCGCAGCGTGCACCACGTCCTGCCCTGTCTTCTGGACCGACGGCCAGTACTTCGGACCTGCCGCGATCGTTGCCGCCCACCGCTTCATTTTTGATTCGCGCGACGAGGCGTCCCAGGTGCGACTGGATATCCTCAACTCCAAAGAGGGAGTGTGGCGCTGCCGTACCACCTTTAACTGCACGGAAGCCTGCCCACGCGGAATCGAAATCACCAAGGCGATTTCCGAGGTCAAGCAAGCAACCATTAGCGGCGTCCGACGTTAGCCTCTTCGTTTCGCACGCTCGTCTCCGACACGAAGCGCGTTGAACACGCGCGGGAAAAATTTTCTTGAATTCCCACACAAATGGGAGTAAAAATAAATAAACAAAGATTCGTTGGGGATGGTCAATGTACGCACCGGAGCGTCACCGCGCGATACTCGACACCGCTCGAGACGCCGGACGAGTTGAGGTCAAGTCCCTCGCTCGTCAGTTTGACGTCACCCCGGAAACCATCCGTCGCGATCTCACGGCACTCGAAAGTCGCGGACTTTTGATGCGCGCGCACGGAGGGGCGATCCCAATCGAGCGCGGCGCTATCGAAGCGACTGTCGAAGAACGCGAGCAATCCAACGTCAACGAGAAGGATCGAATCGCCCGTCTCGCCCTGACGGAATTGACCACGAACATGTCCATCATTCTCGATTCGGGAACAACGACGATTCGCCTTGCACAACTTCTTCCATCTGACCTCAATCTCACCGTCGTCACTAATTCGATCACCATCGCCGCCGTGCTCGCGGGAAAGTCCGGGATCAATCTGCACGTCCTCGGAGGACACGTGCGCGAGAACACGCTCGCGGCGGTCGGGCCGTGGGCATGGGACGCACTCGCGGGTATCTCCGTTGATGTGTCTTTTATCGGGGCGAACGGCGTGACAGTTGACCGAGGTCTGACAACGCCCGACGTTGACGAGGCGCGCGTAAAGAGTGCGTTCGTCGAGAAGGGCCGCCGAGTCGTTGCCCTCGCCGACCACTCCAAGTTTGGACGCGAGGACTTCGCCGTAATAGCTTCTCTTCACGAAGTAGATGCGGTCATCACGGACATCGGGGTGGATCCGGATATTGCGAGTGACATTACCGGCCTCGGAATCGAGGTGAGGACCGCGTGATCGTCACCGTGACCCCGAACCCGGCCATCGACGTGACGCTCACAGTCGAGACGCTCGAGATCGGCGAAGTGAATCGCACCACCTCGAAGCACCGCGACCCCGCGGGCAAAGGCATCAATGTCGCACGAGCACTCGCAAAGAACGGCCATTCGACGATCGCGGTGTTTCCTGCAGATCCGGTCAACGGTTCGTGGATTGTTCGTGCTCTCGCCGAAGCCGGAGTCGATTCATCTACGACACCCATCATCGGTGAGGTGCGCAACAACATCACAATCGTGGATGGATCCGGCACGACGACCAAGATCAACGAGCCGGGGCCCGTCGTGACTCCCGCTGAAATTTCGGCGCTGTCCGAAAAGCTCGAGTGGCGTCTTGACGAACACCCAACGTGGGTGGTCGCCGCAGGCAGTCTTCCGCTCGGACTCGACGCCGATTTCCTTGTTGACCTCGGTCACCGTGCCACCGCCAAAGGTGTTCGCTACGCCGTTGACACGTCGGGCTCGACATTGGCGCGGGTCGCCGCATCCGGCGTTCCCAATCTCATCAAACCGAATCTCGAAGAACTCGAGGAACTCGCAGGTCACCCCCTTCGGACGGTCGGCGATGTCGTCGATATTGCTCGCGTTTTGCTCCCTGAAGGCGAGGTAGTCGTCAGCCTCGGAGAGAACGGAGCGATACTCGTGTCGGAATCGCTCGTTGTGTGGGCGGGGCACCCGCCGGTCGTTGCAGACAGCACGGTGGGTGCAGGAGACTCGGCTCTCGCCGGCTATCTTTCCGTTCGTGATCGTGGTGGATTCGCCAGCGTCCACCACGCCGCGCTCGCCACCGCCGTTGCATGGGGCACCGCCGCCGTGACCCTTCCCGCGACAACCGTGCCCGGACCGTCCGACATCGCCGTCGATCGAGTTCGCCTAATCGACGATCCCGATCGCGCCACACCAATCAAGGAGCTCCGCGCATGACCGTGCCAGTAACGACGCCCGAACTCGTTGTCATCAATTCAACCGCGACCACGAAGGACGCAGTGATTCGCGAATTGGCTATGCGTCTCGTGGCGGAGGGTCGGGTCACCGACATGGACGCCTACCTTGCAGACGTCGCCAAGCGCGAAGAGGTCATGGCGACGGGAATCCAGGGAGGAATCGGAATCCCTCACGCACGAAGCGAATGTGTGACAGCACCGTCCGTCGCGGTTGCAACCAGCACCGTTGGCGTTCCGTTCGGCGCACCCGACGGACCCGCACACCTGATCTTTCTCATCGCCGCCCCGATGGGCGCCGACGACAGCCACCTACAAATCCTCGCCGCCATCGCCCGACGGGTCATGCGCGATGAGTTCCGCGATGCGCTTCGCACCGCAACCGATCCGGCGGAAATCGCCGACACCATGACGAAAGAGGTCCAGCAGTGAAAATTGTCTGCGTAACGTCCTGCATCACAGGAATTGCACACACGTACATGGCCGCCGAGGCTCTCGAACAGGCGGGCAAGAAGCTCGGTCACGAAGTCCTCGTTGAGACGCAGGGTTCCGCGGGTTCGAACCCCTTCAAACAGGACCTCATCGACTCGGCCGATGGCGTCATTTTCGCCGTCGACCTCGAGGTAAGCGGTCGCGACCGCTTCGCCGGCAAGCCTTACCTTCAGGTGGGCGTTGCGAAAGCCATCAACGGGTCAGTCGACCTGGTCGAGAAATTGATTGCTCAGATCAACGACGGCACAGCCGCAAAAGTTGGCGATGCAGTACCGGCGAAAGCCGCACCTGCAAAGTCCGACAGTGACACCGCGAAGAAGGGCTTCTTCGGGAAGCTTTTCGGCGGAGGTCACTAACCACAAAGCTTGTTCCGCACCTGCGGTTCAAGGACCAACAACTAGCAATGGAGCTATAGGAGGCCCAAATTGACTAGCACCTCAACAGGAACACGCGTGCGCCAGTGGCTCATGACCGGTGTTTCCTACATGATTCCGTTCGTTGCCGCGGGTGGAATCCTCATTGCCCTCGGCTTCTTGCTCGGCGCTGCCGCAGCAGGAACTGACGGTATCCACGCGTATGACGCCGAGAAGATGGGTGTCGCAACTGACGCCAACGGCAGCCTCATCATCAACCCTCTTTCGGTTGGCAACTGGGCATTCCTGATCTTCTGGTTGGGTAAAGCCGCGTTCGCGTTCTTCGTTCCCGTACTCGCTGGTTACATCGCGTACGCGATCGCAGACCGTCCCGGTATCGCTCCCGGTTTCGTCGCCGGTGCGCTCGCAACTGGTATCGACGGAAACCCCCTCGGAACCGGTACCGGCTTCCTCGGTGCCATTCTCGGTGGTCTTGTCGCCGGTCTCGTCGCTTTGTGGATCAGCCGTTGGCCGGTTCCGAACTGGGTTAAGCCGCTCATGCCCGTCGTCGTCATTCCGCTCCTCGCATCGGTTGTTGCGGGTATCGCAATGGTCTTCGTCTTCAAGGGCCCGATTGGCGCTCTCATGGCTGGCCTCAACAACTGGCTTACGGGAATTGGAACGACTCAGCTCATTCTCCTCGGAATCGTCATCGGTCTCATGATGGCTTTCGACATGGGTGGACCCGTCAACAAAGTTGCGTACACATTCGGTGTGACCGGCCTTACCGCTGCTGGTGCAGCGGTGGCCGACCCCCGCTTCGTCGTCATGGCAATCGTGATGGCCGCAGGAATGACTCCTCCCCTTGGTATGGCACTCGCCACCGTCATTCGCAAGAACCTGTTCTCGGACAGCGAGCGCGAAAACGGTAAGGCCGCGTGGCTCCTCGGTGCGTCGTTCATCTCAGAAGGCGCAATTCCGTTCGCTGCAGCTGACCCGATCCGCGTAATCCCCTCGATCATGGCCGGTTCGGCTGTGACGGGTGCGTTGGTCGCCGTCTTCGGTAACGAGCTCCGCGCTCCGCACGGTGGAATCTTCGTGTTCCCGCTCGTGTCGAACGTTTTCACCTACATCCTCGCTGTGGCAGTCGGTACGGTTGTGACCGCTCTGCTCGTGGTCGTCCTGAAGGGCGTCGGCACGAAGAAGTAATTGTGAAATAAGCGGTGTTACGTGGGTGACACAGTGAGAGGGTCCGGGGAAACTCGGACCCTCTTCCTCTGCCGGGCGGGCCGAAAGTAGGATTGAGCCATGGTTACGCGAATCGCTTCAGTCAACGTCAACGGCATCCGGGCCGCGTTTCGCAAGGGAATGGGCGACTGGCTCGTGAACCGTAAACCCGACATTGTTGCCATCCAAGAGGTCCGAGCCGAACGCGTCGACATTGATGCCCTTGTGGATGCGAAGTGGCATGTCGTGAACGACGAGGCGACAGCTAAGGGCCGCGCGGGCGTCGCGATAATGTCACGCACGGAACCCACCGATGTTCGGACGGCGTTCGGGGCGACGGACTTTGACAGCGCCGGTCGCTGGATCGAAGCCGACTTTCGGGTTGGCGGGAAAACGGTGACCGTTGTCTCCTGCTACGTTCACTCCGGCGAAGTCGACACACCCAAGCAGGTCGAAAAATATAAGTTTTTGGACGCGTTTGAAGCGCGCCTCAGGGATCTCGGCCAGAACGGCGCATTGGTGCTCGTGATGGGTGACTTGAATGTTGCACACCGCACCTTCGACATCAAGAATTGGAAGGGCAACACGAAAAAGGCGGGATTTCTGCCGGCCGAACGCGCCTACTTCGATCGCATTGTTGGCGCCGAGAACGATCCCGCTTACAACGCCGGCGCTGGCCTAGGTTGGGTGGACCTTGGCCGTCGCTTCGCGGGGGAAGTCCCCGGCCCATACACCTGGTGGAGCCAGCGAGGCCAGGCATTCGACACGGACACGGGGTGGCGAATCGATTATCATCTCGCGACAGCGGCGCTGGCCGCGACGGCCCAGAATTACGTAATCGACAAGGCAGATGCGTGGGATACTCGCTGGAGCGACCACGCACCCGTTGTCATCGACTACGACATTTAAGGACGACCATGACCGGCCCACGACTTTTCTCGGGAATGCAGCCGAGCGCCGATTCGCTCCACCTCGGTAACTACGCCGGCGCACTCCTTCAGTGGCGCGACATGCAATTGACCCACGACGCCGTTTTCTGTGTCGTCGACTTACACGCGATCACGGTGCCGCAGGACCCAAGAAAGCTTCGTGAAAACACCCGTCGCACCGCCGCCCAGTACATTGCTGCGGGGATCGACCCTGAACACTCGACACTGTTCGTCCAATCCCACGTCCCCGCCCACGCGCAATTGGCGTGGGTGTTCAACACCATTACGGGTTTCGGCGAGGCGTCGCGAATGACCCAGTTCAAGGACAAGTCCGCTAAACAGGGTTCGGATTCAGCCAGCGTCGGACTTTTCACCTACCCGATTCTGCAAGCCGCGGACATTCTCTTGTACGACGCCGTAACGGTTCCCGTTGGGGAGGACCAGCGACAACACATCGAATTGACGCGAGACATCGCCACTCGATTCAATTCTCGCTTTGGCGAGACTCTCATCGTCCCCGAGGTTCGCATCTTGAAGGAGTCGGCCAAGGTCTTCGACCTGCAGAACCCCGAATCGAAAATGTCCAAGTCCGGGGAATCGCCGCAGGGAATCGTGTGGTTGCTCGATGACCCCAGTGTGACCGCAAAAAAGATCAAATCGGCGGTAACCGATGCAGATCGAGAAATCCGGTTCGATCCCTCAGCAAAGCCCGGCGTGTCTAACCTCCTGGGAATCCTGTCTCTTTTGGGCGGGTCGACGATCCCGTCACTGGAAGCCGAGTTCAACGGCAAGGGGTACGGTGACTTGAAGGGCGCAGTCGCCGACGCCGTTGTCGCTGAATTCGAGCCAATTCGACGTCGCACCCTCGAATTACTTGCCGACCCCGCCGAGCTCGACCGGCTCTTGAGCGTGAATGCAGAGCGGGCGAGTGAAATCGCGGAGGCTACTCTTTCCCGCGTCTACGACGCGGTGGGATTCCTGCCCAGCGTTTAGTTCTTGGCCAATTCTTGGACATCGCCATGGCAGAAAAGGCATATCAGGTCTACCATTGGTAAAGAGCACGTGCTTCGGGGTCAGTGAAAATCTGAACCGGCGGTAAAAGTCCGCGACCCGTGTGGCTCTGGCCACGCGGTTGACCTGGTGAAACTCCGGGACCGACGGTTAAAGTCCGGATGGGAGGATGCACGATGGGGCTCACCGAATGTTGGTGTGCCTCGCGACTTCCTCTCGCATTCCCGGATTCCCTGCTTGGAAGGAGTCCCCATGCCCGTTAGTACCTATGACGACGCGATGCGCCGCGCACGCGAACTCGCAGAACGCGGTCCCCGAACCGGCGAGAACCCCCAAGTCGGTTGTGTCCTTGTCGACGACGCAGGAACGGTTGTGGCGGAAGGGTGGCACCGTGGTGCGGGTACGGCCCATGCCGAAGTCGACGCCCTGTCTAAGATCGCCAGCGCACGTGGCCTCACCGCGGTTGTGACGCTAGAGCCGTGCAATCACATCGGCAGAACCGGTCCTTGCGCGCAGGCGCTCATCGAGGCGGGCGTGAGACGTGTTGTGTATTCGCTCGACGACCCCGGTCAAGAATCCCGTGGCGGAGCGGAAACACTCCGTTCTGCTGGAATTGACGTGGTCTCCGGCGTTCTGTCGGGCGAGGGATACCGTCTCGTCGAACGATGGCTGACCGCGAACCGCCTGGGTCGGCCGTGGGTCACGGCCAAGTGGGGCTCGAGCCTCGACGGGCGAACGGCGGCGTCCGACGGCACCAGCCAGTGGATCACCTCGGCCGAGTCCCGCACCTATATCCATCTTTTGCGATCGCAACACGACACCATCGCAATCGGGACGGGGACGGCGATTGCTGACAACCCGAGCCTCACCGCTCGAACCGCTGACGGGAATCTGTTTCCCAACCAGCCGCTCGCCGTTGTAATCGGTGACACACCGTTGCCTTCTGGCTCCGGACTGTGGAGCCACCCACGGGGAGTCTTGCAAGAGTCCGGTCCGCTCGTCGAGATTCTCGAGCGCCTCTACAACATCGGAATTCGCAGTCTGTTCCTCGAGGGCGGACCGCGGTTGATGAATTCGTTCATTCGGGAGGGACTCGTTGACGAGTACGTCGTGTGCCTGTCTCCGATACTTCTTGGCGGCGACAAGACCGCGACGAGTGAACTCGGAGTTGAAACCCTGACCGAAGCTCGTCGCCTCAACGTCACCAGCACCGAAGTCATGGGTGGAACTATCGTCATCACTGCTCGAGAGGCTCACTAGTGTTTACCGGAATCATCGCCGAACTCGGCACCATTATGGCGGCAGAGAATTCTGGTGATTCCATTCGAGTCAGCGTGCGAGCACCCAAGGCTGTCGCGAAAGCGAGGCACGGGGACTCAATCGCCGTGAGTGGGGTGTGCCTCACGGTTCTCGATCAGACTAGTGACTCATTCACGGCAGACGTCATGGGGCAGACCGTGGCGATGTCTAATTCCGAACAGTGGGTGACCGGTCGAACTGTCAACGTTGAATCCGCGTTGGCAGCAGGTGCTCAACTGGGTGGACACATTGTCCAAGGCCACGTTGATGGGACGGCGACCGTCCTCGAGATTCGCCAAGCTGGTGATTGGCGTGTTATTCGCTTTGCCCTCAAACCTGATCATGCGCCGCTCATTGTGGACAAAGGTTCGATCACCATCGATGGTGTCTCGCTGACCGTCTCCACGGTTCACGACGAATGGTGTGAAGTGTCCCTCATTCCTGAAACCCTCGTTGCGACGACACTCGGTGCTCTCGTAGTCGGGGACACTGTCAACATCGAAACGGACATCCTCGCTCGTCACATCGCGCGACTCGCACACTTCACGAAAGGGACGTTCGCATGACGCTCATCGAGACGGCAATCACCCAACTACGAGCCGGGCGACCGATTATTGTCACCGACTCAGCAGACCGCGAAAACGAAGGCGACATTGTCATGGCCGCCGAGCTCGTCACCACTGAATGGCTGGCGTGGACTATCCGTCACACCAGTGGGTTTCTCTGCGCACCAATGACGAACGAACGAGCGAACGCGCTGGACTTGCCGCTGATGGTCGCCGAAAACCAGGACTCGCGTCGCACAGCCTACACGGTGAGCGTGGATGCCGCAGAAGGTGTCACAACGGGCATTTCTGCGCATGACCGCGCAGAAACACTCCGAGTTTTAGCGAACCCCGCTAGCGGACCCGGTGACCTTATTCGCCCTGGCCACATCATTCCGCTCCGGGCAGTAGCCGGCGGTGTTCGAGAACGTGGCGGACACACCGAAGCAGCGGTCGATCTCATGATCCTTGCAGGACTGCAGCCCGTTTCCGTGATCGGTGAAATCACCGATGACGACGGGGGCATGATGCGCGGTGACACACTCATCGCCTTTGCCGCAGAGCACGAACTGACCATCATCTCAATTGAGGAACTTGTCCAACACCTCGGCTCGGAATGGCAATCCCTGCCAGACCCCAATGTCCACCGATATTCATTTGAAGTGGAAACCCAAGTGCCGACAACACACGGCGCATTTCGAATTCGAGCTTACCGCGACCACGAAACCCGAGTCGATCACGTTGCGATCGTCTCCGGAACCCCGACCGACGGCGCACTCGTTCGACTGCACTCCGAATGCCTGACCGGTGAAGCAATGGGATCGCTCAAATGCGAGTGTGGACCGCAATTGGACGCGGCAATGGAACAGATCGACAAAGCCGGCGGTGTCGTTATCTATTTACGCGGACATGAAGGGCGTGGGATTGGACTCACCAACAAATTGAAGGCCTACCGACTGCAAGAGGATGGTCTCGATACGTTAGACGCAAACCTCGCGCTCGGGCTCCCCGCGGACGCGCGTGACTACGGCGTGGCCGCAGCAATCCTCAAAAATCTGGGAATTTCGTCCGTTCGACTATTGTCCAATAATCCAGAGAAGCGACGTCAACTCATAGAGCACGGCATCGAAGTGACAGATCTCGTTCCGCTCGTAGTTGGAGTTGGTGATGTCAATATCGGATACCTCGGTGCCAAGCGTGACAGGATGGGACACCAGTTGCCGGGCGCTCTTGTGAATTCACCGATTGTCGTCAAGGACGGTGAATAGTCACATGGCGGGACATGGTTCACCCAAAATCGTCGCTAACGGGACGGGTTTGTCCATCGCGGTCATTGCCGGTTCGTGGCACGACGAGATCACCGATGGCCTTATCGCCGGCGCAATCCGCGTTCTCGACGCGTCGGGTGCCGCACATTCTTTGATTCGAGTTCCCGGTGCGTTCGAACTTCCGCTTGTCGCCCAGACCGCCCTCCGGGCTGGCGCTGACGCGGTTGTATGTCTGGGCGTCATCATTCGCGGCGGAACGCCCCACTTCGACTTCGTGGCGAACGCCGCGACGGATGGCCTGACCCGGGTTGCACTCGACGAGGGCAAGCCCGTTGGCTTCGGGGTCCTCACTCTCGAGGACGAGCAGCAGGGATTCGATCGTGCGGGATTGCCGGGGTCACGGGAAGATAAGGGCGCGGAGGCCGCAACCGCCGCGGTCGCAGCCGCGGTCGCCATTCGCGACTTGCGGCGGGCATAAACTGTTGTCAACCTCAGTTCAAGGACGTCGATGCCCGCACCGTACCTGTTGATTCTCGCGCACTCGCGATCCGGCAGCACCTACCTTGTCGAGCTCGTGCGTGGCATGGTCGGCGTCGCGTCGCTCGCAGAATTCTTTCACCGCGATCCGAAGTCCGGGGTGGCCGATTTCACTCACGAAGCGCTTGCGCCATACGGGTCTCACGCCGCATTGGCAGACGCTGCCCTCGTCGACCCCCTCGCGACACTGGCATTTCGCGACAATATCGACGGCGTCTCTCTATTCGTGGTGAAGGTGCTCGGTCAGCAACTCCGTGATGATCATGCCCGGCGGATTCTTATCGATAATGCTGCTGGCGTCGTTGTGCTTCGTCGAAACCCCTTCTCGTCGTGGGTGTCAAGGGCACTCGTCGATCATTCGAAAACATGGGCGAATGCGGGAACAAGCCAATTCGCCGTCACCTTTGATGAAGAGTTCTTCATTGACCGCGCCCGAGGATATTCAACTCAGATTCGCGATTTCCTGCGGATCGTCACCGAGTCAAAGAAGCCCTTCGTTTCCCTCACATATTCCGACATCCTCACCTTTGGAACACCGGCAAATTTATGGAAATTCCTCCGAAACGCGATGCCCTCTCTTCCCGAACTTCGCAAGGACCCAGCCTGGAAGCCGCGAGTTGTCCGCCAAGATGATCGACTCCCAATTGACAGAATTGAGAATCGGGATGACGCGCTGGCAAGCCTGAAACGACTGGGATTGAGCTACCTGGCTGAGAACACCGACACCGACGATCTCGACCACCTTCTGTCCGTTCTGGTGAAACAACCTCGCCAAACAGCATTCCAGCGATTTGTGTCGGTGGCTAAGCGACGACTGAACGGACTAGCGCAAAAATAATGCGCGAAGGCGGCGTGAAACGACGACGACGCCAACACCGAGCATGACGACGAAATACCCAATATGCACCCACAGCATCGACGACACGACTCCGGTTGTGAGCATTCGTATCAGCTCCACTCCGTGCCAGAGAGGAAAGCATTGCACCATTATCTGAACTGCGGCGGGGTACACGGTGATCGGAAAAAATGTCGCAGAGAAGAGAAACATTGGGAGCATGACCATCGGCAACCAGTCCATTTGCTGGAATGTCTTCATGTAGGACGTAAAGGCCATCCCGATTGAAGCAAAACCAGCGGCAATCAAGATGACGGCGGGGATTGCCACAATCGCCAGCGGCGACAAGACAAGCCCCATAATTTGCATGACGATGAGGAATCCCACCGCGTAAACGCCACCACGCAACAGTGCGAGTGTGATTTCGCCGATGGCCACGTCGAGTGGGCCGAGTGATGTCAACAACATCGTCTGGTACAACTTGCCAAAGTTGAGTTTGAAGAAAACGTTCCACGTCGAGTCATAAATCGCCCCATTCATTGCCGACACCGCGAGTAGGGCGGGGGCAATATAGGCGCCGTAAGGGATAGAGGCGCCACCGACGTCGATTGCACCGATAATTCCACCAAGCCCGATTCCCATTGACAACAGGTAAAGAACGGGCTCGAAGAATCCGCTGAGAACGACAAGGTAATTGTTGGACATGGTTGCCCGAAAACCTCGTTCAATCACCGCACGAGCGTTACCGCCAGACATCCCCCCGAAACGTCGCTTTGGCGCGACCGCCGCGCTGGCACGAACCGTGACGGTCATCGTGTCAACCTCGTGGCGAAAGCACGATGCATAAAATGTCCACCGATCAGCGCGTAGCCGACCAAAACCGCGAGATGCGTCACCGAAAGCCAAATGGGCTCGGTTGCGCCGTAACTGACCGTTCGACCCAACTGGGTTGCGTGCCAGAGCGGCGAAGCCCACCCGACCCATTCGAGCCAGTCAGGAACTCGAGAGAGAGGGAAGAAGGTGCCCGAGAACAAGAACATGGGCATGACGACAAGACGTTGGATTAAGGCGAATTGACCGGTGTCATCCTCGAGCCGCGCCGCAAAGGCCCCGAGTGGGGTGAGGATCGAGAACGCCCCGAGGATAGAAATCGGAATCATGACCCATCCCGATGCGAACGGTACCGCCCCAAAGAGAATGAGGAAGCCGAAGAAGACGCCCGCTGTGAAGGTAAAGCGAATCGTCAGATGCACAAGAAAGCCACCAACGATCTGCCCAGGCGTGATGGGCGTCGAGTGAATCGCAAAGAAAATTTTGTGCCACTTGAAGCCGCTGAGAACGGGGTACATTCCCTCTTCCGCCCCGACAGTCAGGATGGTTGACATGAGCAAAGCGGGGGCGACAAAGACGAGAAACGGAACGCCGTCAATTCCCTCGGGAATGAGATTAGCGAGACCGATTCCCAGTGCAAGAAGGTACATGAGCGGGTTTGCGAAAGACGATGTAACCACATAACTGACATATCCGCGCATTTCGCGAAGTCGCAGCTCCGCCACATACCACCAACCCCAACGACGCGTGTTCTCCGCATCAGCTTTAATGTCGGCAACGGATGTCATTCGACAAGACTCCTGCCGGTCAAGCGCAGGAAAACATCCTCTAGAGACGACCGTCGAACAAGACTCGTCGTCGGGTGGTGACCCCGCTTAGTAATTTCAGCCAGGTCGCGCTCACCGTTATCGCTATAGATCAAAATGCGATCGGGCAATATTTCTTGACGTTCGCCAACGTCGGCTATAGATTTCGAAACGCTCTCGTTTTTGTCCGATCCATAACGAACTTCGAGTACTTCCTTGCTCGAATACTGGCGGATCAATTGCGCAGGCGAGCCTTCGGCCATAATGGCACCCTTGTCGACGACCACGATTCGATCACTCAGTTGTTCAGCTTCGTCCATGTAGTGCGTCGTGAGAACGAGTGTCGTCCCTTGCTCTTTGAGGCGAAATAAACGGTCCCACAGAATGTGTCGGGCTTGCGGGTCGAGTCCCGTCGTCGGCTCGTCAAGAAGCAGCATCTGAGGGTCATTCATGAGGGAACGAGCAATGGTAAGGCGACGCTTCATCCCACCGGACAGCGGCTCTACCTTGGATTTCGCACGATCCGTCAACTGCGCGAATTCGAGCAATTCATCAGCACGCTTCGCCACGGCGGCGTGAGACATTCCAAAAAAACGACCATAGGTAATGAGGTTTTCGCGAACACGCAATTCCTGATCGAGGTTGTCCTCTTGTGGCACGACACCGAGTTGGGAACGAATCGCAGGCCCGTCGGTGTTGGGGTCCATTCCGAGGACCTCAAGGTTTCCCGATGTGCGCGTCGACACCGCCGCAATCATCTTCATAGTGGTCGATTTGCCCGCACCATTGGGGCCGAGAAGTCCGAACGATTCACCCCGCGCAACGTCGAACGAAATGCCGTCGACAGCAACAAAATCGTCATACTTTTTCACGATGTTTTCGGCACGAATCACAGGTGTAGACACAAAGACTTATCCTAGTACGACACGGTGTTTTTGGCCCGACCGAGCCCAAATGGCACAAGGCATTCCAGATACCCAGAAAAAGGACGATCATGTCTTCACCTCGTTTCGGCGGATTTCGTCGCGGTAGTTCAACGGTTGACACGTCGGGACCCAAAGCAACTTTCGGTCAGTTGATGCCGTACTTGCTCGAACACAAGCGAATTTTAGGCGTTGTAATTGCCCTTAGCCTTCTTGGTGCCGGTGCATCTCTTGGACAGCCACTGATTGTCGCCCAGGTCATTTCGACCGTTCAAGCAGGAACTGACCTCGGTTGGCTCGTCCCTGCCCTCATTGCGCTCGTCATCGGAGGCGCGATTCTCTCGAGCGTTCGCCACTACCTATTGCAACGAACCGGAGAGAGCGTCGTTCTTTCATCGCGCCGCCACCTCGTAGCCCGATTACTGAATCTGCCCATCAGCCAATTTGATGCCCGACGGACCGGTGACCTGGTGTCCAGGGTTGGCGCTGACTCGACGATGCTGCGGGCCGTTCTCACTCAGGGGCTTGTCGAGGCTATCGGTGGAGTGGTGACATTCGTCGGGTCCATCATCGCCATGTTGATCATCGACCCCGTCCTCTTCGGTCTCACATTTTCCGTCGTCATCAGTTCGATGGCAATCGTCATTGCTCTTTCGCGTCGGATTCGAGTGTATTCACGCCGCGCCCAAGACCGCGTCGGAGACCTCACCGCATCTGTCGAGCGAGCCATTTCGGCAGTTCGCACCGTGCGCGCCGCGAACGCCGTCCAGCGTGAAATTGACTCGGTCGATGACGACTCGCGCGGAGCCTGGCGGGCAGGGCTCGACGTCGCCCGAATTTCGGCGTTTGTTATTCCCATCTCGGGTATCGCGATGCAAGTGTCATTCCTCGTCGTACTCGGGGTGGGCGGTTTCCGAGTCGCGAGCGGTGCAATCGAGGTCGCTCAGCTCGTCTCGTTCATTCTCTTTCTGTTCATGATGATCATGCCCCTCGGCCAAGCAATCGGCGCTTTCACGTCGGTCGCACAGGCTCTCGGAGCCCTTGGTCGAATCCAAGAAATCATCGATTTGCCAAGCGAATCTGCGAACGACGTGGTGACGGGCACACTCGATGGAAAACTGGGAAAAATTGCGATCGAATTCGACAAGGTGAGCTTTGCCTACGAACCCGAAACTCCAATCCTGAACAACGTTTCCTTCACCGTGAAGACCGGGAATCGCATTGCTCTCGTCGGACCTAGCGGTTCAGGAAAGTCCACGATTTTTTCCCTGATCGAACGGTTTTACGACCCACAAGCGGGAACGATTCGCGTGGGTGGGCATGACATACGCTCCCTTGACCGTACCGAACTTCGCACCGCGATTGGATATGTCGAGCAGGATGCGCCGGTACTGGCTGGTTCGATTCGCGACAATCTTGTATTGGGTGCACCGAATGCGACTGACGCAGAGTGCCTTGCGGTACTCGACGACGTCAATCTTTCAAACATTGTGGACCGAGACGAGCGCGGGATCCACTCCCCCGTCGGTGAAGGAGGGGTGCTTTTGTCGGGCGGCGAACGCCAGCGACTCGCTATCGCCCGTGCGCTTCTCGCCGCCGCACCAATCTTGCTTCTCGATGAATCGACGTCGAGCCTGGACGGGCTAAATGAGCAGTTGATGAAAGAGGCAATTGATCGAGTTTCTCAGAAGCGTACGTTGATTGTGATCGCCCACCGACTCTCGACCGTTGTCGACAGTGACCACATCGTGGTTCTCCGCAAGGGTGAGGTGCTCGGAATCGGAACACACACGCAACTTCTGAAAGTTGTTCCGCTGTACCGAGAACTCGCCGAAACCCAGCTGCTCTCACCCGTTGAGCCCTAAGAGAAGTCGGCGTCCGGCGCGAGCGTCGGGACGAACGAGCTCGGCGCATTGAATCCGTGTGCGAGCATCCCGTTTGATTCACGCAGATAGCAGGTCCCACACAGTGACTCATAGGTCACACTCTCCCCGTCGATGGCGACCTGTGCTCCATCAAAAATGAACTGTCCATTGACGAGTCGCGCGTTGAACATTGCTTTCCGGCCACATCGACAGATCGTCTTTAGTTCCTCGAGAGCGTGGGCGACTTCGAGGAGGCGGCGAGAGCCGGGGAATGCAATCGTCTGAAAATCGGTACGAATCCCATAGGCAAGTACAGGGACGTCTTCCAGAATCGCGATGCGCAGCAGATCGTCGACTTGATCGACGCTGAGAAACTGGGCCTCGTCGAGAAGGAGACACGCAACGTCTTGCCCGGTCGTTGCTTTGGTTTGAGCCCGATACACATCGAACATTGTGCGAACATCATCATTCGGTCCGATGACGAAATTAACCGAACGCTCGACGCCAAGCCGCGACACGATCGAAGCTTCACCCTTAGTGTCAATGCGGGGTTTCGCAATGAGAACTTGCTGACCGCGCTCCGCGTAGTTATAGGCCGCTTGAAGCAACGCCGTGCTTTTGCCGCTGTTCATCGCGCCATATCGGAAATACAACTTCGCCATACGTCGAGCGTACCGAATGACACGCTCTCTAGGATTGCCAGATGGGCCGAATTCACAGAGCTGTCGCTGTCGCGCTGACGGCTCTCGTTGTCACTGGATGTGCCACACCGGCGTCTAACGAGTTGACCGAACTACGTCATCGCTTTGTCGCGGCTGGAGGAACGTGTTCTAGCTGGACACCGCGTGACGAATCATTCGCCGTGGCCGCCTCGACGTGTGAGGCGGGCGCGACACTCGTCATCTTTGATTCGACCAAGGATCGTGCAGACTTTATCAAATCCGAAATTGAAACGAACGACCAGATTAGGGCTCGGACGCACATCATTCTGTCACAAGACACCTGGCTCGTCATCGACACACTCGCGGTCATCGTACGTGTCATGCCCGCGATGGGCGGCATGATCAGCGGTCGGAACGGAGCGAACCCCTGACTCAGGGTTTGAGGCTGCGTTCCGCCATCTCGACGATGTTCTGCAACAGTAGGGCGCGCGTCATGGGGCCGACCCCTCCGGGATTCGGGGAAACCCACGCGGCTATGTCTCGGACATCATCATCAACGTCGCCGGCAATGCGGGTCGTTCCATCTGGGTTTGTCACCCGCGAGACACCGACATCCAGAACGATGGCGCCGGGCTTAACATTGGCGGCCGTCACAATCGAGGGCGAGCCGGCAGCCGCAACAATGACGTCTGCCGCCCGAAGGTGGTCGGCGAGGTTCTGCGTCCCCGTGTGCGTGAGCGTCACGGTGGCGTTGATTTCTTTACGAGTGAGAAGTGATCCGATTGGTCGACCGACCGTAATTCCGCGCCCGATGACAACGACGTTCAACCCATTCCACGAGATTCCGTGGCGTTGGACAAGTTCAATGACGCCGAGCGGGGTGCACGGTAGAGGTGAGGTGATTGGTCCCGACGCTCGATTCACAAGTCGACCGAGGTTCATCGGGTGAAGTCCATCGGCGTCCTTTTTCGGATCGACGCGTTCAAGAATCGCGTCGGTGTCGAGATGCCGGGGGAGCGGCAACTGGACGATGAACCCGGTGACCTGGTTGTTAGTGTTCAATTCGTCGATAACGGCTTCGACCTCGGCCTGGGTCGCACTGTCAGGAAGGTCACAGCGAATTGACGCGATCCCGACTTCAGCGCAGTCCTTGTGCTTGCCGCCCACGTACCACTGGGAACCTGGGTCGTGTCCGACTAACACCGTCGCGAGACCGGGGACAGTTCCCCTTGCACGCAGGGCGTCCACGCGAATCGCAAGTTCGCTCTTGATGCTCCTTGCCGTTGCCGTGCCGTCCAGCAACCTCGCCGTCATCAGGCCTACTGCTCGAGACCGGGGTACAGCGGAAAGGCCTCGGTAAGAGCCTTGACGCGCCCGCGAAGTGCAGCGATATCGGGGTTCGGCATGAGCGCGTGAGCGATGACATCCGATACCTCGGTGAATTCGGTGTCGCCGAAACCACGCGATGCGAGCGCCGCCGTTCCAATACGGACGCCGGATGTCACCATGGGCGGGCGAGGGTCGAACGGGACAGAGTTGCGGTTAACCGTGATGCCGGCCTCGTGCAGCACATCTTCGGCTTCTTGTCCACTGATGGTCGAGGTACGAAGGTCAGCAAGGACGAGGTGTACGTCGGTTCCGCCCGTGAGGACATCAATTCCCGCGGCCGTCGCGTCCTGCGACGTCAAACGCGAGGCAAGGATCTGGGCTCCACGAATTGTGCGTTCCTGACGCTCTTTGAACTCGGAAGTAGCGGCAAGTTTGAAAGCCGTCGCCTTTGCTGCAATGACGTGCATGAGCGGACCGCCCTGCTGACCGGGGAACACCGCCGAGTTCAACTTCTTACCCAACTCTTCGTCACGCGAAAGAATAAGTCCCGATCGCGGGCCGGCGAGGGTTTTGTGGACGGTAGTTGAAACGACGTCGGCATAAGGCACGGGGCTGGGGTGAAGTCCCGCAGCGACGAGCCCCGCAAAATGCGCCATGTCGACCCAGAGTTTTGCGCCAACCTCGTCCGCGATTTCGCGGAACGCAGCGAAGTCCAGATGGCGCGAGTACGCGCTCCAGCCGGCGATGATGACCTGAGGCTTGTGCTCGAGGGCTTTATCGCGCACGACATTCATGTCGACAAGGAACGTTTCGGGGTCAACCCCGTAGGACGTTGCGTTGTAGAGGCGGCCAGAGAAGTTGAGCTTCATGCCGTGAGTGAGGTGGCCTCCGTGAGCCAGTTCGAGTCCAAGGATGGTGTCGTTCTTTGTCGCAATTGCATGGAGAACAGCCGCGTTTGCCGTTGCGCCGGAATGCGGTTGAACGTTGGCGTAGGCGGCGCCAAACAAGGACTTCGCACGCTCGATTGCGAGAGATTCGGCGATGTCGACAAATTCACACCCACCGTAATAGCGCTTGCCAGGATAGCCTTCGGCGTACTTGTTTGTCAGAACCGATCCCTGCGATTGAAGCACCGCACGGGACACAAAATTTTCTGACGCAATCATCTCGAGATAGTCGCGCTGGCGACCGAGTTCGAGGTTCAAGACCTCGGCAATCTCGGGGTCAACTTCGGACAGGGGGGCATTGAAAGTGTGAATGTCGGTCACGGTGCTCCTCGCGAAAGTTACGGTTCTGACCTCATTCTAGTTTGCCCAGAGCGCCCCTTCTTTGCGCCTCGCGATGAGCGCAATCGTCGCGCCAACGACGAGAACGCCGGCCCCCAGATAGGGAAGGGCGGTGATTCCGAGGGGAACAAGCAGCACTCCACCGATGAACGATCCGCTACCGATTCCGAGATTCCACGCGGTGGTGCGCATCGCTCCAGCGAAGTCGCGTAGGCGCGGGCTAGAGAGCTCCATGATGTATTGGCCGAATAGCGGCTCGGTCACGGCAAAGCCAAGGCTCCACAGCGCGCACGCCATGATTGCCGCAACGGGCGATCCGGCAACAAAATTAAGAAGAATCATCATCGATGCCATATACAGAATCGATATCGCGATGTTTCGAGAGAGGTTTTCAGGTCTGCGTCCCAAGCGCTCTGCGACGACGATTCCGATTGTTCCGCCGATCCCGTAGGCCGCGAGGGGAACCGCAACAGTCAACGGCGTGAAGTGGGAGACTTCGATGAGGAACGGGGCGATGTACGGATAGAACATGTTCCCCCCACCAACAACAAGAAACACACCAGAAACGCCGAGCAACACCATTCGGAATGAGCGGTCGCGGATGACTGAATGCGCTTCGCCAGGATTCTCGGTGTGGGGATTGGGGACGGGAATCAGCAGGAAGTACAAACCGATGCTTGCGCCGATGGTCAGAGCCGTCATGATGAGAAAACCAGAACGCCAATCTGAGATAGCCGCAAGCGCCGAACCGAGAGGCAAACCGGCAATGAACGCGAGGTTCGCTCCGGCCGAGATGAAGAGGAAGCCTCGAGAACGCCACCGTGTGGGGAGCATCGTGGTCACGTAACCCGTCGCAATCATCCAGAACATTCCGTTGCCGAGACCCCCGATTATTCGGGATACGAACAACACGTCGTAGTTGGGTGCCAGCGAAGCCATAACGTTCGACACGGTGAACAACCCCACCGACACGATGAGCAATGACTTGCGACTAAAACGCCGAGTAGTTAGTGACATGGGAATAGCGGTGAGCACGACCGTTGCCGCCCACACGGATACGAGAAATCCGATCTGCGACGTGCTGACGTTGAGGTCTGCCGACATCGAGGGCAACATCCCTGTCGGTAAAAACTCGGAGGTCACGGTGGCAAAAACAGTGAAACAGATAGCCGTCATCGCCGCCCAGGGGAAGCGGTCAATTTTTGCGGACGTGATGCTCATACTCGTGACAGCCTAGGACTCATCGACCAGCCGCAATTCCCGCCAACGACTCACGCCCTGCGCGAACGGCACGCAAAGCTCCCAAGATTGAAATCAGATCGACAATCTCTTGAAGTGCCGCTCCAACGATTGCCGGCAATTGGCCCAACGCAGCCCACACCATCAGTGCGAGCGAGAACGCAATCCCCATCCAAATCGACTGTAAGGCGACCGTGACGGTCCGCTGGCCGATGGAAACTGCGCGCGCGACCCGCGAAATGTCATCAAGCAAAATAACAATGTCTGCGCTCTCCGCCGCCGAGGTCGAACCCTTTGCCCCCATCGCGATTCCCACATCGGAAACGGCCAAGACGGGGGCGTCATTGACTCCGTCACCCACCATCACCACGGGTCGAGGTGTCGCCTCGCGAATCGCATCAACCTTGTCTTCCGGCAAACACTCCGCGCGAACGTCATCAATCCCCAGCACTCGCCCGACGTGTTCCGCCACTGGGCGAATGTCGCCCGTCAGCATCATGACGTGGCGAACCCCGAGTTTTCGCAGTGCTGCGAGGGTCGCCGCCGCATCAGGACGAATCTCGTCGCGGAGGGTGATCGAGCCGGCAAAACGGCCGTCAATCGAAACGAAAATGGCGGCCTCACCTGGTTCCAGTTCGAGCGATGGCACATTCGTTGCGATTTCAGCGACGTACTTGGGTTTACCAACAAATACTTTTGTGCCACCGATTATCGCCTGAACGCCGTGTGTAGCGACATCGTGAGCATCCACAACGTCCCGTAGTGGCAATCCGCGGTCGGCGACCGCTATCCTCAGCGCACCGGCAAGTACGTGGGCAGAATATTGTTCGGCTGACCCGACCAGGACCAGCAAATCGTCGGCCGGCATGTCGACAGGGTTCACCGCGACGACGCGAGGAGTTCCGTGAGTCAGCGTTCCAGTTTTGTCCATTGCCACGGTCTTGGCCCGAGCAAGTCGCTCCAATGTTCCTGCATGCTTGATGACGATGCCTGAATGCGCCGCACTAGACATCCCCGCCATAAATGCGACGGGTGCGCCGATGAGTAGTGGGCAGGGAGTCGCAACAACGAGCACCTCTGCGAATCGACCGGCATCGCCACTCGCCCACCAGGCGAAACCGGCGATGGCGTAGGCAATCAGTGAGAACGGCACGGCGTAACGGTCGGCGAGGCGCACAAGTGGGGCTTTTGATTCCTTTGCCTCACTGACGAGTGCAACGATGCGTTGATATTGACTTTCCGCG
>JAHEFZ010000011.1 GCA_024639935.1 Microbacteriaceae bacterium
GCGTGAATTTCACGCAGAAAATCAGCGGCGGCGAATCGTCCCTCCCCAAGAGCGTTTGGAGGCGTATTTGACGTCGCCATCACCTTGGTTCCCTTTTCCATAAGACCGCCAAGCAATCGAGTCATCATCATCGTGTCGCCCGGGTCGTCCAATTCGAATTCGTCGATCGCGATAAAGGTAGCTCCTGCCAGCGCACGTGCTGCGTCTGCGTAGCCAAGGGCGCCGACCAGCGCGGTGTATTCGATGAAGGTTCCAAAATATTTTCGGCCAGAGGCGCGGTGCCACGTTGCTGCCAACAAGTGAGTTTTTCCGACACCGAATCCACCGTCGAGGTAAAGGCCGGGTCGCAATCCAGATTTGCGGAAAAGTCCACCAGTACTACCTCCGACCCCACCGATGAAGGAGCGAGCGGTATCCCGTGCGGCCGCCTGTGAGGGGAAATTCGCATCCGGTTCGAATGTGTCGAATGATGCCGTGACGAATTGGCGAGGTGGAACGAGGTGCTTGAGCATCTGAGCTGTGGTCAGAGACGGTCGTCTTTCGACCAAATGTATTCGCGACACGATTTGACGAGCCTACCCGACTGCTTCATCAACAGGCACAATAATGAAAGCCATGAAGGTTTCTAATGATTATCCCGAAGTGTTCGAGTTCGATTCGCGCGCTCCTGAATCCGCGTCCGCGTGGTGGAACACGCTCGGCGACCGATGGGTCCGCGTAAATCTGATCACCGATTGTTTGGGGAACGCGGTCGGCGGCTCTCGTTCAAGCCGAGACCTCACTGGCGGAGCCGACCGAGACCTGCTCTCCATGCTCCGTGCTGAAGCAGACGTGATTCTCGTTGGCGGGGAAACCGTTCGCACGGAGGAAGATTGCCTGCCGCGAAACAAAGACGTCGTGATTGTCTCGAAGAGTGGAAATGTCCCCCTCCGCGCCATCTCTAAAGCACGAGGTCGGATTACCGTGCTGCACGATCGATCCGCGAGCGCTCCAAAGCCGGCCAACGGCGTCGTTCTCCGACAATTCAACGGGGCAGCCATTATCAAAGCAGTACGAGCTCTTGGCTACCAAAAAATCGTCTGCGAGGGTGGTCCCACGCTCGCGCAAACCCTTCTCGCCGCAGAGGTTGTCGACGAATGGTGTCAAACCCTGTCCCCGAAGCTCGGGCAACGAATACCCGATCTCGTTGTGCCGGATTTTGGTGGCACAATGACGAACGTTGCACACGACGATGACGGGTACCGATACCTTCGCTGGAGCCGTAGCGGCGCGCCTCAGATATCTAGTTGAGACCCACCCATAGATTTAGCAAATGGGCCCTGACTCGTCGACTCCCCACTACTTTAATCAATTGGTCGACTCGGTTAATTCGATAGTGTGGCCCGAAGGTCTCGACGTTCACGCCATTGATGCACCGACTGGGCTCGCGCCGAACGCATTGGCATTCGCCGCCGATGTCACGGCAGGGCCGGGTAAACACGACCGCGGAACGGGTCGACTGATCTTTCTCGATGACCCGAGTGAGCCCGCTGGCTGGGGCGGACGAACGCGTGCCATCATTTTCGCTCAATCACCGATTGAAGCGCTCATGGGAGGACACGACGAACTCGCGCACGTCGCATGGTCGTGGCTCACCGAATCCTTGGCGATAACCGGCGCGGCCTATGAACACCCCGCTGCCACAGTGACACGAGTTGTGTCCGTCGGATTCGGAGACCTCGCGTCCCAGGGGAAGGGTTCTCAAATCGAAGTGCGCGCTTCGTGGTCGCCGAAGTCCAACGACGGCAAGCCGCATGCCGAAGCCTGGGCACGATTCGTTCTTCATCTTGCCGGCTTTGAGGTGTTGCCCGAAGGCGTGTCCGCGATGGGCTTGTAATGAGCGAGGCTTCACCCGCACCACTGGATGAGGTGGTCGAACTCCCGCCGGCAACGCTTGCTCGAGTTCCCCGGGTAATCGATACCAATGATGGGCTCGCAACGGCGATCGCAGAATTGTCCGCCGGAAGTGGACCTTTTGGAGTAGACGCGGAACGCGCGAGCGGTTTTCGCTACTCGGCTCGTGCGTATCTAATTCAAGTGAGTCGACGCGGCGGCGGAACGCACCTCATCGACCCGATCGCCCTACCAGAACTCTCTGCACTGGGAGCTCTACTCGCGACCGAGGAATGGATACTGCACGCAGCGACCCAGGACCTCGCCTGCCTTGCGGAAGTCGGATTGGTACCAACACGACTGTTCGACACCGAGTTGGGGTCTCGTCTGGCCGGACTTCCTCGCGTGGGGCTAGGGACAGTCGTTGGCGAATTGCTCGGCCTGCACCTTGCAAAGGAGCATTCCGCCGCAGACTGGTCTACAAGGCCGATTCCCCACGATTGGCTGGTCTATGCAGCTCTCGACGTGGAATTGTTACCGGATCTGCGTGACGCTCTTGCAGCCGAACTCGAAAAGCTCGGAAAAACTCATATCGCACAACAAGAGTTCGCGCATCTTCTTCAATGGAAACCGGCCGAACCGAAAACGGATCCGTGGCGCAGGCTCTCAGGAATGCAAACTCTGACGACGCCGAGACAGCTTGCCGTCGCACGAGAACTGTGGATTGCGCGCGACGAATTTGCCCAATCGATTGACATGGGGCCAGGCAGAACAATCCCCGACCGTGCAATCATCGCTGCCGCGTTTAACCTGCCGAGCTCGCGCGGAGCATTGGCGTCGCTCAAGGATTTCAATGGGCGTTATTCGAGACGCGAGCTCGGTCGCTGGTGGGAAGCGCTTGAGCGTGGTCTAGCCACAGAGGAACTGCCCCCGATGAGAGTTCGTGGAAATGGGCAATCCACGCCACGAAATTGGAAAGAACGACACCCGGACGCCTATGCGCGATTTATTTGCGTCAGGGAGAAGATGGCGACGATTGCCGAAAAGTCCTCGATACCCGTCGAAAATCTCGCTCTTCCAGAATTGATCCGTCGCATCTGCTTTGATCCGCCCGCAGTCCTGGAGGCAGCAGCGGTAGCCGACTGGCTGCGCGATGCCGGAGCACGTGATTGGCAAATAGAGTTAATCCATACTCAATTGACTGATTGCTTTGTCCGTGTGGCAGCGGACCCCAACGAGTTCCTCACGACCGTGGCGGAGACAGATGGGTAACGTCGGCGAAATCGATCAACGACTAGTGGAGGTACCGGCGTGAACGACGTGTATTACATCGATGGAATGCGAAGCCCATTCGGTCGAGCCGGAGCAAAGGGCATTTACCGGGACATGCGTGCCGATGACATCGCAACCCATACACTTCGCGGCTTACTTTCACGAAATCCCTTGATCCCGACCGCTGATGTCGATGATGTTGCCATCGCCGCAACCACACAGGAAGGCGACCAGGGTTTGACACTGGGCCGAACGGTGGCGCTAGCTGCCGGTCTCCCTCACACTGTCCCTGGGTTCGCAATCGACCGCATGTGTGCAGGCGGAATGACGTCGATGACAACTTTGGGATCAGGAATCGGGTGGGGCCAGATCGACCTTGCGATCGCGGGTGGGGTAGAACACATGGGCCACCACCCGATGCAATTCGCTAACAAGGCAAACCCCGCGATGATCGCCGCTGGATTGCTAACAGAAGAATCGTTAGCAATGGGTTTTACCGCCGAGATCCTGCACGATAAATTTCCCGAAATCACCAAGGACCGAACCGACGCCTACGCTGAGCAAAGCCAGCGGCGGGCCTCCGCTGCCTACGACGTGGGACTCATACAACCCGACCTGGTCGTGCTCGAAACGACGAACGGTGTAGCGAACAGAGACGAACAGCTCCGTCCGACAACAACTCTCGATACTCTCGCCACACTGCCGACGCCGTTCAGGGAAAACGGTCGTGTCACCGCGGGAAACGCCTCCCCGCTAACCGACGGTTCAACAATGTCCATTTTGGCCGGTACGAAAGCAGTAGATCGCTTCGGACTTGCGCCAAAAATGCGTTTGATTTCCTATGCCTTCGCTGGCGTTTCACCCGACGAGATGGGCCTAGGACCAATACCGGCGACCGAGAAGGCGCTCGTCAAAGCAGGTCTCTCCATCGCGGACATCGACGCGATCGAAATCAACGAAGCGTTCGCCGTCCAGGTCCTCGCGTTCGCCGATCACTTCGAAATTGATCAAGCCTCGGAACGCCTAAATCCATGGGGCGGCGCCATCGCGTTTGGTCATCCCCTAGCGAGTTCGGGAGTTCGCCTTGCGATTCAACTCGCTCGACAATTCGAAACCAATCACACGATTCGATACGGCATTACGACAATGTGCGTCGGTCTTGGCCAAGGGGGAACAATGGTCTGGGAGAATCCCCACTTCCGAGCATGATCGACTATCCAGAAGAAGATTTTCCTGCGTTTGCCGAGTTGACCGAGGTCCGCAGCCCAGCCGGCTCTCGGGTCGGTGTATTGACCTTGACTAATCACGACGACCGTCGACCAACGACTCTCGGGCCTCGGGGGCTCGACCGTCTCGGTGAAGCACTTGACCGAGTCGCCTCGCAATCGGATGACTTCGCGGCGCTCGTTGTGACGGGTCACGGAAGAACATTCTGCGCAGGCGCAAACCTCGACACCCTCGCGAGCCCGCGGAACTTCGGCGACGCCCTTCAATTGGCCCAAGAGGGGCACCGGGTTCTATCAAAGTTGACAAACCTCGGAATCCCCACAATCGCCGCCATCAATGGGACTGCACTGGGGGGTGGCTTGGAACTGGCTCTCCACTGTACCCATCGGGTGTCGCAGGACGGTCCTCTTGCATTGGGACTTCCCGAAATCGGACTGGGGTTGATTCCCGGCTGGGGTGGTGCGACGCTGCTCCCCCAACTGATCGGGATCGATTCGGCACTTCAGGTGATGGTGGATAACCCGATTTCGGGAAAAACCCTTAACCCCGAATCCGCCCTCTCCCTTGGGATTGTCGATGCGACAGCGCCCAATGCTATCGCCGGCGCCCTCGAGTTTATCGATTCTCTTCCCTCCCACAACCGCACAGACCACACCGCCGAGAATGCGTCCCGCGGTCACCGCATCGACGAGTCAGTCGCTCGTTTTCTTGGCCGACCCGGTAACCCTATTGCGGCCCTCACCCATTTGCGACGAGTGCTGCACCACTCGCTGACGTCCGAACGACGCGAATCATTCGAAGCGGAAGACGCCGCTCTCGCTGACCTGATGACTACCTCCGAGTTCCGATCTCGCCTATATGCGTTTCGAGTGGTTGGAGCGGCGCAGAAATCGCCACGCGGAACCCCAGCAGCACCTCTGCTAGATATCAGCACCGTTGGTGTCGTCGGCGCCGGTCTCATGGCATGTCAAATCGCTCTCGCCTTTGCCGAGTCGCGAACCGGGCGCGTCCTCGTTACGGACATTTCTCAAGACAAGTTGGACGTTGCTCATGACCGCATCAAGGGGTGGCTGAACAGTCGAGTGACAAAAGGCACTCTGAGTTTGGATGCCGAACAGGAAATTCTTTCGCGCATTGAATTGACGCTTTCGTTCGCCGATTTCGCAGACTGCAATCTGGTCATCGAAGCCGTGTTCGAAAATCTAAAAGTTAAAGAAGGGGTGCTTGCACAACTGGGCGCTGTGGTTCCCGCGGAGTGCATCATTGCCTCGAACACGTCGTCTTTGTCGATTGCGAACATGGCGACGTTCGTTTCGGATCCCACCAGGGTTATTGGTATCCACTTTTTCAACCCTGTCGCGTCTATGAAACTGGTCGAGGTCGTGCGAACCGATATGCAATCAGACCAGACCATGGCAACGGCGATTTCGATCGCGCAGTCACTGGGGAAGACCCCTGTCATCGTTGCTGACCAGCCGGGGTTTGTCGTCAACCGACTCCTTTCCACATTCCTCGGTGAGTCGTTGCGCCTTATCGAAACCGGTGTTCCGATTGACGACGTCTCTGCGGCCCTAGAACCACTTCGGCTTCCCATGACCCCGTTCGCACTCATCGATCTGATCGGGAGAAACGTCACACTTTCAATGTTGCAGTCGCTACGGGCAAGTGCACCGGACAGATTTTTTGTCGGCGACTTTTTGCAGACGGTCACGATGTCACCCTCATCCGCCTCCGTCAGCGAGGACCTCGCCACAGTTATTTCGGAAACGCGACAACTTTCAGGCGAGGAAATCCACAACGTCGTGGCTGACTCCTTGGCTCGCGAAGTGCGGGTGATGCTCGACACCTCGGCCGTCTCGAACGTTACCGACATCGATCTCTGCATGATGAACGGGGCTGGCTGGCCCGCCGCTATAGGCGGGTTGACGCCATATTTGGACGCCTGTGGATCGAGCGTGAGAGCCGCGGGCGGGCTATTTCACCCGACGTCGCATTGGGCCTAACGCTTTTTCGGTTTCGCCTTGGGTACCGTTGATCCACTCAGTTGACTGACGATTTTTGACGCAATTGCGTCGGGGGTAAGACCGACTCTTGTCAAAATATTGCCACGGGTGTCGTGTTCGAGAAATTCGTCGGGCAGTCCAAGTTCGTCGACGCCCGTGTCAACGCCGGCTTCACGAAGTTCCTGTCGGATACGAGTTCCAACACCCCCGACACGAATTCCGTCTTCTATCGACACAACAATTCGATGGTCGCGAGCGAAATCGACAATCGATGACGCGACGGGGATAACCCAACGTGGGTCGACAACCGTGGAGCCAATTCCGGATTCGCCAAGTCGCCCGGCGGCATCGAGTGCGAGCGACGCCATCGCACCGACCGCAACGATGAGAACGTCTGGCTGTAAATCCTCGCGGAGAACGTCTACGCCGTCAGCGGTGCGACGATGCGCCGGGATTTTCTCTACCACATTCCCCTTGGGGAAGCGGACGACTGTAGGACCGTCGTTCACCGCAACCGATTCTGCAAGTTCTTCACGCAAGGTCGAGGCATCTCGCGGCGCGGCGATTCGAATTCCCGGAACGATTTGCAACATGGCCAAATCCCACATTCCGTGATGTGACGCACCATCCGGTCCCGTCACACCCGACCGGTCAAGTACGAACGTCACGCCGGCCTTGTGAAGCGCAACATCCATCAGCACCTGGTCAAAGGCACGACCCATGAACGTGGCGTAAACCGCGACGACGGGGTGAAGGCCGCCGAATGCCAACCCAGCAGCGCTCGTGGTGGCGTGTTGTTCTGCGATCCCGACATCAAAGACGCGATCGGGGAAGACCTCCGCCATTGCAGAGAGTCCAGTTGGACGCAGCATCGCCGCCGTGATTCCGACAACTGTGTCGTTTTTCCGAGCGAGTGCGACAAGCTCGTCCGCGAAAACCGTTGTCCACGACTGTCCGCCACCGCCGTTTTCTTCACCGGTCATGGGATCAAATGCACCGATTGCGTGGAACTGATCGGCTTCGTTGAGTCTGGCCGGCTCGTAGCCGCGTCCCTTCTCGGTGATGACGTGAACAATCACCGGGCTGCCGTAGTCCTTTGCTTGTTCCAGTGCGCGTTCAACATCCCGCAGATTGTGGCCGTCAACAGGGCCGATGTATTTGATGTCGAGGTTGGAATACAACGCCTCGTTATTGGTGAAACGTGAGAGGAAACCGTGAATCCCTCCCCGAATGCCTCGATACAACGCCCGCGCAGGTCCACCGAGTCGTTTCGTGATTGCCCAAGAAACCCGGTGAAGGGTCCTATAAGACGGACGAGTCCGGACATCGGAAAGGAATCGTGCGACCCCACCGATTGTGGGCGCATACGAACGTCCGTTGTCGTTCACGACCACTACGAGTCTGCGTGAGTTATCGTGCGAAATGTTGTTGAGGGCTTCCCAGGTCATTCCCCCCGTCAAAGCGCCGTCGCCGATGACTGCGACAACATGTCGGTCTGACTGACCCGTCATATCGAAGGCTTTGGAGATTCCATCCGCCCACGACAGCGAACTTGATGCGTGACTTGATTCCACGATGTCGTGAACCGATTCCGAGCGCTGCGGATAACCCGCGAGTCCGCCCGCTTCGCGGAGATGGGTAAAGTCTCGTCGGCCGGTCAGGATCTTGTGAACGTACGATTGGTGACCCGTGTCCCAGATGATTGGGTCATTCGGAGAATCGAAAACCCGGTGAAGCGCCACCGTCAATTCGACGACACCAAGATTCGGTCCGAGGTGACCACCAGTGACGGACACAGAGTCGATAAGAAAGTCTCGAATTTCCTGCGACAGCGTTTCACATTCATCGAGCGACAGTTTCCTGACGTCGCTCGGCGAAGAGATTCGAGACAACAACATCGCGGTCTACAACAGCGATCGCAGAACGTAGTGAAGGATTCCGCCATTGCGGTAATAATCCGCTTCGCCGGGTGTGTCAATTCGAACGACGGCATCGAATTCAATCGGTGTCGCGCCGGGCGCGGAATGTTCCGTCGGTGTCGCAATCACGCGAACCACTTTCGGGGTCGTTCCCTTATTGAGATCATCAATCCCCGTGATTGCGAACTCCTCGAACCCTGATAGGCCGAGAGATTCGGCGTTGTGGCCAACCGGGAACTGCAGCGGAATGACGCCCATTCCGATGAGGTTCGATCGGTGGATGCGCTCGAAGGATTCCGCAATGACCGCTTTAACGCCCAAAAGGCTTGTGCCCTTCGCAGCCCAGTCGCGGCTGGATCCCGAGCCGTACTCTTTTCCCGCGAGAATCACGAGAGGGATGCCGGCCTCCTGATATTTCTGCGACGCGTCGTAGATAAACGATTGGTCACCCGCTTCGGACGTGAAATCGCGCGTGAAACCGCCTTCAATCCCATCCAGTAACTGATTCTTGAGTCGAATGTTTGCAAAAGTTCCACGGATCATGACTTCATGATTTCCGCGTCGGGACCCGTACGAATTGAAATCAGCACGGTCAACACCATGGGACTGCAGGTATTTACCTGCCGGAGTGTCCGCCTTGATTGAACCGGCAGGAGAAATGTGATCTGTGGTTACCGAATCACCGAGGAGGGCTAGGACCCGTGCCCCCGAAATGTCCGTCACCGGCGACGTTGCCACCGTCATTCCGTCGAAATAGGGAGGCTTCCGAACATAGGTCGATTCCGAATCCCACTCAAACACGTTGCCTACCGGGGTGGGAATTGACTTCCAACGGTCATCGCCGTCGAACACCGACGCGTACTGTCGCACAAACATCTCCGTGTCAATGGACGAATCGATTGTCTTTTGCACTTCCGCAGCCGATGGCCAAATATCGGCAAGGTAAACGCTCCGCCCATCAGCATCGTGACCAAGCGCATCCTTTTCGAAATCGAAATTCATTGTTCCAGCGAGTGCGTACGCAATTACGAGAGGGGGCGACGCAAGGTAGTTCATTTTGACGTCGGGGTTGATTCGGCCCTCGAAATTGCGGTTACCCGACAGCACGGCCGTCACTGCGAGGTCATTGTCGTTGACCGCAGCAGAAATCTCGGGAAGGAGCGGTCCGGAGTTGCCAATACACGTGGTGCAGCCATAACCAACGAGGTAAAAGCCCAACGCTTCGAGGTCGTCCATGAGGCCGGCCTTTTCGTAGTAGTCGGTCACTACTTTGGATCCCGGAGCGAGTGTTGTCTTGACCCAAGGCTTCGTAACGAGGCCCTTCGCTACAGCGTTTCGCGCGAGCAGTCCGGCCGCGAGCATCACCGACGGATTCGAGGTGTTCGTACAGGAGGTAATTGCCGCGATAGCGACGTGACCGTTGTCCACGGTGAATTGTTCTCCACTCAATGACACTTCGGCCGGAACACCCGCGCCGTAGGCGATGAGGTCCTGCGCAAAGGTCTGCTTTGCTTTGTTCAATTCGATGCGGTCCTGCGGACGCTTCGGTCCGGCGATCGACGGTACGACGGTTGAAAGATCAAGTTCGAGGTACTCCGAGAAAACGGGCTCAACTTCAGGGTTGTGCCACAGCCCTTGTGCCTTGGCATAGGACTCGACAAGTGAACACGTTTCGTCGGGCCGACCGGTCAATCTCAAATAGTCGATTGTTACCTGGTCAACGGGGAACATCGCAGCGGTGGATCCGAATTCTGGACTCATGTTTCCGATCGTCGCGCGATTCGCGAGTGGAACCTGTCCGACTCCCTCGCCGTAGAACTCGACGAATTTCCCGACAACACCGTGCGCGCGAAGCATTTCGGTGATGGTGAGGACAACGTCTGTGGCCGTGATTCCCGGTGGGATGTCACCCGTGAGCTTGAAGCCGACGACTCGCGGAATCAACATCGAAACAGGTTGTCCGAGCATGGCCGCTTCTGCCTCGATTCCGCCGACACCCCAACCAAGCACGCCGATACCGTTCACCATGGTGGTGTGGGAATCCGTGCCAACACAGGTATCGGGGAAGGCGAGATTCTCGCCGTCAGCGGCCCTGGTGTACACGACCTGCGCGAGGTTCTCGATGTTTACTTGGTGAACAATTCCGGTGCCGGGCGGAACAACCTTGAAATTATCGAACGCCGTTTGGCCCCACCGAAGGAATTGGTAACGCTCGCCGTTTCGCTCGTATTCGATTTCGACATTTCGTTCGAACGAATCCTCACGACCGAACAGATCGGCGATGACCGAGTGGTCGATGACGAGTTCTGCGGGAGCAAGAGGGTTGATTTTTTCGGGGTCACCACCGAGTTCGGCGACCGCCTCGCGCATTGTCGCGAGGTCAACAATGCACGGGACGCCGGTGAAGTCTTGCATCACAACACGTGCGGGAGTGAACTGAATCTCGGTATGTGGCTCAGCATTCGCGTCCCAATTGCCGAGGGCTCGAATCTGCTCGGAAGTGATGTTTGCGCCGTCCTCAGTGCGAAGCAAGTTCTCGAGAAGAATTTTCAAGCTATAGGGGAGTCGCTCAGAGCCGTCGACGGCGTCGAGACGAAAAATCGTGTATTCACGGTCTCCCACGGAAAGGGTGGCTTTAGAACCAAACGAATCAATGCTCACAGCGAACTACTCCTTACAGGGGATAACTCCCCCATCCTAATCCAGCACGCTCACCTAGCGGGCAGCCACGGAAAGCGTGGAACGCATCATCAGCCATGTCACCCACAGCAGTGCTGCATACAGCGGGACACCCATGAGCAGTTTGGTCGCCGCCAGAGCGGCGGTTGCATGCGTCAAATACAGCGGAACCTGGACCACCAAACGGAGTCCGAAGAAGCAGGCCCACACCGCGGTGGCGAGATAGGCGGCTCGACGCACAACGGGGGTGGTGCTCGCGGGGCTTTCCGGGACCAACAAGTTCGTCACGACCCCGATCAACGGACGCCGAATCACGATAGACAACACCATCACCGCCATCGAAATCGTGTTAATGATGAAACCACCAACGAAATTGTCTTCTGCTCGACCAGTCCACAGTGCGAACCCAGCGCTCAGTGCGATTCCAATTCCCCCTGACACTGCCGGCAGCACCGGAAGGCGTTGAACCAGCCGTGTTAGCAGAATCCCGACAGCAACCGCAACGGGCGCAATCACGGAAGGGAAGAGTTGTCGCGTCGCCGTGAAAACAACTAAAAACAAGAAACCTGGTGCCGTCGATTCGATGACTCCCCGGACCCCCCCGACTGCGCTGAAGAGGTTGCCAGCCGTCAACGTCTCGCTCGAAACGAGCGCGGTGAGCTTTGCCGCCGACTCGCCTCTTGTGAGCGGATTCGTCACGCGATAACCCCCGGCTGAGGAGGTACGCGGAGTGTCAGCAATTCACGTGGAGGAAGTGGTTCGGTGCCGCGGTCGACGACGATGCTTCGGAACACTTCCTCGACGTACATCGCGTTTAGACCTGCTTCCGCTGCTGGACCTGAAATGACCCCTCGCAGGAACCACTTCGGACCGTCCACACCGACAAACCTGACGAGGCGTTGTGCGCCATCCGCTGTCGGAACGACGCCCCGAACTTCCGGGCCGAACGGGCCGACGACGTGTTCTGCCCTGCCGCCCTGTTTGACAACCTGAGCGGCAAGCTGCTCCCTGATTTCGTTCCAGAGCCCTTCGTTACGAGGCGCGGCGAAAACTTGGACGTGCAGTGTCGAACCATCGATATCGAAAATTGCCGAGATAAGACGTTTTGTCGACTCCTCAATGTCTAGTTTCAATTGCAGCCCGGGTCGCGGCGTGACCTTGATTGCACCGAGGTCGATAAACGGCTGTACTGCGCTCACTTCCGAGATATCGAAAGGACCGTTGAACTCGCGGTCAGCGGGAGCGCTCTTCGTCGTCACGAGCGTGTTCCCGACAATCCGGTGGACCCGAATCCGCCCGTCCCGCGGGCGGTGCCCGGGAGTTCCTCGACAGAAACAAAGCGCGCTCTAACTACGGGTTGAATAACGAGTTGTGCGATGCGGTCACCGACTGCCACGGAAAACGATTCGACCGAGTCGGTATTAATCATGACGACAGAGATTTCTCCACGGTACCCCGCGTCGATGGTGCCCGGTGAGTTCACGAGACCGATGCCGTGTTTGGCCGCCAATCCAGATCGTGGCATGACGAATGCGACGAAGCCATCCGGTAGTGCGATGGAAATCCCCGTGGGTACGACGGCGCGTTCACCGGGAGCCAGCGTGACGCCACTGGTCGCAACTAGGTCGGCACCGGCGTCTCCCGGATGGGCGTACAGAGGGGGCGGGCCAACAATGAGAACCTCGGGTGTCATTCGTTCAGGGTAATGCATGGTCGAATGGTTACATGGTTCGTTACCAAGAATCCCTCACCCCGTCGTGGTCGTTTCACCTCGCACTTCTCGTTGTCATCCCCATGGGATTTGGCATGCTCGCACCAATCAACATCGTCGCGGGTTATGTTGCGGCGGTCACGTTCTATGCATGCGGACTGCTCGGCTTCGTCGCTTTTGCGCCACGAATCGTTCTGACCGAATCACACCTCCGCGCGGGGCGAGCGACAATCGAACGTTCCCTGTTGGGGAATGTCACCATTATCGAAAA
>JAHEFZ010000023.1 GCA_024639935.1 Microbacteriaceae bacterium
GCGGAGAATAGGGGATTCGAACCCCTGAGAGCTTTCACTCAACACGCTTTCCAAGCGTGCGCCATAGGCCACTAGGCGAATTCTCCAGTGGCGTTTGATTCGTGGAGGAACCAAACGACCTCGACCATTCTATTGCTGCGAGCATCCGCTCGATTTCACAGAGTGACCGCTGAGTGACGGGCGAGCAAACGGAGAGCGCCGCCGGGTAGCACGCAGGCAAACCTTGCGGCAAGGCTTGGTGAACGGGCTGTGTTTTGGCAAGTTCGCCCCGCCGGGTTTCCTACCGTTGAACTCGTGAGCATGAATATTGCAGTCATCGGTCTTGGATATCTTGGAGCGACTACCGCGGTCGCTCTCTCACTCGTCGGCCACGACGTCATCGGCATCGACCCTGATCAGGCCAAAGTGGATGCCCTGCGTGCGGGTCGTGTTCCCTTCTTCGAGCCCGGTCTTGACGAAGCACTCGTCGAGGCGCAGACCACCGGCCGCCTCCGGTTCCAAACCGAACACATTCACACCAGCGTCGATGTGGATGTGTTCCTTCTTTGTGTCGGCACACCCCAGTCGCGAACGGGGCTCGGCGCCGATTTGCGCTACCTCGAGTCGTCGATTGACAACCTGGCGCCGTTCCTTCGGGCGAACGCGATCGTGGTGGGCAAGTCGACCGTTCCCGTTGGGACAGCCGAAAAGCTCAAATCTCGGCTCGCCGCGCACGTTTCTTTCGAGCCCTACATGTCTTGGAACCCTGAGTTTCTTCGCGAGGGAACCGCACTCAAAGACACTCTGACCCCCGACCGTATCGTCATCGGTGTCGATGACCCTCACAGCGAAGCGCTGTTGCGACAGATGTATGAGCCCATGGCCGCCGTCAATATCCCGATTGTCAAGGTTGATAGCAAGACGGCCGAGCTGGTGAAAGTCGCGGCGAATTCCTTTCTCGCAACAAAGATTTCGTTCATCAACGCGATGGCCGAAATCTCTGAGCAAGTAGGAGCAGACGCTGTTCTCCTGGCAGAAGCAATCGGTTACGACGAGCGGATTGGAAACAAGTTCTTGAAAACGGGAATCGGATTCGGCGGAGGATGCCTCCCGAAAGACATTCGAGCATTTCAGGCCTGTGCCGCCGACCTGGGACTCGAGCAGTCCGTCTCCTTCCTCGCGCAGGTCGAAGACATCAACCTGCGCCGTCGCCGTCGAGTTGTTGACATCGCTCGCGAAGAACTTGGCGACCTGACCAATCGTCGCGTCGCGATGCTCGGCGCGGCTTTCAAGCCTGAGACGGATGACATACGCGATTCGCCGGCTATGGCGGTGGCTGAACTGCTGTGGGCAGCTGGCGCTCACGTTGTTATTCACGATCCGAAGGCCGTTGAGAATGTGCGCCGCATGTACCCCAACGTCGGCGTCGCTGAGAGTGTGGCAGAAGCTGTAGCCGGTGCCGACCTCGTCGTTGTTGGAACGGAGTGGCGCGAGTATGCACTGGCCGACGCATGGCAGCTGGGCGCCCTGGCGAAAAACAAGTTGGTCATCGACGGACGAAACATTCTTCCTTACCGTCAGTGGCAAGAGGCCGGGTGGAAGGTCATCGCGCTGGGTCGAAACCTCGAGCACAATCCGATTGAGGTTTTGGTTTAGTCGTGAGCAAGTTCCTTTATCGAAGTTATGTCGCAATGGGTGACTCGCTCACCGAGGGTCTCGGTGACGCTGGCTTCGATAACGATAGGCGCGATAAGGGTTGGGCGGATCGACTGGCCACATTGCTTGCTCGTGAGGCCCAGGCGGCAGGCCATTCGTTCGATTTTGCGAACCTAGCTCTGCGCGGCTCGAATAGTTTGCACATCTTGACCGCTCAGCTCGAGCGAGCACTTGAACTTGAACCCGACCTCGTCACGATCATGACCGGCGCGAATGACCTTTCGTGGCTCCCGTGGAGGAAGAAAGCGATTGGCCCTTTGTTGCGCGGCGCGCTCGCGAGACTTTATGACGTCGGCGCCCACGTCGTTCTGATCAACACCGTTCGTCCGGCTCACACCTCACTCGCCAAGCTCATGATCGGTCGCTCGCGACAGATGTCGAACATCATTGAAGGGATCGGTTCTGAGTTCGGGGCACCCGTGGTGGATGTGCATTCCATGCGTGAATTCGAACGACTCGATTACTGGGCAAGCGACCTCGTTCACTTCTCCACGAATGGCCACGTTCGAGTCACGAATGAAGTCGCCGCCGAACTCGGGCTGAGCGAGCGTGATGAAACACCGCGCCTGACAGGGCGCCTTCGGCTCGGCCCCCTTTCATTCCTGACATGGCTCGGACGTGACGTCTTTCCGTTCTGGAGTCGAAAGGTTCGTGGGGTTACGAGTGGCTTTGGCCGCACATCCAAGCACTGCGGGTTCGAACGCTTGGCCGAGCCCGCACTGATCGCGAAGGAACATGGCCGTGCCCAGGTAACAGCCCCGGTCGAAGTGGCTGTTACCGAGCCCGTCGGCGTTTGATGTAGTTTCTCAAAAACTCGATCGGAAACGGCAGCGACGTGAGAACGACAACTGCAATGATCACCCATTCAACGTTATGCGC
>JAHEFZ010000010.1 GCA_024639935.1 Microbacteriaceae bacterium
TCTGACGAAGAACGTCGCGTACTCGAAGAGATGGAACGACAGCTCTCTGGCTCGAATGCCGATGTCGTCAATCCCTCGCCTCGCCGTGCGAACCCGACCTTGATCACCATCGGGATACTTGTCCTTGTAGCCGGGGTCGGCGTATTGCTCGCTGGCGTGGCAACCCAACTTCCGGTACTCGGTGTCGCGGGATTTGTCGTGATGATGGTCGGCGCGACTTTGACTGTGAATCGTCGTGGCGAAGCGCGCCCGGTATCGAAGCCTCGCTCCGATTCCAAACTCGCGGATCGTTGGGAACGCCGCCTCGACGGCGATCTTTAAGGACTAGTTCCGTATCAAACCCGGCTGCGGCCGGGTTTTTTGTTGCGCTCTGTCAAGAATCACGCAAACAAAATGGCAAAAATTTTGCTCAAAGTGGAGCATTATGGGGTAAAGTGGAGTAAAGTGGAGTAAAGTAGAACAAACACCAGTTAGTGAAGCCAGCGGGAAGGAGGCGGCCATGTTGCTCGGAACCTATGAACCCAAGCTCGACGACAAGGGACGCGTCATCCTGCCCGCCAAGTTTCGTGACGAACTCGCTGGCGGCATCGTCCTCACCCGTGGCCAAGAACGGTGCATTTACGTATTCCCGCGTGCAACTTTCCAGGGACTCCTTGAATCCGCGTCTTCCGCACCCATTTCGAGCAAAGTCGCGCGCGACTACTCGCGCTTGTTGCTGTCGGGGGGAAGTGACGAAACACCGGACAAACAAAACCGCGTCATGATTCCCGGACAGCTCCGCGAGTACGCGGCGCTTGGCCGAGACCTGGTCGTAATCGGTGTCGGAAGTCGCGCAGAGATTTGGGCGGCCGATACGTGGGCCACTTACTACGCCGAAAAGGAACAGGCATACAGCGATACCGAGGAGGAGGTGATTCCGGGACTCTTTTAGCGCGATGATGCGACTCCCCGCCGTACCTGAAGTTCTTCCCCACGGCAGGTAACGGAAGGGAATCGGATCATCGCGACCACCGGAATACTGTGAACACTCCGACACACACACCAGTACTTCTCGATGAATGCCTCGATGCATTGGCACCTGTTCTATCTCACGGCAATTCCGTAGTCGTCGATGGAACACTGGGTCTCGGCGGACACAGCGAGGCAATTCTCACGCGTTTTGCGAATACGACGGTAGTAGGAATTGATCGAGACACATCCGCACTTCGACGTGCTAGCGAGAGACTTGCGGGATTTGGTCCTCGTTTCATCGGGGTTCACACCACCTACGACCACATCACCGAAGCGCTCGCGACCTCCCGCCACACCTCCGCGAACGCGATTTTGCTTGATCTCGGAATTTCTTCCATGCAGATCGATGAACGCGAACGAGGTTTCGCCTATGCCGTCGATGCACCGCTTGACATGCGAATGGACCAAACGACGGGACAGACGGCGGCCGACATTCTTCGCGAATACGACGAAGCCGAACTCATTCGAATTTTCCGAGAATTTGGCGAAGAAAAGTTGGCTCCCCGATATGCCCGCGCGATCGTGTCCGAACGACGGGAGAGACCAATCACGCGAAGTGAACATTTGGTTCGAATCGTGAACGACGCAACGCCGTATGCGTTCAAAAATTCGGGACACCCGGCAAAACGCGTTTTCCAAGCCCTCCGCATCGAAGTGAACGGTGAACTGTCGATTCTTCGTATCGCGATCGAGAACGCATTGTCTGCTCTCGCCGTGGGTGGTCGCCTACTCGTGTTGTCCTATCACTCCCTCGAAGATCGCATCGTCAAGATCGCGTTTGCCGCAGCCAGTACGTCAACAGCGCCCCACTCATTGCCCGTCGTTCCCGCCTCGCTTCGCGCCGGGTATCGATTGGTTTTCTCGGGTGCACGAATCGCCAGCACGGCCGAGATTTCCCGAAATTCTCGCGCTGCGTCCGTGAAATTTCGGGCGATCGAACGATTGGACACCGCCGCATGACTATGTTGACCCAGCCAGCCTATTCACCGCACTATGCGGTGAGGCGTCCGATTGAACCGGGATCTCGCCACGCAACGCCCCACCTTCGTCCTGTTTCCCCGGTTCGTGCATTACCCGTGCCGACGACAGCAGCGAAGATTCGATCAATCTTTTCTGGTCGAAACGTCACAATTATCGTTATGTCGTTCGTGCTTCTGACTGTCGGACGACTCGTGCTGTCCGTCGCAATCGATGCAAACGCTTATGCGATAGCTGCCAAAGCCCACGAAAGTCAAGATTTGGGACGAGACGCACAACTCATCGGCGAACAACTCAATGTGCTCAATTCACCGCAGCATTTGTCTTCGGTGGCGCAAAGTCTTGGGATGATTTCCAACGCACGACCTGCCTATCTCCGAATCAGTGATGGCAAGGTGTGGGGGAACCCTTACGTGGCAGGGCAGGAGTCGCTTGACCGCACAGACATTGCAAACTCTCTAGAATCCACCCTGATACCTAAGTCCACCGCTCAGGGCGTGGCATCAGTGGAGAGAGTATCTCCTCAGGCAGACTCGGTGAAGACCCGAACGACCGTGACCTCGACGACAGGAATTCCTGCGCCGAACACTCACTGAAATTGACCGAGGAGGAGCGGACGGAATGCATCGTTCCTCAGAGTTTTCGCGACGGGTCGGATTTTTGCTTGGATCGGTGTTCCTTGTGGCGGCGTTCTTTATTGGACGATTGATTGTCATTCAAGTCGTGGACGCGGGCAGGCTCAATGCCGAGGCAGAAGCCCACCGGACCATCTCACGCGTTCTTTATGGAGTGCGAGGTGATGTTGTCGACGCGAACGGAATAGTGCTTGCCTCTACGGTCGACCGCTACGACATCACGGCGTCACCGAGATACACGGCTGATTTTCTCCGGGACGGGGCGACGGTCACCGTGGAAGAAGCCCTCACAGAAATTGCCAAGCTAACCGGGACCAAAGTTTCACTGTTGCGTGCAGAGATCGCGAAGGATCCTGCCGCCGACTTCGCTTATTTGGTGAAGGGTGTGACGATTTCGATACTGCGCCAGATCCAAGGCCTTGGTATCCCGTGGGTCTATTACGATCTGCGTCCAACTCGAACGTATCCGCGTGGAGCGGTAGGCGGCAACCTGGTTGGTTTCATGGGTACGGACGGCCCACTCGCGGGCATCGAGCTGTCCAAGGATTCGTGTTTGGCGGCAACTAATGGTCTCCTGACCTATGCCAAAGGACGCGATGGAATACGAATTCCTGGCTCAACGCTCGAGCAAATCCCACCAATCGACGGGGGAACGATTCACCTCACGATTGATTCGGATTTGCAATGGTTTTCTCAAAAAGTGGTGAGCGCGCGCGGAAAAGAATTAGGGGCGGCGTGGGCAACTGCTCTTATTGTTCGAATCAACGACGGCCACATTCTCGCCGCGGCTGATTGGCCAAGCGTTGATCCCAACAACGTTGACGGCTCCAGGGTTGATGACATGGGGGCGCGACTTTTTTCTTCTCCCTATGAACCGGGGTCAGTCGTCAAACCAATTACGGTCGCCTCAATGATCGACCAAGGACTGCTTGATCCTTTGGATGGGTTCACGGTACCGGGACGGTTTCCCGTCGGAGACGGAAAATACATTGTCGATTCATTCGCCCATGGAACGGAACGGTGGACCACGACGGGGATTCTCCTCAATTCATCAAACATCGGCATGAACGTGATGGCCAACAAACTCAATAAACGAGCGCGATTCGACATTCTCAGTTCGTTCGGAATTGGACAGAAGACGGCGGTTAGTTTCCTCGGTGAGGACGCGGGATTTATTGCAGCTCCGGATGTCGTTGACAACGTCACCCAATACACCGAAATCTTTGGTCAAGGGATTACGACGACGAGTGCACAAATTGCGAGTGCCTATCAAACCCTGGGAAACCACGGGATTCGCAAACCGCTGACATTGATTTCCGGCTGTGAGAAGCCAGACGGAACGGTGATCGACCAGCCAACAACGGAGGGGGTGCAGGTTGTCTCGGCCGACGCTGCGGATCAAACCATTTCCATGATGGAAACGGTGGCCAAAAATGGGTTTTTGAAAACCTTGGTCGGTGTCCCCGGGTATCGCATTGCCATCAAGTCGGGAACGGCCGAGGTGGCACGAAACGGCGCATACACCGATGACCGAATAATCTCAGTGGCCGGCGTTGCCCCCGCTGAGAATCCACAGTTCGCCATTGTTGTTACCTTTGGATTGCCTCAATTCGAACGAACTTCCCTCGCGGCAGCCACCTCGTTCGCTACACTCATGGGGCAAACGCTCAAGTACTATCGGATTCCGCCGTCCACGGGGAGGGCCGAGAATTGGCCGATCGAATGGTGAAGGAAGTCGACGCGTGACTGGAAACATCCCACCGGTGATTCGGCCCGAACATGCTAGCCCGCGGTCACTTGAACTCTTGGTGTCAGAGCTCGGGCTTAAGTCAATCGGCAACCTGCGTGGTGTGGAAGTTTCTGGACTGACGGTGATGACTCGAGAGGTGATATCTGGCGACATTTTTGTTGCAGTGCGCGGTGCGAATCGCCACGGTGCCGAATTCGCCCTCGATGCACGTAAAAACGGTGCAGTCGCCATTCTCACGGACGAAGACGGTGCGCTAATTGCGGCAGAGTGCGAATTGCCCTTAGTTATCGCCGAATCACCACGCGCGTCACTCGGCGACATCGCACGGTGGGTTTATCGGACCGATGACGATGCTCCACAATTTTTTGGAATTACCGGCACCAATGGGAAAACGTCAACGGCCTATTTGCTTGATGGGGTGTTGCGGCAAATTGGGCTCACAACGGGTTTGTCGACAACAGCAGAGCGCCATATCGCGGGGGAGATTTACGTCTCAAGATTGACGACGCCCGAGGCCAGCGAATTGCACGCGCTTATTGCCCGAATGAAAGAAGCCGCTGTGCGCGCGGTCGTAATCGAAGTCTCCGCTCAGGCGTTGACCCACAATCGTGTTTCTGGAATCAGGTTTGATGTCGTCGGGTTCACCAACCTCTCACATGACCACCTCGACGACTATTCCGACATGGACGACTATTTCCGCGCAAAGCGCGGGCTCTTCACCCCCGACGTCGCCCGTCGTGGAGTTGTCTCACTCGACACACCGTGGGGGCACCGGATCGTTGACGAATCACACATTCCCGTCACGACAATTTCGTCAACAGGTGATCCGTCCGCTCACTGGCAGGTTGAGGTGACGGAGGACAACCCGGCTTTCACGGCGTTTCGCTTGACGTCGGTGGACGGTGTGTCCATTTCGACACGTGAACCGGTCATCGGTCACCACATGGCTGCGAATGCTGGGCTTGCCCTGGTCATGCTGATTGAGGCGGGATACGAACCTGATGCCATCGCCGCGGCTCTGGAACGGGACAACGGAATTCAAACCTATTTGCCGGGGCGCACCGAAAAGGTGTCGGGTGACAAGGGCCCCAATGTTTACGTCGATTTCGGGCATTCACCCGACGCGTTTGAACACACACTCTCGGCCGTTCGGCGTTTCACGCCAGGTCGCACGATCATGGTTTTCGGTGCGGATGGAGACCGCGACGCGTCGAAGAGATTTGATATGGCACGGGTCGCCGCCGAGGGGTGTGACATCCTCATCATCACGGATCATCACCCTCGATTCGAAGACCCCGCATCCATTCGAGCGCAATTGTTGGATGCGGCCCGATCGGTTGCTCATGGACCCGAAATTTTCGAAGAATCGCCGCCCGAGAATGCGATTCGGCTCGCCGTTTCTCTTGCGCGAGATGGAGACTCCATTTTGTGGGCAGGCCCAGGACACCAGGATTACCGGGATATTCGAGGGGAGCGGACTCGTTATTCCGCCCGCGAACTTGCTCGCTCCGCCCTGGCCGAAGCCGGTTGGGCATGATGGATGTCGTGGCGCTCGCCGACGGCACGATACTTCTCGACGCCCACGACGCCACCGATTTTGATGCGGTGAAACATGCACAGCGAGCGCTAGCGGAATATCGAATCAATGGTTTTGACACGGTTCATGTCGCAGGACTACTTGGCGGAGAAAACGTTGCCGACGACTTGGACGCTCTCGGGCGTGTCAACGTTCGGCTCAACATTCATCACCTCGTTGTGGTGGGGGAGAAAGCCCATGGTATGCACCGTGCGGCCGAACACGAAGGGTCGTGGGATGGAGAGTCAATCCCCGTTTCTGACGTGGCACGCGCCTACGATGAGATTACGAGTCTTCGCGGCCCCCGGGTAGCGATTCTTGTGACCGGCGGAGTGGATACGTCGCTTGGCGAAATAGTCGAGCGACTGAAGGGGGATCGACCATGAGGTCTGTACTCTTTGGCGCTAGTTTCGCCCTCGCGTTTTCGCTTTTCATGACACCGGTCTTCATTCGACTGTTTATTCGCCTCGGCTGGGGTCAGTTGATTCGCGACGACGGGCCACAAAGCCACCACACCAAACGTGGAACGCCGACAATGGGCGGAATCGTCATCATTCTTGGGGCAAGTGTCGGCTACGCGCTCGGGCACCTGGTCGAGCAGGATGCGCCCACCCTCAGCGGCCTTCTCGTCATTCTGATGATGACAGGAATGGGAATTGTCGGATTCATCGACGACTTCACCAAGATTCGAAAACAGCGAAGTCTCGGTCTCGGGGGCTGGGCGAAAGTTCTCGGACAGGCGATCGTTGCTACGGTTTTTGCCCTTCTTGCCATCAATTTTCCCGATGAGAACGGAATCACCCCCGCCTCGATGGCGGTCAGCGCGGTGAGAGACATAGCGTGGCTCGACTTCGCCGTCATCAGTGGAATCGTCGGCGTCGTCCTTTACGTGTTGTGGACCAACCTCATCGTCATCTCTACGGCGAACGGTGTCAACGTTGCTGACGGATTGGACGGCTTGGCATCCGGAAGCGCGATTCTTGCCATAATCTCCTACGTCATCATCGGCTTCTGGCAATTTAATCAGTCATGTTTTGGCTCTGCCCTGGACCCCGAAGTGGCGTACAAGTGTTACGAGGCTCGAGACTCTCTTGACCTAGTTGCCATTGCTGCCGCCATCGCTGCGAGCACAGTCGGGTTTCTGTGGTGGAACACAACACCCGCTCAAATTTTTATGGGGGACACCGGGTCGCTCGGTCTCGGCGGTGCGATTGCCGCCCTCGCCATTTTGACCCGAACCGAACTCCTCATCATTCTCATCGGCGCGATTTTCGTGATCGTGGCGGGTTCGGTCATCATTCAGCGGGCTTACTTCAAATTGACGAGGGGAAAGCGGATTTTTCTTATGAGTCCGCTTCATCACCACTTCGAACTAAAGGGTTGGGCCGAGATAACTGTCGTTGTTCGCTTCTGGTTGATCGCGACGCTCGGAGTCGGTTTAGGTGTCGGTTTGTTCTACCTGGAATGGGCGAGCCAGTAGTGTCCCGTTTAGTCGGGCTGACGAGCTGGAACGCTGATTGGAAGGGTCTCAAGGTCCTCGTTGTGGGACTGGGCGTAACTGGTTTTTCCGTCGCGGACACGCTGTGGGAGTTGGGGTGTGAAACGTTCGTTGTGAGCGCAAGCGCCTCGGACGAGCACACCGCGATTCTTGACGTAATCGGAGTCGCGTATGCAATAGAACCGGACCAGAACAACATGGTCCCGTTAGCAGCCGACTTCGCGCCCGACCTGATTGTCGTGAGTCCGGGCATTTCGCCTCAACATCCGATCGTGATGTGGGCAGCCACGGGAACAATCCAAATTTGGAGTGACATCGAACTCGCCTGGCGAATTCGAGACAAAGTGTTGACCTCTGAGTGGATCCTCATCACAGGGACGAACGGAAAGACCACAACGACCCAGCTCGCGGCACACTTTTTATCGACAGCAGGGTTCCGGGTTGCGGCGGTTGGCAACATCGGTGTACCCGTCCTGGATGCTGTTCGCGACCCCACGGGTTTTGAATTCCTCGTCGTGGAGATTTCTAGTTTTCAATTGCACTGGTTGCCCACCGGCGGAGAAGGCGCGCTTCGCCCCGTTGCCAGCGCGTGTCTCAACATTGCGAACGACCATCTCGATTGGCATGGCTCTTTCGAGGCATACCGCGCTGTGAAAGGCGCGGTGTATCACAACACTCGCAAGTCGGTGTTCTATAGCCGTATCGACCCGGCGACCGAGGCCCTTGTGCGCGACGCGAATGTCGAAGAGGGATGCGAGGCAATTGGCTTCGGTCTGGTCACTCCAGACACCGGCGAATTGGGAACAATTGACGGCATATTGGTCGACCGCGCCTTTGTGTCCGATCGGCGGAATAACGCCCAGGAATTGACGACTGTAGATCACCTTTCGGAACTCGGCTTTGCGACACCCCACATGATTCTCAATATCCTCGCTGCATCAGGAATGGCACTGTCTGTTGGGGCGTCCGCAGCCGATGTGGCCGCGGGGCTGGATTCTTTCCAACTCGACCACCACCGGTGTGAGACGGTAGCCGAACACGGCGGTGTGACGTGGGTCGACGATTCGAAAGCGACCAACGCGCATGCGGCGAATGCATCGCTTCGAGCATTCCCGTCGCTGGTCTGGATTGTCGGAGGGATGTTCAAGGGAACGCAGATTGATGAGTTGGTGCAGGCGCACCGATCAAGACTTCGTGCGGTCATCGCCATCGGAGTCGATCGAGATGAGCCACGTCGCGTGATGGCAGAATGGGCGCCCGATGTGCCGTTTATCGAAATCGTCGCGGATGACGTCATGAACGCTGCTGTTTCAGCGGCGGCACGGAATGCGTCACCGGGAGACACGGTGCTGCTGGCACCCGCGGCCGCATCGATGGATCAATTTGATGATTACGCGGACCGTGGGCGTCAATTCCAAGCGGCGGTGCGCGCTCAGGTTGGTTTGACGGATGACTAGTCAGCGGTTCCGCCGCCTCCAACTGCGAAACCCGTTCGAGGCGGACTCGCCCATCGTCTCGATGCTCATTGCTGTGACAGTCCTGTTGTCGGTTTGCGGAGTATTCATGGTGCTGTCGGCGTCATCCGTGACAAGTGGCTTGAGCAATGGGGGAAATTTCTTCGCTGATGGTTTCATGCAGTTGGCGAGTGCAGTACTCGGTGGGGCCGCATGCGTCACCATCGCACGGTGGCCAGTGTCGTTCTGGAGCAATGGAAGAAACTGGTTCGTCGGTCTCGGTTTCGTCTTGCAATTCGCGGTTCTCACAGTCGGCACAGAATATGGCGGCAACCGGAACTGGCTCGACATCGGGTTTTTCTCTTTTCAGCCCTCAGAATTCCTCAAATTGGCGGTGATTGTGTGGTTTGCCTCGTGGATTCATGACAACGAGCACATGCTCGATGAGCCACTTCAGCGCTGGGTTCAACCATTGATTTGGGTTGGGGTCCCGATTGGAATGGTCGGTCTGGGCGGTGACCTGGGCACGACCGTGATTATGGGTCTCATCGTTTTGGGAATGCTTGCATTCGCGGGTATGCCTTCTCGCACGATTTGGACCCTCGCGGCCATGGCGGCACTGGCCGCCTTCGCGCTCATTAACGTCGGAGGGTCAAACCGTGGTGCTCGATTCGAGGCGTGGATCCAAGGATGCACTCCCGAGCAATACGAGACCGTGTGTTGGCAGACGATGCACGGGCTGTGGGCCCTATCGTCCGGAGGGCTATTCGGACTCGGCCCCGGTAGCTCACGAGCAAAATGGTCGTGGCTTCCTCATGCGGATTCTGACTACATTTTTGCGATTGTGGGCGAAGAATTGGGAATGGTGGGAGCGATTGCCTTGATCGTGCTTTTCGTTACCCTCGCTGTCACGCTGATTCGGTTGATTCGCGAATTTCCTCAGCCGTTGACGCGCGTGCTGATCGGTGGTGTTTTTGTGTGGATTGTCGGTCAGGCATTTGTCAATATCGCCGTCGTCCTCAACCTGCTCCCAGTCCTCGGAGTCCCGCTGCCGTTCATTTCTTCCGGCGGCTCTGCACTGGTGGCAAACTTTCTTGCGATCGGTGTATTGATCAGTTGCATACGGCACGAGGAACGTCTCGGATGACCGTATATCTGCTCGCGGGCGGGGGGACAGCGGGTCACGTCAATCCATTGTTGGCCACCGCCGATGCGATTCGCACACAAGAACCGAATTCAACGATTCTAGTTCTGGGCACTGCAGGGGGGCTGGAATCGAGATTGGTACCTGTTCGGGGATACGAATTGCTGACAATCGAACGAATCCCGTTTCCGCGTCGGCTAAATTTTTCTGCCTTCACGTTTCCTGCTCGGTTTATTCGCGCGGTACGTCAGTCAAGGATGATAATCGCGTCACGAGGGGTGGACATCGTGGTGGGGTTCGGAGGATACGCCGCGGCACCCGCCTATGTAGCAGCCCGACTGTCCGGTATTCCGCTCGTTATTCACGAAGCTAACGCTCTTCCCGGTATGGGGGGCGCGGTTGACTAAATACGTCGCGGTGACCTTCCCGGACACGCCACTTCCCCATTCACAACTAACGGGAATGCCGCTCCAAACCGAAATTGCCACTCTTGACCGCACCGCAACGCGTTCTGAGGCCCTTCGCCACTTCGGACTCGCCGCTAATCGCCCGGTTTTGCTGGTAACAGGTGGATCGACGGGCGCGGCGCGAATCAACGCGACCGTGGCCGAGACGGCAGCCGATGTGAGGAAAGCCGGTTGGCAAATCATTCACACTGTGGGCGAAACACGAAATTTTATCGACCCACAAATTCAGGGTTATCGCGCACTTCCGTATTGCGATCGAATGGATCTTGCGTTGGCGGCCGCAGATTTCGTTGTCGCTCGATCTGGCGCCGCCACGGTCAGTGAACTGGCGGGACTGGGCATTCCGTCGGTATTTGTGCCCTATCCGGTTGGTAACGGCGAGCAGGAATTGAACGTTCGTGACCTCGTCTCGGCGGGAGGCGCAATCCTCTGTCGGGACGCTGAGTTCAGCGCGGAGTGGGTGCGTGGCACACTGATTCCCTTGTTGTCGAACAACAAACAACGCGACGCGATGTCGAGCCGAGCGACTGCTACGGGTATTCGAAATGGTGCCGAGCGACTCACAAACATCGTGTTCGCAGCGCTCGCCGCGACACGGGCTTAGGGTTGAGTCGTGATTGTGCCCGACTTGACGGTTGAACTCCCCGACGAACTCGGCCGGGTCCATTTCATCGGGATCGGCGGAAGCGGCATGAGCGGCATTGCCCGCATGTTTCGCGAGAAGGGCATTGTTGTCACCGGCTCGGACCGTTCTGAGTCCCGCACAGTGACGGACCTTCGGGCACAGGGAATAGACGTTCAGATTGGACACGAACCGGTGTCGGTGCGTGATGCCAATACGGTCGTGGTTACCGGAGCGCTGTGGGCGGACAATCCTGAATTGGTTTGGGCGATCGACAACGGACTTCGCGTGGTGCATCGGTCACTTGCTCTGGCGTGGCTTGTTCGCAACCATCGGGTGTTGTCGGTGGCGGGAGCCCACGGGAAAACTACCTCGACGGCGATGATTGTGACGGGACTTCGCCATGTCGGTCGCTCTCCGTCGTTTGTCAATGGTGGCGTTTTGACAAACATTGGCACATCGTTCGGGCAAGGTACTGACGCCGAATTCGTCATCGAAGCCGATGAATCGGATGGGTCCTTCCTCGTTTATCCGACATCGATCGGACTGATCACGAATATCGACACCGACCATCGAGACCATTACGGTTCGGACGCGGCCTTCGACGACGCGTTCGTGGCATTCGCCAACAGTTGTCGTGAGGTTGTAATTGTCTCGGGAGATGACCCGACTCTTCGGCGACTGATGCCGCGAATCACGACCACGACAGTGACCTTCGGCGAATCGGCCGAGGTCGATTTTCGCGTGAGCAATATCGAATCGTCGTCAGACGGTGTCTCCGCAACAATTACCCACGGCGACGAGGTCATCGCATTTCGGTTGCCCGTACCCGGAGCGCACAATGCTCTCAATGCTGCGGGTGCAATCGCACTGTTGTGCACTCTCGGCGTCGAATTCCCTGCGGCGGCAACAGCGCTAAGTGATTTCTCGGGAACCGGTCGACGTTTTGAGCTCATTAACACGTCCCGAGGTGTCCGTGTTTACGACGACTACGCCCACCATCCGCGCGAAGTTCGCGCAGCGTTGGCCACGGCAAGAAGTGTTGTGGGTCAGGGGCGAATAATCGCAATCCACCAGCCCCATTTGTATTCGAGAACGAGAGACATGGCGGTCGATTTCGCTCGTGAGTATGAACGTGGCGCTGACTTCACCGTTGTCCTCAACGTTTATGGCGCGCGGGAGGATCCGATCGAGGGCGTAACAGGCGCTCTCGTTGCTCAGGCGTTCAACGACCCGACGCGTGTGTCCTACTGTCCAAATTGGTCGGACGCCGCAAAAGCTGCCGCGGCGAGGGCAGAAGCGGGTGACATCATCATGACCCTGTCCTGCGGTGATGTATATCGCATCATCCCCTCGGTCGTTGCGGAACTAGACGGACCGTGAAGCGCCCCGACCTGCCCGGAGCGCCCGGTTCGCAGCGATCAGTTCGGGATTCGGTGCGATTTGTTGTGGGTGCCGAGAAAGCGAGTCGATTCGCTAACCGAGAATCGGACGAACGACGATTTACGGCTGGGCGGCGCCGACAACGGCGCGCGTGGCTAACGGGTGGCGGGATGCTCGTCGCGATGGCACTTGTTGTCACGGGAATTGTGATGTCGCCGCTCCTCACGCTGACAGACATCGTCGTGAAGGGACGGGAGGCCGTTCCCGAACGGGTGATAGCTGGTGCGGCTTCCGACCAGGTTGGTCAGCCTCTCGTTGCACTCAACTTCGATGCGATTCGTGAACGGCTGAATTCGGTGACGCGTATTCAGTCATTCGCGACTGAGATTCAGCCCCCACACACTCTTGTCATTCGCGTTGTCGAACGGCAAGCGATTGGTTTTATGGCTAGTGACTCTCACTGGGAAGTTGTCGACGCGGCCGGTGTCGTCATTGACACGGTCTCGGACAAACCAGCAGGAATTCCCGAACTTTTAGCGGGGTCCACCACGGACATCTCGTTTGGCGCCATCGCAGAGACGCTGGTTATGTTGCCGAGCACTATCCGAGACAACATTGCGTTGATTTCTGCCCCGACACGGGACAGTGTTCGGTTCACTCTTCGCGGGGTGGGTCACGAAATTGTTTGGGGCTCTCCCGACAATTCGTCGGTAAAGATTGTGGTGATGGATCGCGCTCTTCGCGTCGCTGATCGGTCGAACGGTGTTTATGAGATTGATGTTTCTGCCCCGGACAACATTGTTTTACAGCCGATGGGCTAATTCCCGACACGCCGAGTGCGTTAGCGGAGTAGTGGCGCCCACCTGACTACCGTGTGGGTGCCTGAAAGGGCAGGAAAAGTCTTGACTTCAAGTTGAGCCTGAACGTTGGAGGAATCCATGGCATCCGCAAGCAACAATTATCTCGCGGTCATCAAGGTTGTCGGCGTCGGTGGTGGGGGTGTCAATGCGGTCAATCGAATGATCGACACCAAAATCAAAGGCGTCGAGTACATTGCGGTCAACACGGACGCGCAGGCCCTTCTGCTCAGCGATGCCGATGTCAAACTCGATGTCGGGCGGCAACTTACCCGTGGACTTGGTGCTGGAGCCGATCCAGAGGTTGGCCGTCGCGCCGCGGAGGATCACGCAACAGAAATCGAAGAAAGTCTCGCTGGCGCTGACCTCGTCTTTGTCACAGCGGGCGAAGGTGGCGGCACCGGTACCGGTGGCGCACCTGTCGTCGCGCGAATCGCGAAGTCAATCGGTGCCTTAACAATTGGCGTGGTGACGACGCCGTTTGGCTTCGAAGCGCGTCGCCGCCGCGAACAGGCTGAAGCGGGGGTTCAACGCCTTCGCGAAGAAGTGGACACGTTGATTGTTGTGCCCAATGACCGACTACTTCAACTCGCTGACCCTACGATTTCGGTGACCGAAGCCTTTGCGATCGCGGATGAAGTTCTGCTCGCCGGCGTTCAGGGCATCACGAACCTCATAACAAACCCCGGGTTAATTAACTTGGATTTCGCCGACGTTCGAAGCGTCATGCACGGTGCAGGAACGTCGCTCATGGGAATCGGAAGCGCACGCGGTGCCGAACGAGCGATCAAGGCAACGGAGATGGCGATTGCGTCGCCGATGCTCGACCAAACGATTAACGGCGCACACGGAGTGCTGTTGTCATTCCAGGCAGGTTCCAATCTTTCCATCATGGAGGTCAACGAGGCTGCGTCGCTCATCTCGGACGTCATTCATCCCGAAGCCAACTTCATCTGGGGAATGGGTATTGACGACACTCTCGGTGACGAGGTGCGCGTGACGGTGATTGCCGCGGGATTCGACGAGCGCGATACTGTGCGACCAGAACGTATGGGCACGGTCGCGTCGTTTCAGACCCTCGATGAGGAACTTCAGCACAGTGATTTCGGCAGCTCGGGAACGACGACCGACATACCGGTGTTAACCGACCAGTTTGCCGATTCCGACGCGTACGACCTTCCCGAATTTCTTCAGTAGCTCGTTGTGCGGTCCGCAGCCGAACGATGGCAAGTGGTGTGCGCCGATGTGGCGGACGAATGCGCGAAGTGGGGGCGCGATTTTCACGACGTCACGCTTGTCGTCGTGACAAAGTTTCACCCAGTCTCTGTTATCGAGGAACTACTGAACGTGGGCGCTCGCCATTTTGGTGAGAGCAGGCACCAAGACGCGGCGCCCAAGGCTGATGCGCTCGAGGGTCGGGAATTGACCTGGCATTTCGTCGGGCAAATTCAGTCAAACAAGGCCAGGGCGATCGCGAAGTATGCCTCCGTTATTCACTCGTTGGATCGCGATTCCGTGGTGGACGCCCTCGCCACATCCGAACATCGGGTTGATGGCTTTATTGAACTGAACTTGACCGACGATCCCGGTCGTGGGGGAGTGCAAACCGCCGACGACATGTTGCGGCTCGCCGAGCGAATCCTCGTCGCTGGCACAATTGACCTCCAAGGTGTGATGGCGGTAGCACCTCAAAACGCTGACCCTGGTAAGGCATTCGCGCAAGTTGCAACGATGTCGGAGATACTTCGGCAGGCCCACCCGAGCGCGACGAACATCTCGGCGGGAATGAGTGCCGATTGGCAACAGGCCATTGAGCATGGCGCGACACACCTTCGAATTGGTTCGTCAATCACGGGAAATCGCCCAACACCGCGTTAATCTGTTGAAAACCTCAAGGAGAGGAAATCGTCATGAGGAAAACGCTTGAATATCTTGGGTTCGTTTCATCACCATCACAATTTCCCCGTGAGCGCTCGAGCGTCCGGCCCGAAGTGCCTCGTAACACGGGACCTCGTCACGTCGCTGCGCCGGTGCGCTCGATGAGCCGATCACGTCATGAACCGGCATATTCGGTCATTCACACGATGCGACCTCGACGATATGCGTCGGACGCATCAGGCATTGCAGAGACGTTCGCTGACGGATCACCGATCATCGTGGACTTGTCGATGATGCAAGAGTCGGAAGTGAGGCGCCTAATTGACTTCATGTCGGGTCTCGTCAAGGGTCTGGACGGCACCATTCGACGCGTTGCGGTCAAGGTGTTCATGTTGACCCCCGCCGGGATCGAACAGTTCGACGACGAACTTGACCAGAACAGCCTGCAGACGAGCGACGACGAAGAACTCCTGGCATAGTCCATGCCAGGGCTGGGCAACATCCTCTGGGGGATTCTGTGGTGCTTCTCGGCATTGCTGTGGATTCGCTTCATTCTGGAGTGGATTCAGCAAATCGCGCCGCAGTGGCGTCCGCGTGGCCTCGTGCTGCTCATCGCTGAAGCGACATACACGGTGACAGACCCACCGTTACGTTTTCTCCGACGATTTATCAAGCCGCTGCGTTTGGGTGCAGTGGCGATCGACCTGTCGTGGACGTTGTTGCTGTTCGGCACGTACATTGCAATGTCCTGGGTTGTTTAGGGTTCGCGGTAAAGTGTTGTCAACCGAAAAAGCGGTTGTCCTAAGGAATGAGGCCGGCCAATGTTGAGCGCTGAAGACATTGTTAACAAACAATTCAAGACAAAACGCGATGGTTATGACCCCGATGATGTTGATGACTTTCTCGATGAGGTCGTCAAGGAACTTCGTCGAATCCAAATCGAAAACGATGGACTTAACCGAAAAGTATTGGCCACTGAATCGCGAGTCGCGGAATTGCAACGCACCGGGGGTTACACGGCTACCAACCCAATAGTGGGAACTGCAGAGACTGGAACGTCGAGTCAATTGCTCCAACTCGCCCGCAAACTTCACGACCAACACATCCAAGAGGGTTACTCCGAGCGGGACAGAATTATCGAAGAGGGCAAAAACCACGTGACGAGAATGTTGGCGGAAGCCGAACTTCGTCAGCGTAACGAGATCAACGTGCTTGACCAGCAACGAATTGCGGTCGAGCGTGAAATTGAACGTCTCAAAGATTTCGAGAAAGAGTATCGCCAGCACCTCAAGCAGCACCTCGAAAAGCAGCTTGCGGATCTGGCCAACAGCGGTCAGGAATCCGCCAACTCCTTCTAGCCTCGATGCCGCAGCATCGTTCACTCTTAGTCCCTGACGGTCTTGTTGGGGAACGAGTCGACGTTGCTGTCGCTAAATTGATGGGATTTTCTCGGACTTTTGCGGGAGAAATCATCGAACGAGGTGGAGTCGACGTGGACGGACGGGCCGCATCGAAGTCCGACAGGTTGTCCGCAGACATGCTGTTGTCCATTTCGTGGGAAGACCCGCGCGAGCCTGCGATAGTGCCCGTGGTCATTGCTGATATGCACATTGTCTACGACGACGCGGACATAGTCATCGTCAGTAAGCCACCGTTCCTTGCCGCGCATCCTTCGCTCGGGTGGGAGGGCGACACGGTGCTCGGGGCTCTCGCCGGTGCCGGATATCGAATTGCAACGTCAGGGCCACCGGAGCGCCAGGGAATCGTGCATCGACTCGACGTCGGCACATCGGGCCTCATGATTGTCGCCAAGAGCGAGATTGCCTATTCGGTCATGAAGCGAAAGTTCAAGAATCGTGAAGTTTTCAAGGAGTATCACGCGCTTGTTCAAGGCGAAATGGTGCCCGCATCGGGAACTATCGACGCACCTGTTGGTCGTCACCCTGGATCCGCATGGAAATTTGCCGTCACCCACGACGGGCGCCATGCGGTGACCCATTTCGATACCCTCGCCAATTACGCGGCAGCGACACTCTTATCCGTGGGACTCGAGACCGGTCGTACCCACCAAATTCGTGTCCATATGGCCGCCCAACGCCATCCGCTTGTCGGCGACGTGCTGTATGGGGCAGATCCCACCATTGCGGCGCGACTCGAGCTGACGCGCCAATGGTTGCACGCCGTTCGGCTTCGATTTAGTCACCCCACGACGGGGAACGAACTAGAGGTCACGAGCGACTATGCGCCAGATTTGGTTCGTTCGTTAGAACTTTGTGCAACGCGCTGACGCGCCTCACTAACCCCGTCGCCGTCCGACCTAAACTGAAAGTCCGCAAACACCAAAAGGAGCGTCCGTGTCGAGTTCGTTCGTCCACTTGCACGTGCACACGGATAACTCCATGCTCGACGGCGCCGCCCGCATCGACAATTTGTTGGACGAGGTGGTGGTGCAGCAAATGCCCGCCATTGCGATGACCGACCACGGAACCCTATTCGGGGCATTCGAAATGTGGAAACAAGCTAAAGACCGGGACATCAAGGCAATCATCGGGCTTGAAGCGTACTTTGCTCCCGAGGGACGGCACCACAAGAAGCCCGTGCAGTGGACGGACGGCGGTGAGAATGATGTCTCGGCCCGCGGCGCGTATACGCATCTCACGATGCTGAGCGAATCCACCGAGGGAATGCGCAATCTCTTTACGATGTCAACATCGTCCTACATCGAAGGTTTTTACCACAAACCTCGAATTGACCTTGATTTACTTAGTACACATTCGAAAGGAATCATCGCCACAAGTGGGTGCGTGGCGGGTGAAATCCAAACCAAGATCCGGATTGGTGATTATGACGGCGCCAAAGCGTCGGCGGAAACAATGCGAGAGATCCTTGGCAAAGAAAACTTTTTCATCGAAATCATGGATCATGGCTTGCCCATCGAACAGCGCGGTATCAAAGATTTGTTGCGACTCGCTGGGGAACTCGACCTCCCTCTCGTCCTGACCAACGATCTCCATTACACACACGCGCACGATGCGAAGTCACACGCCGCTCTGTTGTGTGTTCAATCCGGCACGACCCTGCAAGATGAGAAACGGTTCAAGTTTGAATCCGACGAATATTACCTCAAGTCGGCGGCGCACATGAGGTCCTTGTTTCCCGACCATCCCGAAGCCGCCGACAACACTCTCCTCATCGCCGAGCGGTGCAATGTTGAATTCGATACGTCAGTCAGCCACATGCCGCAATTTCCTGTTGAACCCGGCGACACCGAGGCGGCGGCGTTTGAACGCGAAGTGATCACCGGCTTGCAGTATCGATACCCTGGCGGACTTACCCCAGAAATCGAAGAACGCGCACGATACGAAATCGAGGTCATCACCAACAAAGGATTTCCTGGGTACTATCTCGTGGTTGCGGATTTCGTCAAATGGGCTCGCGAAAACGGTGTGCGCGTTGGCCCAGGCCGAGGTTCGGGGGCCGGCTCTCTCGCCGCCTATGCGATGCGAATCACCGACCTCGACCCGCTAGAGCACGGTTTGCTTTTCGAGCGCTTTCTCAACCCGGAACGCGAATCGATGCCCGACTTCGATATCGATTTCTCGACCAGGCGGCGTGATGACGTGAAGCGCTACGTTACGGGGAAGTACGGTTCAGATCACGTCGCGCAGATCGCAACGTTTAACATCATCAAAGCAAAACAAGCGTTGAAGGACGCATCGCGCGTCATGGGCTTCCCCTACGGCATGGGCGAAAAGCTGTCGAAGGCAGTTCCGCCCATGATTGCGGGTCGCGACATGTCGCTTGGCGAGATGTACGACACGGACAACCCCCGGTACAAAGAAGCTGCCCAATTCCGAGAGGTAATCGAGGAATCAGGGGATACCAAAGCGGTCTTTGAGACTGCTCTCGGCATCGAAAACATCAAGCGAAACACGGGAGTGCACGCCGCCGGTGTCATCATGTCTGACACTCCATTGGCGGACATTGTTCCGCTCATGATGCGTGACAACGACGGACAAATAATTACGCAGTTTGATTATCCGACGTGCGAAAAGCTCGGACTGATCAAGATGGACTTCCTGGGGCTGCGGAACCTCGACATCCTGGACGATGCCCTCGTTAACATCAAGCGCAACCGTGGAATTGACCTTGTTCTCGAGGATCTCGATTTTAGTGACCCTGGTGTGTACGAACTTTTGTCCACAGGCGAGACGCTAGGGATTTTCCAACTTGATTCTCCTCCAATGCGGCAACTGCTCAAACAGATGCGACCCGATCATTTCGAGGACATTTCTGCCGTGTTGGCGCTGTATCGACCGGGTCCTATGGGCGCAAAGTCACACACAAATTACGCGATGCGTAAGCAGGGCCAGCAAGCGATCACGCCGATTCATCCCGAACTCGCCGAGTCACTCGCGGCCATCCTCGGACCGACCTACGGGCTCATCGTTTATCAGGAACAGGTCATGGAGATCGCCCAGCAGGTGGCGGGGTATTCTCTCGGACAGGCTGACAATCTTCGACGAGCAATGGGAAAGAAGAGTAAAGAGACGCTTGATAAAGAATTCCCCCTATTTTCGGCGGGAATGTTGGAACGCGGTTACTCAAAGCCCGCAATTAAGACGCTGTGGGACATCTTGGTTCCGTTCTCGGATTACGCGTTCAACAAATCTCACTCAGCTGCCTATGGAGTGATTGCGTATTTCACTGCGTATCTCAAGGCACATTTCCCTGCTGAATTCATCGCGGCGCTCCTCACCTCCGTGGGGGACGACCGCGACAAGTTGGGCGGGTATCTCGTCGAGGCACGTCGCATGGGGGTCACAGTTCTTCCGCCCGATATCAATGAGTCCGATTTGTATTTCACCGCAGTCGGTGATGATGTCCGATTCGGACTGGGGTCAATCAAGAATGTGGGAGAAAACGTTGTCTCGCAGGTCACAAAGGAACGAATTGCGGGCGGCGAGTATTCTTCGGTGGAGAACTTTCTTCGGCGTGTGCCCTTGCCTGCGCTCAACAAGCGCACCATCGAGTCACTCTTCAAATCCGGAGCGTTCGACCGTTTCGGGCACACACGCCGCGCCCTCATTGAAGTTCATGAAAAGGTGGTCGACGACGCGACGCGGGAAAAAAAGGACGCGTCAAAGGGGGACATCGGTTTCGATTTCGGAGAACTGTTCGATCAACCGATTCAACTGATTCCGGACCGTCCCGAATGGCCGCGTAAGACCAAATTGGAATTCGAGCGCGAAATGTTGGGGTTGTATGTTTCGGATCATCCGCTAAACGGCCAAGAGGCGATTCTGCAGCGTCATCGAACCTTGCACGTGAGCGATCTCACCGCGATCCCCAAAGTGGCTGATAGTGAAGTTGACGAAACCGAGTGGGAGTTGCAGGGAGCGTCGGAGGACGACGTCATCACTTTGTCCGGCCTTCTCCGGAACATCGAGCATCGAACCGCACGGGCGTCCGGCAAACAATACGCCTCGGCCGTTCTCGAAGACATGTCGGGTTCCATCGATTTATCGATTCTGGGAAAGGCATACGACGAACTCCGCGCATTACTCGTCAACGATTCATTGGTCGCGATTAGCGGTCGCGTTCGACTTCGCGAACAGTTTCTCTCGATGATGGTTCGGAATGTGAAGCACCTCGACGTCGCTCAGGACTCGGAGGTGTCCATCATCCGCGTTCAGGTTCCATCGGAACATTCAACGACGACACTTATTGCCGAGTTGGACGATGTTCTCAAGAGGCATCCGGGCGATGCCGAGGTAGAACTTCGGCTCCGCCATGCCACGGGAATCCAGGTTTTCACCTTGCCGCACCGCGTCACCGTAAGTGGCCCCCTCTACGGCGAACTCAAACGCGTTCTCGGACCGAACTGTTTCGTTTAATCGGAAACGATTTCTCCGACTCGGTGATAGCGACGGTCGACATATACAAGAGGCGGATAATCGGCGTGCGTCTCGCCGTCGCTGATATCAAAAACGATCGTCGCGTTGTCACCGACCTCGGTGACGGCCACAACGGTTGCGAGCAGTGCTGCTCGAACGCCGTGTATCTGAGGGAGGCCGCCGAAGCCGGGCGACCAATGGTCGCCGGCGAAGCGTTGCACGAAGTCGCCTGCCATGATGCGTGAAACACCGACTTGGTCGCTACTGAGGAAGTGAAGAATGACCCGTTTACCCATCGCCAATGCGGGGTACGACGAGGCGTGTTGCGCGATGTTGACAGTCGCACGGGGGGGAGAAGCAGAGAACGAGGCGAGCGACGTGGCGGTGAAGCCAACTGGGGTCCCGTCATCCAGGTTTCCTGTAATCACCGCAACGCCAGCGGGATGCAAGGAAAACGCTGCGAGAAATGCATCCTGTGGCGTCACGATGGTCACAATCCTCTCAATGGCTGTCCCGTCTCCATTATTCCCGAACGGTAACATGGAGTTACACGGCAACACAGTTGTCGCCCTATGCGAAAGATGAATTCATGTTTTGCCCCTTCTGCCGTTTTACTGACACTCGGGTCATCGACTCGCGCACGTCAGATGACGGACTGTCCGTTCGTCGTCGACGAGAATGCCCGGACTGCGGTGGTCGCTGGTCAACTCTCGAAACGGCAAGCCTGTCGGTGATCAAGCGCAACGGAGTTATCGAGGCATTTTCACGCGAAAAAATTGTGGCGGGAGTGCGCAAAGCCTGCCAGGGTCGCCCAGTTTCGGACGCAGATTTGGCGGGGCTTGCCCAACGAGTCGAGGAAAGCATTCGAGCTACCGGCGTCTCACAAATTGATGCCAACGAAATCGGTTTGTCGATTCTGCCGGAGCTTCGCACCATTGACCAGGTAGCCTATTTGCGATTCGCGAGTGTATATCAAGCGTTCGATTCTCTCAATGATTTTGAGTCGGCAATCGTCGTCTTGAGAGCCGAAGAGGAGTCTAAGGGCGCGCCCGCGTGATTTACCGCACCGTGTTTCGACTGGTGTTCGCGCGGATGGACGCCGAGCATGCCCACGAATTCGTGATGTCTCTGTTGGTTTTCGGTCAACGCCTTGGCCTAACGCACCTTCTTCGAATCGTCACGCGACCACCGCGTTCGGCGAGAGTCGATGCTCTGGGATTGCACTTCGAATCACCGTTCGGACTCGCTGCAGGTTTCGACAAAAACGCTATCGCCTTTCGAATCCTTTGGGGACTGGGTTTTGGGCATGTGGAGGTCGGAACAGTCACCGCACATCCTCAAGAGGGAAATCCTCGACCTCGACTCTTTCGCCTTCGTTCCGACCACGCGTTGATCAACCGAATGGGATTCAACAACGACGGAGCTGCGGTCGTCGCACCCCGGCTTCGCCGTCGCCGAGGCCCCATCGTGGGGGTCAATATCGGAAAGAGTAGAAAAGTTGACGTCGACGACGCGCGGGGTGACTATCTTGCGTCGACCAGGCTATTAGCGCCCGTTGCTGATTATCTTGTGGTTAACGTGTCGTCGCCGAACACGCCAGGTTTGCGGGGGCTTCAAGAGATTGACAAACTCGGTCCACTGTTGCGGGACGTAAAGAACGAAGCCGGAATGACGCCGGTCTTGGTCAAGATTGCGCCGGACTTGACGGATCGCGCCATTGACGCCGTAGCTGACCTTGTTGTGCAAATCGGGTTGGACGGAATCATTGCCACGAATACGACGCTTTCCCGCGAGGGACTGACCACCCCCGCCGTCGAAGTTGACGCGATGGGCGCTGGCGGATTGTCAGGGCCGCCGCTCGCTCAACGCTCCACCGAGATCGTTCGTCGATTGCGCGCGCGGGTCGGCAGGGATTTGTGCATCATCTCAGTTGGCGGAGTCACAACGTCCGCAGATGTCGCGGAGCGATTGGCGGCAGGCGCCACCCTTGTTCAGGGCTACACGGCGTTCCTTTACGAAGGACCTTTCTGGGCAGCCCGGTTATCCAAAGCATCAACCCGCGGGTTATGAGGGTTGTTCGCCGCGTGAAACTTGGGGCTTGGGAACTCGCAACGGACGGAACTGGAATGCGCGGGTCGATGCGTACCAGCGGTGTCCCTTCTCAATGTTCGCCGCGCCGAACTTACGAGACATGACCCGAATCAATTTGCGGCTGAAAACAAAAGCGTCGGCGACGGCGATGATAAAAAATCCGTACATCGCGATGAGAACCGTGAGCTGAAAGACTGCTCCGGATCCATCCGTCGCGCTGTACTGGGGGAGGAAGGTTGCGATGATGACAGCGAACATCAGCGGGATCATGAATTCTCCGACCGTGTACCGCGCGTCGACGAAATCACGCACAAATCGCCGTTGCGCACCCTTGTCGCGAGCAGGCATGTATCTCTCGTCGCCCGCTTCATAGCCTTGGCGCGCAACAAGGCGGTCGTTCGCGCGCTTCCGGCGGTCTTCCTTAGTTGTCTTGGACTTTGCGCGCTTCGCGACAAGAGGACGCTTGTTGGCGGCTTCACGTTCTTTACGGCTCGGTGTGGCTCGTCCTTTGCCAGTTGTGGGCGAAGTGTCAGCGGAGTCGGTCACGACGTTTCCTCTCGATCGGTGCTTCTAAGATTACCGTTATGGCGCATTCCTCTCGTTCCGTCGACGATATTCGTGATCGAATCGACTCAGCTTTCCCCGAATCGTTAGAGACGCTCAAATCTTTGGTCCGAATACCTAGCGTCTCGTGGGACGGCTTTCCGAGCGATGAGGTCCACCGTTCCGCGGAATTCGTCGCCGAGCGAGTCCGAGCCTTGGGACTATTCGGGGATGTCCGTGTAGTGACAGAACCTTTTCCCGACGGACCCGGGTACGGACAACCCGCTGTGCTCGCTCGTCGCAACCCTGCGCCGGGCTATCCGACGGTGCTGCTGTACGCACATCACGACGTGCAGCCTCCAGGTGACTCGCTGGTGTGGGAGAGCGATCCGTTCGAACCCGTCGAACGTGACGGACGTCTTTATGGCCGAGGTGCGGCCGACGACAAAGCAGGTGTTGTCGTGCATCTCGCTGCGCTCCGAGCACTCATCGACATTCTCGGTGACGATCTCAACATTGGAGTCGCTCTTTTCATCGAAGGCGAAGAGGAGTTTGGGTCGCGTTCCTTTACCTCAATCCTCGACCGCCACGCAACGATGTTGGAAAGTGACGTAATCGTGGTCGCGGACTCGGACAACCGATCCGAGGATATCCCGTCGCTGACAGTGAGCCTCAGGGGAAACGTGGCGTTCTCGCTCACGGTATCGACCCTCAACCATGCTTCTCATTCGGGAATGCTGGGAGGAGCAGTGCCCGACGCGATGATGGCGGCAACGACGCTTTTGTCCCGCCTGTACAACGACGATGGTTCCGTGGCGATTGCTGGACTAGAAACGCACGATGCTTCGGTGCCTGATTTCACGCGGGAAGAACTTGTACACGATTCGGGATTGAAAGAAGGGGTGAGTGATATCGGGACTGGCCCGATACTCTCGCGCCTGTGGTTCCAGCCAGCCATTTCTATCACTGGCATAGACGCGCCGACCGTCCAAAACGCCTCCAATACGCTGATCCCCTCGGTGACGGTCAAGATTTCGGTTCGCATCGCACCAGGGCAGAGCTCGGCCGACGCATTCAAACACATCGAAAAACATATACGCACGACCGTCCCGTGGGGCGCCCATCTCGAGTTCAGCCACATCGATCTGGGAGATTCCTTCCTTGTGGATTCGTCGGGGAGCGCCGCCGCACTTGAACTAGACGCACTGCGCGACGCCTGGGACGGAGCCGACCCGGTCAAGGTAGGAGTGGGCGGATCCATTCCGTTCGTCGCCGACTTGGTGCACCGTTTCCCCGGCGCCCAGATCCTTATTACTGGCGTCGAGGACCCGTTATCGCGAGCACACAGCCCGAACGAATCGCTGTCGCTCAGGGTTTTACGCCGGGCTATTCTTGCGGAGACATTGTTCTTGGTCCGACTGAATGATCGCGAATGACTGACGGACGAGGTAAAATCAAGTCATGACCGAAATCATTGGCAATACCATGACGGAAAAATCCCACGGCGTCGTACTGACTCCGACCGCAGTCGTCAAGGCAAAAGCGTTGATGGAGCGCGAACAACGTGACGACCTACGTCTTCGACTCGTCGTCAAAGCCGGCGGCTGCAGTGGATTCAAGTACGACATGTTCTTTGACGAGCGTGACAACGACGGAGACGCGATTGTTGCATTCGACGGGGTCGAAGTGGTCGTCGACAAAAAGAGCGCGCCGTATCTCGACGGTGCATCAATCGATTACGAGGACACGCTTCACTCATCAGGATTTCAAATTAACAACCCCAATGCAGCCAGCACGTGCGCTTGTGGAGACTCGTTCAACTAACTTTCGTCGAAAAGAGAAAACCGCGCAAAATCCTTAGATTTTCGCGGTTTTTTCGTGTCAAAAGAGCAAAATTGGCTCGGGTAGTGTCGTAGAATACAAACACAGTAATAGGGATGTCGAGAGGTTTACCGTGCCAAAGATTTTTCTCCGCTTGATCGCGACAGGCGCCGCGATTGCTGCAGCACTCTCCCTCTCTGGTTGCACGTCGCAAGAACTTCGCGGATTTCTTCCATCAGAAGCGGGTGTGACCAATCAGACGTCTCTCATTATTGGATTGTGGTCCACATCCTGGATTGTCCTGTTGGTTGTTGGCGCGATCACCTGGCTGCTCATCATTTGGGCGGCGCTGGCGTACCGTCGACGAAAGACGGACACCGGACTCCCGTCGCAACTTCGATACAACACGCCAATCGAGACGTTCTTCACAATCGTTCCACTTATTTTGGTGCTCGGTTTTTTTGCCTTCACGGCGCGAGACCAGGCGACCATCGAGGCGGTGAACCCCAACCCCGATGTCAAGATTGAAGTGTTCGGGAAGAGATGGGCGTGGGACTTCAACTATCTTTCGGACGATGTTCACTTCTCGGGTGTACAAGCGAGAGAGTTGCCCGACAAGACAATCGACATCAACTCCTTGCCGATTTTGTATTTGCCCGTTGGCAAGTCTGTCGAAATCAGCATCGAGTCGCGTGACGTCAACCACTCGTTCTGGATTCTCGATTTCCTCTACAAAAAGGACATGATTCCGGGCAAAACCAATCACTGGTACGTCACCCCCGAAAAAGAGGGCACCTACCGCGGTAAGTGCGCCGAACTCTGTGGGGAATACCACTCCCTCATGTTGTTCACGGTGAAGGTTGTGTCAGAATCCGAATACGACGCACAAATGCAGAAACTTCGCGATCAGGACATGGTCGGCCGGCTCGGTCCCGAGTACAACGCGAACAACAATCTCCCCGGCACCGACGGCAATACAGACAGCTAAGGCACAGTCATGACAACGACAGCACCACGTTCCGCCCCTTCAATTCCCGAAGGCGCAAGTACGCCGTCAGCGGGCCGTCAGGGATCGGTCTTTCTCGACTATGTGACAACAACGAACCACAAAACCATCGGATACATGTACTTCGTTACCTCGTTCGGTTACTTCCTTATCGCCGGTGTAATGGCCTTGATCATTCGTGCCCAACTGTTCCAACCTGGCATGGACCTAGTGACCAAGGAACAGTACAACCAGCTTTTCACGATGCATGGAACTCTGATGTTGCTGATGTTTGCGACACCGCTCTTTGCCGCGTTCGCGAACGTTCTGATGCCCATTCAGATTGGCGCACCGGATGTTGCTTTCCCCCGCCTTAACGCCCTCGCGTTCTGGTTCTACTTCTTTGGGTCAGCCGTTGCCACTGCCGGGTTCCTCACGCCGCAAGGCGCGGCGTCATTCGGCTGGTTTGCCTACACGCCGTTGTCGACCGTGACGTACACGCCGGGTGTTGGCGCGAACATGTGGGTATTCGGTTTGGGCCTCTCGGGTTTCGGAACCATCATGGGTGCCGTCAACTTCATCACGACGATTATCACCATGCGTGCCCCCGGAATGACGATGTGGCGGATGTCGATTTTCTCTTGGAACACGCTCATCACTTCTCTACTTGTCGTCATGGTCTTCCCGGTATTTGCGGCGGCAGCTCTGACGCTCGGGTCGGACCGAGTGTTCGGTTCGCACGTCTATGACGCGGCCACCGGTGGGTCCATTCTCTGGCAACACTTGTTCTGGTTCTTTGGACATCCCGAGGTTTACATCATCGCGTTGCCGTTCTTCGGGATCGTGTCCGAGATCATCCCTGTGTTCGCTCGCAAGCCGATTTTCGGCTACAAGACGCTAGTGTTCGCAACTATCGCAATCGCTGCGCTGTCGATGACGGTCTGGGCGCATCACATGTACGTCACGGGAAGCGTGCTGCTTCCCTTCTTCGCACTCATGACGATGTTGATCGCCGTTCCAACGGGAGTCAAGATTTTCAACTGGGTGGGAACGATGTGGCGAGGGTCAATCACCTTTGAGACACCGATGGTGTTCACGCTCGGCTTCCTTGTGTCGTTCGTATTTGGGGGATTAACCGGCGTGATTCTCGCGTCACCGCCCCTGGACTTCAACCTCTCGGACTCGTACTTCGTCGTGGCACACTTCCACTACGTAATCTTTGGAACCGTTGTGTTTGCAATGTTCGCCGGTTTCTACTTCTGGTGGCCCAAGTGGACCGGAGCCAAATTGCGCGAAGACCTCGGTCACTTGCACTTCTGGTTATTGTTCGTCGGTTTCCACATGACGTTCCTTATTCAGCACTGGGCGGGAGTGATGGGAATGCCCCGCCGATATGCGACGTATATGGTCGAAGACGGTTTCACCTGGATGAACCAGCTGTCGACAGTCGGCTCGATGATTCTTGCCGTGTCGATGATTCCTTTCCTGTTCAATGTTTGGTGGACCAAGCGAAATGCACCAATGGTCGGAGTTAATGACCCGTGGGGTTACGGTCGATCGCTCGAGTGGGCAACATCCTGCCCGCCGCCGCGCCACAACTTCACGTCGATACCCCGCATTCGGTCCGAAGCACCCGCATTCGACCTCAACCACCCCGAGGTAGCTCCGCCAGGATATTCGGATAAGTAGGAGGATTCACCATGCCAACCAATACCAAACTATTCCTCTGGCTAGCGTTGTTTTTCCTGGTTTTCTCGGTGGTGTACCCGACGTGGATTTACATCGCAGGTTCGCCAATCGAATGGGTGGGAAGCCTCGCGATCCCGCTCACGATGGTGATGTTCTTGCTTCTTGGTGGGTTCCTCTACATAAATTTGCGTCGGCAGGCGGGGGGCACTCTTCCCGAAGACAGCATGGTGGCCGATGTCGACGACGGAGACACGGAAATGGGCTTCTATCTTCCGTGGTCGTGGTGGCCGTTCTTCGCGGGTGCAGCAGGCGGTGTGGCGATGCTGGCGATGAGCGTCGGAATCTGGCTCGCGCTGTTCTCTCTAGGGCTCGTTCTCATTACGTTCATCGGCTGGTTCTTTGAGCCGGTTCGGGGCGCATACCGCCGTTAGACGTTGGCCAACAACGGCGCGGGTGGCTTTCCGATCAGTTCTATGTCCGCACGAGCGCATAGGGTGTGGTCGTGACCACTACGCGCGGAACAGAACCCGACCCCGACGACCCATCGACAGGGCCGGAGTCAACAGCGAACGAACCATCCGAAAATCCTGACGTCAAGCAGGTCGACCTTACTCCGGACGGCTCAGTATCCTTTGAAGTCCCACCCAACACCAACTTGGTCGTCAACGTTGTCGGCAAGCAGGGCGGCGGGTGCTTCTCGTCGCTTTTATCGGGCTGCGGGTGCCTTGCTGGCGGGCTGATTGTGCTCGCCCTCATCTTGGCTGCGATCGGTTCCCTGTCGCGCTAATGCGTACGTGACTCGAGTTCTTTGGTGACAACTGGCGCAATTCGATCTTCGAAATAGAACCGAGAAACCGACGCCCTCATTCGAGCACCGATCGTGATCTTGCCACGAGCGTTCGGGCGAAGTTGCGCAGGCGCGTATTCATCGAACGACACAAGTTTCCACTGCTCAAATTCGTCGAGCGGGGTGTGAATCTCGCGATATTCGCCTCCGGGCAGGCGGACAATTCGGCTTGACTCGTATCCGTGAAGGACCAGTTCCCGATCCTTTCGTTGAAGAGCGAGAGCGATCTTCTTCGCCATCCAAAACGCCGCAATTGGACCGACGATGAGTAGAACCTGGAGTGCGTGAATGACGCCTTCGATGGTGGTTCGGAAGTGGGTAGCGATCAGGTCGGACGCCGCTCCAGCCCAGAGGACCGCGTAGAACGTGACGCCGGCCGCGCCGATTGCAGTGCGTGTGGGCTGGTTTCGCGGTCGCTCAGCGATGTGGTGTTCGCGCTTGTCGCCGGTGACCCACGCCTCAAGGAACGGGTAAATCATGACGATGACAATGAACAACATCAAGACGACGATGGGAACCAACAAGTTGAGTGACCACGTATAGCCGTCAACGACGAATTCCCATCCAGGGGGCATCAATCGCAGCATTCCGTCCGCGAACCCGATGTACCAGTCGGGCTGTGTTCCGGCCGATACAGGGGAGGGGTCATAGGGACCGTAGTTCCAAATCGGGTTGATCGTAAACAGCGATGCAATCAACATGATTATTCCGAAGACGAGGAAGAAGAACCCGCCGGCCTTCGCCGCGAAGACGGGGAGAATTGGCGAGCCAACGACGTTGTCGTTCGTGCGCCCTGGGCCCGCGAATTGCGTGTGCTTGTTGATGATGAGCAACACCATATGTATCGCGATTAATGCGATTACCAAAGCAGGCAAGAGCATGATGTGCAGAACGTACAAGCGAGGGATGACGTCGTTGCCTGGGAACTCGCCACCGAACAACAGGTAAGAAATCCAGGTTCCGATTCCGGGGATCGCCTTGATCATGCCGTCGATGATTCGAAGACCGTTGCCCGAGAGCAGGTCATCGGGGAGTGAATAACCGGTGAATCCTTCAGCCATTGCGAGAATGAAGAGAACGAATCCGATAACCCAGTTGATTTCACGAGGCTTACGGAATGCGCCGGTGAAGAACACGCGAAGCATATGAAGGCCGATTGACGCGACGAACAACAACGCCGCCCAGTGGTGAACCTGGCGCATAAGCAGTCCGCCACGGATGTCGAACGTCAGGTTCAGCGTCGACGAATAAGCCGCCGACATGTGGATGCCCTTGAGTGGCACGTAGGAACCGTCGTAGTGCACTTCAACCATCGAGGGGTCGTAGAAAAAGGTAAGGAACGTGCCCGACAGCAAAATAACGACGAAGGAATACAGGGCAATTTCCCCGAGCATGAACGACCAGTGGTCGGGGAAGATTTTGCGGCCGAGGAATTTGACCGCGCCAGAGATGCTGGTCCGTTCGTCAATGTAGTTTGACATCCCGCCAACAAAACGCATTCCGGCACCGGTCGAAGTCGGGGCTGTGCTTTTCTTTTGTGTTGCGACGCTCATCGTAAACGCTCCCAATAACTAGGTCCAACTGGCTCCAGGAAGTCGCTCTGGGCGACCAGATATCCCTCAGCGTCGACGGTGATCGGCAGCTGGGGGAGAGGGCGTGCCGCGGGTCCGAAAATCACGGCACAGTGGTTTGACACATCAAATTGTGACTGGTGGCAAGGGCATAGCAGGTGGTGGGTTTGCTGTTCGTAGAGTGCCACGGGGCAACCCACATGGGTGCAAATCTTGGAATACGCGACGATTCCGTCGTACGACCACCCCTTGCGGTCTTCGGCTTCGTTGAGTGCGTCGAGGGGGAGCCGCATAACGAGAACGGCGGATTTTGCTTTTTCGTTGAGGAAGCCCTCTTCGATTTCGAGAATGTTCTCGGGTATGACATGGAAGGCCGAGCCAATCGTCACGTCACTCGCCTTAATGGGGACTCCGTTTGGGTCGCGGGTCAGACGCACACCCTTTTCCCACTTTGTGTATCCAAGGACGTCTTCTGGGCGATTTGACGGGGCGAGGTCACGGAACAATGCAATTGCTGGGATAGGCATGGCGACGAGTGCGCCAATCAGGGAATTACGAAGTAAGCGACGCCGGGTCCATCCCGATTCCTTATTCGCTTCCGTGAAAATTTCAACGGCGCGTGCGCGAGTTGCGTCGTCACCGCGTGTCGCGTGTCGTTCTTCGACGAGCTCGTGACCATGCATAAGAGCCTTCGCCCAATGGACGGCGCCAATACCGAGGCACAACAACCCTGACGCTATGGCCAGACCGACGAACATGTTGTTGTAGCGCGTCGACATGAGATCCCCAGGAACAATGGGGAAAATGAAATTGAGAGCGAACGCTGAGGCGCTGAGGATGCCGGAAAGCGCGAACAAGAGGGAAATTCCCCTCTCCGCGCCGCGCGCACGCTCGGGAGATTCGTCATGAACGCGCGTGTGTTCCGGTTCAAAGCCAGGGTTCTGCAGGCGATCAGGGCGTGACACCGCGCTACCTGCGCTGGTGACGACGTCCGACTTTTTGTCAGCCATGGGATGAACCTTTCTGTAGACCTAGTTCGACTTCGCGCTGAGCCAAATGGTGATGGCGACGAGGCCGCCAAGCGCGAAAATCCAGACGAACAACCCTTCCGAGACAGGGCCGAGCGCTCCGAGATCCATGCCTCCAACCGAGGGGCTCTCGTCAAGGAACTTGAGGTAGGCGATGATGTCGCGCTTTTCGTCCGGTGTGATGTTCATGTCAGAGAAGACGGGCATGTTCTGCGGTCCGGTGACCATTGCCGCGTAGACGTGTACTGGATCGATGTTGTGGAGGTTCGGTGCCCACTTTCCCTCGGTCAAAGCACCGCCGGCGCCCGCGACGTTGTGACACATGGCACAGTTGACCCGGAAAAGCTCGGCGCCGTTGGACGGGTCGCCACCGGCGAGCGATGAAGCTTCGGGAACGCCGGGGCCGGGAGCGAGACTGGCAACCCACGCCGCCATCGCGTCAATTTCGGGCTGCGTGAATTGAACGGGCTTCTTTTCGGCCTGGGGGCCACTGCCCGACATCGGCATACGACCGGAACCCACCTGGAACTCGACTGACAGCGCGCCGGCTCCGATTAGCGAAGGACCGGCTGCAGAGCCTTCCGCACTGAGCCCGTGGCACGATGCGCAGTTCGAGGCGAAAAGCTTTTTGCCGTCGTCGATTTGAGTGGGCGAGACGGGGGCATCGGCAGCACTCGCCGTCCCGGTGACTGTTGCGTAAGCCCCGCCCGACACGAACAGTCCAACAAGGATGAGGACTAAAGACGAGAGCGGGTGGCGACGGCCTTTGCGATTGAGTGTTCGTGACATTGAGTTCTTTCGTTATTTCAACACGTAGATGACGAGGAAGAGGCCGATCCACACCGCATCTACGAAGTGCCAGTAATACGACACGGCAACCATAGACATGGCGTCGCGGTGAGTGAAAACCTTGAGTGCCTGGATGCGACCGATCATCAGGATGAAGGCGATGAGCCCGACCGTGACGTGCAGTCCGTGGAAACCCGTGGTGAGGTAGAAGCCGGAACCGTAGGCGTCGCTGTTCAGCATGACCCATTCGCTCGTGAGCACCGCATATTCGTAGACCTGACCAACCACAAAGAATGCGCCCATCGCGTAGGTGAGCCAGAACCATTCAACAACACCCCATTTGGTTGGCGCCCAACCAGTTCTGCGGGGTTGCAAACGTTCGGCCGCGAAGACGCCCATTTGGCACGTGACCGAGGACAAAACGAGCACAGTGGTGTTGAGCGTCGAAAACGGAACGTTCAGTTTCTCAGTTTGCATCGCCCAGACCTCGGGGGCCATCGACCGCAGAGAGAAGTAGATCGCAAAGAGTCCCGCGAAGAACATCACTTCACTCGCAAGCCACACAATCGTTCCGACGGCCACCGCATTGGGCCGGTTTACCACCGAATGCGGACGGGTTATAGAGGCGCTAGTCACAACTTCTATTATGTCGAATCTTCGCCCTTCCACTGACCAAATCAGGGTGTTTTGGCGAGTATTTTGCGCACTTTTCAGGAAAGTTGTCCGCCTGCGGAGCGATAGGGTAGGGGAGTGCTCAACGACAACTGGTCGACCATTCTCGCAGAATTGCTCGAGCGCCGTTCGCTGTCGGTTGCTGACGCCTCGAAAGCGATGACCGACATCATGAACGGTGACGTGAGTGAGGCTCGACTCGCCGGTTTCCTCATCGCTCTTCGAGCAAAAGGAGAGTCGGTCGACGAGGTCGTCGGGTTCCGCGATGCGATTTTGTCCGCGGCACTTCCACTCGATGTGTCCTCCGATGCTGTGGACATCGTGGGGTCGGGGGGAGACCCGGTTGGAGTAATCAACGTCTCGTCGATTGCAGCTATCGTGGTCGCGGCCGCCGGTGTTCCCGTCATCAAGCACGGAAATAGGGCGGCTAGTTCGAAATCCGGGGCAAATGATGTCTTGACGTCTCTGGGGATCAACGTTTTGCTCGAACCTGATCGGGTAGCGCGTGTCTTCGCCGAAATCGGCGTGACGTTCGTCAATGCGATGGTCTTTCATCCAGGATTCCGGAACGCCGGCCCTGTTCGTCACGAGTTAGGGATTCCCACAATCTTTAATGTGCTTGGTCCGCTGTGTAACCCCGCGCGACCGCAGGCAAACGCCCTCGGGATGTCGAACGCGACACGCATTCCGCTCGCAGTCGGACTATTTCAGCAACGCGGTGCGACGGCACTGGTCTATCGAGGCGAAGACGGAATTGACAAAATCACGACGACGGGACATTCGAAAGTGTTTGAGGTGAGCCGTGGGAGCGTTACCGAACACGATTTCGATCCTCGCGAGGTGGGATTCCGCTATTCAGCAATCGACGACATTCGGGGAGGGAGCCCCGACGAAAACGCCGCGCTGTCTCGGCAAGTTCTCTCGGGAGAGAAAATCGCGGCTCGCGACATCATCGTTCTCAATTCCGCAGCGGGAATCGTCGCGCATCGAGTGTCGAAGAACCCTGCCGAGCGTGACCGGTCATTCGTTGAGCGCATGTCCGAAGCGGTCGACATTGCCACACACTCAATCGATTCCGGTGCGGCGAGCGCGAAACTCGATGCCTGGGTTGCCGCGACGAACTAGGGAAGCGGTCCTATTCAGACGGAACATGTCAGAATTGTTCAACCTGACATAATGTACATTATCGGATAAAGCAACAAGCGCAGGGACGCTAGGAAACGCCGTCCAGCACGTCAATGAGGCGAGAAGGCCCGATAAACGGCGATTCTGCGCGGAGTTCAGCGAGAGTCCACCAGCGGATGTCGATCACGTCGTGATGTTCGGATTCGGTCCACCCGGAACGGTCGAGTTCAAATTCGTCGACTCGGAGCGCGAAAAAGTGATCAACATACGAATGGAAGTGCTGGCCGTCGGGCCAATCCCAATAGCCGGCCACTGCATCCAGTTTCTCGCCCAGTGCGGCGGGTTCGACCGTTAGGCCCGTTTCTTCCCGCAATTCCCTCACCGCAGCCTCGAGTGGGGTTTCACCGTCGTCGATTCCACCGCCGGGCGTAATCCAACGCGGTGGCAGCCCAACACGGTGATCGAAAAGGGTGAACATGAGCAAAAACTTGCCTCGACCGTCGTGCAGCACGATTCGTGCGGTTTCGCGGTGTAAAACGTGTGTTCGTCCCTCGGGATGAATCATTTCCCGCCCTTGTCAACCAATCCGAAGGCCCGCATGGAGACTTGGACCATCGGGCCAATCCCCACGACAAACAACGCAGTCCCCAGACCGACGGGCCCGCCGAAAGCAAGTCCGATGAGCGTTGCGCCTCCTTCGAGGACCGTACGGACGAGCCACACGGGTTTGCCGAACTTCTTCACGGAACCGGTCATCAGTCCGTCCCGCGGACCCGGCCCGAGACGCGCTCCGATGTAGACACCGGTTCCCAGGGCAATTATTGCCATTCCGAGCAGGTACCACCCGATTTGCCCGACGATCCCCCATTCGGCCGCCGAGGGGACGAAACGAAGCGATAAATCGATGAAAGGGCCGATGAGAAGTGCATTGAAAACCGTTCCAAGACCCGGTTTTTGCTTCAGAGGAATCCACAACAGCAAGATCAGTGCGCTCGCGAGCACGGTAGCCAGTCCGAAACTCAGCCCCGTGATGTTGGCAAGGCCCTGTCCGAAGACGTCCCACGGAGCGAGACCCAGCATCGCACGAATCTGAAAGGCAATACCAAGTCCAAAGAGATACAGGCCGACGATGAGTCGAGCCAGAACGAGTGGTCGGGGGAAGTCTATGGAGGCCATGATTCCGGCTATTCGCCGAAATAGCCGGTGTCGCCCACCAGTCGCGTGTTGTCCGTTGGTACGGGCTCGACCGCGGCCAGGGCGATTTCCGCCGCGAATTCCGCCACGTTGTACAACTTCCCCACCGCCTCCTTGCGTGCGTCGATAGTTCCGGGGTTGGCGCGATCCAAGAGCGTGGCGGTGACCGTTCCTTCGATCATGTCGGCGGACACGACGACAAAACCAATGCCGTCGGCCTCGAGCGAGGGAATCATGTCGCGCAGAGCGTCTTCGCCGGCCCGTTTAGACAGTGCAACGGGAAGGTATTCGGGCATGGTGTCGACGGTGCGAATGAAGTGAGCCTGGTGGCTTGTGACGAAAACAATTCTCGACCCATTGTGAAGCAGCGGTCTGAGGGTCTGGAGCGCATTTACCTGCGCGTCGCGATTGAGTCGCATCGCGTAATCGTCACCCTTTCCCGTCTCCATCCCACCCGAGGCATTGAGAACGAGGATGTCGAGTCCACCAAATTCCTTGTGCAGCGTGTCCCGGAGAGCAGCAATTGACTCATAATCGGTGAGGTCGGCGCCGACGACGATCGCTTCTCCGCCGTTGTCCCGAATTCCCGCTGCGACCTTGTCGGCGCGCGCCTCTTTGTCACGGAAGTTAATGGCAACTTTTGCGCCTGCTTCGGCAAAATATGCGACAGTCTCTGCACCGATTCCGCGGGACGAACCCGTGACGAAGGCGGTTTTTCCCGCGAGTTGGCCGGGTTTTAGGGGGTTTGAACTCATGGGGCAAAACTATCACGCAATGGTGGCGTGATACCGTGCCCGCATGACGTTCCTCACGACCGAGCACGCGTATTTTTCTGGGCCGGCTCCCCGAGTGTTCGCCCACCGCGGATTGCACCTCGACGCTCCCGAGAACACCGCCGGGTCATTCCGAGCAGCACTGGCGGCAGGTACAACCTTTATCGAGACGGACGTCGTCGGGTCAAAGGACGGTGTCGCCATCATCGCGCACGACCTGACGCTCGATCGAGTGTCTAGCCACACGGGACCGCTCTCTGATTACACGGCCGCCGAGCTCGCGGAGATTGATGTGGGCGGCGAGGGATTCCTCACCCTTTCGCAGGCTTTTGAGCAATTTCCGACCGCGCGCTTCAACATCGACGTCAAAGACAACGCCGCAATCGACGGTGTCGTTCATGCCGTGAATCACGCCGATGCGCGGGACCGCGTCCTGATTACGTCGTTCAGCGCGGGGCGTCGCCGGGCGACGATTGCCCGTATACCCGGTGTCGCGAGCAGCGCGTCGGCCGCAGAGTTTGCGGTTATCGCAGCAGCGACGCGCCTTGGCGTCACCCCTCCCCTCCCCCTCGTTCAGGCGTTGCAGATCCCCGAGCGAGCCGGCGGAATCACTCTCGTCTCCGAACAAATGGTCGAGCGTTATCACGGTGCGGGACTCGAAGTTCACGTCTGGACAGTCAATGACGAGGAGACGATGCGCCGATTGCTTGGTATCGGAGTGGACGGAATCGTCACGGATCGAGCGGACATTGCGCTTCGCGTGGTGAATTCCTAGATTCTTAGCTGATTCTTTTCTTTCGCTCAGGAATATCTCGGCGAGTTCTGGCTTTATAACAGGTAGGCCACGAGCCGAAGGAGAACACAATGAGCAATAAACGCATGCAGGGCACGCGACTCGGATCAATCAGTTCGGAAACCGAAGATGGCGTCGAGTTCGTCGAACGTCACAACGTCACATTCCGCACGGCGGACGGCGAAGAATTTGTCGTGACGTTCATGGCCGGAGTAGAACTCCCCTACGACTGGCGATCGCCGCGATCGAGCAATATCGGGCGGCGTCTTGACGCCAAGGGAAAACCCATTCAGGGAGACGACCCCAACGCTCCGGCGCCTGTCGCCCCAACGGTGACCCATTGGGAACAGTTGATGAAACGACGGACGATCGAGGAACTCGAAGTCATTCTTCACGACCGGATCATCGCGATGCGTGAGAGCGGTCAGCTCGATCTGGGCAGCTTGCGTAAAACGGCTTAGAACCCGCGAATCGAGCGGCGAATCCCCCAGCCCGTGATTCGGATGAACGCCTCGACGACGATTCCGAGGTGCATCTTCGACATGCCGGACGCTCGTTCGACGAACGTGATGGGATGTTCGATTACCGTGCCCCCCTCTGATTCGACGCGGTCGGCGATTTCAATCTGAAAGCAGTAACCACTTGAGGCGATGGTTTCGAGGTGGATTTGGCGCAACTTCTCGACTCGAATTACTCTGAAACCCGCGGTCAAGTCGTATATTTTTGATTGAAGCGCGAGGCGGGCATAGGAGTTTCCCGCTCGAGAAATCATGTGGCGCAGTACGTTCCACCCGTCGACCCGGCCGCCCCGAACCCACCGTGACCCGATGACGAGATCCGCGGTCACACCGCGAGCGATCCCCAACAGGGTTGGGATGACGGCGGGGTCGTGCGAACCGTCCGCGTCGATTTCGACGACCCAGTCGTAATCGTGCTCGAATGCCAATCGAAATCCGGCGATGTAGGCCGGCCCGAGGCCCGATTTTCGCTCGCGGTGAAGAACACTCACGTGAGCGTGGGCTGCCGCGTAGGTGTCAGCGATTGAGCCAGTTCCGTCGGGCGAATTGTCGTCAATCACGAGAACATCCGAATCCGGTGCCGCTTCGAGAATCCGATCCAGAACCGCGGTGAGCGACTCACTCTCGTTGTAAGTCGGAACAATAATGAGAGCGTTGCTCACGCGTCGCGCTTCCGACGCAGTCCGATCAACGGGACGACGCCCATCACCATGAGTGCCCATTCCAGGGGAAGTCCGATCACACTTGCCGGGGTCACCACTGTCGACAGTGGCACGTCCGCAACCATTACCCCAGGGGTGAACGGTTCCAAGCGATCGAGGTCACGACCATCCGGTGCAATGATTGCACTGACTCCGACGGTCGACACATTCACCACCGAGCGTCCCGTTTCAACGGCGCGCATGCGGGCAATGCCGAGCTGTTGGATGCTTTCGTCGGTTCTTCCGAAGTCAGAGTTGTTGGTCGGTGCGAAAATGACATTGGCGTTGGCGACCAGCATGCTGCGAAACAGATCGTCGTCAACGATGTCGTAACAGATGGCAATCCCCGCGATGGCATCCCCCGCGGTCATGACCGGGTCACGCGTGCCGCGCGTGTAGTCGCGAGGAACCATGTCGAACATGGAGGGAGCGAGCGGGTAGAAGAATTCGCGGTTGGGAAGGTACTCCGCGAAGGGCACGGGATGGACCTTGTCGTACTGATCGACGGCTCCTTCTCCTGCTTGCCACTTCAACACTGAGTTGAAGGTTTCACTCCCTCGTTCAGTGATTGTTCCGAAGATAAAGGGCGCGTTCGTCCCGAGAGAGATGCTGTCCGCCAGCGCCGCGGCCGCGGGCCAGCGAAGCGGGTCGATGTCCATCGCGTTCTCTGGCCAGATGACCACGTCGACAGTGCCAATGTCCGCCGAGTTCATGGCGGCGACGTGTTGTGCGACGGCATCGCCCTGACGCGCATTCGAGAACAGCGCCGAATCGCTATTTCCTTGAACGGCGGCTACTCGCACCGAGCCGGAGGGTGCTGTGGCAAGGAGGAGGTACGGGAACGGCAACAGCGCGAGTAAACCGACGGTGATGGCCGAGAGGTGGAGTGCCTTTCCTCTGAGAATCGCAACGTTCTGCCACGTCAAAACGTACGCGACCACGACGAGGACAATGATCGCGCTTGCACCCGTCAAACCGGCGAGAGTAGCGAGGTATCGAAATGGTGAGTCGGCGAGTCCGTGACTGACTCGCGCCCATCCGAAGCCTCCCCACGGGAACTGTGCGGCGATGGCTTCGCGGGTGACCCACGCCGCCGCAACAAAAAAACTGCCGAGCAAGCGGCCTGAGACGGTGCGGAGTTCCAGGGAGTCGACGGCACGCCAGGCGGCGCTAATGGCAATGCCCCCGACCGAAAACATGACGGTTTGCAAACCGACCAGTCCGAGCCACGGCGCGAGCCCCAAATACACCATGAGCCACTTGGCCACGGTGCCGTAGTAGACAAAACCCGTGACCGCACCGATAATCATCGACTGTGCCATTGTGGCGCGACGAAATGCGAACACCATGAGCGGCACGCCAACGAACAGTAATGGCCAAATGCCGGGTTGCGGGAATGCCAGGCTCGCGAGGACAGCGCCCGATCCGGCGTAAATGAGTCGGACGGCGAGGGCTTTCACGGGTTCAGCCTATTCGCTAGAGCGTTGCCGAATCGGCGACGATACCCCGCCGAATGAGCGGAATGGTGTCGCGAGCGATCGCGGCCAGTGCGGGCTCTGCGACATGGGAAATCTGATCAAGGGAATCGATGACCTGCTTCGCCCAACGGACAAAATCACCGCCCGCGAGGCCACATTCACGCAAGACGTCGTCGAGGCGCTGACCTTTCGCCCATCGTTGAATTCCGAGGGCGAGTCCGAAGGCGAGTGGCGGCGTGATTTCCAGGTCTTGTGCGGTTTCGGCGTCGCTCAGCGCGTCCCAAATTCGCTCCATTGCTGTCGTGACGTCGCTAAACGAACCCTTGGGGATTCGCATGGTCAGGTTGTTGTCGTCATCGCGACGTGATTCGTAGATCACCGTGGACAAGGCGGCGGCCAGAAGCGGACCGTCGAGCCGCTCCCACAGCCCCGATCGCAGACATTCCGCGATGAGAAGGTCACGCTCACCGTAGATTCGCTTGAGTGCCGACCCCGCGTCCGTCAGCGTGTAGTCATCGCCGTCTGGGACGAGATAGCCGTGAGTGTGCAACACCTGGCAGACCCGGTCGAAAACGCTTGCGATTGCGCCTGTCTTGTTGGCAATCTGGTGAGCAATGCGGTCCGTCTGACCCTGCAGTTTCCAGAACCGTTCGCCCCAGCGTGCGTGCTTTTCGCGATCGGGACACGGGTGACAGGCATGTTTGCGCATTCGACCGCGCAGCCTTTCGATGTGGTCGGCCCGTTTCTTGGCCACGGCGTGCGGGGTGTGACCGCCGCGTTCGTTTTTACCCTCGAGGTCGGTCAGTTCGCGCCGAATTTTGGAATATTCGCGGAAATCACCGAGATGGCACTCCATCGCCTCCGAATACTCGGCGAGTGACTTCTGGTTCTGTCGAACCGTCACGGACAGGTCAACTACGGCTCGGTCCGCCTGGAACTGAGCGAATGATTGTTCAAGAATCTCGCGCGCCGCGTTCCGCCCGTAGCGTTCGATGAGGTTGACCGCCATGTTGTAGGTCGGAACGAAACTCGAATACAACGGATAAGAGCGCCGAGACGCCAACATTCCCAGCGCGTGGGGGTTCATCCCGTCGCGCCAGATGATGACCGAATGTCCCTCGACGTCGATTCCACGACGTCCGGCACGACCCGTCAGTTGGGTGTACTCCCCCGGCGTGATGGCGACACGAGTTTCGCCGTTGTACTTGTCCATTTTTTCGAGCACGACACTTCGAGCGGGCATATTGATACCGAGGGCGAGCGTTTCCGTTGCGAAAACCAACTTGACGAGTTTGCGTCGAAACAGGTGCTCGACGATTTCCTTGAACACGGGAATCAACCCGGCGTGGTGCGACGCGACTCCCGCCATGAGCGAGTCTTCCCACTCGTGGAAACCCAGCGAAGCGAGATCTTCACCGGACAAATGCGCGGTTCGATTTTCGATGACTGACCGGATCTCGTCGCGTTCCTCCGGGGACGTCAAGACCTCGCCAGAGAACAGCACATCGCGAACCGCGTTGTCACAGCCTTTTCGAGAGAAAATGAAGAAGATCGCCGGCAACATGGTGTGATCGTCGAGAACCGAGGCGATATCGACCGCGCTGGAGCGTCGTTCGCGAGGGCCTTTTGAATCAAACCGGTTTCGCGCCCGATACTCTTGCGGCCAACTGCGTCGGCCATGACCACCCGTCATGCGGCCGTTAAATCGATGCTGACCCCGTCCAAGTCCCTGGACATCGCGATGAATCCTCGGCGGGTTCTGGAACTCCCCTCCCGGCTCAAAAAGCTCGTAAAGTTCACCGCGGGCGTAAACATGCTGAAACAGTGGCACGGGTCGGTCCTCGGACACAATGATGTCCGTGTGGCCGCGAACGGCCGCCAGCCATTCGCCGAATTCTTCCGCGTTCGACACGGTCGCCGACAGCGACACGATCGACACGTCTTGAGGCAAGTGAAGGATGACCTCTTCCCACACGGGTCCGCGGAACTTGTCGGCAAGGTAGTGAACCTCGTCCATGACGACGAATCGAAGGTCTTTCAGCAGGTCGCTCTGGGCGTAGAGCATGTTCCGCAAAACCTCGGTCGTCATGATGACGATGCGGGCGGTCGGATTGATGCTGGTGTCACCGGTCAATAACCCGACTTCGTCAACTCCATAAATGGCTTGAAGATCCTGGAATTTCTGGTTCGACAGGGCTTTCATCGGCGTCGTGTAGAACGTCTTGTCGGTCATGGTCTGTTGAGACAGGTACACGGCATAGTCGGCGATGATGGTCTTACCGGCTCCGGTCGGTGCGGCGACTAGCACGCCCCTGCCCTTGTCGAGTGACTCACACGCCTTCAGCTGGAAGGCATCAAGCGGGAATGGTTGCGAGCGGCGGAATTCGTCGAGGGTGACGCCCATCAGGCGACGGCCTTGGAACGTTTTCGGGCAGTGCGGCGGTCGTGAATCCAGGCAATCAACGCGGCAAGGAAATACAGGACCAACATCGGAATCGCGAGAAGGAACATCGATACGACATCGGCGGCGGGAGTTGCGAGGGCGGTAAAAGTCGTGATTCCCACGATCGCCCAACGCCAACCCTTGATGATGGCGCGGGCCGACATCACGCCCATGAAGTTCAGCAGCACGAGGAACACGGGCAGGTCGAATCCGACTCCGATCGCGATGACGAACTTGATGGCGAAGTCAAGATAGTACTTGGCGGTCAACAGTGTGGTCGACCCGTCCGGCGCAAAGCCGGTCATCAACTCGACGACGTGAGGAAACAGCCACCAACCGGTTCCACACCCGAGCAAAAAGAGCGGAATCGCGGTCAGCAGAAAGCCGACGGCGAACCGCTTTTCGCGTCGCACGAGAGCCGGCGTGATAAACGCCCAAATTTGCCACAGCCAAATGGGGCTGGACGCGACAATGCCGATCGTCACCGCGATAGAAATCTTGGTGTCGAATGCTTCAGAAATCGACGTGTAATTGATCTGAGCGACACGGCCACTGTGATGGGCGACGTCCATCAGTGGTGCTGCGAGCAACGACCAGACCGCATCGGCGATAAGAAAACCGCCAATCGATGCACCAACGATTGCCAGTGCCACCTTGACGAGCCGACCTCGAAACTCGACGAGATGCTGGCCGAGCGACATGCGCCTCTCGGAGTTTCGAGCCATTGTTATTTAGACGGCGTCTTCTTCGAGTCGTCGTCCTTGGGGGACGTCATCTCGTTCCGGAAAATTTTCAACGATTCCGCGAGGCTTTTCGCGAGGCCGGGAAGCTTGGGTGCTCCGAATACGAGAAGAATGACGACGAGAAGGATGAGGAAGTGCCATCCGTTGAGGTTGCCGAGCATGCTGAACTCCTTGCGTTGTGGTGTCAGTCTATCGCCGACTAGACGTTTTGCGCGTACGCGTCGAGCGCGTTACGGGCGAAGGTCGAGACGGCCACTCGGGTGGCCGCTGGTGCTTCGATGGCGGCGATACCCGAAAGGACGCTGATCATTCGCACGGCAGTCCCCTCGTGCGAAAACGGGAGGGTCAGTCGCTTTCGTCCGCCTGTTTCGATCGGCCTCACGCCGGGGCGCAGATAGGGGGCAATCAGCGGAAGTGCTTCGGGGTCGATGACGAGGTCGACGAGAAGATCGTCGTCGCTTTCGCTGAACAGTGACGACGTCAGCGTCAGTGCATCGATCGAGCGCGGTTCGATGGGCGTATCGAGCACGACGAGGTTTTCCATACTGTCGAGGTTGAAAGTGCGAATGTCCTCGCGCTGCAGGCAATAGCCCTTGAGGTAGCGCTGCCCGCCCTCGAGGTCTTGGCGGTAGGGGTCGACGTCTCGACTACCCCGCTCCCCCTGATTGTTCGTGTACGTGAAGCGAATGCGAACTCCCTTTTCGATCGCATCCTGGATGCGGTTCGCGGTGGGGTTGTTTGGGTCGATTTCGACGGCGAACGCGTCGGTGACCGCGTTCGAGTCAGGACCGCGCAATTTGGCAACCAATCCGTCGAACTCGGGAATCCGGCGGTAATACGGGTGCGCCTTGAGAAGTTCGAGGCCCGCGAGGAACACCGCGCGTTGCTTCGCACTGAACGGTGCGGGAACCTGCATGACCTCGGCCACCGTGAGGATGATGACCTCGTTCTCTTCGAACGCGTCCCAGTCGATGTTGAAGAGCTCGGTGTCGAAGTTATACCGCGCCTCGTTGGCACCGCCGTCGCAGGCAATGGTCTGCACCGCGTCGGAGACTCGTTTCGGCGTCGTGCCGAACTGCTTCGCGACGTCCGCGACCGTGACCGACCCGCGCAAGAGCACGAACGGCACAATGGCAAGGAACAGATTGAGGCGGTCGCGCGCACTATCGCCGGTCGGCCTAGCCATGGTCGCTCACCAACCGTTCGAGTCGAGTGATGACAGCGTCTCGGAGCGATAGCGGTGACAACACGATCGCTTCGGCCCCATATTCGCAGAGTTCGTCGGCAAGAACTGCTTCGTCGAGGTAGTGCACCGTATAAGTGTCTCCCTCGATTGTGGTACTCCGGCGGTTCGCGAGGGCAACGGACGCCTTGGTGCCCGGCGTCACCCGAATCGTTGCCTCGAGCGAATCCCACAGTTCGGTGAGGTGGCGCACAAACAGGTCTGCGGCTCTGACATCGGGTTTCTGGGCGGGCGCTACTCCGCCGGCGGGCAACACTTTGCCCACAATTCGTCGAAGTAGAAAGGTTCGCTCGGCATTGCGGTCGTGATCGAACCCGAGCAGATGCCAACGACCGTCATAGTTGACGACGGACAGTGGGGTGACGGTTCGAACTTCGTATTTAGCCTGACCCGGTTTGAGATAGGGGAACCGGACGACCAGGTTCTTGTGGATGGCCTCGGAGACCGCGGGGTATGCCGTGTCATGCGTGTCGATGCGCGGAGCGAGGTTGGCCGCCGCGGAATCGACGCCATCCGCCGCCAGCAGCCGCAGTCGCGCCTCGCTCGCCTCAACCGAATGCGCACTTTCGCTCCACACGGCGCTCGCAGCGGTCAAGAGTGACAGTTCGCCGGCACTGAATGCAAACGTGTACTCATCCGACGGAATGAAATACAGCGAATCGGCGGGGTTTTCGGGTTCCGTTGTCTTGAGCGGAATCCCCATCGACTTGAGTTCGTCCTTGTCGCGTTCAAATTTTTTGTTCAACGAGTCGGTCGCCCCGTTTTCCGCGAATTCGTCGCGGTACCCGCGAACGTTGGCGAAGATGTCGGCCTTGGACATTCCGCGATCGGATGGAAGGAGCGCAAGCAGGAGACAAAAGAGTCGCTCTTCCGCGGAAACCACGGCATCGTATTTGTCCACCACAACCACACTCTAATTGGCGGAACACGCCAAATCGTCACAATTCCGTGAGAGCGAAACTATTTCGTACCGAGAATGTCGATGACAAAGATCATCGTGGCGTTCGCGGGGATGCTCGTCGGTTCCTGGCCCGCTGGGTAACCCTCCGAGGGTGGAATGGCAACCAAAACACGCGACCCGACCGATTGACCGATCACTGCCTTGGCGAAACCGGGAACGACACCGACACCGTCGTTGGTGGTGAACGATTGGGCGATAAGGTCTGCGGGTCGATTGATGTCCCACGTGGAATCAAACACCGAACCGCCCCACACCACGCCGGTGTAGTGCACGACGATCGTCTGACCCTCTGTGACGATCGGACCATCGCCCTTCGTTAGGGTCGAGATGCGAAGCTCGGTCGGAGGGGCAATGTTGGGGACCGCGATTCCGGGGCGTCCGTCTGGCGCGGTCGTCACGGCGGGCATGCCGTCCTGGGCGAATTGCGGAAGGCCGCTTGCCGAATGCGGATACACGCCCGTGATGTCAAAGACGACAACAACGGTGTCATTCGGATTTGCACCGATCGGCCCCTGGTCTCCGAAAATGTCCCCCGTCGTTCCGACGAGAGAGAACCGTTCGCCCGCGCGGTGGCAAAGGAACGCGTCGTTCAACACGTTGGACACACCGTCGATCGCGATTCGCTGCGAGGGCGAACCGTTTGCCCCGTATTGCGTTGCTTGGATTACGGTTTGGTCGACACCGCGCGACAGAGTCGCCTCAAAATCGACATAAGAACCCGGTTCGATGATCTCTCCCGAGCCGGGAATCACCGTTGCGGTGCTTGAATCCCGGCCCACCAGCGGTGTCGGGAATTCGACCACCGGCGGCTGTCCGAAAGGACTGGATGCGGACACGAGACCGGCGGAACCGTCCCCCAGCGGATTGACGCATGAGTCGCTCGCGGGGGAACATCCCACGAGGGTTAGCGCCGAGAGGGCGGCGCCCAGGGCCACAGCAACGGGGCGAGCAGGAAAACGCACGGGAACCTCTTTCGACACACTCATTCTATTCGTCGCGTCGCCGCGAGTTCTCAGCGAGAGTCTCGGCGTCACGAACCGCGCGACGCAGTCGCTTCTCGGATTGTTCTCGATCGCCGACGGCTCCGGGTGTCCACGTTTCAATGTCGGAATCGTCGAACTCGGGTTTCGTGCGCCGTTGAGCCTTCGGGGGGACCACTCCGGGCGACAGGCGACGGCTCGTGACGAGAAAACCGGTGTGGGCGACCATGCGGTGGTCGGGGCGTACCGCGAGCCCCTCGACGTGCCATCCGCGCACGAGTGTCTCGGTCGATTCGGTTCGCGTGAATCCACCGTGGTGCCGAATCGCCTCGACGGTGCGGGACATTTGTGTCACCGTTGCGACATAGGAAACCAGGACGCCGCCGGGCCCGAGAATCTCGCCCACCGCGTCGACGCACTCCCAGGGGGCCAACATGTCCAGCACAACGCGATCGACCTGGCCCGCACTGAATGCATTGGGCAGCTCTTCGACGAGATCGCCGACGATGATCCGGTGGTTGCTCGGCTTTTCTCCGAAATATCCCTCGATGTTCGCCGCGGCGATTGATGCGAACTCTTCGCGGCGTTCGAACGACGTCACTGACCCTGACTCCCCGACGGCTTGAAGCAGAGCCAGACTCAGCGCACCGCTTCCGACTCCCGCTTCGACAACGACGGCCCCCGGGAAAATGTCGCCGAACGTCACGATGTGGGCCGCGTCCTTGGGGTACACGATTGCGGCACCGCGCGGCATCGACATCGCGAAATCCGTGAGCAGCGGGCGGAATGCGAGGTATTCGGTGCCGTGCGAATTGGCGACAACAGAGCCGTCGGTCAAGCCGATTAGGGCTTCGTGCGGGAGGACGCCTCGATGGGAATGCAACTCTCCGCCCTCGACGAGCGACACGGTGTGATGACGACCCTTCTCGTCAGTCAGCTGGACGCGGTCCCCCCATTGGAACGGGCCACGACGCGGTCGTTTCACGCACGAGCCTTGGTGAAGACCTCGCGAATGTGGGACACGTCGCGACCGACAACCGTGTGCCAGATTGTGTAGTTCGCGTTCTCGGGAAGGGGGACGTGTAACGGAAGGGCGATGGTGACGGCCCCCGCGGCGACGGCACTGGCCGTGCCTGGTACGGAATCCTCGAGCGCGACACATTCGGTCGCGTCCACGCCGACGAGGGCAGCCCCCAGGACATAAGGTTCTGGGTGCGGTTTGGAATGAGTGACGTCTTCACCGCAGACAACGCCGGCGAAAAGACCGACCGCGTCGGCCACAAAATTCGCCGTCGAGCGGTACGACATCGTCACGATGACCTGCGGAATCCCCGCATCGTGAATGCTGCGAATGAGTTCGAGCGCCCCAGGACGCCACGGAATCTGAATCGCGTTCATTTCGTCGACTTCATCGACCATTCGCTGAACAATTGCGTCCACGGGCATGTCTACACCGCACCGTTGCAAGTGTTCCGCGGCGTTAGTCAACCCGGCGCCGATGAGCGCGAAACCGTCCGCCTCGGACCAGGTTCCGCCGAACTCTTCAACGAGTCGCTGTTCGGCGATGAGCCAATACGGCTCGGAGTCGATGATCGTTCCGTCAAGATCCCACAACACGGCCCCAGGGTTCATCGCACTCACGTCGTTGAGTCTAGACGCGTCTATTGTTAACGACATACAGGAAGGTCGTCGATGTCAGTGTTCTCTGCGAAAACGGGTCGCCCCCTGATCGTTGCCTTCGAGGGGTGGAACGACGCCGGAGACGCCGCCACGAACGCGGTTCGCGCGGTTATCGCTCGTTATTCACTGGATTCGACGTTCTCGGTTGATACCGAGGTCTATTACGACTACCAGCAGGTCCGACCGACCATTGAATTCACTCCAGACGAGGGTCGTCGAATCAACTGGCCGACCGCGACGTTGTTCTCCCCCACCGACATTTCGACCAGCGTCCACGTGTTGCTCGGCACCGAGCCATCACGGTCGTGGCCTACCTTTGCCGTGACCTTTCTCGACGAGGCGCTGGCGGCCGACATCACCGGCGTCATTGTGGTCGGCGCGGCGCTCGCCGAAGTGCCCCACACCCGTCCCATCGAGGTTGGGCGGACGAGCGATAACGCACAGGTGCGCGAACTTTTGGACTGCGAACGTTCACAGTATGAAGGGCACATCGGTATCACCACGGTGATTGCCCAGTTCGCCGAACAGGTTGGGATTCCGACCGTGTCGTTATGGGCGGGTGTCCCCCATTACGCGCTTCACTCACCATCACCGAAGGTGACCCTTTCTCTCGTGACCGAACTCAACGCGATCACCGATCTCGACATCGATCTTGCTGAATTCGAGACTCAAGCCGAAGAGTGGGAAAAGTCGGTCGACGAAATCGCGGAAGGTGACGAGGACATGGCGGATTACATCCAACGACTCGAAGAAGACCGGGATGCCGCAACGGGACCCGAAGCGTCGGGCGACGCGATTGCCGCCGAGTTTGAAGAGTTCCTGCGCAAGAGCGACGAGGGACCGAAAGGCTCTTAGGGCTGAATCACGCCCATCGTCAGCAAGACAAGAATCGTCCCACCGAGCACAATGCGGTACAGCACGAACGGCAGGAAACTGTGTTTCTTGAGATAGTTCATGAGGAACGCGATGACCGACAGCCCAACGACAAAGGCGACAGCGGTCGCGGCACCGATTTCGTACCACGTGAACGGGATGGCGGGAATTGCTCCCTCGCCGGTGATGTGGTCTTTAATGGCGCTGTACGTCTCGTAGAGACCGCTCGCGAGGACCGCGGGGATGGCCAAGAGGAAAGCGAATCGCGCGGCGGCGGCTCGACTGAAACCGAGCGCGCGGGCCATCGAGATGGTGGCGCCGGAACGCGAAACCCCAGGAATCAGAGCCAGCGCTTGGGCGAGCCCGATGGAAACACCCTGTGACAGTTTCATGTCCGCGAGGACGCGGTCGGTTCGCCCCGCTTTGTCGGCGATCCACAGGAGGACACCGAAGATCACTAGCACCGCCCCGATGAGCCACAACGACCGGAACGTCTCTCGAATCGTGTCCTGAAACACCAACCCGAGTACCGCGATGGGAATCGTTCCACCGATGATGAACCAGCCGAGGCGGGCCTGGACCCGCTGCTCGGGAGTCAAGAATCGTCCCGCGCCGCGACGACGAGAGAACACGGACAGGAACCACGATCGGAGGATGTTCGCAATGTCCTTACGGAAATAGAGCAGTACGGCGAGTTCCGTGCCAATCTGGGTGATCGCGGTGAACGTCGCACCAGGGTCTTCCGCACCGGGCATGACCAACCCCGCGATTCGCAGGTGGGCGCTCGACGAAATCGGCAAGAACTCGGTCAACCCCTGGATGAGCCCGAGAATCAGGGCGGGGACAATGTTGACGTAGTCCAGGGGTGTCATACGCCCATTGTTCTAGTACTCGAGCAGAAAATCGGTGAGGACGCGATGTCCGAAATCGAGCGCGTCGAGCGGGACGCGCTCGTCCACCCCGTGGAACAACGACGGAAAGTCGAGGTCGGCGGGCAGGCGCAACGGCGCAAATCCATACCCCGCGATGCCGAGTAGCGCGAGTGCCTTGTTGTCGGTGCCGCCCGACAGCAAATAGGGCAACATGACGGCGTCGGGATCCTGCGCGCGAAGCACCCTCGCCATCGCGTCGACAATGGGTGTGTCGTAGGTATTCTCCAGCCCGATGTCCTGCGTCGCGATGGACACCTCGATGTCGGGGCCGACGATGTTCCGCACCCGCGCGAGCACGTTGTTTTCCTCGCCCGGAAGGGGGCGAATGTCGATGGCGGCGCTCGCCGAATCGGGGATGACGTTGTGTTTGTAGCCGGCATTCAGCTGCGTAGGGTTCGACGTGGTCGACAGGGACGGTTCGAGGAACCCCGCAGCGAGGCCCGTCGCCCCGATGATGTCGCGCGGGTCGCCGTTCGGGTCGAGCCCCAGAATGTCGGCGACCGCAGCGACCAGAGCGGTCGTCGTGCGTGTCATCTGGACCGGCCACTGTTCGCGCCCCAACGTCACGACCGCCTCGGCCAGTTTCGTCACGGCGTTGTTGGGGATGACCCGCGAGCCGTGCGCGGCCGTTCCGCGCGCCGTGAGGGTCGCCCAGATCAGGGCCTTTTCGCCCGTTTGCAACAGGTAGGCGCGGCGCTCGCCGATGGTGACGGAATAACCGCCGACTTCGCTGATCGCCTCGGTTGCGCCCGCGAACAGGTCGGGGTGCTGGGTGACGAGGTGGTGCGAACCGTACTTGCCGCCGTTCTCTTCGTCGGCGAAGAACGCGACGACGAGGGTTCGGTTCGGACGGCGACCGCTCTCGAGGATTTCCCGCATGGCGGTCAGAATCATGGCGTCCATGTCCTTCATGTCGACCGCCCCGCGACCCCACAGCATGCCGTCGCGGATTTCGCCAGCGAACGGGTCGACGCTCCACGCGTCGGGGTCGACGGGAACGACGTCGAGGTGCCCGTGCACGACGAGCGCGGGAAGGTTGGGATTGGCCCCTTCTACACGGGTGACGACCGAGGTGCGACCGGGCTCGGAGTCGATGTAGGTGACCTCGAGACCGAGCGACTCGAGGTAATCGCCGACGTAGCGGGCGGCCTCGGTCTCGGAATTCGCGACCCCGTTCCCCCAGTTCGACGTGTCGAACCGGATGAGGTCGCGGGCGATGCGCGCGGTCTCGGACAGGTCGGGGTGATGCTCGGTCACGCCTCCACCGTAGCGTTTTTGTCGAACAACGAATGCTGGTATGGTGGTGACTCGTCGCAGCAATGTGACTCGCGCGCGGGTGGCGGAATGGCAGACGCGCTAGCTTGAGGTGCTAGTGCCCTTATGGGCGTGGGGGTTCAAGTCCCCCTTCGCGCACGCGATGGCCCCGGATCGGAAACGGTCCGGGGTCTTTTTATCTGCCGTTTGATTAATGTCCGCAGCACGAGGTACATTCGAACATATGTTCGAAGTAGCGGCGTTACGCGACAAGATTCGCGAAATGGAGGGGACGAAGGTCGTCCCCCGCCTTCCCGTGCACGCCGCTCTGTCCCCGCTGATTGGGGGCGGGCTGGTGCCGGGCGGGGTCTATTCGATTTCCCCATCCGTTAGCCTCGCGCTGGGGCTCGCCGTCGAATCGGTGCGCGAATCGGGGTGGTGCGCCGCGATCGGATTCCCTCACCTCGGAATCGAGGCGGTTGCGGGCGCCGGCATTTCGCTCGAGCGGTTCGTGTCGATCCCCACACCGAAGGAACACTGGGCGACGGTCGTCGGTGCCGTCTGTGACGGCTTCCGCGTCGTTCTCGCACGGTCCCCGCACGGACTCTCCCCCACGAGCGCCGCGCGTGTCACTGCCCTCGCACACCGCACCGGCGCGGTCCTCGTCGTTCTGGGCGACTGGCCGGGGGCGACCGCCCGCATCGAGGTGACCTCGATCGTGAATCACGGCGTCGGCGACGGACACGGGGTTCTGTCCGCGCGCGACATCCACCTGCGATCGTCGGTGCGCGGGGTCGTCAAGAACGGCACACTGCCCTGGCCGCTCGACCGCGAAATCGAAACGCCGGTCCGTCGACTGAGGGTTGTGTCGTGACCCGGGTTCTGGTCGTCGACATCCCCGGGTGGTCCGACCGATTCGAGGACGAGGCGGCGGCCGTCCGCCACTTCGACCCCGTCATCGTGTCCGTCGAAAACACGGTTCCGCTGGTTCGAGTGTTGCGACCGGGGCGCATCGCGATGGGCGCGCGCGGACCGGCGCGGTACTACCGGGGCGAAGACATGGCGGTGGCGGCACTGCGGGCCGTTCACCCCGACGCGCGCATCGGAATAGCCGACGGGCTGTTCACCGCCGTCACCGCGGCGACCCGCGCCGACCCCGTGTGCATCGTGCCGGCGGGGATGTCGGGGGTGTTCCTCGCGCCGCTGTCCGTCGACCGGGTGGGTGACCCCGACCTCGTCGGGTTGTTACGGCGACTCGGCATCACGACACTCGGTGCATTCGCGGCGCTCGACCCGGGGGCGGTGCGCGACCGATTCGGTGTCGCCGGCGAACTGGTGCACCGATCGGCGGCCGGCCACGACGACTCCCCCGTCATCCCCCGCGACGTTCCTGTCGACTACACCCGCGTCATTGACTGCGAACCCGCGATTGTCCGTGCCGACGAGCTCGCGTTCACCGTTCGTGCGGTCGCCGACGAATTCATCGACACCCTCGCCCGCGCGCGATTCGTCTGCACCGCGGTGTGGGTGACGCTGTCCACGGAACGCGGCGACGAACACGAACGGTGCTGGGCACACCCGCGGTCCTTCACCGCATCGGACGTCGTCGACCGGGTGCGGTGGCAACTCGATTCGATCGCCCGATTCACGACCGACACCAGCACCGACGGCTTCGCGGGCGACGGCATTGTGCGCGTGCGCATCGCGCCCGACCAGCTCGCCCACATCAGTCGATATGAACCCGCGTTGTGGGGCGAACCCGCGGGTGACCGAATCCACTCGGTGCTGTCCCGTGTCCAGAGCATCCTCGGGCACGAGGGTGTGCTCACTGCCACGGTGACGGGTGGGCGAACCCTCGCCGACCGCGAGGTGTTCAGCCCGTGGGGGGACAAACCCGTCATCGAACGCCGAGCGACCGAACCGTGGCCGGGGCACCTTGCGGCGCTGCTACCGACGACCGTGTACCACGACCGCCCGACCGTCGTTCTGCGGGGACGGGACGTCATCGCCCCCACCGAACTGTTCGGCGAACCCCCGCGCGTTCTCGAATTTGAGGGGCGAACGCGGGACATCGTCGAATGGAGCGGACCGTGGCCCATCGCCGAACGGTGGTGGTCGGGCGGGGCTCTGCGCTACCGCCTTCAGGTCGTCGACGCGCGCGGAACGGCGTGGGTGCTGTTGTCCGACGGCGACGCGTGGACCATCGAAGCGCGGTACGACTAATGGTCGACTACGCCGAACTACACGCCCACAGCGCTTTCAGCTTTCTCGACGGGGTTTCCTCGCCCGAGCGGCTCGTCAGCGAGGCGATTCGTTTGGGGCTTTCGGGGCTCGCCCTGACGGATCACGACGGATTCCACGGTGCCGCCCGATTCGCCGAAGCGGCCGAGGGCACAGGACTGCCCACCATCTTCGGATCCGAACTGACGCTGCGAGGCGACATCGACGAGCACCTGCTCGTTCTCGCCCGCGGACAGGCGGGGTACCACCGACTCGCGGGCGCCATCACCGAAGCGCACCTGTCCGGTGGGGCCAAACACGAACCGCGGTACGAGCTCGACGACCTCGCCGAACGGGCGAACGGCGACTGGATCGTTCTGACGGGGTGTCGCCGCGGACCCGTCCGCACCCACCTGCCTGAGGGGTCGCTGCCGACCCCCGTCGACATTCGGGCGGCCGGGTACGCTCTGGACGACCTGGTGGAACGGTTCGGTCGGGAATCCGTCGTCGTCGAACTGTGGCACCGCGGGGTTCCACTGGACGACGTTCACAACGACGTGCTTGCGGAACTCGCGCAGGAACGGGGACTACCCGTCGTCGCGACGGGGAACGTGCACTACGCGCTGTCGGCGGAATACGAACTGTTCACCGCGTTCGCCGCGCTCGGCAGTCGCCGCTCACTCGACGACCACGACGGGTACCTGCCGGCGGGTCCCGCGAACCGCATGCGATCCCCCGCCGAGATGGGCCGCCTGTTCGCGCGTTTTCCCGGTGCCGTCACCGAGAGCGTCCGCATCGCGCGCGAATGCGCGTTCGAACTGAAACGAGCGACACCGAACCTGCC
>JAHEFZ010000004.1 GCA_024639935.1 Microbacteriaceae bacterium
AGGGCGTGTGGGTTCAAGTCCCACATCCGGCACCCTGAAAGGGCGGGGAAAACTCCTCGCCCTTTCCCCATTCACAAGTGTTTTGGCATCTCTGTGCCGACGACGTGAACTCGGATGTCGTTTGTGGATCCAGCGACTCCAGGAGGGGAACCCGAGATGACGACAACTTTGTCCCCCTTCACGGCAAGCCCCTCGGCAAGCAAAGATTCATCCACCTCGGTAAACATTTGATCGGTGTGAGTGACCGGGGCGACGAGGTATGAGGTGATTCCCCAATAAAGTGCCATCCGGCGGCGTATCGCTTCATTTGTCGCGAAGGCCTTCATCGGGATACGGAACCGGAGACGCGACATTCGGCGAGCCGAGTCCCCGGATTCCGTGAAAACGCAGACGTATTTCGCCTCGACGAAATCCGCAACATCTGCGGCCGCCAGAGTAATCGCTCCGCCCTGGGTGCGAGGCTTCGTGCCAAGTGGGAGGATTCGTTCGAGGCCGTGCTCTTCGGTGTTCTCGATGATTCGGGCCATCGTGGCAACGGTGATCGCCGGGAAGGATCCCACACTGGTTTCACCAGACAGCATGACAGCGTCTGCTCCGTCAAGAATCGCGTTGGCGACATCCGAAGTCTCGGCGCGTGTCGGGACAGGGGACGTAATCATCGACTCCAACATCTGGGTCGCCACGATTACTGGCTTGGCCATGCGGCGGGCTGCTTCGACGGTTCGCTTTTGAACTAGGGGAACTTGCTCCAGCGGGAGTTCGACACCAAGATCGCCACGAGCCACCATGATGGCGTCGAAGGCATCGACGATCTCATCGATGGCTTCGACTGCCTGCGGTTTTTCGATTTTCGCGATAACAGGCAGACGAATACCTTCTTCGGCCATGATTTCGTGCACACGCGTGACGTCGGAAGCATTTCGGACGAACGAGAGCGCGATGTAATCCGCTCCGATACGTAAGCCCCACCGAAGGTCGTCCTCGTCCTTTTCGCTGAGCGCGGGGACGTTTACCGCCACCCCAGGGAGGTTGATTCCCTTGTTGTTAGAAACAACCCCACCCACGACGACCTGTGTTCGAACCCGGACCCCGTCGGTGTCGAGCACGCGGATATTTACCTTGCCGTCGTCTATGAGGAGTGTGTCCCCTGGGGCGACATCCTGAGGCAGACCCTTGAACGTTGTCCCACAAATGTCCTTCGTGCCCTCGACGTCTTCCGTGGTGATGGTGAAAATGTCTCCAACCGCCAGTTCATGTGGTCCGTCGGCAAATCTACCTAGACGAATTTTGGGACCTTGCAAGTCCACAAGCACAGCAACAGGTTTTCCCAGATCGGACGCGACCTTTTTGATGTTCGCGAACACTTCTTCGTGGATCTCGTACGATCCGTGGCTCAAGTTCATGCGGGCAACATCCACGCCCGCTTCGACAACAGCACGAATAGTGTCGTAGCTGTTTGTTGCTGGTCCCAGCGTGGCGACAATTTTTGCGCGTCTCATGGTGTCCTTTGTCGTGGGGAGTTGAATTCGTTAGAAGTGTATCGGGGTGTCGGTGGCGGCAACCGGAGCGGGGAGAGTCGTTCGGCCACGGAGAAATTCGTCGGCCCGGGCCGCTACCGCTCGACCCTCAGCGATCGCCCAAACAATCAAGGACGCTCCACGCCCAGCATCGCCAGCGACGAACACTCCGGGCACGTTTGTGTCGAAAGAGCGACTGCGGGCGACGGTGCCTCGTGCGGCCATGTCGATGTGCAGTTGATCCGTGATGTCTTGTGATTCGACCCCCGTGAAGCCCAACGCGAGAAGGACAACGTCCGCGGGTAGGGTCTTCTCCGTGCCGACCGTCGGGCGTCGCTCACCATCGAGAAATTCTGTTTCCGCGACCACGAGGCCCGTGAGTTGACCATGTTTGTCCCCCACAAATTCGATCGTGGATACGCAGTATGTCCGTTCCCCGCCCTCTTCATGCGCTGATTGAATTTCGAAAAGATTTGGGTCCATCGGCCAGGGCTGCGTGGGCGGTCTTTCATTTGGCGGTTGCTTCCCGATCGCCAACGTGGTCACCGTAGCGGCACCGTGACGAAGTGCGGTGCCCAAACAGTCAGCACCTGTGTCTCCGCCACCGAGAATGATGACGTTCTTGCCCGATACATCGATGTGCCCGGTGAAATTCTCGCCCGCGACTTGTCGATTTGACGGCACGAGGTAATCCATTGCGAAATGGATCCCCGCCAGATCACGACCCTTGATGGACAAATCTCGACCGACCGGTGCTCCGGTAGCCACGATAACCGCGTCGTATCTTTGGTGCAGTTCGGCCCAGGTGACGTCGCTGCCAATTGTGACTCCGGTTCTGAATCGAGTCCCCTCGTCCTTCATCTGCTGAATTCTGCGATCGATGTGGCGCTTCTCCATTTTGAAATCGGGAATTCCGTAGCGGAGCAGCCCGCCGACAAAATCCTCACGCTCGTAGACGGCAACGGTATGACCCACTCTGGTGAGCTGTTGCGCCGCGGCCAAACCTGCTGGCCCCGAGCCGACGATTGCGACGGTTTGTCCGGTCAGTCGGTCGGGCAGTACGGGGTTGATGTAGCCCTTTTCCCATGCTGTATCGATGATGGCGAGTTCGGACTGTTTGATGGTGACTGCCGGCTGGTTGATTCCCAACACGCAGGACGATTCACACGGTGCAGGACAGAGTCGACCGGTGAACTCGGGAAAGTTGTTCGTTGAATGGAGTCGCTCACTCGCCGCACGCCATTCGTCGCGGTGCACCAAATCATTGAATTCAGGGATGAGATTGCCCAGAGGGCAGCCCTGGTGGCAGAAAGCGACACCACAGTCCATGCATCGTCCTGCCTGGCGTTCAATCTGCCCGGCTTCGCGCTCGGCGTAGACTTCTTTCCAGTCTCGCAACCGAATCGACACGGGCCGGCGTTCGGGGACCTCCCGGGCTGGCGTGGTCAAGAATCCCCGAGGGTCAGCCACCGGTAACCTCCATGATTTGCGCCCAAACACCATCACTGTCCGGGTCAATCCCCCCGTCACGAGCGGCGTTTCGAAGAATTGTGACCGTCCGGAAGTCTCGGGGTGTGATAACCGTAATCCGATCCCGAGTGCCAAGCCAATCGTCCAAAAGGCCCTTTGCGTGCAGCGATCCCGTCTCGGTGACGTGACGTGAAAGCAGAGATCGAACCATCTCCGCATCGGCATCGTTCAGAGTCGTCAGTTCAAGTTCGCCCGACGCGATGCCCTGCTGATTGACGAGTGCGACCTTGAGGTCGAGTACGTAGGCGTACCCACCACTCATTCCCGCCGCCACATTTCGCCCCGTCGAACCGAGAATCAGCGCAGTGCCCCCGGTCATGTATTCGAGCGCGTGGTCCCCCGTACCCTCGACCACCAGAGTTGCGCCTGAATTTCGCACGCCGAAACGCTCCCCCACGACCCCCGCGATGAACATCTCGCCGCTCGTCGCACCATACCCGACAACATTTCCGGCGATGATGTTCTCGTTCGATGTGAATCGCGTTTCGCTGGGCTGGCACAAAATAATGCGGCCTCCACTCAACCCCTTCCCCACGTAGTCGTTGGCATCTCCGATGAGGCGCAATGTGATGCCACGCGGGACGAATGCTCCCAACGATTGACCAGCCGAACCCGAGAGCGAGATGTCAATCGTGTCGGGCTCGAGACCGTTCGCGCCGTGTGCTTTCGTCAGATGATGTCCGAGCATCGTGCCGATCGCGCGATCGGTGTTACGAATTTCCGCGCTCAGCGACACAGCGGTCCCGTTGACGAGAGCGCCGGCTGCGTCACGAACAAACGAGTGGTCGATGTGCCTTTCCAGTTCATGGTCCTGTTGACTCACGTTGTACCGTGGCGCGTCCTTGGCGAACTGAGGACCCCGGAGCACCGGTTCGAGGTCGAGACCGTCCGTCTTCCAATGGGAGACAGCTTTATCAACATTCAGGATTTCCCGGTGTCCAATCGCGTCGGCTAATGATCGGAATCCCAACGACGCAAGAATCTCGCGCACTTCTTCCGCGATGTATTCGAAGAACGTTTCGACGAACTCAGGTTTGCCGCTGAACCGTGCTCTTAAGAGAGGGTTTTGAGTCGCGACACCCACCGGGCACGTGTCGAGGTGGCAAACCCGCATCAGGATGCAACCGCTCACCACCATTGGCGCAGTAGCGAATCCGAATTCTTCCGCTCCCAATAAAGCGGCAATGACCACATCCCGGCCCGTCTTCATCTGTCCATCTACCTGCAGAACGACTCTGCCGCGCATGTCATTGAGCATGAGTGTTTGTTGTGCTTCCGCTAGCCCCAGTTCCCAGGGCGTTCCCGCATGCTTCAGCGACGAGAGTGGACTTGCCCCCGTTCCTCCGTCGTGCCCCGAGATCAAAATCACATCCGCCTTGGACTTGGCAACCCCGGCGGCGACGGTGCCAACCCCTGCCTCGGAGACGAGCTTCACGTGAATGCGGGCCGTTGGGTTCGATCGCTTGAGATCAAAGATGAGTTGCTTGAGGTCTTCGATTGAATAGATGTCGTGGTGAGGCGGAGGGGAAATGAGGCCGACACCGGGCGTACCCATACGCGTTCTCGCAATCCACGGGTATACCTTGTTGGCGGGAAGTTGGCCTCCTTCGCCCGGCTTTGCGCCTTGGGCCATTTTAATTTGAATGTCATCGGCATGTGTGAGGTACATGCTCGTCACCCCGAAACGTCCACTGGCGACCTGTTTGATGGCGCTTCGTCGCTCTGGGTCTAAAAGGCGTTCAACAGACTCGCCACCCTCGCCAGTGTTGGACCGAGCACCGAGTCGATTCATGGCAATCGCCAGCGTTTCATGCATCTCTTGAGAGATAGCGCCAAAGGACATCGCTCCCGTGGAGAAACGTGTGATGATGTCATTCGCCGATTCGACTTCGTCGAGCGGAACAGGGTCACGATCGCGGGCGAAGCGAAATAGCCCGCGAAGAGTCATGAGGCGCTCGGCTTGTTCGTCCACGGCCTTCGTGTAATCACGGAAAACGTCGTACCGCTTCTCTCGGGTAGCGTGCTGCAACTTGAACACGGTTTCAGGATTAAACAAGTGGGGTGGGCCTTCGCGTCTCCACGAATACTCGCCGCCAACCGGGAGAACCTCGTGAAATGTCGACGGATTGTCATACGCCAGCGCGTGACGTCGACGTGTCTCTTCCGCGATGACATCCATCGTCACGCCACCGAGAATGCTTGTGACCCCCGTGAAGTAGCGGTCGATGACATCCGTGCTCAGTCCAATCGCTTCGAACGCCTGGGCGCCTGCGTAGGACGCAACCGTGGATATCCCCATCTTGGACATCGTTTTGAGGAGGCCTTTGCCCAAAGCGTAAATGATGTTAGCGACCGCTTCTTCGACCGAAATTCCCGTAATCCGACCGCTTCGAACCAAGAGTTCCGCCGTTTCCATAGCGAGGTATGGATTGACAGCGGACGCGCCGAAGCCAACAAGTGTTGCGATGTGGTGCACCTCGCGAACGTCACCGGCCTCGACGATGAGAGACGACTGCATTCGTCTACCGGTTCGAATTAAATGGTGATGGATCGCCGACAACATCAGTAGCGACGGGATAGGGGCCAAGTCCTTATCCGAGTCTCGGTCACTGAGAACAACGAACAACGCGCCGTCATCGAGAGCAGAATCAACCTCCCGACACATGTGGTCGAGTCGTTGCTCCATCGCCTTTGCACCTTCATCAATCCGATACAAACCCGAGATCGTGCGGGTGACCGGTCTACCGTCCTGCTGGAGGTGTATCACTTTGGCCAATTCGTCGTTGTCAATGACGGGAAACGGGAGAGAAACTTGACGGGCGTGTTCAGGCGTCGCGTCCAACAGGTTTCGTTCAGGGCCCAACCCGACGTGGAGCGAGGTCACGATCTCCTCACGAATCGAATCAAGTGGCGGGTTGGTAACTTGAGCAAACTGCTGGGTGAAATAGTCGAACAGGAGGCGTGGGCGATCAGACAAAACGGCAACGGGCGAGTCGCTACCCATTGCCCCGAGAGGCTCTGTAGCGGATCGCGCCATCGGCATGATCAGCACGCGAACCTCTTCCTCTGTGTAGCCGAACGTCCTCTGACGACGCTGGACTGATGGAGCCGTGTGAATCACATGTTCCCGCCACGGGAGTTCTTCGAGCACGATTGCGTTGTCACGCGCCCATGGTCCCCACGGTCCGCTTTTCGCGATGGAATCCTTGATCTCGTCGTCTTCAATAATGCGACCGTTTTCAGTGTCCACGAGGAACATCCGCCCGGGCTGGAGTCGACCCTTTCGGACAATCTTGCTGGGATCTACGTCGTACACACCGATTTCGGATGCCATGACGACAAGACCGTCGTCGGTTACGAGGAAACGCCCAGGGCGCAGACCGTTCCGGTCCAGAGTGGCGCCCGCAATCGTCCCATCGGAGAACGCTAGTGCGGCGGGACCGTCCCACGGCTCCATCAAAGAGGAATGATATCGATAAAAATCTCGACGAGCGGAATCCATCGCGCCGTCGTTTTCCCATGCTTCCGGAACCATCATCATGATCGCGTGGGGTAACGGCCGACCCGCCAACTCGAGCAACTCGACCACCTCATCGAACGATGCGGAGTCACTCGCACCGTCAGTCACGATAGGGAAAAGAGAGGTCAAATCGCCGAGAATCTCTGACGACAACTGCGACTGACGAGCGCGCATCCAGTTTCGATTCGCATTGATGGTGTTGATCTCGCCATTGTGGGAAATATATCGAAACGGCTGGGCCAAGGACCACGACGGGAATGTGTTGGTGGAGAATCGCGAGTGCACAACCGCCAATGTGGATTCGACGCGTTCGTCCGACAGATCGGGGAAGAACGGCTCCAGTTGAAGGGTTGTCACCATCCCCTTGTAGACAATTGTTCGGCTAGACAGTGACGGAAAATAGGTGCCCAGTTCGCGCTCTACCCGTTTACGGAGTCGGAAAGTTTTTCGATCGAGATCAATGCCCGCGGCTGTGCCGTTGGCGTCCGACAGGAATAACTGTTCGAACGCTGGCATCACATCTCGCGCCAGACTGCCAAGATGCGCGGAATCGGTCGGAACGGTACGCCAACCCAGGACCGAGAGTCCCTCGCTCGACGCAATCTCGGTGATTTGCGCCATTTCCGATTCCCGCTCGTCCCTACTCAGCGGAAGAAACCCTATTCCCACGGCATACCGACCCGAACTGGGCAGATCAAAGGGAACAACCGAGCGCAAGAATCTGTCCGGAATCTGAATTTGAATTCCCGCTCCGTCACCCGTACCGGCGTCGGAACCGACCGCGCCACGGTGTTCCAAGTTACGGAGGCTCGATAGCGCGATCGAGATGATGTCGTGCCCCGCAGTTCCCCGTGTGGTTGCGACCATCGCGAATCCACACGAATCCTTCTCGTGCAACGGGTCATACAGACCTGTGCGCACGGGAACCGCGCTGAAACGCTCAAAAGGGTTCACGAGAACCATCGTCCTTTCGGGATCAGGGACGACGTTGGCCCTTGGTCAACAAACGGGACGCGGAAGTGTCAACGCGAACGGCTTGTGGCTCCAGAACGTGACACCGAGGACTCGGCTTCACCGGCGAGTTCTTCCACACTAAAGGTGTGACCCGATTCTAACTGCTTTTCTGTCGGGGAGTGATGTCCCGGGCGGTAGCCCGACGGCTCGAGGCCCGGATGACGACGACCCTGCACAACAAAGATCAACAGCCCCATTAGGACGGTTGCGACCGCGCCCCACACGTTCACGCGAACGCCGAGGAACGACTCACTAGGGTCGAGGCGGATGGTTTCGATGGCGATGCGACCAATTCCGTACCAGACGAGATACACCGCGAAATTGCGACCCCATTGCAGAGTGAACCTACGCCCCGACCAGATGATGACTGCCGCACCGAGCAGATTCCAGATCGCCTCGTAAAGGAAAGTGGGGTGGAACAGTGTTCCGGGTGGCAGGCCGAGTGGGAAGGCGGGATTGAGAAGGTCGATTTCAAGTCCCCACGGCAAATCTGTCGGACCACCGAAAAGTTCGTGGTTGAAATAGTTTCCGATCCGCCCAATCGCTTGCGCGATGATGAGCCCTGGAGCAATCGCATCGAGAAGTGTCGTGAACCGGAGTCCGTTCATGCGGCAACCAATCCAGCCGCCGACCCCGCCGAGAATCAGGGCGCCGAAAATTGCGAGTCCCCCCTCCCAGACGTAGAAGACCCGCGCAAAATCTTGGCCCGCGAAGTAGTCAGAGGGGTGGGTGACGACATGATAGGCACGGCCACCCACGATGCCGAGAGGAATCGCGAACAGAGCGATGTCGAGAATCAACCAGGATTCTATGCCTCGCGCAACAAGCCGACGATTTGTGACCACCAGTCCGACCACGATTCCGAGCAGAATACACAACGCATAGGCGTGAATGGTCAGATTGAACGTCGCCCAGGTCGCCCCCATTTCGCGCATCCATTCCCCCACATTGAACGAGCGCCATTGGAGGGGTGGGGAGGGAATACTGGCAAGAATCACTGAGGACCTTTCGACGGATTCAGCCTACTGGGATGCTCGGCCCTGAGACCCGCCGCAAGTTCCGAGGTGGCCCGCGCAACACCCTCGGGGCCGCCTTCGGTCAGCGCCGACACGAGGTGCGAACCAACAATCGCTCCCGATGCGTATCCTGTGACGCTTCGAACATGCTCTGCGGCGGAGATACCGACGCCGACACAAACGCGTTTTGCGCCCAGACCCTCGAGTCGCTCAACGAGAGAGCGAGCTGCGATGTCCACATCCGCTCGAGCGCCGGTGATTCCCATCGTTGACACCGCATACACGAAACCACGCGAGCTGGTGATTGCCGAAACGAGCCGTTCATCAGTCGACGATGGTGCTGCCAGAAAGACCCGGTCGAGACCGTGGGCGTCCGATGCGGCAATCCATTCAGAGGCCTCGTCGGGAATCAGGTCCGGCGTAATGAGTCCGACTCCCCCTGCTTCTTTCAAGTCGTTGGCAAATCGATTGATTCCATATTGCACGACCGGATTCCAGTACGTCATCACCAAAATCGGTGTGTCGGTCTTCGCGCTGACGCTGCGGATGATTTCGAACAAGTCAGTGAGTCGGAAACCCGTTTCGAGCGCGGCGTTTGTCGCGCGCTGGATAACGACACCGTCCATGACAGGGTCCGAGTACGGCACGCCGAGCTCGATAATGTCCACACCAGACTCCGCTAGCGCGATCAGCGCATCGATGCTGGTCTGCACGTCAGGGAAGCCAGCAGGGAGGTAACCGACTAGGACACCACGCCCGGTCGCGCGTGCTGCATCGATGACACTTTCAACGCGCGAACTCACTCTGCGTCCTTGAGAAAACCGAAATAGCGCGCCGCCGTCTCCATGTCCTTATCTCCACGCCCCGAAAGATTGACAAGAATTATGTCCGACGGCGAGAGAGTGCGGGCAAGATCGAGCGCACCCGCCAACGCATGCGCGGTCTCAATCGCTGGAATGATTCCCTCCGTTCTGGACAGATCCATCATCCCCTGCATCGCTTGGGCGTCGGAAATGCCGACGTAGGTCGCTCGACCACTGTCTTTGAGCCAGGCGTGTTCCGGCCCGATACCGGGGTAATCGAGACCCGCAGATATCGAGTGTGATTCGATTGTCTGCCCGTCTTCGTCCTGCAACACATAGGTTTTCGCGCCGTGCAGGACGCCGGGTCGCCCCTTCTGCAATGTGGCGGCGTGGCGAGGGGTATCGATCCCGTCTCCCGCGGCTTCGTAGCCGATTAGCGCCACGTCGTCGTCGAGAAAGGCGTGGAATATTCCCATCGCGTTAGAACCGCCACCGACGCACGCCACCACGGCAGTCGGCAACCGGCCCTCGGTTTCGAGCAGCTGGTCACGCGCTTCATTTCCGATAATCGAGTGAAAATCTCTCACCATGACCGGGAACGGATGTGGTCCAGCAACCGTGCCGAGTAGGTAATGGGTATTCGCGACGTTCGCGACCCAATCGCGCATCGCCTCGTTGATAGCGTCTTTTAGCGTGCGGGACCCGTGAACGACCGGCACAACTTCAGCTCCCAAAAGTTTCATTCGGGCGACATTGAGAGCTTGTCGCTCGGTGTCGACCTCACCCATATAGACCACGCAAGACATGCCCATTAGTGCCGCCGCGGTTGCCGTTGCTACTCCGTGTTGTCCCGCTCCGGTTTCGGCAATCAATCGGGTTTTGCCGAGTCGTTTCGCGAGAAGTGCTTGACCGAGAACGTTATTGATTTTGTGTGAACCCGTGTGGTTGAGGTCCTCGCGTTTGAGCAAAATCCGCGCACCGCCTGCGAGAGCAGCGAACCGTGACGCCTCGGTGATAATCGAGGGTCGACCTGTATACGAGCGATGCAACTCTGATAGCTCTGCCTGAAACACGGCGTCGGTTTTAGAGACGGTGTAGGCGGCGTCCAATTCATCCAAGGCGGCGATGAGGGCCTCGGGGACGAAGCGACCGCCGTATTCACCGAAATAGGGACCTAATTCTGCGCGGAGTGACATCAACTCACCTCTCGGAATTCCTCAACCCGAGCACGCGGTTGTTCTGCCGTAACGAGTGCTTCACCGACGAGGACGACATCAGCCCCCGCATCTCTATATGCACGGACGTCGTCCACCGTGTTAACCGCCGATTCGGCTACCGCAATTGCGCCTGAGGGGATGAGGGTTCGAACAGAGGCGAACAGTGTTCGATCGAGCTCGAAGGTTGTGAGATCTCGCGCGTTTACACCAATTAACCCCGCACCCACGTCCGCGGCCATTCGCACCTCATCCGCTGAGTGGGTTTCGACGAGCACCGACAGGCCCAATTGCCGCGAAAACTCGTGAAGTCTTGCCAGAACGAGATGGTTGAGCGCTGCAACGATGAGCAGGACGATGTCGGCTCCCGCCGCGCGGGCCTCAAGAATTTGGTACTCCTCAGAAACAAAATCTTTTCGCAATAACGGAACATCGACCCGTTCTCTCACCTCGATCAGATCACGAAGCGACCCGCCGAATCGGCGCTCTTCCGTCACAATTGAGATCGCATCGGCTCCGCCGTCGACGTATGCCGCGGCAAGTTCGGGGGCATCCACAATCGTTGCGAGTTCGCCCTTTGATGGACTCGCCCGTTTAATCTCGGCGATTAGCCGAACGTGCGAGGCAGGCGCCAGTGCTCGAAATGCGTCAATCGTCCCCGGCGCTTTCAAAGCACGCCGTTCGATTTCCGCATAGGAAACAGTTTCACGTCGGGTGGCGGCGTCTTCGCGCGCACCCGCGGTCAGTGCCTCCAGCACGACTAGTGCTTGGCCTTCGTTTTCGAGCCGCCAACCCCGTAGCCAGCTCTCGACATCAACGCGCCGACAAGTGGCCCGATTGCCAAAAGTGAGGAACTCGTCCACACAAGGAGAGGCTCATCGAACCAGAAAAACAAGGTGCCAGCGGTCGCGCCAATGAGCATGATGGTTACTCCGGTCCATGCGGCGGGAGATGAGCCGTGTCCAGGGTCGTGCGCGTCGTTCATGTCGTTCCTCCTGGCGTTTAGTCTAGCGCGGGCCGAAGAACGTTCGCCGCGGCCAACGCGCGCAGCGGGGCTGCTCCTTTGGCGACTGTCTCGTCGTACTCATTCCGAGGTATCGAGTCGGCGACGATTCCTGCACCCGCTTGAACCGACGCCGTGGTGCCGACTAGTACCGCAGTTCTAATGGCAATTGCGAGGTCGGAGTCTCCGCCGAAACCGATGTACCCGACTACTCCCCCGTACACACCGCGACCGGCTGGTTCGAGTTCGTCGATGATTTCCAACGCACGCGGTTTCGGAGCCCCGGACAGCGTCCCGGCGGGGAAGGTGGCCCGAAAAACATCGATGGGTGTCGCGCCAACGGCGAGTACCCCTTCCACGCTCGACACGAGATGCATGATGTGGGAAAAGCGCTCGACATTCATGAACTCGGTCACCTCAACCGTCCCAGGTTTACAGACGCGGGAGAGGTCATTACGCGCTAAATCGACGAGCATAAGGTGTTCGGCCTGCTCTTTGGCATCGGCCAATAAGCTTTCGGCGAACTGTGCATCGCGCTCCGGCGTCTCACCGCGTGGGCGACTTCCTGCGATGGGGTGGCTGAACACTCGACCGTCATTAACCTTGACGAGTGCCTCGGGTGACGAACCAACCACGGCGAACGGTGTTCCGTCAGCACTTTCAAGGTTAAGCAGGTACATGTAAGGAGACGGGTTCAATGCCCGCAGCATTCGATATACGTCGATGCTCGACGCGGTCACTTCGGTATCGAAACGCTGCGAGATCACCACCTGGAAAACGTCGCCATCACGAATAAAGTCTTGTGCCGTGGACACTGATTGAAGGAATGTGTGTTGTTCCGTTCGGCAATCAGGTGACGGTGTGACGTTTTCCGGCGGAGCCAACGGCGCCAGTGGCATCACGGTGCGAAGGCTCGCGGTGATGTCATCGAGACGGGACTGTCCGGCCCTCCACAGTTGGTCGAGGTCATCCGTGACGAGAACCGCAGTGGCAACGTGCAGAAGGGATGTCCTATGGTCGAAGACGAGCAGGTCTCGCACAAACAACAGGGACTGTGCTGGCACGCCCGATTCATCTCCTGGTGCGTGCGGCAAATTTTCGATCTCGCGAACCGTATCCCAGCCAAGATAGCCAACCAGTCCACTCGTCAATGGCGGCAATTCAGTCGGAGCCGGCGATGCCCAACGCGCGAAGAGCTCGTCAAGCGCATCGAGCCGAGCGCGTGGAACTTTACCGCCGAATGCACGGTCTTCCGATAACCCGTTGTCGAGCCAAACTGATTCATTGTCTCGTTCAGTGAGACAGCCCCAGGCCGAGAGACCGACGAACGAGTACCGCGACCAAATTCCCCCTTGTTCGGCCGACTCCAACAGGAAGGTGCCCGGTCGACCGTCGGTGAGGTGTGAGTAGAGCGCGACCGGTGAGACCGCATCAACGAACAGGGAACGGATGACCGTCACCACCGGACCGGCTGCGGCGGCTATGTCAAACTCGGCACGTGTGGTGGTCATGCGCTTACGCCTTCTTGTCGTTGGTCATGAAGTTACGTCATCGCGAGGCCGTTGTCGCGCACCGGTGTGTGATTCGCGTCAGCGAGCCGCAAGCAGATCGATAACAAAAACGAGTGTTTGACCCGACAACCGGTGTCCTCCGCCTGCCGGACCGTAGGCCCACATAGGAGGGCAGATGAGTTTCCTGCGGCCGCCGACCTTCATTCCGGGAATCCCCTCTTGCCAACCGCGAATGAGTCCGTTGAGCGGAAACTCGATACTCTCCCCACGATTCCACGATGAATCGAACTCATCGCCATCGAAGGTGACACCGAGGTAGTGAACTTCGACGTTTCCGCCGGGAGAAGCCTCATCACCATCGCCGACGGTGATGTCTTCGATGACGAGTTCCGTGGGCTCTGGCCCTAGAGTGGGTTCGATTTCGGGCTTAGTCATTGTGCTCCTCATGATGTGAATGTTCTCGAGCAATCTTACGGAGATTTTCGATGGCGAAGCCGGGATTGTCTGTGCCGTAGACCGCCGAACCAGCGACAAACGTGTCTGCGCCAGCGTCCGCAGCGGCTTCGATGGTGAGCGAATCGATACCACCGTCGACCTGGATCCAAAATTGCGTTCCGGTTTTGGCACGAAAGGCGGCGACCTGCTGCACTTTGTGCAACTGGTCGGCCAAGAATCGTTGACCCCCGAACCCTGGTTCGACCGTCATCACGAGAATCTGATCGAAACGGTGTGCGATTTCTTCGATTGTTGAGAACGGCGTTGACGGCTTGAGGGCCAATCCGACCCTCGCGCCGATCGCTCTAATCGATGAGGCAACGGCAATTGGGTCTCGGGTGGCTTCGACGTGCAGAGTGACAGAATCCGCGCCCAACTCGGCGTAGCCCGGCGCCCAGCGATCCTGGTCGGCAATCATCAAGTGGACGTCGAGCGGGATAGGAGAAGTCGCTTTAATCCGTTCCACCATTTGTGGACCGAAGGTCAAATTCGGTACGAAATGGTTGTCCATGACGTCCACGTGGGCAAAATCAGCGTTACCAATCCTCGCGAGATCGCTCGCCATATTGGCGAAATCAGCGCTGAGAATGCTGGGGTTGATTCTGACGGTCATTGGCGTCAGGCTATCGTGTTCGGCGGATCAACTGGATGAACATCGCATCGGTGTGGTGACGGTGGGGATACAGTTGCACCGCGCTTCCCCGCTTCACGTCGACAATCGATGGGGCCACGGTCTCGAGAACCGTTGCCGTGTCGACAGTGTCGGCTTCGGGGTGTTGCGCGAGAACGGCGTCCACCACATCGACCGTCTCAGCGGTGAGGGGTGAGCAGGTCACGTAGGCCACGACCCCTCCGATGGTGAGACTGCCGATCGCCCCCGAAAGCAGTTCGCGCTGGAGGGGGACAAGGTCGACGAGATCGGTTGGTTGTTTCCGCCACCGTGATTCCGGTCGACGTCGAAGCGAACCGAGCCCCGAGCACGGCGCATCGACGAGAATTCGGTCGAACGCGTTCGGCCTCTCCGCACACAACTCTCGACCATCGCGGACAGTCACAGCGATGCTGTCTCCGAATGGCGCGAGTGATGTGCGCACGAGTTCAGCCCGATGCGGTAGGACTTCATTCGCCTCAAGTACAACACCGGCACGACTTCCGAGAGCTGCCAGTAACGCGGTTTTACCCCCCGGGCCTGCACAGAGATCGAGCCAGCGTTCGCTAGTGCGAATGGGGCCAGCGTTAGCCAACACCAAAGCAGCGAGTTGAGAACCCTCGTCTTGGACTCGAACCGCACCCTGGGACAACCCCTCAACCTCAGAGAGGGAACCTCCTCCGGACAGGAAACCGAACGGCGAGTGCTCCGTGTGTCGAACGTCTGCGGGGCGGGTTGAGAACCCGGGCAGTGCGATAAGTGTCGGCTCCGGGGGTTCATTGTTGGACGCGAGGAAGTTCGCAATTTCGTCTGCACCGACCAAATCAGCAAACTCTCGCACAATCCATTCCGGGTGCGAATGGACTATGGCGAGAGCGAGTTCTTCCGAAACGTCGACAACGACCTGCACCCGCCACTGCTCCGAATTTCGTCGTGACACCGCTCGCAACGTGGCATTCACGAAACCTGCCGCACGGCGGAATCGGCGATTAGCGAGGTTTACCCACTCGTTGATGATGTGAGGAGGATCGTGGCGGACAACGAGTTCGTACGTTGCCAATCGCAGGAGATCGAGGACGTCAGCATCGACACGCCGTGTTGAACCGTCCACACACTCATCGAGCACGGCGTCCACGAGTCCGCGCCACCTCAACGCGCCGTAGGTGAGGTCAGTCGCGTGCCCCGCATCTCGAGACGTCAATCGCGCATTGCGAATAGCACCGGGCAGAATCAAATTGGAATAGGCGTCGTCAACTCGCACGTGTTCGGTCACCGCGAGCGCGACCTCTCGCGCTGTTGTCACTGGAAAACCACGCTGGCGCGCTGTCCGCGGAGCCACGCCACTGCAGACATCTGTGTCTTGCCTGCTGGTTTGATTTCCAGCAATTCGACGGAGGCGTACGACGTCCCCACGAAAACACGTCCGTCGCGGACGACAACTTCTCCTATCCCCAATGGTGGTCCGATTTCGCTTGCTACTCGAACAACGGAAATCACGTCACCGTTGAAGGTGGTGTGCGCACCCGGTTCGCGAGAGACGGCTCGTATTCGTTGGATAACGGTCGCCGCACCAAGGGACCAATCGATCCGACCGTCTGCACGGGTCAATTTTCGAGCAAAGCTGGGTTGGCCAATCTGGTCTTTCGCCGCTATGGCGTTGCCGATTATCAGTCGAAGCGTTCCGATAAGGTCTCCGGTCGTGCCGATCGCGATTCGAGCCAACGCGTCAGACGCAGTCTCGTCGGGTTCGAACGGAATCGATCGGGAAAAGTACACGGGACCAGCATCGAGTTCGTCGACGAGTCGGAAAATGGAAATGCCCGCGTCGGGCTCACCATCCCACATCGCTCGTTGAAGCGGAGCGGCGCCGCGATATTGCGGTAATACAGAGAAATGGACGTTGACCCAGCCGTGAGTCGGCTTACCGAGGAGGTGCGTGGGCACCAATCCCCCATATGCGACGACGATGGCAATCTCCACATCGGGTAACTGGACGTCACGAAGCGAATTGGCTTTGATTAGTGACAAACCGAGTTCGTCAGCGGCTGCGGCAACCGCGGTCGGCATCAACAAACCCTTTCGCCCTTGGCGCGAGTCCTCCCGCGTGATGACCGCTCGAATATCGAATTGAGCATGATGGAGAGCACGCAGGTAGGGAATCGCCACATCGGGACTTCCCGCAAAAACTACACGTGTGCTCATAGGTTCATTGTTTCAGGCATCGTCGATATCGTCGAAAATGGACAGGTCATCACAATGAACCCGAAGTCCTGTGGCGTTTGTCGTGATGGTGTGAACGCGGATTGCCGACACGACAGCCGGCGCCGACCGATAGTCCGCGAGAATTACGATTCGGAACACATCACCGTCTTGTGCGGGCCCCATCACTCGGTGTGAGACGACCGCGCTCAGTTCGCGCACAGCCTGCAATTCAGAGATTGATCCGCGCACGGCGATTGCTCGATTCGAGGGAGGGAATCCCAAAGCGCGACGTTCTCGAAGCTCTGTCTCAACGATCGACTCCCACTGGTTCGTTGCGAACAGGCTCGCAAACGCACCATCGACGTTGGCCAACACGACAGTGGCACCGTTCGCAGCAAGACTTGCCGCATACCCCCACCACCGAAGGCAATTCTCCGACGTTCGCAGACCCGGACGCTGAAGCTCCTTGTCTCCATCGACGATGAGGACCGCTTCGTATCCGCCCGAGACGATTGGTTCAGCGCCGCGGGTGGCGATAACCAGTGATGCGCGGCGAGGGACCTCCAGCGCGCGGTGCTCGCCATCGGCGACCACGACGGGCACTCCAGGAAACGCGCGGCCTAGTTCTTCGGCCGTGCGAACAGACCCGGCTCCGGACCATGCTGTGGCGCGCCCCGAACAGAGCGCACACTTCAATCCAATCGGGGAACGACCACACACTCGACACAGAACAGTTCCATCGCGACTTCCCGACAGCAGTGAGCGACACGTTCCGCATCGGTGGGGGATTCTGCAATCTGCGCACACGACCTGGGGGGTGAAGCCTGGACGCGAAACTTGCACTAGAACGGGACCGCGTTCCAACGCGTCTCGCAATATTCGCCAGCCGCTGGCGGGGATTCGCGCGCGCGAAGCGAATCCGTCGTCGGTATCGTCGTTCGCCAGCAGAACCAGTCCTCTCGATGGAATCGCGGGTGCTGCATCAACGAATCCGAGTTCCACAAAGCGAGCGGACTCGACCGACGGTGTGATCGACGCAAAAACGAGTCTTCCGCCCTCAATGGAATTGCGAACAACAGCGGCGTCTCGCGCGTGGACATAAGGAGTGTGTGGCTCTTCTAACAAAGGATCTGATTCGTCAACAACGACGAGAAGCTCAAGGTCGAAGACGGGAGCATAAACAGCAGCCCGGGTTCCGATGACCACCCGCGCCTCGCCGGACAAAATGTCGAGATAGCGTCCATAGCGTTCCGAGGGGGTGCCCGATGAATCGACCGTGACGTGCGGTACGTCCTCGAGAGCGCGACTGAGAAGAGCGAGGTCGCGCCAATCCGGTACAACCACGATGACTCCAGCCTTAGCCTCCCTGACAAGGTCGGCAATTTGGCGGAGCGAACGAAGAGTCGGTCCTTGGGCAGTCTCGGTGACACCCGCGTCCAACGACATAACCGAGCGACGTGACGGGCGAGGGGTCGGCAACCTGCGCAACGGGAATGTGCGCCCTTTCTCTATTCGCACCCCGCGTTTGGGTATCGCGATGCGAAGGACATCGGCCGCTCCGCCGCCGTTCCGATCCGCGACTGCACGCACCAAGGCCCACAACGCAGGAGTGAGAACCGGCACCGAGCCGTTCGCCGACGCAATTTCAGACAGGGTGATTCCTGGGGTTGATTGTTCCGAGATGTCGACAACGTAGGCGTTGACCAAGCGAGAGCCACCTTTTCCCAACGGCACACGCACTCTTCCCCCGACAACAACGTCGGGTGCGCCTTCTTCTGGGATGAGATAGTCGAGTAATCGGTCAAGTCGCGGAACGGGTGACTCGACCAAAACATGGGCGACTCGTCGCGACACGGCTACTCTATTTCGGCGAGTGCGACGCGAATGGCATCCACGCGGTCGAGACGCTCCCACGTGAAGTTGTCGCTCTCGCGACCGAAGTGGCCATACGTCGCGGTTTCACGGTATCGTCGGTTGAGCAGGTCCAAGTCACGGATAATTGCCGACGGTCGGAGATCGAAAACGGACTCGAGCACTCGTTGAATTGTTGCGAGTGGGACCGTTTCTGTGCCGAACGCCTCGACGTAAAGGCCAATCGGCTTGGCGATTCCGATGGCGTAAGCGACCTGCACCTCGAGCCGATCGGCGAGACCTGCCGCGACAGCATTCTTTGCCACCCACCGCATCGCATAAGCGCCGGAACGATCCACCTTGGAAGGATCCTTCCCGGAAAAGGCTCCTCCGCCATGTCGTGAAGCTCCGCCGTAAGTGTCGACGATGATCTTGCGACCGGTGAGGCCGGCGTCGCTTCCCGGACCGCCATGCTCGAATGAACCGGAAGGATTGATGTAGTAGGTGACCGTGCTCATGTCGAGACCAGACCCCGCGAACACTGGATCAATGACGTGTTGCCGGATATCCGAAGAAATACGATCGAGTGAGATCGGTTGCCCATCAGCCGTTGGCGCGTGTTGGGTCGAGACAACGATTGTCTCGACGCTTCGAGGCGTCTGCCCTTCGTACCCTATGGTTACCTGAGTTTTGCCATCCGGCCGAAGGTACGGAAGTGTCCCGCTTTTCCGCGTCTGTTCAAGTTTCTCTGCCAATCGGTGAGCGTAGAAGATGGGTGCGGGCATCAACACGGGCGTTTCTGTGCACGCGTAACCGAACATCAGCCCCTGGTCGCCGGCGCCAAGCTCGTCTCCCTTTTCAACGGCACTGTTTATTTCTGGTGATTGTTCACTGATCGACATCATGATTCCGCAAGTTCGACCATCGAAATCGACGTCAGCCGAGTCATAACCTATGTCCAGAATCACGTCGCGGACTATGCGATCGATGTCGACATAGCCTTCCGTTCGCACCTCCCCCGCGACGTGAATGAGACCGCCGGACGCGAGGCATTCGACGGCGACCTTTGCGTTTCTATCGTCGGCAAGAATCGCATCGAGAATCGCATCGGACAATTGGTCGCATAGCTTGTCCGGATGGCCGCTCGTAACGGATTCGCTGGTGAAAAATCGAAGGGTCACGGTGAAACCACTTTCTGTCGGCTGACGATATCGAAAACCTGAGATGCCACCCTTGGCTCTGTGAAGTCGGTGACCACTTTCTCTGCAGGATTCTCTCTCAGAGTACCCGCGGGCACAACCACTAAACCAGCCACGCTCAGCCTAATGACGAGCGTCACAACACGAAACTACTTCGGGCTATCGAGCTCTACGAGACCTTCGTTGATTTCTCGCATTGCGATAGTGAGCGGCTTTTCGTCGATAGAGAACTCAACGAGCGGTCCAGCCGTCGTGACAGTACCCTCGGCGCGTTCGACGTAGTAGTCGTTGATCTCTCGGGCGCGCTTCGACGCGACAATAACGAGCTGATATTTCGAATCTACCTTCTCCAGGAGTTCGTCAATGGGAGGGTCAATGATGCCCTTGCTCGTAATCATGGTTCGCCTTCCGAATTATCCAACTGCCATCAAGTCTACGACGGCTTCCGCCGCCTCGCTGACATTGTCGTTCACAACGGTGACATCGAATTCGGTTTGCGCATCGAATTCCACTTTCGCCGTCGCAAGCCGACGGTACTGCTCGTCGGGGCTCTCGGTTCCTCTGGCCTGCAATCGGCGCACCAGTTCGTTCCACGAGGGCGGAAGGAGAAAGACCAGAATCGCGTCGGGCATCGCCTTTTTGACTTGGCGGGCTCCTTGAATGTCGATTTCAAGGATGATGCTCGATCCATTGTCCAGCGCTGCCACGATCGGGCCGCGAGGGGTTCCGTATCGATGACGACCGTGGACGACAGCCCACTCCAACATTTGCGATGTCTCGACGAGTCGATCGAACTCGTCGTCGGTGACGAAGTGGTAATGCTCACCATCGATTTCGCCTGGCCGTGGAGCACGCGTCGTCGCCGAAACGGAGAATTTAACTTCAGGGTGTAGCTCCCTAATACGAGCAACGACAGTCCCCTTTCCGACTGCCGTCGGTCCCGCAACAACGACGAGCCTCCCTCGTTGTGGTGTGCCAACACGCCCGTCCTGTCGTGCGAGCAACCAGGCGGTCAGCGCTTCAACCTGACGAGCTCCCAAAGCACCCAGGCGTTTCCGCGGCGAGATACCGAGACTGTCAAGGATTCGGGGAATTTTTACCGATCCGATGCCGGAAATGCTCCCGAGAAATTCAGCTATTCGAAGGCCAGCCGCCGGCGATTTTGGGCTTTCCCAACCCTCGTGAGCGACCGAGAGAGGCGTTCGCTCGGCAGTTTTGATCGCGCGTTTCAGCGTCGCTCGCGCTCGCCGCCGTTCGACAGCGATCACTGAAGCATCGCGCGGGTCTCTCATCAGAGTCCCATCTCTTTCCGGTGCCGATCGATTGACCGAGAAATGTTGTCGATGCCGTCGTTGAGGACACTGCGACTGACAGACGGTATAACGCGAGTCGATGCCGCTCCGAAGATCGTCGAAAGATCGGACAAGGAAGCGCCTTGCGCACCGAACCCGGGAGCGAGTATCAACAATCCGTCGAGGTCTGCTTCGGTCACGCCACTCTCGGCAAGCCCCCGAGTTGCTCCGACCACAACCCCAACGGTGTTGTCTTTTCCTGTGCGCTCCCTCGCGAATCGCGCAACAAGAGCGGACAGCGATTTCCCCGAGATTGTTGCTCGTTGCAGTTGCTCAGCATTCGAGTTTGACGTTGCGCTGAGCACGAAGACGGTAGCGCCGTGAATAGAGGCCCTAGAGAAGGCTGGCTCTAGCGCGTCGAAGCCCAAATAGGGATTGACGGTGAGCGCATCACTGTGCAGCGGGCCGTGTCCCAACCACGCGTCCGCATATCCGTCCATCGTGGAGCCGATGTCCCCTCGCTTTGCATCCGCGATGACCGCCAGTCCAACCTCACGTGCTTCGCGAATGATCATTTCCAAGGACCCAATTCCCCGCGCGCCGAATCGCTCGAAATAGGCGACTTGAGGTTTGACGATACCCACTCTGGAAACGGAAGCGGCAAGAATTGCTCGACCAAATTCCAGCACTCCCTCGGCGCTATCCGACAACCCGGCCGCCCGAAGTGCATCGGCGCTCGGGTCGATCCCGACACAGAGCGGTCCAAGCGACTCGACAATCGTGTCGAAGCGTGATCCGAGACCGGTCACCATGCGGCTCGATCCGCAGCGTATTCCTGAAGCGAACGGACGTTAATCGGCTCCGCCGACGATTCGATTGCGGCGACGGCAGCCGAAACCTGAGCAATGGTCGTTACGAGAGCCTTGTCTGCGGCCACGGTTTCGCGTCTAATTTCGATACCGTCGGCGCGTGCGCTTCGACCGGACGGCGTATTGATGATGAGGTCCACCGCGCCGGCGCGGATGAGATCGATGATTGATTCCGTGTCACCCTCCGACTCGTAGTGTTTACGCACAGTTGTCACGGGCACACCGTTGCGCAACAAAATCTGCGCCGTACCCTCAGTAGCGAGCACAGTGAAGCCCAATTGCGCTAGCCGCGCCATCGGCAACACAATTGCCCTCTTATCCCGATCCGCGACCGACACAAACACCGTGCCACCTGACGGCAGCCCGCCGTACGCCGCATCTTGGCTTTTTCGAAAAGCAAGGGGAAAATTTCGGTCAATTCCCATGACTTCACCCGTTGATCGCATCTCTGGCCCCAGAACGGCGTCCACAACGCGACCTTCGACGGTTCGAAATCTTTTGAATGGCAGAACAGCCTCTTTCACAGCGACAGGAGAGAACCGCGAAACGACAGATCCATCTTGCTCAGGAAGATGGCCCGCCAGGATAAGTTCCGATATTGAACGCCCGACCATAATTAAGGACGCCGCCTTGGCGAGTTGGGTCCCCATCGCCTTCGACACGAATGGCACAGTTCGACTCGCGCGTGGGTTGGCTTCGAGAACATAGAGAACCCCCGCTGACACGGCGAACTGGACGTTGAGCAAGCCACGGACACCGATCCCGACCGCAATCATTCGCGTTGCATCGACCACCTGGTCGATCATTCCCCGACCCAGAGTGACCGGTGGCAGCGTGCAGGCCGAGTCACCAGAGTGGACACCCGCTTCTTCGATGTGTTCCATGATGCCCCCGATGTAAAGACGCTCGCCGTCGTAGAGCGCGTCGACATCGATTTCTATCGCGTCGTCGAGGAATCGGTCAACGAGCAACGGTGCGTTGGGCCCGATAATCGCCGATTCCGCTATGCGCTCGAAATAGTCACGGATCGACTCGGCGTCGTAAATGATTTCCATTCCGCGTCCGCCCAGGACATAGGACGGACGCACGAGCACAGGAAAACCGACTTCGTTGGCTACGACAATCGCCGATTCCACATCGAATGCGACACCATTACGTGGCGCGACGAGACCGTACGCGTCGAGCACCTCGGCGAATCGACCGCGTTCTTCGGCGATGTCGATTGCGTCGGGGGATGTGCCCAAAATCGTCACCCCGTTTGCCTCCAATCCGCGGGCGAGGCCCAGAGCGGTCTGACCGCCCAACTGAACCACTGCGCCGAGAATCGTTCCGCTGGCGCTCTCTGCCTCAATCACCGCGAGCACATCTTCGAGTGTCAGCGGTTCGAAGTATAGGCGGTCGCTGGTGTCATAGTCCGTCGAAACGGTCTCGGGATTGCAATTGATCATGATCGTTTCGTAACCCGCGTCGGATAGGGCGAACGACGCGTGGACACAGGAATAGTCGAACTCAATTCCCTGACCGATGCGGTTGGGGCCTGAGCCGATGATGATGACCTTCGTTCTGTCAGACGGGACAACTTCTGTCTCGGAATCATAGGAGGAATAGTGGTAGGGCGTCAGTGCGGGGAACTCGCCAGCGCACGTATCGACAGTCTTGAACACTGGTCGGATGTCGTGTTCCAATCGGAATGACCGAACCGATTCTTCTGATGAGCCCCAAATTTCGGCGAGCTGTGCATCGCTGAAGCCGTGGTTCTTCGCCGCACGGATAGCGTCCGCCGTCATCGGCCCGGCCGAGAGTTCCGACGCGACCTCGTTGATCAAAACAATTTGGTCGAGGAACCACGGGTCAATCGCGGTTGCTTCGAAGGCTTGTTCGATACTCGCACCCGCTCTCAGCGCCTGTTGAAGAGTGACGATTCGACCGTCGGTCGGTCGTCGAGATTCCTCGAGCAACGCCGTGACGTCACCGGGCGGTCCATTCCAATGGAAGGAACTTCCCCGCTTTTCTAGCGATCGAAGTGCCTTTTGCAGTGCCGTGGTGAAGTTACGACCGATCGACATGGCTTCGCCAACACTTTTCATGGTGGTGGTCAAACCCGTGTCCGCGTCCGGGAACTTTTCGAACGCGAATCGCGGCACTTTGACGACCACGTAGTCGAGAGTGGGTTCGAACGACGCTGGCGTCACCCCGGTGATATCGTTCGGGATCTCGTCGAGCCGATACCCGATGGCTAATTTCGCGGCGATTTTGGCAATCGGGAAACCCGTGGCTTTCGACGCGAGGGCGCTGGAACGGCTCACGCGCGGGTTCATCTCGATCACAATCACCCGACCGTTCGCTGGGTCAATTGCGAACTGGATGTTGCATCCGCCGGTATCAACTCCGACTGCTCGGATGATTCGAATCCCAATGTCCCGCAGGTTTTGATACTCGCGATCGGTCAATGTCAGCGCTGGGGCAACAGTCAGCGAATCCCCGGTGTGTACGCCAACGGGGTCGATATTCTCAATCGAGCACACCACAACGGTGTTGTCGGCCGCGTCGCGCATGAGTTCCAACTCATATTCTTTCCATCCAAGAATTGACTCTTCCAGCAAAACCTCACTCGTGGGGCTTTCGTGCAGTCCGTTCTCGACCATCCGCCGAAGTTCAGGTTCATCGTGGGCGAAACCGGAACCCAGTCCACCCATAGTGAACGAGGGTCGAATCACCACGGGATAGCCAGTTGCGACAACGAATTCAAGTGCTCCGTCAACAGTATTCACCACGACGCTCTTGGCTACATCTGCTCCGCAGTCGAGGACCAAGTCCTTGAATATTTGTCGGTCTTCACCTCGTTGGATCGCCTCGAATTTCGCCCCGATGAGTTCAACACCGTATTTCGCCAAAATTCCCTCGGCATGAAGAGCCATTGCCGCGTTTAACGCGGTTTGACCGCCAAGTGTCGGCAGAATCGCGTCAGGTTTTTCTTTGACGATGATTGATTCGATTGCGGCTGTCGTGATCGGCTCGATGTAGGTCGCGTCCGCGAAATCTGGGTCGGTCATGATGGTTGCGGGATTCGAATTAATCAGGATGACCCGAATTCCTTCCTCGCGCAGAACCCTGCATGCCTGAGTCCCGGAGTAGTCGAACTCGGCTGCTTGACCGATCACGATGGGCCCTGACCCGATCACGAGGACGGAACCAATATCGTCGCGTTTCGGCACTATTCGGCTCTCCCATTACCCAGCACAAGTGCTCGGAATTCGTCAAACAGGTAGGTCGAATCGTGGGGTCCCGCAGCGGCCTCTGGATGATACTGCACGCTGAACGCGGGCAGGTCGAGAGCGCGAAGCCCTTCGACGCAATCGTCGTTTAACCCGACATGGCTTACCTCAACGCGACCGAAACCAGCGGGCGAATCAACGACACCCGCGGTCGGCGCATCAACTGCGAACCCGTGGTTGTGGGCTGTTATCTCAATTCGACCCGTTCTCTTGTCAAGCACGGGCTGATTTATCCCACGGTGCCCGTACTTGAGTTTGTAGGTCTCGAATCCCAGCGCGCGACCGAGAAGTTGATTGCCGAAGCAGATTCCGAAGAATGGAATTCTGCGTTCAAGTATCCCCCTCAGGAGTTCCACAGCGCGGTCAGAAGCGCTCGGGTCGCCCGGTCCGTTTGAGTAAAAAACCCCGACGGGATTGATGGCGAGTGTTTCCTCGAGCGTCGCCGACTGAGGCAGAACATGAACATCGAAACCTCGGGACGCGAGCTGACCAAGCGTCGCGTTCTTGACGCCCAAATCGAGGACAGCGAGCGAGCCAATCGACTGGCCGACAGCCGAAATCACATAACCCTGTTTCACTGAAACCTCCGCCGAAAGGTTTCGGCCCGTCATCGTGGGAGCGGACTGGACCGCCGCAAGGTACTCCTCGGTTGTTCGACCATCGAGCGGGAAGATTCCTGCACGCATGGCACCTGCCTCTCGGATAATTCTGGTAATCGCGCGAGTGTCGACGCCCGAGATCCCCACAACAGCATTGGCTACGAGGTCGTCGTTGAGGGTTCTCTGTGCGCGAAAATTGGAGGAGCGCCGTGCTGGGTCACGAACGACATAACCGTCGACCCAAATACGTGCCGACTCTTCATCCGCCGAATTCATCCCCGTATTCCCGATATGGGGCGCAGTTTGCACAACGATCTGGCCCGCGTAGGACGGGTCCGTGAGCGTCTCCTGGTAGCCACTCATCCCGGTTTGAAAAACAATCTCGCCGATTCGCTCGCCGATTGATCCGAACGATTCACCGTCGAATCGGTGGCCGTCTTCGAGGACAAGAGTCGTAGTGAATGTCATGTGTTCCTCACGATTTCGGGGGCGACGAGAGCGCCGTCACTGACGGTTTCCGTCCCGAGGAAAATCGTGGACACGACCTTACCGGGGAGGGTTATTCCGAGAAATGGACTGTTGGTCGACCCGCCGTGCAGACGATTTGTGGACCAACTCTCGCTCGTGGTTGGATCAACCAGGGTGAGGTTTGCTGGACTTCCCACTGCCAGTGGAGTGGCGTAGCCTCCGACACGGCCGATTCGCGCAGGCGTCACCGAAAGAATGCGGGCAACGTCGGGCCAGTCAATGTGTCCGGAATCAACCAGTGTGTGTTGCACGACACTCAACGCCGATTCGAGACCAACCATTCCGAAGGAGGCGTCGTGCCATGTGCAGTCCTTCGTCGAGCTCGCGTGGGGGGCGTGGTCCGTCGCGACGATGTCGATCGTGCCGTCTGCGACCGCTCGCCGGAGTTCCTCGACATCCTCCGACGTGCGTAGCGGAGGGTTGACCTTGAAAATCGGGTCGTAGGCAAGCGCGCGGTCATCGGTGAGGACCAGATGATGTGGAGTGACCTCCGCTGTGACGGAGATTCCACGCTTTTTCGCCCATCGAATGACATCGACAGACCCAGCGGTCGATACGTGGCACACGTGGAGACGGGCACCGACGTACTCCGCCAACAGCACATCGCGGGCGATTATCGATTCCTCCGCAACGCTTGGCCAGCCCCGGAGTCCGAGTTCGCTCGACACGCCCCCTTCGTTCACGACGGCATCAATCGTGAGCCGTGGGTCCTGTGCGTGCTGGGCGATCACTCCCCCGAACGTTGAAACGTATTCGAGCGCACGACGCATCAGGAGCGAGTCACCGACGCATTTGCCGTCGTCCGAAAAAACTGTCACCGCTGCCGCACTGCGCGCCATTCCACCAATGTCGGCGAGTTGCTCCCCAGCGAGTCCTCGGGTTACGGCGCCAATGGGTCGAACCTGGACATATCCGGCCTGACGACCACGATCGGCAACGAGGTCAACGAGCTCAGCGGTATCTGCGACAGGGTTCGTATTGGCCATCGCGTGAACGGTAGTGAAGCCGCCCGCAGCCGCGGCGCGGGAACCGGACAGAATTGTCTCGGATCCTTCACCGCCAGGCTCGCGAAGGTGGGAGTGTAAGTCGACCAGGCCGGGAAGTGCGATAAGTCCGTTGGCGTCAATCACTCGATCCGCATCGTTGTTGACCGACCCGATCTCTCGAATTGTGTGACCGTCAATGAGGATGTCTGCAGAATCCTTGCCGAGAATCGCAGCGCCACGAATAAGAATCGTCATCGCGAATCTCCCATCAACGTATACAGCACGGACATGCGCATTGCGACTCCGTTGGAAACCTGATCGGCCACTGTGGATTGCGGTGAATCGGCAACACTTCCCGATATCTCAAGACCCCTGTTCATCGGGCCAGGATGCATCACGATCGAGGTCGACGGTAATCGACGCAGTCGCGAGTCGTTCATTCCCCATAGGGTACTGAACTCTGATTCTGACGGGAAAAACCCGCTCGACATTCGTTCCTTTTGCACTCGGAGAGTCATCACAACGTCAGGCTGTGACTCGAGCGCGTCGTCGAGGGTCGAGACGACAGTAACGCCCCACCCGTCAATCTCACGGGGCAGAAGTGTCTGAGGTGCTGCGAGCGTCACCGTAGCACCGAGCGTTGTGAGCAAAAACGCGTTACTGCGAGCAACCCGCGAGTGAAGGATGTCCCCAACAATCACAACCGAGATCCCCGCTAAGTCCATTCCTCGGGCGTCGACTCCGCGAAGCCGCGAACGCATCGTGAAAGCATCCAATAGCGCTTGAGTCGGATGTTCATGGGTCCCATCACCGGCGTTGATGATTCGGGCATCGACCCACTTGTTATTCGCCACGGTCGACGCAACCCCTGAATGTGAGTGACGAAGCACGATAAAGTCAGCGCCCATGGCTTCGAGTGTTTGAAGCGTGTCCTTGAGACTTTCCCCCTTCGACACGCTCGAACCCTGTGTCGTGAAAGTTGTGACATCGGCGCTGAGGGCGAGCGCAGCCGCCTCGAACGAGAGTCGAGTTCGGGTGCTGTCTTCGAAGAAAACATTGGCGACGGTTTTGCCTCGAAGGGTGGGAAGTTTTTTCACGTCGCGTGACCGAACATCCACCATGTCGATCGCCGTATCAAGAAGTGCGATTGCTCGTTCAGCCGAGAGGTCGCGTGTGGAGATGAGGTGCCTCACGCGATACTCACTTCATCGAGATCGTCAATTTCAGCAATCGAGACATTCACCCGTTCACTCGCCGAGGTTGGCAGGTTTTTGCCAACGAAATCCGCACGAATGGGGAGTTCGCGATGTCCACGGTCCACTAGCACGGCGAACCGAACTATTTCCGGGCGTCCAAGAGCGGTTATGGCGTCCAGTGCTGCTCGCACAGTTCTCCCTGAAAAGAGAACATCATCAACGAGGATTATCGTGGATCCGTCGATGCCGCTTGAGGGGATTTCCGTCGCTACCGTGGCACGCGTCGACTGCGTCGTCAAGTCGTCGCGAAACAGTGTGACATCGAGAGTCCCTACTCGAATGTCTTGCGGTTCAATGTCCGCAACGAGCCCCGCGAGACGGCGTGCCAGAAACACCCCACGGGTGGGAATTCCCAGAAACACGAGACCAGAGCGACCACGTTGAGATTCGACGATTTCATGCGCGATGCGCTTGAGGGCCCGGTCGATGTCGGGTTTGGTGAGAACGATACGCGTCACTCAGCACTTCCTTTCCCGCCTCACAGGACGCTTTTAAAGGATTCAGTAGTGTCACTCTAGTCGTTGTGCGGTGAGTTTCGGGCGACCGTGCCCAGAATTCCGCCAATAAATGCGACCGCGTCATCGGATCCGTACTGTGCTGCCAGTGCCAGCGCTTCCGAACGAACCACGTCCGCTGGGGTATCGGTATAGGTCAATTCCCAAATGGCGATTCGCAAAATCGCGCGATCGACGGGATACAAGCGCGCGAGCGTCCAACTGGTCAACGACGCCGAGATTACTTTGTCGACAGCAGCACCGTTTGAATCAAGCCCAACGAGAATTGAGCGAACGAAGTCCGATTCGGCCAATGACTGACGTTTCGCCCCCTGACGGATATCGAAGTCAAGGAGTGCCTGGTGAAGGGTTCGCCCGCGCTGTTCGGCTTCGTAGAGCGCGTCGAAAGCCGCTTTGCGTGCTTTAGTTCTCGAGGCCACTATTCGTTGACGCGCCCAAGATACGAGCCGTCTCGCGTGTCGACCTTGACCTTAGTCCCTTGCTCGAGGAAGAGTGGGACCTGGATTTCCAGACCCGTTTCGACTGTTGCTGGTTTCGTTCCACCCGTCGAACGGTCACCTTGTAGCCCCGGTTCGGTGTACGTAATTTCGAGCACGACAGAGGCCGGTAGCTCGATATACAGCGGGTTCTCGTTGTTCATCGCAATCTGAACATTCTGATTTTCCAACATGTAGTTCTTCGCGTCGCCTACCGCAGCCCCCGAAATCGTGATCTGGTCGTAGTCGTCGAGGTTCATGAACACGAAATTCTCGCCGTCTTGATACAAGTACTGATAGTCACGGCGGTCAACGGTTTCGAAATCAATTTTTGTACCGGCGTTGAACGTGCGGTCAACAACCTTGCCCGTCATCACGTTCTTGCACTTAGTTCTCACGAACGCCCCGCCCTTGCCCGGTTTGACGTGTTGGAACTCGATGACGGCCCAGAGCTGCCCGTCGAGATTGAGAACACTGCCGTTCTTGATGTCATTGGTGGTTGCCATTGCGGGATATGTCTTTCTGTTGGGTTGGGGGAAGAGACGAGACTATCGCCGTGAGCGAAGTGCCGCGAGAGCCAGATGGTAAGACTCGACACCGAACCCCGCAATAACACCGCTCGCGACGCCAGAAATGACCGAGGTGTGACGAAATTCTTCTCGCGCGTGTGGGTTGCTAATGTGTACCTCGATGACAGGAATTTGCGCACCCGTCACCATCGCAACGGCGTCACGAAGGGCATACGAGTAGTGGGTGAAGGCGGCGGGATTTAGGATAACTTCCGCCCGCGAATCGAGCGCTTCGTGAACCCACAGGATAAGTTCCGACTCATCGTTTGTCTGTCGAACGGAGATGGTCTCCGTCGGGGTCGCGGCGGACTCCAGTGACTCGACCAATTCTGACCAGCTTGTCGACCCGTACACATCCGGCTCACGGCTTCCTAATCGTGAAAGATTTGGCCCATTGAGGACAAGAATCGACGTCATTTGACTAGCCTAGCTAGCGATTTCTTGATATGCGGCGAAGAGGAGCGAGTCGTCACCGACTGTCGTAACGGTGGGGCGCGCGATACCGTCCAACAGAACGAAACGCAATGCGGAACCGCGTGCCTTTTTGTCACGCTGCATCGTTGAACGCAATGTCTCCCAGCGATCCGCCGGATACTCGAGTGGCAGGCCCAATCTTTCACCCAGAATCAGCCGGTGACGTTCAACTTCGGCCTCACTCAGGGCTCGGACGAGTCGTGACAGTTCCGCGGCGAACATCATTCCGATGCCGATTGCAACGCCGTGACGCCAGCGATACCGTTCGGCATGCTCAATTGCGTGCCCAAGGGTGTGTCCGTAATTGAGCGTTTCACGAAGGCCCTGTTCGGTGAAATCTTCCGCTACAACCGTCGCTTTCACCTGAATAGCTCGTCGCATGACATCGGCCGCACGATCACTCGTGAGATCTAAACACTGGGCAATATCCGTATCCAGATCATCCAGTATCGAGCTATCTGATATAAATCCCGCTTTTGCAATCTCGGCGAACCCCGTTCGAACCTCTGTTTCCGGGAGACTGGACAACAGTTCGGTATCAACGAGGACGGCTGCGGGCGCGTGGAATGACCCGACAAGATTTTTTCCTTCAGCCGTATTGATTCCCGTCTTCCCCCCGACTGCCGCGTCGACCGCGCCCAAAACTGTGGTCGGAATGTGAACAATGCGAACCCCACGTAACCACGTCGCCGCGACGAAGCCGGCGAGATCGGTCGTCGCACCCCCGCCGAGTGAAATTACCGCGTCACTCCGGGTGAAATCGGCCTGCCCCATGATTCCCCAGCAAAACGCGGCGACTTCGACACGTTTTGCATTTTCTGCCTCCGGCACCTCGGCGAGAAGAACATCGACCTGTCCGGCGAGGGCTTCGCGAATCCTGATGGCTTCTGCAGCCATGATGGGAGCGTGAATGAGGAGAGCTTTGGCGACCTGCGATCCGAGTCGGTCTCGAAGTTCATGGCGAGTCGCGGCACCAATCGAGATGTCGTAAGGCTCTGCGCCCCCCACTCTCACAATGCTCATTGCGGTTGACCCAGTTGCACCGCGAGACCGTCAGCAATCGAGTCCATCGTCCCCGAACTCGTATCTATCGTGAAGTCTGCGAGACGATCATAAATCGGCTGACGCTCGGCGAGAAGTTGCTTCCAGGCCTCGATGCCGCCGGAGAGAAGCGGGCGCGTGCCGGCCACCAGTCGTGGGGCTATCGCATCCGCGTGCGCAGTGATGAGAACGACGCGACAATTCTCGAGCTCACGTTGAGTGTCCGGGTTCAAAATTGCGCCACCACCGAGAGACACGATTCCTGCCGTCGAAAGCGCGTCACGGACGGCGCTGCGTTCCCACTCACGAAACTGTTGTTCCCCGGCGGTCGCGAAAATCGCAGGAATTGGACCGTATTGCGCGACCACCATTTTGTCGGTGTCGGCGAAGTCCACCCCGAGAATTGATGCCACACGTTTTCCCAAGCGGGACTTGCCTGCGGCAGGCGGTCCGATGAGAACCGCGATCGGTGTCACCGGCTGTCCTCTTTGGTCCGCCGTGATGTCGGAATTGCGTCACGATAGGACTGCAGATTGCGGCGAGTTTCACCCACCGAGTCACCCCCGAATTTCTCCAGAACAGCCTCGGCGACAACAAGCAACACCATCGCTTCTGCGACAACTCCGGCCGCGGGCACCGCGCACACGTCGGAACGCTGGTGATGTGCCGTCGTCTCTTCACCTGTCGCAACGTCGACCGTTCGCAACGCGTGAGGAACAGTAGCAATCGGCTTCATGCCGGCCCGTACACGAAGAACCTGCCCGGTGCTCATTCCACCCTCGATTCCGCCCGCGCGGTCGCTGAGACGCTCGAGACCATCGCCCTGAACAATCTCGTCATGTGCCGTACTTCCGGGGCGACGGGTCGTCTCAAAGCCATCACCGACCTCGACTCCCTTGATTGCCTGAATACCCATGAGTGCCGCGGCGAGGCGAGAGTCAAGACGGCGGTCCCAGTGCACGAACGACCCGAGCCCCGGTGGCAATCCATACACCAGCACCTCGACAATTCCGCCCAGTGTGTCGCCATCCTTATGAGCACCGTCAACCGCGGCAACCATGCGAGCCGACGTGGCGGCATCGAAACAGCGCAGCATGTCGGCGTCCAAGCTCTCTACGTCGGACGGTCGCGGCAACGATGAACCTTCTGGCACCGCGACCGTGCCAATGGCGACGGTGTGAGCAACGCTATGAATGTCCAGTTCGGCGAGGAAGGCCCGAGCGACCGCACCCAAGGCCACTCGCGTTGCCGTTTCGCGCGCCGACGCACGCTCGAGAACCGGTCGCGCCTCATCGAAATCATACTTTTGCATCCCCGTGAGATCGGCATGCCCGGGGCGGGGTCGGGTCAGGGCTGCACCTCGACCACTGTTCAAAACCGACGGGTCGACCGGTTCAGCGCTCATTACTTCGGTCCATTTGGGCCATTCGGTATTCGTGATGCGCAGAGCGACGGGACCACCCATCGTGAGTCCGTGCCGAACTCCCCCGGAAACGAAAACCTCGTCGGCCTCGAACTTCATTCGTGCTCCCCGACCATAACCGAGTCGGCGACGCGCGAGATCAGAGCGAATATCGTCCAGTGACACGCGGATGCCCGACGGCAGCCCCTCGATAATCCCGACGAGCTCTGGTCCGTGAGATTCGCCCGCAGTCAACCAACGCATGTGTCTATCCTTCCAGAAGGCCGGTTCGTTAGATACCAACCGCTGCACGCATGGCCGTCACCAGCATTTCTTCGTTCGGCAGAGGTTCGTCGACGGACACACCATAAAAAACTCTGGCCTGTCGCACCGCTTGCCATAACAGCATGTGCAGACCGCTCAACGAATCGAGACCGCGACGATCCCATTCCCGAGCCAGCGCACTCGGCCAGGGGTCGTAGACAACATCAAACAGCACGCCTGCATCGAGATGTTCGAGAACTGTGGTGGGCAGCAGTGCTGTCGCCGGGAGGCTACTGACCACAATGTCCGCTGAGTCAAGAGGCGCGCCGAAGGGAACGGCTCGCGCATTGATTCCCACACGGCGCCCAAGATCGCAGATGTCCTGTGCGCGCGTGTAGTCGCGAGCGACAACAACAACGTCATCGATACCGAGGTCACGAAGCGACACGATGAGCGACGAGGCGGTCGCTCCCGCACCGAGAAGAATGGCACTTTCGAATGCCCTCCCCCAGTTCTGCTCTATTGCCGTCGCTGCTCCCCAGACGTCGGTATTGAATCCCTCCCAACCATCCGAGCCACGAAAGGCGGTGTTCACCGACCCCGTCAGCCGCGAGGTCGCGCATTCCCTGATCAGCAACGGCCTGATGGCTGTTTTGAGTGGCATTGTCAATGACAACCCAGACCACGTGTCGTCGAGTGACGTCAGAAATCCCGGCAGCTCCGTTTCGGAAATCTCGGTTGCCGTGTAGCGCGCATCAACACTCAACAACGCAATTGCGGCACGATGAAGTGCCGGAGATTTCGAGTGGTTGATTGGGCTACCGGCAACCCCGAAGTTCTTAGTCACAGTACGCGGCGTTCGCAGCGCTCGCGCTGCACCAGGTTCGAAGTTGCTGTACAGCCGCGTCGTGCTCCGCGGTAGTCTCAGAAAACTTCGTTTCGCCGGTCTCAAGGTTCACGGGAACGAAGAAGAACCATGGGCCTTCTGCCGGCGCGAGGACTGCTTCCAACGCAACTTCGCCGGGTAATCCGATCGGTCCGACGGGAAGTCCCTTGTGCACGTAGGTGTTGTAGAGGTTCGCGGCATCAGCCCGCTCTGCGTCTGTTGTCCACACCGTGTGCAGATTCCCCGTCCCATAGGCAACCGTTGCATCCGATTCCAAATTCCAGTCCGCATCGAGTCGATTTTGGAATACGCGAGCAATTTTTGCGAAATCATCGGTGTTGCTACCCGCTTCGCGCTGCACCAGTGCGGCAAATGTCACCACTTCATATCGCTTGTTCGGTTCGACTCCGAGCGCATCGAGTCTGCTGTTCATCTCATCAACCATGGTTTGAATGATCGACGCCGCATTTTGCGTTGGGTCGAATTCGTACGTCGCGGGGAAAAGAAAACCTTCGATCGAAAGAGCCTTGTCCGGGATCCCGAAAACGCTGGGATCGAGTGACGCTGCCTCGAAATCTGCTACTGAAATTCCAGTTGCGTCGCTGAGAGCGGCAAACGTGGTTGAGAGAACCGAGCCTTCCGGGATAGTCACCTTTCGGGTAATCCGATTCGCGGGATCGCTCAAAATCGCAATTGCCGACGCCGCGCTCATCTCCGTTTTCAGCGCGTAACTACCGGGGGTGAAAACGATCGACGAATCAGCGAGCAAAAGGCGATACACAGCGTCAAACGATTTCGTCACACCCGCATCGACGAGTTTCTGTGCGATGACGTCGCCGTATTCGCCTGGCTCGATCGTAATCTGAATTTCTGGCGCGATACCCGACCCCGAAAAATCATTGTCGGCTGATAACCCCAAAATTTCACGGATTTTCGGCTCGTAGTTGCTCCACGCGAACCACGCGCCAGCGGCGCTAATGGCAAGGATCACGATGAGAACTGCTGCGATAATTCCGCAACCACGCCGAGAGCTTTTCGTGCGTACGTCACGACGTGTTTCGCTCATAATTCTCCTACCATTTCACCCAGTGTAATGCCCGCTCGCTCGGCGTTGAGGGCGCTGTCGAGCACAATCGTGGCGGCTACCTGGTCGATCACCACGCGGCCCGACTTCGTCGAATGCGCCGCATCGTGGAGCGCCTGTTGTGCGGTGACCGTGGTCAACCGTTCGTCCACCAGTCGAACCGGTACGAGGGTTGCGGTATGCAGTTCCGCGGCAAATCGTCGCGCGTCACCCGTGGACGCAGAATCCGAGCCGTCGAGGGAAAGCGGTAGTCCACACACAAACTCAATCGCGTCATACTCGGTCGCTAAGAGCGCAAGCTCGTCAATCGCCGACGCCCGCCCAAGTGTTGCTACCGGCACAGCCATCAGCCCTGACGGGTCACTACGCGCGACACCGACACGGCTCGTGCCCACATCGACGCCGATTCGTACGCCAGTGCGCAATTCTCAGGCTCCGAGGGCAGAACGAATGTCAGCGAGTGCCAGTGAAATTAACGCTGGGTCGAGACCGCCGCCCTGAGCGACGTCGTCGCGTCCGCCACCTCCACCCCCCAGAACCCCCGCCGCGCGCTTCGCGAGCGAACCAGCGGAAAGGCCTGACGAGCGAGCGGAAGGAGTCGTGGCGACGATGACAGCGGCCTTGCCATCGATTTCGGCACCGAGAGCGACAACCCCCGAAACCGAACCGAGCCGATCACGGACGTCCGTGACCAATTGGCGCAGAGCATCGCTCGAATCCAACTCTCCGAGCGCTTGAACAACCGCTGTCGTCGATCCGATAGTGAATGCCTCGGCAACGAGAGCAGGTACTCGTTCCCGCACCGAAGCGGCGTTGTGTTGTGCAATCGTGCGTTCCGCCCTCTTGAGTTGTTCGACGAGTTCGGCAATGCGCGCGGGTAGCGCATCCTTCGGGGTCTTCAGGCTCGATGTCAATTCAGCAACAAGCGCCCGTTCACGGGCGAACGATTCGAAAGCCGCCGTGCCAACGAGAGCTTCGATTCTTCGATTCGTTGATCCGATACTGGACTCACCGATCAAGTTGATGAGTCCAATTTCACTGGAACGGGTGACGTGGGTGCCAGCACAAAGCTCGCGAGACCATGGCCCTCCGATGTCGACAACGCGGACGGTATCCCCATATTTCTCTCCGAACAGAGCCATCGCCCCGGACTCTTTTGCCTCGTCGAGCGGCATGACGCGCGTCACCACCTCAAGGTTGTCAGAAATAGCGTTGTTCGCGATGTTTTCGATTTCAGAGCGTGTAGCCGCCGATAATCCCTGGTTCCACGCAAAATCAAACCGCATGTACCCGGCCTTGTTATACGAGCCAGCCTGATGGGCGTCATGACCGAGAGTTTGACGGAGTGCAGCATGAACGAGATGGGTGGCAGAGTGTGCACTCGTTGCCCGTCGGCGGTAATCGAAATCCACGACGGTCGTCACGACGTCATCAACTCCGACCGAGCCGTCGGTTATTCGCACACTGTGGGCTGTCAACCCTTTGATTGGCCGCTGAACATCGATTATTTCGGCAGAGAAATTTGCGCCCACAATAATGCCGTCATCGGCATCCTGCCCCCCGCTCTCGGCGTACAGGCTGGTTTCACGGAGGATAAGCTCGACGGTTTCCCCCGCCGACGCGGACAGGACCGTGGCACCGTCACGAACGATACCGATAACGACTGTTTCCGTTGACAAATCATCGTACCCAGTGAAAACTGTCTCACCACGTGTGCGAAACTCACCGTATACCGAGACGTCCGCGAGGGCTCCCCTCTTCGCCTTTGCATCCGCTTTCGCCCGAGTCTTTTGTTCGAGCATGAGTGAATCGAACATCTCGCGGTCGACAGAGAGCCCCGCCTCTTCGGCCATTTCCAGAGTTAGGTCAATGGGGAAACCGTAAGTGTCGTGTAGCACAAAAGCAGTGTTGCCGTCCAGTGCAGCGGTTTTGGCCTGCTTGTGCTGTGTGACCGCGAGATCAAGGATTTGGGTTCCGGACACGAGGGTGCGAAGAAAGGCGTCCTCCTCGCCGATCGCTGTTCGGGAGATTCGGTCGTAGTGGACCTCGACATCGGGGTACGACTCTTTCATCGCATCACGCGACGCAGCGAACAAATCGGTGAATGTTGGAGCGTCAACACCGAGAAGCCGCATGGCACGGACCGAACGGCGCAATAAACGACGGAGGATGTAGCCACGCCCCTCGTTCCCCGGCATGACCCCATCACTCATGAGCATGAGTGATGAACGAATGTGATCAGCCACGACACGCATCCGGACGTCGTCGTCGTGGTCGGCGCCATAGATGCGCCCCGAAATTTGCGCAGCACGATCGAGTACTGGACGAACCTGATCGATCTCGTACATGTTTTCAACGCCCTGTTTAAGAAACGCGACGCGTTCCATGCCCATACCGGTGTCGATGTTTTTCTGCGGCAATTCGCCGTCAATCGTGAATTCCGTCTTTGATCGAACATCAGAAATCAGGTACTGCATGAACACCAAGTTCCAAATCTCGATGTAGCGGGTGTCGTCCACGGCTGGGCCACCCTCTGGCCCGTAAGCCGGTCCGCGATCGAAGTAGATTTCCGAGCACGGGCCAGCGGGACCAGTCTGTCCGGTCGACCAAAAGTTGTCCGTCTTTCCGAAACGCTGGATGCGATCGTCGGGTATATCCGCAATTTTTTTCCAGAGTTCGATTGCCTCATCGTCCTCTTCGTACACCGTGATCCACAAATCCTTTTCGGCAAAACCGAGTCCTCCATCGGATTCCGGAGTCGTCAGCAACTCCCAAGCGAACCCGATTGCACCCTCTTTGAAATAGTCACCGAACGAAAAATTACCATTCATTTGAAAGAAGGTGCCGTGACGCGTGGTTTTCCCGACCTCCTCGATGTCGAGCGTGCGGATGCATTTTTGCACGGACGTCGCGCGCGGAAAAGGAGCCGGAACGATTCCTGTCAAATAGGGGATGAACGGCACCATTCCCGCGACCGTGAACATAAGAGTCGGGTCATCGGAGACGAGCGAGGCCGATGGCACAATCGTGTGCCCTTTGTTCTCGAAAAACGAGAGCCATCGCCGTTGAATCTCCGCTGTGAGCATTCCCGTTTACCGAACCTTCGAATCGTCAGCCGACCGCAACCCATGGAAAGCCGGGTAAGGCGTCATCACGTTCACGGTCGCTCCTTTGTTTGGTCAAGAGTTTAGGGTAACGAGAAAGGGGTGGGCTCGAGAGCCCACCCCGCTCGGTTGGGCTTTATCGCGCGGCGTAGTACTCGACAACGAGTTGTACTTCGCACGTGACGGGAACCTCGGCTCGTTTGGGCCGACGAACGAGACGTGCCTGGAGCTTGTCGAGCTTCACGTCGAGGTATTCCGGAACTGCTGGAAGGACGTCGCGGTGCACACCGATGGCAGAATCCTGAAAAAGCGGCGTAGCCTCGCTGCGCTCCTTGACGTGAATCATTTGACCAGGCTTAACACGGAAAGAGGGACGGTCGACAAGCTGACCGTCCACCAGGATGTGACGGTGAACGACCATCTGACGAGCCTGGGCGGAAGTGCGTGCAAATCCGGATCGAAGCACGAGAGCATCGAGACGCATTTCGAGAAGTTCAACGAGGTTTTCACCGGTCAGTCCCTGGCTGCGACGAGCCTCGTCGAACGTGTTGCGCATCTGCGCTTCACGAATACCGTACTGCGCGCGAAGTCGCTGCTTCTCGCGCAGACGCATAGCGAAGTCACCTTCGGATTTACGCTTGGTTCGACCGTGCTGGCCGGGAGGGAATGCGCCCTCTCCCATCAGGCGTGCGGCCTTCGGGGTCAGTGCGATTCCAAGTGCACGCGAAAGGCGAACCTTCGCGCGCGTGCGATTCTTGTCAGACATTGGGTCCTTTTCATGTGAGAAAAACAGTGAGATTCCCCCGCAATCGGGGAGAGAAACATGAGGGCCACAGTGCCGGCTAAAGGCACTGATTCCTGTGGACGAGACGCAGCCGCACGTCGCGCTCCAAAGTTGGTGTTTTCACCCTAACAGAAAGAAGTGCACCGCGCCATTCAGTCACCACGGAGAATTGCACGAATTCGGGCTAGTCGTTCCGCGAGTTCTTGCTCACGACCGTGCCCGCCCGGCGAGAAGTAGACAGGTGCATCTCCATCGCGATAGCGCTGCGCGGCAACGCCGCCAGCGATGTCATGGGGAAAAATATAGCCCTGCCCGTGACCGAGAGTCGCGGCACCGGGATAGTGTGCGTCACGAAGGTGTTTCGGGACGGGTTCGAACACGCCTGATCTGATGTCCCGAATAGCAGAATCGATGGCGCGAATCACGGAGTTCGATTTCGGAGCGAGTGCAAGATGAATAGTTGCTTCAGCGAGCGGGATTCGCCCTTCTGGCATTCCGATCAGTTGAACTGCTTCCGCTGCCGCGACCGCAATCGTCAGGCACGACGGATCCGCGACACCTATGTCCTCCGACGCGAGAATTATCAATCGACGAGCGATAAATCGCGCGTCTTCACCAGCCTCGACCATGCGTGCCAGGTAGTGAATAGCGGAATCAGCGTCACTGCCTCGAACCGATTTAATGAACGCACTGATGACGTCGTAGTGTTCGTCCCCGGCACGGTCGTATCGAAGTAGCGCTCTGTCACTCGTGGTGGCCACCGTGTTCGAGGTTATTATTCCGCCGACACCGACGACGTTCGCCGATGCTTCCAGTGTCGTGAGGGCACGTCGCGCGTCACCGCTCGAGAGTCGAACTATCGAGGCCAGCGCGTCGTCGTCAACCGTGACCGACTTGGCCAGACCTTCCGGCGCAACTACAGCGCGTTTAACGAGCGCGACGATATCGTCGTTGGCGAGTGAACGAAGGGTGAGGAGGAGGGATCGACTGAGAAGCGGCGTAATCACGCTGAACGAGGGGTTTTCCGTCGTCGCCGCAACCAGAGTGACCCAACCGTTCTCGACTCCAGGAAGAAGAGCATCTTGCTGAGCCTTAGTGAAACGGTGAATTTCGTCAAGAAATAGGAGCGTTGGCGAACCACCGTCGCTTATTCTCGACAATGTTGATTCCATCACCTCGCGAACGTCCTTGACGCCAGCCGACACAGCGGAAAGCTCAACGAAATGCCTGCCCGACGATTGCGCGATGACCTGCGCAATCGTCGTTTTTCCCGTTCCCGGAGGACCCCACAGGATTACGGAAACCCCGGTCGCACCGCCGGTCTCTGCCAATTTGCGCAGCGGTGAATTCACGCCCAAAAGGTGTGATTGCCCTACAACTTCGTCGATGGATCGAGGGCGCATCCTCACGGCGAGTGGCGCTGTGGCACTGAAAAGCGTGTTTTCACCCGTCACCTCTCCATGATAGGCGTGTGATCTGTTCTATAACGGTTGAGAAACGGTGTATCCGTGAGGTCGATGCCTGTGTAATGTTGACGAGTGGCACAAAGCGAAACAACATTTGGTCGGGTCGACTCCGACGGCACCGTGTGGGTGAAGGACGGCGACTGGCGCAGTGTCGGTCAGGTCGTCGATGTAACCGCGGAAGAAGCACTCGCGTTCTACGTCACTCGGTATATCGAATTGGCATCACAGGTAACCCTGCTCGAGCGTCGTTCAAAGGCCGGAGCCTCCGCGCGAGACCTGCAAGGCGCAATCGAAAAATTGGTCGTCTCGCTTACCGACGCGCACGCAGTCGGCGACCTCAACGCGCTGCGTTTAAGGGTTGGCGTGGTCGCGGAGTCGATTGTGGGCCTGAAAGAACAACAGGACGCGGAAAACAAAGAAGCGTCCGCACAGTCCCTTGAGCGCCGGACTGCCATCGTCGAACGTGTCGAAACGATTGCCGCGCAAATCACCGGGCAGATTCATTGGCGAAACGCGCAAAAGGAGATCGGCGAACTCTTCGAGGCGTGGAAGCAAGAGCAGAAACTTCCGCATCGCGTTCCCAAGAAGGTCGCCGATGAACTTTGGAACCGCTTCAAGACGGCTCGTCAGGTGTTCGACCGGGCACAGCGTGAATTCTTCCATTCCAAGCAATCGGCCGATAAGGAAGCAAAGAGCGTCAAAACTGAGTTATGCGAAAAAGCCGAAGCTCTAGCTCCGAAAGGGTCGGACGGAATTGGCCAGTACCGTGCGCTTCTCGAGGAATGGAAGAAGGCCCCCCGAGCTGCTCGCGCACTCGACAACAAGCTGTGGGACCGCTTCAAGGCCGCAGGAGATGTACTTTACAGCGCCGGGTCCGCTGAATGGGCGGCGAACAGCGAGGCGAAGAATGCCCTCCTCCTCGAGTTTCAACGTCTCCTTACTGAGAAGGATCCCGACACGGCAAAGCGCGGGTTTCGAGAGCTTCGAATGAAGTGGGATCTCCTCGGAAATGTCGCCAAGGTCGACGAACGAAAAATCAATGACGGCTTTCGAGCAATCGAACGACACGTTCGAGCTCTCGAGACGGATCACCTCGAACGAACGAACCCGGCAAAGGTTGCTCTCCGTGAAGGATTCGCCGCACAAGTGGAAGCGTCAATTTTGCAACTCGAAACCGAAGCAGCTGGTCTCACCGACGCGGAGGCTAAGGCTCGAATTCAGTCCGAGATTGCGTCGAAGAAGGAATGGCTTGCCGCTATCGGTTAGCCCGCGTTAACTCGATAGACGTCGTAGACGGCGTCGATTCGCCTCACCGCGGACAACACTCGGTCGAGATGGGTAGTGTCCGACATCTCAAAGACGAATCGTGAGGTCGCGAGACGTTGGGAATCTGTTTGGACGGTCGCAGTGAGAATGTTCACGTGGTGTTCGGAGAGAACGCGTGTGATGTCCGACAAGAGGCCTCCCCGATCGAGAGCTTCGACCTGGATGTGGACCCGAAACACTGTCGATGTCGAACCTGCCCATTCAACCTCGATCATCCGTTCACGTTCATCGTTGAAGCCCTTGACGTTGGGGCAATCTTCGCGATGGACACTCACACCGTTACCGCGAGTGATAAACCCAACGATCCCGTCACCCGGAACGGGCGTGCAACACTTTGCCAGTTTGACGAGAATATCGGCCGCTCCACGGACAAGGACCCCCGAGTCGTTCTCTCGAGTGACCGTCGGTTTGCGAGTCGGAACGACGAAAACGGTGTCGTCGTCCTGCTCGGCATCGTTGACGAAAACCATAATTTTTTCCAGCACTGATTGCGTCGATACGAGCCCCTCTCCAAGCGCGGCGTAGAGACTGTCGACGCTGTCGTACTTGAGTCCACTGGCGACTGATGCGAGATTCTGGGCGGACAAAACTCGCGAAAGCGACAGATTCTTTTTGCGAACAACCTTTGCCAGAGCCTCACGTCCACTCTCAATTGCGTCGTCGCGGCGTTCCTTTGTAAACCAATTTCGAATCTTTGACCGCGCTCGCTGGCTCGTTGCAAAATTCAACCAGTCCTGGCTTGGTCCCGCTTCGGGGTTCTTTGATGTCAACACCTCGACGGTGTCGCCCGAACCCAGTTTCGTGTCGAGCGGAACGAGTCGCCCGTTGACCTTGGCGCCCATCACGCGGTGCCCAATCTCTGTGTGGACCGCGTAGCCGAAGTCGACAGGTGTTGCACCGACCGACAGCCCAATCACCTTGCCTTTTGGTGTGAAAACATAGACCTCCTTGGCTCCGATTTCATAGCGAAGCGTGTCGAGAAACTCGGAGGGATCCTCTGTCTCTCCCTCCCAGTCGGTGATATGTGCGAGCCACGCCATATTTTCGTCGGGCAATATTTCATCGCTCGATTTTCCGCCCAATGCTTGGCGTTCTTTGTATTTCCAGTGTGCGGCGACGCCGTATTCCGCGCGTTTATGCATATCCACCGTACGGATCTGGATCTCGACGGCTTTCCCTTCCGGACCGAACACGGTCGTGTGCAGTGATTGATACAGATTGAATTTGGGCGTCGCGATGTAATCCTTGAACCGACCGGGGATCGGGTTCCACCTCGCGTGAACCGCCCCGAGCGCCGCATAACAGTCACGAATCGATGACGCAACAATTCGAATTCCCGTGAGGTCGTAAATTTCTTGAAAATCGCGAGACTGTCTAATCATCTTCTGGTAAATGGAATAGTGCTGCTTTTGGCGGCCAACCACCTGAGCTTTAACGCGCGCCGTCTTGAGATCACCCACAATCTGGTCAATAATTTCATTGACGAAACGATCGCTTTCCGGAGTTCGCTCCTTGACAAGAGAATCAATCTCGACGTAGAGCTTGGGGTGTAGAACCGCGAAGGAAAGATCTTCCAACTCCCACTTGATTGTTTGAATTCCGAGTCGATGCGCGAGCGGCGCGTAAATCTCTAGTGTTTCTCGGGCCTTTCGCTCGGCAGACTCTGACTCGACGAAACCCCACGTGCGCGCGTTGTGCAAACGATCTGCCAACTTGATCAAAATGACGCGAATGTCTTTGGACATTGCGACAACCATCTTGCGGACGGTTTCGGCCTGCGCATCTTCGCCGAGTTTCAGTTTGTCGAGTTTCGTGACACCATCAACGAGAAGCCCGATTTCCGCTCCGAAATCGCGCGTAACAGCCTCGAGCGTGTAGTCAGTGTCTTCGACTGTGTCGTGCAGCAGTGCGGCGGCAATCGTCTTTGCTCCAATTCCCAGCTCGACGAGAATTTCCGCAACGGCAAGTGGGTGGGTAATGTACGGTTCCCCTGACTTGCGTAGTTGGCCTTCGTGAGCCACTTTTGCCACCTGGTATGCACGTTCAACAATCGCGACGTCCGCGCGCGGGTTTGTCTGGCGCAAGGCCCGAAGAATGCGCTCGAGGGCTCCCCCGGTCTCCGAGCGCGAGAACAAGCGCGGAAGAAGCGCGCGGCGCTGGGCCGAACCGTTGGAACTCAACTCGGACATCGCGCCTCCTGAATTCAGTTTAGGCGCCAGTCGCTAGCGGACTGCCCCTGAGGCGTTGCGGACGATTTCTATTCGGGCTTTCCGCCCTTGTTTCACGGATTCCGCCTCGCCTTCGCGAAGTTGAGCGTACAACGGTGCGGCAATAAACATTGTCGAATATGCGCCGCAGAGAATTCCAACGAACAAGCTCAGGGCGATATCCCTCAAGGTGCCGGCGCCTAAGAGAATCGACCCAATGAAAAGGATCGACGACACTGGCAAAGCGGCAACGACACTCGTGTTGATGGAACGAACTAGCGTCTGGTTCACCGCGAGGTTGACGGATTCCGCGAACGTACGCTTTGACTCGTCATAGGCAACCGACGTGTTCTCTCGGATTTTGTCGAACACGACAACGGTGTCGTACAACGAGTATCCGAGAATTGTGAGAAGACCAATCACGGCCGCGGGCGTGACCTCGAGTCCCAAAGCGCCGTAAACCGCGGCGGTAATGACGAGGTCATGCAGGACGGCTACCATGGCAGCGACGGACATCTTCCAGGTTCGGAAATACAGCGCCATGACAATGCTCACGAGCACTAGGAAAATTCCCAACGCTCGAAGCGCTTGACTCGTGATGTCAGAGCCCCACGATGCACCGATGAACGAGGAAGTCACTTCGTCAACGGGTACCGAGTATGCATCGGCGAGCGAAACGCGAAGTGCGTCAGTCTCTTCCGCAGTCAATTGATCGGTTTGGACTCGAACAGATTGTCCACCCACAACCGAAATCTTCGGCGCCGCAGCAGCACCCACCGCTGACGTGACTGTCTGCTCCGCGATCGAAGTGTCAATTGACGCCGGATTCGAAACCTGAAATTCGGATCCACCGCGAAATTCAATTCCAAACGCGAAACCGCCGCGCAACACGGTGACAACGACCGCTACAAGGATGATCGCCAACGACATGAGGTACCAAACGACCCGACGTCCGATGAAGTTGAGGCTCGTTTCTCCCGTGTATAAGCGGTTTCCGAACTGGGTGATCGAACTCACTTGTCACCTCCGTTGCTTGCAGCATTTCGTTCCGCAATCGAGCGGCGCTTGAGCGCTTCCTTGGACACGCGTGAGCGTTTTCCGGACGGCACCGCTTCAGCGACTCTGAATTCACCGCGCCCTCGGTAGACAGCCCCCAATGCACTGCCATCCAGCCCGCTCCAGCTGTGGCCCGACGAAAAGAAGCGAGTTCTCGCGAGTAATTGCAGGAGTGGGTGGGTGAATAACATCACGATGACAAGGTCGACCACTGTCGTGACTCCGAGAGTGAACGCGAAACCACGAACGTTTCCGACCGCGAGGGCGAAAAGAACTATAGCGGCCAGAAGGTTCACCGCTCCAGAGACGATGATCGTCCGGGATGCGCGTTTCCATCCCGATTCGACGGCGGACACCAGTGTGCGCCCTTCACGAAGTTCGTCTCGAACCCGCTCGAAATAGACGATAAACGAGTCAGCCGTGATTCCGATGGCAACAATCAACCCGGCGACACCCGCGAGCGACAATCTGTAGCCGTTTGCTTGAGACAAATAGGTGATCACCACGTAGGTCAACGCACCTGCGGTTGCCAGCGAGCTAATAGTTACGATTGCGAGTGCGCGGTATTGGAACAGAGCATAAATCACAACAAGGAGCAGCCCGATGGCTCCCGCAATCAATCCGCTCTCCAGCTGAGCGACTCCGAGAGTCGGCGTGACGGTGTCGCTGGACTGAACCTCGAACCCTATGGGCAAGGCACCGAACTTCAATTGGTCGGCCAGAGCTTTCGACGAAATTTCGGTAAACGACCCCGAGATGACAGGCTTTCCGTCAGGAATCACCGCGAGAGTTCGCGGAGCAGAGATGACCTTTCCGTCGAGCACGATAGCGAACTGGTTTTGGGCCCCCACAAGAGTCGTGAGTCGTGCTGTGACATCTGCGAATGCCGCAGTTCCCGCGGTGGTGAAGGTTAGATACACACCCCATTCGTTCGTCTGTACCCCGTTTGCGCCTGGAATATAGTTTGCCGACGCGTTCGAAACCATGGTGCCATCGACCTCGACTGGTCCAAGGATGTACTTAGCGGACTGATCGTCCGCACACACGGTCAGAGGCTTTGTGGGGTCGGCCGTATTTGCACCGGACGAATCGAGCACATCACAGGGAGTCGTCAAGTAGTCCTGATAAATCTGGGGGGTTACCCAGTTCAGGTCGCTGAAACTCGTTGGCTCGCCAGACGGTTCGGCCCACGTCGCAGGGGTGGAAGGAGTGCCCAACGCAGTCAGGTCAGCATTCGGGTCCTGCGCCAACGCATCGGCAACACTCGCCGATACTTGGCTCACAGTCTCGGTCAAGTCTGTGACCAGTACCGGTCGGAACTCGAGCTTTGCGGAAGACCGAATCCGATCCAACGTTGCCTGGTCGGGAGTTCCTGGAATTGACACGACAATGTTCGTGCCGCCCTGGGTTGTTACTTCCGCTTCGCTTACTCCCGTGGCATCGACTCGCTGTCGAATAATTCCAACCGCTTGGGCGAGCTCTTCTTCGGTGACCGTTGCGCCGACCGCGATTTGAGGATTCAAGATGATTTGAGTTCCACCCTCGAGATCCAGCGCCAATTTGGGAGTCCAGCCAGCCTTGTCCACAAAAACTCCGGACGCGATCAGCGCGCCGAACGCCGCGAAAATGACAGCAAGCCACACCAGCGCACGACGCGCTCGCGATGAAGTACTTGTTGTCGCCACGTGCTGTCGCCGAGTTACTTGGTTGCGGGCTTCGCGGAGGCGGTCTTCGACGCGGCCGCCTTTGCGGCGGCAACAGGGGTGGTCTTTTCAACCACACTCGTCACGGCCTGGCGGTGAATGCGAAGTTTCGTACCCGGCGTTGTCTCGAGCAAAATTTCATTGTTCTCTTCATCAATTGACACGACGGTTCCAAAAATTCCCGACGTCGTCATGACATTCGCGCCTTTAACCACTTTGGCGACGAGCGCTTCTCGGTCCGCCTTTTGCTTCCGAGAATTGCGGATCATAAAAATAACCATGAGCGCCAATACTGCGACCATCATGAGGGTAGTCAAATCCATGGGCAGTGACCGTCCTTTCGGGACTCCGGGAACACAACGTTCCCATCATAGACCGCTCGGCTGCTTCTTCCCGAGCAATGCCCACGCCGCCGGTGTCGCAACCCGACCGCGTGGAGTGCGCGCAATGAGGCCGACACGAACCAGGTACGGTTCGACCACCGATTCAAGCGTGTCTCGCTCTTCTCCGACAGCCGATGCCAGCGTTGTGATTCCCGCTGGACCTCCGCCGAAAGTGTCAATCAGCGTGGTCAACACGGCACGGTCGAGTCGATCCAATCCGTGGTCATCAATATCAAACACCGTGAGCGCAGCATTCACCGCGTCACGCGACCCTGCGGAACCGTGCACGACGAGATAGTCGCGGACACGCCGCAGAAGACGATTCGCGATCCGCGGTGTCCCCCGTGAGCGCCGGGCAAGTTCGTTGACAGCATGGGAGTCCAGTTCAATTCCCACGAGGCGCGCACTTCGACGAATCACGAATTCAATTTCGCCCGCCTCGTAGTACTCCAGGTGTGCCGTGTATCCGAACCGGTCCCTCAGAGGTGCCGGCAAAAGACCCGACCGAGTAGTGGCGCCGACCAGCGTGAACGGAGCGAGTTGTAACGGGACGGTGGTCGCACCCGGACCCTTCCCCACCATGATGTCGATTCGAAAATCCTCCATAGCGATGTACAACATCTCTTCGACGCCTCGCGGCAGTCGATGGATCTCGTCAATGAACAATGTTTCACCCTCCGTCAACGATGACAACACCGCGGCCAAATCTCCGGTGTGCGTAATCGTTGGACCGCTTGACATACGAAGCGGCGAGCCCGATTCTCGGGCGACGATGACCGCCAGCGTGGTCTTTCCCAAACCCGGTGGACCCGCCAACAAAACGTGGTCCGGAGTACGGTTCTCGATTCTTGCTGCCGATAACATGACAGACAACTGCTCTCGGACCTTCTCTTGTCCGATGAATTCATCGAGTGAACTTGGTCTGAGCGTGCCTTCGAATGCGTCGTCAGAATCGATGTCCGTCACGAAATACCGCCGAGTGAACGCAATGCAATCTTCAGACGTTCGGGAAGGCTCGTGGTCGGAGATTCTCGCACAACGTCCCGAGCGACCTCCATGGCAACAGCCTGGGCCCACCCCAGCCCGGTCAACGCATCGGCGAGGTTCGTGACATCAGAGTTTGCCGTATGGGGCATTTTGCCCGTGAGCGAGACGATGATCAAGGAGGCCGTCTTCTGTCCGACGCCCGGAACCACTCGGAACCGCGCGTCATCTCCTGCATCGACCGCGTCCGCAATCTCGGTTGCCGACAGGGTCGATAAAATCGCGAGGGCGGTTCGCGGGCCGACACCGGACACGCCGCGCAAGATGGCGAACAGCTGCTTTTCCTCGGCCGTAGAAAAACCGAACAATAACCATTCATCCTCGCGCGGTATGAGGACCGTGTGAAGAAACGTTTCCATACCGACCCGGAGATTGGCTGCGACGTCTCGAGGCACGGCAACGTGAAGCCCAATCCCGTTCGTCTCGATGATGACGTCGCCCACGCCGGTCGACGCCACGATTCCCCGCACGGTCGCTAGCATGATGTCAGCCTACGAGCGTGAGGCCTTCACCGCGGCTCGCCACGCGCGCTGTGCTTCCGTCTCACCGTCGTGAGCGAGGTCTCCGCCCCGCCAGGCATGACAAATTGCCAACGCCAACGCGTCGGCGGCATCCGCCGGTTTCGGAGGTGAATCGAGTTTCAAAATTGCGGTGACCATGGCCGTGACTTGCTTCTTGTCTGCCCGACCGTATCCTGTGACAGCCGCCTTTACTTCGCTTGGGGTGTGCAGGGCCACCGTGAGTCCCCGCTCGGCCGCCACGAGGAGCGCCATTCCCGCTACCTGAGCCGTACCCATCACTGATCGCACGTTGTGCTGTGCGAAGATTCGCTCGATCGCAATCACATCCGGTCGGCACGCGTCGATTATGGTGACAAGCCCGTCTCGAATAGTCAAAAGCCTCTGTTCCAGAGGAGCGTCGGCATCACTGCGAAGCACCGTCACGTCGACAAACGACACTGCGCGAGCCGACCCCGCGTCGATTACCCCGACGCCACACCGGGTAAGTCCGGGATCAACGCCGAGGATTCGAGTCACCTATTCGTCCAGATCCAGTTCGGCTTGCACATCAGTCGGAATCGAGAAATTGGAGAACACATTCTGAACGTCATCAAGATCTTCGAGCCCGTCGATGAGCTGGAAGACCTTGCGCGCTGTCGCGACATCAACGTCAATCGTCAACGACGGTACGAACTCCGCTTCGGACGAGTCGTAATCGAGACCGGCTTCTTGCAAGGCGACACGAGTCGCGACGAGATTTGCGGTATCCGTGATGATCTCGAACCCTCCACCCTGATCGACCACTTCCTCTGCTCCCGCGTCGAGAACGGCCAGCAAGATGTCGTCTTCCGAGACTCCGTCCACCTTGGTGATCGAAATCACGCCCTTTCTCGCGAAATTGTAGGCGACCGACCCGGGGTCGGCCATGGTTCCACCGTTGCGCGTCATTGCCGTTCGAACCTCGGCAGCCGCTCTGTTCTTGTTGTCCGTGAGACATTCGATGAGGAGGGCGACGCCGGAAGGACCGTAGCCCTCGTACATGATGGTCATGTAATCGATGGACTCGCCAGTGAGCCCAGCGCCACGCTTGACCGCACGGTCGATGTTGTCGTTGGGAACACTCGCCTTCTTCGCCTTGTACACCGCATCCGCAAGAGTCGGGTTCCCCGCGAAGTCTGCACCCCCCATTTTGGCCGCGACTTCAATGTTTTTGATGAGCTTGGCAAAAGCTTTCGCCCGCTTGCCGTCAATAACAGCCTTTTTGTGCTTGGTTGTAGCCCATTTGGAATGACCGGACATATTTTTGTTCCCTTACTGTCTTTCGAGACGATGTTACCGCTGTGCGCCAGCGACGACCGAGTTCAGCCACCACGCGTGGACCCGCGTTTCCCCCACGAGTTCGGGGTGGAAAGCGATTCCGACGCAGGCCCCCGAGCGAACACCGACAATTTCACCGTTCGGCAACGTCGCAATAATCGCGCATCCCCGAACATCGCGAATGATTGGCGCGCGAATGAACGCTGCCCTTACGGGTTCGCCGTCAATGATCGGCATATCGAACGACATTTCGAACGATTCGAGTTGCCCCCCGAACGCGTTCCTCTCGACCTCGATATCGAGACCCCCAAAGGTTTGTTGACCATCGATTGCGCCGATGACACGTGTTGCCAACAGGATCAGCCCCGCACACGTACCGAGTACCGGAAGGCCCTCGGCGATTGCCGCGATCAGCGGTTCTCGAAGTTCGAAAATTCGCGACAACTTGTCAATGACGCTCGACTCACCGCCCGGGATAATAAGACCGTCAATCCCAGCGAGATCGGCCGGAGTGCGCACTTGGCGATGCGCAACACCCAATTTCTCGAGCACAAGTTCGTGCTCGCGCACGTCGCCCTGAAGGGCAAGTACGCCTATTGTCTGGCGGCTACCAGCCACGCTCGGCGAGGCGGTGGGGTGCGGGAAGGTCCGAAACGTTGATTCCCACCATCGCTTCGCCCAACCCTCGCGAAACATCGGCGATAACCTTGGCGTCGGTGAAGGCGGTGGTCGCTTTCACGATGGCCTTCGCACGCTCGACCGGGTTTCCCGACTTGAAAATCCCCGAACCAACGAAGACACCGTCTGCACCGAGCTGCATCATCATCGCCGCATCGGCCGGAGTCGCCACGCCACCGGCGACGAACAAGACGACGGGGAGCTTCTTTTCCCGTGCGACCAGACGAACGAGTTCCAGCGGCGCCTGCAGTTCCTTGGCCGCGACATACAGTTCATCCTCTGATTTCGCAGACAGCGCCGCTATTTCGCCGCGAATCGTGCGAATGTGTTTCGTCGCTTCCGAGACGTCGCCTGTTCCAGCCTCGCCCTTGGAACGAATCATTGACGCGCCTTCGGTAATACGACGCAGCGCTTCTCCAAGGTTGGTGGCACCACACACAAAGGGCACCGTGAACGGCCACTTGTCGATGTGGTTGACGTAATCTGCGGGTGAAAGGACTTCCGACTCGTCGATGTAATCGACGCCGAGCGACTGCAAGACCTGAGCCTCCACGAAGTGACCAATACGGGCCTTCGCCATGACCGGGATGGAAACCGCTGCAATTATCTGGTCAATGAGGTCCGGGTCGCTCATACGCGCGACGCCTCCCTGCGAACGAATGTCGGCGGGAACGCGTTCCAGGGCCATAACGGCAACCGCGCCCGCGTCCTCGGCGATCTTCGCCTGGTCAGCGGTGACAACGTCCATGATGACGCCACCTTTGAGCATTTCCGCGAGCCCGCTCTTGACGAGAGGGGTTCCGACGGTCTTTTCCGCCATACCTATCACTCCTTGACTAACGCCCTGATGGACATTTCTTTAGTCTACGACTCGACCGACCAGTGCTGAGACAATAGCTCCCTTATCTCGCCAAGCAATCTCGGCATTGCCTTCGTTTTGGCGATGATGGGGAAAAAGTTCGAATCGTTGGGCCAGCGAGGAACGATATGTTGGTGCAAATGTTCGTGAATTCCGGCGCCCGCAACCTCACCCTGATTCATTCCGAGATTGAAACCCGCACAGCCGATTACGGCCGTGAGAACTCGCATCGCTTTCTGCGTCAACGCCCCAATCTCTGCAACTTCTTCAGGAGTCGCTAAATCGTAGGTGGAAACGTGACGATTCGGGCAGACCATGAGATGGCCAGAATTGTAGGGGTAGAGGTTCACGATGACGTAGGCGTGCTCGCCTCGGAAAACAATCAGGCCGTCTTCATCACTTCGTTCTGGAGCCACGCAGAACGCGCAACCATTCCGGTCGTCTGCTTTGTTGAGGTACACCATTCGGTGGGGAGTCCACAATCGCTGGAGGCCATCGTCGTCACCAGCGAATACATCGCTCGATTCGATATTCATGACTAGAGTTCCGTCGAGCGGGACAAAATGGCGCCTAAAATTCGCTCAATCGCGACATCGATTGGTATTCCGTTTTCTTGCTCTCCGTTTCGGAACCGGAAACTGACCGCGTCTTGTGCGCGGTCCTCTTCCCCCGCAATGACTATGTATGGAACCTTCTGCATCGTATGGTTTCGAATCTTTTTTTGCATACGCTCGTCTGACGCATCCAGCTCTGCTCGGATTCCGAGCCGTTTCATGCGCGTTACGACATCAGCGAGGTACTCTGCAAATTCCTCAGCGACCGGCACGGCAGCAACCTGAACCGGCGCGAGCCACACGGGAAAAGCGCCGGCGTAATGTTCCAATAAAACACCGAAAAATCGTTCGACCGAACCGAATAGTGCACGGTGAATCATCACCGGCTGCTGGCGTGACCCGTCCGACGACGTGTATTCGAGACCGAAACGTTCGGGCAAATTGAAATCGAGTTGGATTGTCGACATCTGCCACGTTCGACCGATCGCGTCTCTTGCTTGCACCGAGATTTTAGGGCCATAGAAAGCAGCTCCGCCCGGGTCTGGGACGAGAGTAAGGCCGGATTCCGTGGCAACTTTTTCGAGGGTAGCCGTGGCGGTGTTCCACATGTCGTCTGAACCAACGAACTTGTCACTTCCACTGTCACGAGTGGACAATTCCAGATAGAAATCATGGAGACCATAGTCGCGCAACAGGGTGAGAACGAAATCAAGAACTTTTACTAGTTCTTCTTCCATCTTTTCCGGCGTCGTGAAAATGTGAGCGTCGTCTTGAGTCATGCCACGCACTCGGGTCAAACCGTGGACGACACCGGACTTCTCGTAACGATAGACGCCGCCAAATTCGAATAGTCGCATAGGGAGATCCCGGTAGGAACGCCCCTGCGAACGGTAAATCAAAATGTGGAACGGGCAGTTCATCGGCTTTAGGTAGTAGTCCACACCGGCCCGAGTGATGTCCCCGTCCTCGTTGCGAACCTCGTCGAGATGCATTGGTGGGAACATCCCGTCTCGGTACCACGCGAGATGGCCAGAGGTTTCGAACAAGTTCTGTTTCGTGATGTGCGGCGAATAGACGAATTCGTAACCGCCCTCTTCGTGCCGAGTTCGAGAGTAGTCTTCCATCGCTCGACGGATGATTCCACCCTTCGGATGAAACACCGGAAGCCCGGAACCAATTTCTTCAGGGAACGAGAACAGATCTAGTTCGGCGCCGAGACGCCGATGATCGCGCTTCTGTGCCTCTTCTAACCTCTCTGTATGTTCGCGCAATGCCTGTTTCGATGGCCAACCAGTTCCGTAGATGCGCTGAAGCGAAGGGTTCTTCTCCGAGCCACGCCAGTAGGCCGAGGCGACGCGGATCAATTTGTAACCCTGTCCAATCATGCGAGTATTCGGAAGATGGGGGCCCCGGCAAAGGTCCTTCCATTTGGTCTCGCCCGTTTTGGGATCCACGTTGTCGTAGATCGTTAGTTCAGCACCGCCCACCTCAACATTTTCGTTGTCCTCGCCAATCGAGCCGCTTTTCAATCCGATCAATTCAAGTTTGTACGGTTCGTCCGCCAACTCGGCTCGCGCTTCGTCGTCGGAGACAACGCGGCGGATAAATCGTTGTCCCTCTTGGACGATACGATTCATTTCCTTCTCGAGAGTTGCCAAATCGTCCGGAGTAAAAGCGGTAGAGACATCGAAGTCGTA
>JAHEFZ010000021.1 GCA_024639935.1 Microbacteriaceae bacterium
GGGGAGAGGTTGAGAAGCTTTCAGGGGAGACGTTGGCCTTCCCTCTAATCAAAACATCGGCAGATTTATCAACTCTAGAAGCGATAAACACTGGTTCGGTCCCACTCGCGCGGTTGGCGAAGAGCTACCAAGGCGATGTAAATTTAACGACCTACAAGGACCAACTTTCGGATGAACCTACTATGCACTTGCTGCTTCGTGGAGAGCACGTGCAACCGTATTTCGTCGATTTGAACACTGACAATGTGGATAGACGATGGATTGCAATTGATGGTAGCGTCTCAATCCCAGCTGTAAGCAGAATCGCCTGCCAACAAGTTGCGAATATGGGGCTCAAGCAACGAATCAGCGCGGGATTTGTCCCAGATGGCGTTGTAGTCGCAAACTCTTGTAATTGTGTCGAGGTTGCAAATCCGTCGATAAGCATCTATTTCCTACTTGGTTTACTCAACTCAAAACTTATGAATTGGTATTTCAAAAAGTTCAGTACCAACAATCACGTGAACGTATATGAGCTCGAAACACTTCCAATACGCATCCCAGGACCGGAGCAGTTATCTAGGATCTCTGGATTGGTTCGAAGAATTACCGATGGTCACAGCGAATCGCGGCAAAAAATAGGGGCAGAGTCCTTTGCCGCTAGAGCGCAAGTACTTGACGAAATTGACCGCGAGCTTTATGCGCTTTATGGGCTTGACGAAACGCAAATTGCCAGAATCGAAGCCGATTTCTAATTGGGTTTGAATTGGAATTCTCGGAAGACGTATCCATTACTTTGAGCCCGCACCTCCTTGCATTAAAGAATTCGGGCTAGATCTAGTCCCGGTCTTGTGAAAAATGACTTGAGTTTGTTGTCCGAGGTGAGAGTTAGTGTAAATATCCCATGCAACGCAAAACCGAGCTACTTACTCACTTGACCCAGTCGAAAGCTTTTAGGTCATCATGAATGATCACGAATTCGACAAATTGATTGCGGAAGCAAACGCGATATTGAAAACCCATGAAATCGAAATTTCGATGGAGATTTACAACTCTTTTCATCCATCGTTTCTGGTTATGGCTCTTGGCTACCCTGTCATGCGGATCACGTCAGAGGACAGAAGTTGGTTTGGTGAGTCCGTTGACGACCCACTGGAAATTCTAGAATTCGAATGGGGAGATGAACTTGATGGCTTTCAACTTGCATTACATGTTGCGATACGTGCAATTTGGCAACTCGATCTTTCGAGGCCTTCAGGTCTTGATTTCAATGCGGAGGGAAGTTTTCATAAGTCGCTTACCAAACCCACCCTTGATTTACTAGTTGCTCGATCTGGCAATCCGGCCAATCCGGAACATCAGAGAACTACCCAAGCAATTGCTTCAATGCTGGCTGTCATCGAACGCGATTTGGATTTTGGAAACCTCTTTGCAATCACCACCGAAGCCAAGTGGCGACTTGACCCCTGTTTTAAGCACATCGGCCCGACTGAACCTCAAAAATTCTTACATACTCCCCGGGTTGCAGTGGTGAACGGAATAACGGCAAGCCTCAACTTGGATTATGAGTCATGGAGAACCATCCGGCGGCAATCGATTGGTGCATCGGAGGCAAGGTTTTTACTCAAAAGCGACGGGTCGCAGAGTAAGAGTGCGCAAAGAATCCTTTCCGAGAAGTCCGCGGGCTACGAAACACCGTGGTTGGAAGTTTTTGAGCGAGGTGTCGAGAGGGAACCACTCATTGCAGCGGATTTCGAAGAGCGATTTGCACATTTGGGTTTGCGACACAATCATTTCTTGTTTGCAGGCCAGAACAATAGGCACGTGGCAACCCCGGACCTGATTGGTGAGGGCGTTGTGGGCGAAATCAAGGTGTCGACGAAACCTCTTGCCTCCGCGTTGAAGATTTACAGAGACCAACTCCAATGGCAGATGCACGTTACAGGCGCGCGCGCCGCACTGTTCGTCGTTGAAAATCGCTACGACGAAGGCCGTGAGTACCTTTGGGTAATCAGGGATCAGAACCGAATCGATCTACTCGTCTCGTCTGCCGATGACTTGTTATCAGCGTTGGATCGCGAAACGCGCCGCAAGCGCCTGCAATTCGATTGCGTTGAGTTTTCGAAATTTTCGGAACCAAATGCGAAACAGATGGATTCGGAGCAAATGTATATGTCGAAAGAATCCGACGATAAACCCGCGATTGTTCTGTTGGATACCCAGATTAACGAACTTGATGACGGCAGTGCTGTCGAGTTGTTTGATTCATGGGAAGATTTTGATTTCACCGATCAAGAAGCCGGAGAATCTGCACCAGAGCCTTTTGAATGGACTCGTAAGTCAACCCGTCGGTTGCTCAAACGATACCTAGCCGGTGACACAATCTACGAAATGGCAGATGGCCTCCGCATCGAACCTTCCGTTGCGATGGGCCAACTTGCAAATTTACTGTTGAATCCCAAAGGTGCGCTCGTCGACGAGTCAGCAGAGCATTTCGGTCAGACTTGGACAGAGGAAAGTTTCGAAACGCTTGATCGGCTTTGGAAACTTAAGGTCGAGTTATCAGAAATCGCCAGAACGCTCGGCCGTGATCAGCTGGGCGTAGCATTTGTGATTTTCTCGCGACATTCACCTGCTATTCCGAAGGCAGTCATTAGGGACTTTAAGCTCAAATAGAGCGCCTGCCCTTAGGCCAATAATTAACGACATGTCAGTCAATATGTCAGTCAAAATGCCGAAACACCGTGAAACATCGAGACACACTCAGACCCAATAATCCGCTAAGTTACTGGGAACAAGTCAATCGTTCGTTGGGCTGTTTATAACTACGGATCAGACGGTTGGGGGTTCCACCAAACGTTTGCGCAGGTCAGAGCACTCGATTGCGCAGCGTTAGCGCGAGTGCGTCAACCGTTGACGCGAACAGCTGATTTTCTGCGACACGGGCTTGAACTGTAGTGGTGAGTGCGTCAACCTGTGCGGCGTTCAAGCCGTCGACGAGCCCGAGAAACAGCGTGACATCGGGCCCATCCCCCGAGGCTCGCGGATCACCGGCCCCGACACCAACGTCAATGAGGTTGTCGATTCCGTTCAGCAACGTCGTTGTCTCGGCGATAAAGTCGGCGGACTCCCATGGTGCGATATACGGTTTCGCCTGAGCGATCGCCCACACGACGGGGCGGCGCAGCACAATGGAGTCGGTACCCGGGTTGATGACGAGGCGTTCCGTGTGCTCGCTCGCCGCGGCAAGTGCGACACGCTGGGCTTCAATGGGAATCGGGCGAGATTCGGGATTCCACGATTTCATCGCGGCGGTCGACGTGAATACAGGGATGACGTTTTCGCCACTCGGGCCTGAAACCGTCACGACAGACAGTTCTTGAACTTTGTCTTCCATCACCGGGTTGTGGGCATCGAAATCCTCCCCCGCGTGGGCGACGAGCGGAATGAGGAACCTGGCTGTGGCGAACGTTGCGACGAGGTCAGTGAACGAACCGGCACCTGTGGACCATTCCGACAGGCCCGTCGCAACATCGGCCGGCGTCGCCCCCGTGTCCTCCGCGTGCGGGTTGGGCTGAAAGGTGCGCCCCTCCCAGGGAACCCCGGACGAGTCGCCGTGGTGGTCGTGCGACATGCGATCAGGCCCCGTTCGCAACCGCGAGCGCGTCGGTCAGGGTGAACGCACCGGCATACAGCGCCTTGCCGAGAATCGCGCCTTCGACCCCGACGCCGACGAGTTCACGGATCGCGGCAATGTCGTCGAGCGTCGCGATACCGCCCGATGCGACCACGGGTGCTGTGGTTCGGTGTGCGACGTCGCCGAGCAACTCGAGGTTTGGCCCGCTCATGGCACCGTCCGTGTCGACGTCGGTGACGACGTACCGCGAACAACCCGCGGCGTCGAGACGGTCGACCGCGTCGAACACGTTCCCACTGACGTCGGCCGTCCCTCGCGGCGCAAGCGTCGAACCCCGCACGTCGAGCCCCACCACCACACGGTCGCCGTGCTCGGCGATGACCGACTCCTCCCAATCGGGATTCGAGAGTGCGGAGGTTCCTAGATTGACGCGCCGAGCGCCCACCGCGAGTGCCCTGTTCAGCGACACCTCGTCCCGAATTCCTCCCGACAGCTGGATGGCCATCGACCCCGACAGTTCGCCGACAACACGCCGAATAACGTCCATGTTGTCACCCCGATCGAACGCAGCATCGAGATCCACGAGGTGTAACCACTCGGCGCCGAGATCTCGAAACTCACGCGCGACATCCAGCGGGTCACCGTGAGTCGTCTCTGAGTCGAGCTGCCCTCGAGTGAGGCGAACGGCAAGACCGTTCGACACGTCGACGGCGGGCAAGAGAATCAGTTTCGGCATGACAGCTTTCCGTTACAACGACTGTACCCAGTTGCGCAGAACCCGCAGCCCCGCCTCACCGCACTTCTCGGGGTGAAACTGGGTTGCGGAGAGCGGCCCGTTCTCGACCGCCGCAACAACCCGAGTTGTGAGGGTCGCATACGACACCGCCGGCGCGTTGAATGCTCCGTAGACCTCGAGCGTCCAGTTGCCTACAACCTGAGGTAGATCGAACAGGAAGCCCTCGTCCTCGACCCCGGCCAACAGCGTTGACCCCTCGGCGACGTCTATTGACATCCAGGTCGAGTGCGCCTCTCGGTCGGCGGTGGCATCCTCGACCACCCCGGGCCATTGGGCGAGTCCGTCAATGTGCTCGCCGTTCGAGACTGCGGCGTCAAACAACACATGCATACCGACCCCGACCCCGAGGACAGGTCGACCCCCCGCAATGCGGCGTTCGACGAGTTCGTCGGTGCGCGACGTGCGAAGTTGTGTCATCAGAGTGGCGAACGTCACTTCGCCGAAAATGCCGAGGCCATCCGCGTTTGCGATAACGTCGCGGTCGCGCGTGAGAACGGCGTTTGCGCCAGCCGCATCAAGAGCGGCGATCTGCGTTTGCGAACCTTCCGATTCGAAATCTAAAACGGCTACCGTCGGTCGGCGGTGGAGGCTCACGCTCTGATTCTATGTGGAGGCATCGAACACGGGCGTTCGCGCCCACAACGCGGCCGAACAACTTGCCGTGGCGGACGGCGCCATCGTCGGCACCTATTTCAAGAAGGACGGCATCTTTGAAAACCGCGCCGACCAGTCTCGCGTCGAAGAACTAATGGGCGAAGTCGCAAAGTTTCGCGCGACGCTGACTTAGTCGGAATAGGCGGCGGGGATAGCGAGCCGCTGCCCCGGCTGAACCGTGGCGGTGTCGAGCTGGTTGAGGCTCACGATCTCGGCGATGACGTGTTGAGTGTCGACGTTCGGGGCCACGGCGGTGGCGATGCTCCAGAGCGTGTCGCCGGGCATGACGGTGACTTTCTGGAACGAAGTTGTGGAAACCGTCGAATCAGCACCGGCCTGCGAGGCGCCGAGTCCGAGAAAGTATGCGCCGGCCATGAGCGCGAGAGCGGTGACTGTTCCGAAGAAGATTCGGCCGCGGCGGTTTAAGCGCATGGGCTCGGGGCGGGCGGCGCGAACGGGACGCGACGGCGCTGAAAAGCGAACGGTGTCGTTGAATCCGATGGTGCTCATGGTGCCTCCTGTGGTGTGTGAGATACGTCCCCGGCCCTCGGCCGGGAGGGCCGGTTCTGTACCTATGTTTCGAACATACATTCGAACTACCTCCGTGTCAAGTGACGCGCCGCGGGCATTTACGGCCATAATCCCACGCCGTGTCGAACAAATGTTTGAAGAATGCCATCCGGGCTGGTAACCTTTCGAACATCCATACGACAGTTCTATCGACTGCCACCGACACGTAACTTGACGAAAGGCCCGACATGAGTCCGGACCCGGCAACGCTCAGCGACAAGCAGCGCGAGATCCTCGCCTTCCTGCACGAGACCATCACGCGCGTCGGCTACCCGCCGAGCATGCGCGAAATCTGCGACGCCGTCGGCCTCACCTCGGTGTCGTCCGTGTCACACCAACTGACACAACTAGAACTGCGCGGATTTATTCGACGCGACCCCAACCTCAATCGCGCCATCGAAATCCTCGTCGAGCTGGGCGACGCCAACCCCGACGCCGTGCGCGTCCGTGATGACGACATTGTCAACGTGAGCCTCGTCGGGCGAATTGCCGCCGGCGTACCCATCACCGCCGAACAGAACGTCGAAGACGTCTTCCCGCTGCCCCGACAGGTCGTCGGCCAAGGCAAGGTGTTCATGCTCAAGGTCCAGGGCGACTCGATGATCGACGCCGCCATCTGCGACGGCGACTACGTGGTCGTGCGCGAACAGCAAACCGCCGACAACGGTGACATCGTCGCGGCGATGCTCAACGACGAGGCCACGGTCAAGGTCTTCAAGCAGCGCGACGGCAAGACTTGGCTACTCCCCCGCAACAGCGCGTACGAGCCGATCGACGGTGACTACGCGAAGGTGTTGGGGAAGGTTGTGGCTGTGATTCGGTCAGTCAGCTAGTGCTCGATGTAAGGTTCTAGCCGATTCGCCATTTCGACCGAAACACGGGCGTGAATCCGAGTGCCGGATTCGACGTAATCGGTGTCGAGGATTTGTGCATTCTGGTGAAGTAGATTCACCAGTTCCCCGTGGTCGTAGGGAATGACGGCCGTGATCTCAACGTCGGGATCAGGAATCGTGTCGGCGATGAGGTGCTGTAGTTCGTCAATCCCTTCCCCCGTATACGCCGAGACAAACACCGCGTGAGGCTCGAGACCCCGCAACAGAATTCGCTGGTCGTCATCGATCAGGTCGCACTTGTTGAACACCATGAGTTCTGGAATGTCCCGAGCGTCCACCTCGCCCATGACATCGCGAACCGTCGTGATTTGCTGCGCCGGGTCAGGGTGTGAGCCGTCCACGACGTGCACGATCACGTCGCTCATGGTCACTTCTTCAAACGTCGATCGGAACGCCTCGACCAGTTGGTGCGGCAACTGCCGAACAAATCCGACCGTATCGGCAAGCGTATACGGGCGACCGTCGGGGGTGGTCGTCTTGCGAACGGTGGGGTCGAGCGTCGCGAACAACGCGTTCTCGACAAGGACACCGGCCTTTGTGATGCGGTTGAGTAGCGACGACTTACCCGCGTTGGTGTAGCCGACAATCGCGACCGAGGGGACAGCATTACGGATTCGCGTGGCGCGCTTCGCTTCACGGGCCGGCATGAACCCGGCAATTTGCTGGCGCAACTTCGCCATCTTAGTTCGGATACGACGACGATCGATTTCGATTTTGGTTTCACCGGGACCACGTGAGCCCATACCGGCACCCTGGCCACCGACCTGACCACCCGCCTGACGGGACATGGAGTCACCCCAACCACGAAGTCGAGGCAGCAGATAGTTGAGTTGAGCAAGTTCGACCTGCGCTTTTCCCTCGCGGGATTTCGCGTGCTGGGCGAAAATGTCGAGGATGACGGCGGTGCGATCGATCACCTTCACCTTGACCGCGTCCTCAAGGGCGCGGCGCTGGCTTGGGGCGAGCTCGGTGTCGGCCACTACCGTGTCGGCGCCGACAGCCAACACAATCTCGTGTAATTCTTCGACTTTTCCGCGCCCGAGATAGGTAGCGGGGTCCGGGTGTGGCTTACGCTGAAGAACGCCGTCAAGGACAATTGCTCCTGCCGTTTCGCAAAGTGCAGCCAATTCTTTCATTGAGTTTTCGGCATCTTCTTGGTTTCCCTGAGAATACACACCAACAAGGACAACGTTCTCGATACGCAGTTGTCTGTACTCGACCTCTGTGACGTCTTCGAGTTCGGTTCGCAAGCCGTCGACGCGACGAAGGGTGTTGCGGTCGGCGAGGTCCATTTCGCCAACCGAAAATTCAGTGACCTCTGATTCAGATTCGTTCATTTCACTTCAGTTTCCCACGCATTTTCCGTTGCGGATTTGTTTCCGCCACAGGCGAAACCATTTTCTGTTGGCTAATGCACACGCCGGCGTGCCACCCGGAAGCCGATGCCGGAACCGCGCGACAAGCGCGTAACCCCAGGACGCGACCCAACACCCTGGCGGGTACAGCATCAACCAACCGAGGATTTTCCAGCCGATTCCACGTTGCAGCCACAGAACCTGCGCCAGAGCGCGGTGGCCGCCGAAGTCCTCTCCCCCGGTGACGAACCACACGCGCGCGGCCGTGTCGGCTTCGGTCAATCCGAATCGGGTGACGTCCGTCAGTTGCCAGGCCTCCGCCTCGATCGGGGCGGTTGACCGGGCGACGATGTAGTTCGCTGTTGACGTGCAGAACCCGCAGTCACCGTCGAAGATGAGGACGTTCCCACAGGCGACCGACATCAGCGCCCGCCCCGACGACGAGCTGCCACGCGCGGCAACAACCGACCGACCCGGCGCGCATACGCCTCGTAGTCGGGGTAGGTCGCCCGCAACAAGCGCTCTTCGAAATCGGCCTTGAAATGCAAGAGCACGGACAGCCCGACCAACGCACCCACGTGCCACCAGGATGCGCCGACCACCGTCAGCCCGGCGCCGAGCAACAACAACCCCAGATAGATCGGGTGACGGACCACCGCGTACAGGCCGGTCGTCTTCAGCGAGGCCGAATCGCGCGGCATCGGATGGGCGGTGAGACTCGACCCCAGATTCACGAACGCGACGGCGAGAACCGCAATCCCCGCAAACTCCAACACGATTCCCGCCAGACCGACCAGCCCCGTCGCCACCCACAGGTCGCCCGCGGGGGTGAACCCCAAAACGCCGAGGAACACGAACTGGATCGCGACATAAAGGTTGCCCCGTGTTTTATCTGTCATTCCCCCAGTCTGCCCTGTCACCGGCTCACACCGTCCCGTTACTCAACCCCGCCAGAACCTCGCGTGCCCGGACCCGCAACTCGGGCAGGTCGACCAGCCGGTCGAGCCCCTTCACCTGTTGCGCCATGCGGTGGTTGCGGGCGAAGGTGTCGCGGTGGCGATCGAGAAAGTCCCAGTACAGGGTGGTGAACGGGCAGGCGTCGTCGCCGACGCGTTTCTTCGGGTCGTACCGACAGCCCTTGCAGAACTGCCCCATCCGGCTGATGTACGCACCGCCCGCGGCGTAGGGCTTGGTCATGAGCAACCCGCCGTCGGCGTGCACGCCCATCCCGATGATGTTCGGCACCATCACCCATTCGGCCGCGTCGATGAACTGTTCGCGCATCCAGTCGAGGAACTGTTGCGGGTTCGTCCCCGTCACGAGGGCGAGGTTCGACAACACCATCAACCGTGGGATGTGATGAGCCCACGCACGCTCTTCGACGTCGGCGACGACGGTCTTGACACAGTTCATGTCGGTTCGGGACGAGTCGGTGAACGCCGGCAGAAGGTCGCGGCCCGCCTCGAGGCCATTGAGGTTTCGATAGTCCTCGCCGAGGAACCAATACATTCCGTTGATGTATTCGCGCCAGCCGATGACCTGGCGGACGAACGCCTCGACCGATTCGATGGGGGCATCGCCACGGCGGAACGCTGCAACCACCGCATCGACACATTCGCGCGGGTCGAGCAGCCCGTTGTTGAGGTACGGGCTGAGCAGAGAGTGGTGCAGCGCCCAGTTATCCCCCGCCATCGCGTCCTCGTAGGGGCCGAACCCGGCGAGGTGGTTTCGCACAAAGTTGTCGAGTTGCGCCAGCGCACCGGCACGAGTCGTCGCCCACGTTTGGGTCGGCTCATAACCCAGTTCCGCCGCAACCTCGCGGTCGATGTCATCGCGCGCGTGTTCGAGGTACGGCGGCCAGTCGTAGTTCTTGGGCGGAGGCAGTCGGTTGTCGGCGTCGAAGTTCCACCGTCCGCCCTCGGGCGCATTCCCCTCGACCAGAATCCCGAGGCGCACCCGCTGGGTGCGATAGAAGTTCTCCATCACATACGTCTTCTGTGACCCAGCCCACTGCGCGAACAGGGGCCGTGGCGTCAAGAACAGATCGTTCGGCACAAAGTCGACACCGAACTCGGCGAGGATGCGCGTTTGGCGAAACGAGGAGGGTTCGGCACAGACGATAGGCAGGTCACCGACCTCTGTGCGCACCGACCGCAAGCCGTCGATCGTCGTCGGGGCCTTCACATATCGAACATCAAACCCATCCGCGCGCATCTCGGCAGCAAAATGAAGGGCGGACGAAATCAGGAAAAAGAGCCGCTCAGGGTGCCACGGGCGACCAGTCGTCATCCGCTCACTTTCGACCAAGACGATAATGTCTCGGGCAGGGTCCGCGCCCGCCAACGCCCCACACTCGCGATTCAGGTGATCGAACGGGACGTAAACGATTCGGCGGGTCAAGCTCGGCGACACTTTTCCGAACAGAACCTGACGTTCTCCCAATCCCGCGCCCACTTCTTGCGCCACTCGAACGGCAAGCCGCACCGCTCGCACGTCTTTGGCGGGTGCCCGTTCTTGTCCTTGGCAACGCGCGGCATCGGCTATTTCGGTTCGAGCTTTCCGCGGACCAGTTTGTGTTGGGCCGCCTGCGCGACAGGTCGCATCGTGACCAGGTCAAGGTTGACGTGTGCGGGTAGTTCGAGCGTCGACGCGATCACGTCGGCGACATCCTCCGCGGACAGCGGGTTTGTGACGTCCTGATATAGCGCCTCGACCCGTGCGGTGTCGCCCGCGAATCGACCGAGGGCGAACCCTTCGGTCTTGACCATGCCGGGCGCGATTTCGATGACACGAATGGGCTCGCCGGCGAGTTCGAGCCGCAGGACTCCCATCAACGCGGTCGCTCCGTACTTGGCGACGTTGTAGCCTCCACCCGATTCGTACGGGGTTCGACCGGCCGTCGACGTGACAGTGAGAATTTCGGCGGAACCGTTCGCACGGGCCGCGTCCCGCAACAACGGCAGGAAGTGCGCGATCAT
>JAHEFZ010000018.1 GCA_024639935.1 Microbacteriaceae bacterium
GTAACTTTGAGTCCTATGAAGCCAACAAGATCGAGCGACTCGGTGCCGACGCAGCCAAGCCGCACCGTTCGACCTATCGGAAGTTGACGCGCGACTGATGGCCGTGTCGAAGAGCATCTCGCTGACCTTCACATCACGTGAACCGATCAGTGACCTGTCAACGTTCATCGACCGGGCGGGACTCGTTGAAAACTCGGCAATCCGACTTGTCGCGAAAGGGAAGCTCGTCGTGGCCTGGGTCCAAGTTCTTGCTCCGAGAGGTCTCAATGACACCACGCCAACCGTTCTCGGCATGCGCGGCGCAGAACTCGCGGTCGAAGCGAAGTTTGACATTGTTGTCCCTATCGACTCGCTGCGGGCTCGGTTCGACAACGCCTTAGAGTCGGACAATCTGTTTGTCGTGACGATGCCGATGCAAGCGCCATCCGTGCGCTGGAAGATTCCGCTTCCCCCGCAAACCGGCTGGGAAAGCCTCGGAAAAATTGGTGCATCCGATTTGGAAGTTGTCGCGCGTGAAGGTATGAAAATCATCAAACGCAAAGTTCCGCGGAACGCCGAGGAACACCTCGTTCGTTCGTATCGTTCGCAAGTGTGGGGAACGACGATAAATGGCTCCATCGGGTTACCTGCGGGAGTTGCTCTCGCTGCGGAAACTCTTGGTTTCTTCGGGGACAAGGTGATGGATATCTCGGCGAAAGAGCCGTGGCTTCGGCTGTCCTCGACCCGGGGAGAAATTCTTGCCAAACACACCCCGGTCATGATTGACGAGGCCTAATTACGACAGGGTGGGTCGTTCGCCCCGGTTTACGTCGCTCATCGAGTTGACCATCGCGTGTGCAGCACGATCCACGTAATCCATGAGCGTTTCGTGATGCAGTGGCGACAACGCCTCGGCGTCTACCGCCGCGGTCATGTGGCGAAGCCAGCGATCTCGCGCGTCATCATCAATTCGAAATGCGCTGTGACGGGCACGTAGCCGTGGGTGGCCGCGTTCATCGGAATAGTTTGTCGGGCCACCCCAATACTGTTCGAGAAACGCGGTAAGACGCCACACCGCACCCTCCAAATCGTCCGGGTACATCGGTCGAAGAATTTCGTCTGTTTTGATGCCCTCGTAGAACCGTCGAACAATGCGGTCAAAGGCCGCGTGACCGCCGACTTCCTGGAAAAATTCCTCGCTCATCGAGGTTTGTGGTCAAAGTTGGCGACGCGTTGAATCTGACCGTTACGCACGAACCACAACACGCCCTTTGCATCGCGAACCTTGGTGGTACGAATTGTCACCTCTTCGACGATTCCTTTGACGTCACCGAGGTCGACCTTGTCGCCGACGCCGAGCTGGTCCTCGAACACCATGAACATGCCGTTGAAAATATCCCGGATGATGTCTTGCGCCCCGAGTGCGATTCCCGCACCGAGAATTCCCAAGCTGGCAACGATGGCGGTAATTTCGAATCCCAACTCTCCTAAAACCAGGATGAGCGCAACTGCTCCGATTCCCCAATTTGCAAACGAACGAAGTACGGATCCGAGGGTTCGGGTGCGTTGAGCCAACCGCGCGTTCTGGGCCTTGGTGGACGAGCGAGGGTTCGGTGCCGCATCGTCCGCGACGACTCGCGCGATGACACGATTGATAGTCATCACCACAATGAGCCGGACTACAACAGCCGCAACCAGAATTGCGAGAATTCGGAACAGAGTTGCATTAGTTCCGAGGAACGCACTGATTTCGGCCCAAACGGTCACCGAGTGACCTCAGCATCGCGACGCTGTGCCGCGAGGGCACGGTCCACGGTGGCAAGGCCCTCGACGACGATGCGACGAAGTGCCGAGGGAGCCGATTCGTTGCTATCCAGCCAGGCGCGAGTGGTCGTCGCGAGACGAGCGTTCGCCATCGCCGCAGGATAGAGCCCGATTGCAAAGTATTCGGCAATTTTGAAAGTGCGTGAATCCCACACGTCTTGTATTGCGTCAAAATAGGCCGTCTCGAGACCGGCTAAAACCGACGGATCGTTGACGTGGGAATAACCACGCGCATAGTGATCGCACAGTGCGTTCGCGATTGTCGTGTCGTCACGCATCGTTTCAAGAATCGTCCGCTTTGCTGCTGCCGTCGGGATTGTTGCCCTAACTCGCGCAGCGGCCTGCTGGCCATTAGAGGTGTTGTCGGCGGCAAGTGCCGTGGCGATTTCGTCCTCTCCCGCACCTCCCGCCAGGACCATGCCTTCGAGCAGATCCCACGAAAGATCCGTGTCAATGGTGACTCCTGGAATGACCTGTTCCCCTGTGCGGATCGCCCGCAGGGAAGCTGCGTGCGCGGCCGTGTCCGCCATCGAGGCGAACATTCTCAGGAACTGGAATTGCTGATCCGATCCGGGTTCGGCATTCTCGGCGAGTTCCACCATCACATCGGCTATCCGCCGAATCGTGTCCTCGCGGCGTTCGGGGGAAACGTACATTCGGGCGGTTGTGGCGAGTTGCGCGAGTGTGGTCCGAATCGTCGTGGACTCGGTCTCTGTCGCGATATTTCCCAGAACGAGGTCAACAAAATCACTCGGTGCCATCTCGGCGTCGCGGGTTGAATCCCACGCACTTCCCCAGAGCAACGCCCGAGCGAGTGGATCGGCGATGTCTGACAGGTGGTCGATGGCAATCGCCAACGACTCGCCGTCGAGTCGAATCTTTGCGTACGCGAGGTCGTCGTCGTTCACGAGAACCAAAGCACCGCGGTGCTGGCCGATGAGGTCGGTCACGGTTGTTCGCTCGCCATCGATGTCGAGTTCGACTCGATTCGTCCGCACCATTGCATCGCCCTCAAACTCGTAAATTCCCACTGCAAGGCGGTGGGGGCGAATGGTGGGGTAATCAGCGACGGCGCTCTGGATTATGTCGAACGAGGTGATGACGCCATGGTTGTCCGTGACGATTTCGGGCGTCAGGGTATTAACACCTGCGGTTTCCAGCCATTTAGCTGACCACGTCGTGAGATCTCGTTTGCTCGTTTTCTCGAGTTCGCGCAAGAGGTCCGCCAATTCCGCGTTCTTCCACGCATGCGCTCGGAAGTAATTCGTCACGCCCGTGAAGAACGCGTCGCGACCGACATACGCGACGAGTTGCTTGAGCACCGAGCCGCCCTTAGCGTACGTAATGCCGTCAAAGTTGATTTGGACGTCTTCGAGGTCGGTGATCGTCGCGACGATCGGGTGGGTGGAGGGCAACTGATCTTGTCGATATGCCCACGATTTTTCGGCCACTTGGAAGGTCGCCCACGCGTGCGTCCATTCGGTGGCCTCTGCCGTCGCAATCGTCGAAGCCCATTCAGCGAACGATTCATTGAGCCAAAGGTCGTTCCACCACTTCATCGTCACCAGGTCGCCAAACCACATATGAGCGAGCTCGTGCAGGATTGTGACCACTCGACGTTCACGAACTGCGTCGGTCACCTTGGACCGGAAAACGTAGACCTCGGTGAAGGTGACGCAGCCGGCGTTCTCCATTGCTCCCGCATTAAATTCGGGCACAAAGAGTTGGTCGTATTTTGCGAACGGGTAAGGGACGCCGAACTCACGCTCGAAATATTCGAATCCTTTTTTGGTGATGTCAAAGATGTAGTCGAAGTCAAGAAACTCAGAGAGGGACTGCCGAACGTAGACTCCGAGGGGGATTGTTCGCCCGTCGGATGAGGTGAGTTCATCGTGATGCGAGACATACGGACCCGCGACAATAGCCGTGATGTACGACGAAATGCGCGGTGTTTGCGGGAACGTCCAGGTCGTCGTGAGTCCGGCGGTAACGGGATCGGGTGTCGGAGAGTTCGACACGACAACCCAGTCCGCGGGCGCGACAACCTCAAAATCGAATGTGGCCTTGAGGTCGGGCTGCTCGAATGCCGCAAAAACACGCCTGGAATCGGGTACCTCGAATTGCGAATATAGGTAGACCTGGTTGTCGACGGGATCAACGAACCGGTGGAGTCCCTCGCCGGTGTTGACATAGAACATGTCAGCATCGACGACGAGCACGTTTGTTGCCTCGAGATTGTCGAGCTGGATCCGTATGCCGTCCGAGACGCTAGAGGGGTCGAGCGCTATTCCGTTGAGTGTCACCGCGTGAACCGTGGCGGTGATTGCATCGATGAAGCTAGACGCACCGGCTTCAGCGCCAAACGTCACGGTTGTGTGTGAACGGAACGTCGTGTCCGAGGTCGTCAGATCAAGGCGAACCGAATAGGACTCTGTTCGAATGACGGTCGCGCGATCAATCGCTTCGACACGGGTCAGATTTTCTCCGGGCACGATAACTCCTTTTTTGCAGGCTTCACAACAAATCTAACGCTCCAATGGAACGTCAATAACGAGAAGGAAAGGCTAGCCTTCGAGCAATTCGGCAACGGCGACGGGGTTGTTAGCGTTGTCGGACGAAACTCGACTCCGCGCAACACTCAACTCGCCCAGGTCGAAACCGTTCGTCAGGGAACGAATCGTGTACAGGAAGCCGCTGATGTCTTCAAGATTGCGGCGGGCCTTTTCAAGTCGTTCCTCGAGGTCGCGGGTCATGTTCTCAACGAAAACCTGAGAGGACGCCGTGATTTCACTCGTGATCTTTTCCGCGTTGCCCAATGCCTGTTCGGAACGCGAACGAGCTTCTTCAAGCGTTTTGGATGCTCGAGCGTGCAACGCCGACACATATTTTTCGGTTTCGGCAGCGACGGCCTCGGCGCGCTTGTTCGACGACTCGGTGTGTTCGTCCGCTTCGTTCCTCGTTTGAGTACCGTACTGTTCCGCGTCGCCCAGGATCAACGAGATTTCTTTCGCTGCTTTCTCGTTGAGAATTCGTGTTTCGTTATCAATTCGCGCCGCGAGTTCCTCGGCACGGCGCAATTCTTCCAGCGCGGCGCTCATCGCGCTATCAATTTCTGCATTCGCCGTTTCGCGAAGAGCCCTAATTTGTGATTCGGCGTCGGCAAGAACCGCTGCCGACAGTGTGTCGACCTGCGTGCGTTCCTGAACTACTTTCTGTTGCAAGTCCGTGATTTGCTTGCGCACTTTTTCTGCCGATTGTGCTGCGGCACGACGAATCTTCTCTGCCTCTGCTTTTGCGTCCGCCACAGCCGTTTTTGATTTAAGGGTCGAGGCTTTTGTGCGACTCGACGCGTCTGCTGTTGCCTGCGCTAACTGGGCACGCGTCTCTTGTTGAGCTTCCGTGATCAATTTTGATGCTTGTTCCTCGGCTAAGACAATGGCCGACTCAAAGGCAACACCAAGTTCAGCAAATCTGGGCTTTGCGGTCTGGCGCTCACGGACTTTGCGTTCAAGGCGTCGAATCTCGGCATCAGCTTTGGCGAGCGTGCTGTCGTGAGCGGCAACGGCGGAACGAAGTTCCGTGATGACGCGGGCAGCCTCTGTCGCATCGTAACCACCGAGCGTTCGCGAGAACGGGACTCCGGATTCGTTGGTTGTCATTTGTTGTCACCCTCCACGATTTCCGCCTGGCGGATACTGCGCATTCCGGTCGAGGCATCCGCTTCAATGGCGTCAACATTAACTTCGTGTGAAACGTCTCTCATGTGGACCGCATAGTCGTTGAGGGCCACGCTGTTTCGACGAATTTCGCTAATGCTCAGTTCCGCGTCGTAGGTGAAGTCGGAGAAGAACTCCTCCGAGGAGCGGGCGATTTCTTCTGATCGCAACATGGCCTCAGAGATTGATTTCTCGACAAGGCTTCGTGAATCCTGGAGAATCTCGTCGGCGCGAATCTGCGCAGAGGCAAGGTAGTCGTCGGCACGCTGTTTCAGCGCGGAAGCCTCGGCAATCGATGAATCTAGATGCGAGTCCGCGGACTCGTAGGCTTGCCGTGCATACGCGTCCGCTTCGTCATGAATCGCCGTACTCGACGCTTGAGCGGCGGTCATATCCATACCGATGCGCTGTTCGGTCTCGACTTTGGTGTCGGTTGCAGCCCGGACTAATTCAGCCGCTTGACGCTTAATTTCTGTTATCTCGAGATAGGAGGCTGCGCGCGCATCGCTTATTTGTTGCTCAGCTTGGCTAATCATGCTCGCTGCGGCGCGCTCGGCACGTGACGCAACGGTTTCCATGCGCGCGCGTTCGTCGTCGACAACTTGATTCGCAGTCGTTTTTTCACGATCGACCTGAAGTCGAATTTCGTTGGCATCCGCCTGCGCCGACAACACTATGTCACGGGTCTCGCGATCTGTTTTGTCGGAAAGGTTTCGAACCTCGATGTCTGTTCGATTGACGATCGCGGCGGTTTCTGCCGCGGTGTCGGACCGCAACCGACGAGCGTGTTGTTCTGCAACTCGAAGCGTTTCTTCAAACGTCGAACCGAGTTTGGAGAACGATGGTGTGGTGGAGGAGGGGTCGGCAATTTCACGCTTGAGCTGGGCAATCGTGCGCGCACGCTCGGAAAGTGCCATTTCAGAGGAAGACAGCGCAAGGTTGAGCGAACGAATCACCTCGTCCACTTGGCCCGTGTCAACGCCACGGAACGCCCGCTTGATATCGGGTGTAGCCATTGCAACCTCCAGATTGTCCGGTTTGCGCGCCAAACCTTACGCCTTCAATAGTAGCGCATTCACCTCGCCACCATTTTAGTCTCGAGCCTATACTTTTGACTATGCGCATCCACCTCGCGACCGATCACGCCGGAATGGAATTGAGTGCCCAAATCGGTGCGCATTGTCGAAATCTCGGGCACGACGTTGTGGACCACGGACCGACTGAATACGACCCGCTCGATGACTACCCGAGCTTCTGCATCAACGCCGCACTCGCCGTTCGACGCGACGAGCTCGCGGGCTCAGAGTCGCTGGGCATCGTTTTCGGCGGAAGCGGGAATGGGGAGCAGATGGCTGCGAACAAAGTCGAGGGAATTCGTGCGGCACTCGTCTGGAGCAAAGCGACTGCGTCACTCGCCCGCGAGCACAACAACGCGAACGTGTGTGCGATCGGTTCCCGCCAGCACAGTGAATCCGAAGTCCTTGCCTTTATCGACGTGTTCCTTTCAACGCCGTTTCCCGGTGACGAGCGCCATGCCCGGCGGATCGCTCAGTTGCTGGAATTCGAGATGACAGGCGATATCGCCGGTTTTGTCATCGAGTAGCGATGCCCGAGGGACATTCGGTACACCGCATCGCGGGCCAGTTTGCGCGCCATTTCGTCGGGAATGTGTGCCACCTTTCGAGCCCACAGGGGCGTTTCGGTGACGCTGTGTTACTGGACGGCCACGCTCTTGTGCGCTCGTTCGCTGTAGGAAAACATCTGTTCCTCGTGTTCGACACGGGTGATTCGTTGCATGTCCACCTCGGTATCTACGGCGCGTGGGATTTCGCCGTTTCGGTGCAGTTGGACGACACTGCGTCGACCGCAGCTGGAAGAATCGGTCAAACCGGGGGCCGAGGCGCGGTGGTCGGCGCTCACGAAGATTCCCTTGCATCGATCGGCGCACCGAGACGCACTCGCCTTCGAATGGGCGAACACGACAGCGTCAGCGTCGAATCGAGCGCCTTTCCTCCCGAACCTATTGGGCAAGTTCGAGTTCGAATCCTCACGAACGACGCCGTCGCCGACCTGCGAGGTCCGACGGTGTGCGAGGTCGTGAGCGCCGAACGTGTTGTTGAGCTACTGGCGGGGCTCGGTCCCGACCCACTTGTCGACCGAAACGGTGAGGAACGATTTCTGTCGCGAGTCAAGCGAACTGGTACTCCCATCGGGCGCGCGCTGATGAACCAAAAGATTGTTGCCGGGATAGGGAACGTATATCGCGCCGAAATATTGTTTCGCGCAAGGTTGAACCCTTATCTGGGTGCAAACACCCTCTCCGATGAGACGCTCCGCGCGCTCTGGAAAGATTGGGTGGGACTCCTTAAAATCGGAGTGAAAACGGGGCAGATGCTCACAATTGATGGGCTCACTGCCTCCCAGAAACGTGCGGCGCTCGCGAACCGCGACGATAGACACTGGGTGTATCGACGTGCGAGTGAACCGTGTCGCATTTGTGCAACGCCCATCGTGGTCGACATCATGGAATCACGGAAGTTGTACTTCTGTCCAACATGTCAAGGGGTAATCGCATGATGATTCGAAATGCTCTCGACCACGGCGTTCTGATCGATATCGAAGTGTCAAACAACCTGATAACGGCAATTCTTCCGGCCACCGGGGGCTTTCACTCGGGAGATGTCGACGCCGAGGGTGACGAGGTTCTCCCCGGTTTGTGGGACGAGCACGTCCACATTCGTTCCTGGGCGCAGATGCGTACACGGGCAAACCTTCTCCCCGCCGACGACTCGGACGCGGTCGTTGAAATCCTGAGGAAGCACCCATCCGACGGTAGCGAGCCAATCGTGGGTCACGGCCTTCGATGGGCCTTGTGGAAGAATCCTCCGCTCATGTCTGCGCTCGACGCCGTGAGCACAACGCGACCCGTCGTTGCCTTCAGCATGGACGTCCACTCGGTGTGGATCAATTCGGTGGCAGCCCGAGAGTTCGATGTCATCGACATTGCAGGGGATTCGGGGATCCTGCGCGAACACGACGCGTTCCGAATTCTTACCCGAATGTCCGACATTGACGACGATTTGATGGATGCCCTCATTGCTGAGGCGTTCACCGCGGCGAAGGCTCAGGGAATTGTCGGGATTACGAGTTTCGAGATGGAAAGCCTCTCCGATTGGGATCGTCGAATCGGCAAGGGAATTGACCTCATCACTGTGCGGGCCAGTCTGTATCCCGAGCGTATCCACGAGGCGTTCGATCGCGGTCTGCGCACCGGGGATTCCGTTGGCGGGCGGGTTGAGATGGGTTTTCTCAAGGTCATCACGGACGGTTCAATCAACACCCGCACCGCCTACATGCACGCGCCGTACACAGGAGAGGACACGATAGGAGTCCTCAACACGAGTGAAACGGAACTCGAGCGACTGGTGCGCGAGTCGAGCCGCAACGGGGTCACCGCGGCTCTTCACGCGATCGGCGACAAGGCGAACACAATTGTCATTGATACCTTCGAGAAGGTCGGTGTCGCGGGCCGCATCGAACACGCGCAGATGGTTCTGCCCGATGATGTTCAGCGCATGGCGAAACTGGGACTAACCGCGAGCATCCAACCCGCCCACGCCGTCGACGACCGCGATGTCGCGGAACGTCTGTGGGGCGAGAGGGTCTCGTACGCCTACCCGATGAAGTCGTTCCTCGATGCGGGAGTGAAACTCGTCCTCGGTTCGGACGCGCCCGTCGCGGCGCTGGACCCGTGGCACACGATTGAGATGGCGACAGCGCGAACTGCGGACGGTAGACCGGCGTGGCACCCTGAGGAAGCGCTCACGCGATCTCAAGCGATTGCGGCTTCGGCTCGATCGACGATTGATGTGGGTCAGCCGGCGGACCTCATCCTCGTTGGGCCAGATGCAGAGATACGAAGTGCAACGCAGTGATTCATACTCTTTGTGTTTGACGTCGACGTCACCCGGATCGATGTCAAAGGAGTTGCTCGTTAACGGCACTACGGCCCCAGCTCAATGCTGGGGCCGTAGTGTTTGCCCTGAAGGGCGTCAAACAGTCAGAACCGACTAGCGGTCGACGACCACTGACTCGTTCATGTACCAGCTACGGT
>JAHEFZ010000001.1 GCA_024639935.1 Microbacteriaceae bacterium
TACGACAACCGATCCTGTATGGTGCGGATCCCGCCAGAGCGCGGCCAAGGAACCCGTCTCGAGGTTCGCGTCGGCGACGGAGCCGCGAACCCGTACCTCGTCATTGCCGGTGTCCTCGCAGGGGCCTTGGATGGAATCAAACGCTCGCTCGACTGCCCCGACGATGCGGTCGGCATGGCATATGACAACGAATCGGCCCCCGAGCTACCCGCAACACTGGGGGTCGCTCTCGACGCACTCGAGTCCAACGCGCACATGCACGATCAGTTGTCACAAGAACTCGTCGAGGTCTTCCTCGTCATGAAACGAGACGAAATCGCCCGCTACGAAGCGGCCGTCGACGACCCGACTACGCGTGACGTCACGCAATGGGAGATCGACGAGTACTTTGCCGACTATTGACCATGGTGCGCCGCGATGTTCCTCGCCTAAGCCATGACTCCAGTCAAACGATTCGAGACATTTATTGGGCCGAGTTATTCAGTGCGGCACCTAGACGTTCAGCCATCGCAACATGGTGGAGTCGATCTACCCCGTCGACGATTTGGTGCAACACCCCGAACCCCACACCGAGAGTATGAAACAGATAGTGCAGAACCGGTTTGAGGTCGCTGGGGACGTCCGCGATCGAAAGAGCGTCGTGCAGGGAAGTTCGAGCCTCTGCCATCGATTCATACGCAATGGTGGCGAGTCGCTGGCTTTCTGGAGCCGCCAAATACGTCTCTAGTCGCAGATTCCGCCACGTGGATCGCTCCGACAGGAGTCCCGCGATGATGAATTTCCCGAAATTGCGTGCGGTGAATCCTCGTTCCTGCCACACCGCTGCGTTTTGGTTCACGATATGTCGTTGAGATTCACCGAAAGCTGCGAGGAGCAGGTCGTCAACCGAATTAAAATGAGGATAAATTGCGCCCGTTGTGATCCTTATTTGACGGCCAATTCGAGACATCGAAGCATTTTTGTATCCGGACGACGCGATTACTGCGATGGCCGCTTCGAGGAGAACATTTTCAGTTCTGGGAGACGTCAGTACGATGGGTGGCGACGTATCAACGAGGTCCGATGTAGTGGGTTTCCCGCTGTCAATCATCGAATAAATCACCGGATCAATTTGGCCAATAACGTGAACACCCGGATCCACCGAGTGAACCAACAACGTGCCTAAACGGTTTGCGACCAACCACGATGAACATGTCAGACTCTTCGCTTGCGAAATTTGGGCCCACCAATTTTTTACAGTGGGCGCCACGACTTCGTTTATTTCGGGCTTGCGTCGAGCAACACAAAGAATTTGGGCGAGCGATCGCGAATGAGCGTCCGCGATAAATTGTGGAGAAAGCAAACTATCGAGCCACGATTGACCTCGCTGAAGCCACACTTCCGCGAGCAATCCCTCGACATTCCCGAAGCGCGAGTAGAAAGTCGGCCGTGAAATTTTTGCTGCGGTACAGAATCCGCTCACCGATATTGCATCGATCGATGTCTGGGCTACAGCATCCAGGGCCGTCGAAACCCAGTCTTTCGGGCTGGAATCTGGGATGTCGGTGAGCGTGGTGGTAATCGTCATTGACCGATGAGGCCCGCAAGAACGCCGATAAAAGGAATTACAAACAAGACCCGACCAATGATGTCCTCGCGTTTTACCGTCGCTTGACCTTGGCCTGTATAAACCAATGAACTTCCCTCGGCCACTGCGACCACACCACCCAACACGTAATTCGAGGAGTCCATGAATAGGACGCTCGATTCTGGCTCAAGGTCGACTGTGGGTCCGACGACCGCGATAGTCGTGTCAGCAGCGCCCAACGTGTTTGTCAGTCCAGAATCGGGGTGTACAAATCGAACAAGGTTCGCCGCGGAAAGGCCCACGATAATTGCGGCGATTACTGCGATAGAACTGAGTGTCCAGATTAATCGTCTTAACATTTGTGCTCTCCTTTGTTGTTGTAGAAATTCGATGTCGCCGACACTCGCCATCGGATAATCAATCGAATCGAGGGTTCGAACGTCTTTTTGCGGGTTGCCAGGATTATTGCTCCCCACTGGCGAAGGTTCCTCGTTCAGAGACCTGATGGATGTAGTTTCTTCCACGGTGCGTCCAGCGCCAAACAACATTCGCACCGCGGAATCACCCGGGGCCTCGGTACCTGACCACGCCGCTACCTCGACGATGACGCCTGGTTCGATTCCTCTGACGACGAGACGCTCGCCTCGCGCAAGTTCGACAACAATTTCAGCATTATCGGCGCCGGCACCACGTTCGGGGCTTGGGGAAACGCTTTTCGCGATTTGGTCAAGAAAATACGCGCGAAAACGTCGGTTTTGCCGCGTGCTTGGCGTCGTTGCACCAACCAATTCGCTGATGGCTTCGATTTGTCGATCGTCGGCGCCAGGCATTATTCGGCAATCTCGAAGGCTAATTTCGACAGGCTCGCACTGTCAACGTCGCCAATATTGAGGGTCTTGTAATCCAGGGTGAATTCCGGGCTCGAAGGGACAGTGACAACGGCACTCGTTGCCTCGAGGGTGTAATCGCCCTCGTTTCCCGAAAACAAATAGAGCCGTAACCCGAGTCCACGGCACGCTTCACTCACATCAGAAAACCGAATCGTATCGAGGGCAAAGACGGCAGTGCGCCGTTCGATTCGAGAGGCCAGCGAGACTCGGACGTTCGTGTCGCAAGCACCCAGACCGATTACTGCTTCGTTCCGATTGAGAATAAAGCCGTCCGCGCCGGGCGCACCATCGGCACCGGGCCGCCCTTCTGCTCCGGCCGGACCAACCCCGCCCACTGTCGACACGGGACTGCGGATCCCCAGCGCGGCCAAAATGTTACCTTGAACATCGATACCCATTCCCCGTGCGAAATCGGTAAACAACAGATACGCCACAATCAACGCAAGAACAATGGTGGCGATTCGGCGACGCTGTCGGTTGTCACCGTCGACATAGATTGGTTGCCGGTTACCATAAAGAGCCATCAGGTCGCTTTTCTTGTTCGAATTCGGTCACGCAGTTCTGGCCCGGCAACATAGGCTGCAAAGATAACTGCCACAACAAGAATCATGATATTCGGTTGCAATAGATTGCCGGCCCACGGAACCCAGCCGATGACGACCCCGACAACATCATCTTTCAAGACCGGCGACAGTTCGGGTTCGTCGTTGGCGTCGCCTTTGGTTTGCCAACCACCTGCGGAGGTGCCCCCGATGATTCGGTGGCTGAAGTCGGCAATCTTTTCCGTTCGGTCGATGTTGTAATAGTGGAAAATCACGATGTCATCGATGCGCGGCGGGACGATCGAGGGGTTAAGCGCAACCACGACATCCCCCTTGTTAAAAGTTCCGGACATTGAATCACTCAATACAACTCGCATCTGGATCACACCAAAAAAGGTGAGGCATGCGATGCCGAGCGACAGAATCACGATTATCGCTTGGGCGATTCCCTTTGCCCACGCCTCAAACCGAGCCCGTCGCCGTGCTCGAAACCGCCGCATCAGTTCAGAGGTGAAAGGCGGTTTATCGACCAGATACAAGCCTGCGGGTGAATCGACACGATACGCCTTGGGTGCACGCGACGGATCGGTTTGAACGATCACATACATCGTGGTCCCACGACTATAACCGGGAGGGTCGAACCGTTCTACTGAACTGATTGCGACCGCTCCCGGCAATAGCGTCGATGAGTGTGTCATTCACGACACCGAAATGGTGTTAATCGGTGATTTCAATGGCGATGCGGGATGCGTTGGCGGCAATATTTGTCGGTCCAGTTCCCGAGGGATCGCCGGTGGCAGAGTACGTCGCAGTGGCGCCCGTCCAACCTGTGCCCACTGGTTCTGCCGCATCCAACGCAGTACCGGCTACCCCAAACACGAGTGTGTGGTCCGAATCGCCGGTAACTGCTTCAACGGTTGCAACGATGTGGAAAGCGACCTCGCCCAAATGAAAAATGGTCACATCAATTGTCTTGCCCTCACACGTGTCAGCGACTCCCTCTAGGGTAATTGTGTCAGTTGTGAACGCGGGTGTGTCAGCTGTGGCGTCGAAAAACGCGCCAAGGGAGGCAGTTATACCATTCGGGTCGCACGCGGCGATGGTTGTTGTTCCCTGTGTATACGAGATCGGGTTGGTGCTGTTGATCGAAACGTTAGCAGCGAACACCGAGCTGATTCCCGCAAGGCCAAGCACCGCGATGATGGCAACGAATCCGCCGCGCTTCTTCTTTTTTGATTCGGACGAGCCGCTGAACGCGGCGTCCAATGGCTTCTGCGCCATGAATGACTCCTTCGATTTGTGATGTCCATTTCATCTAACAATGTTAGATGTAAAAATGATAGTCAAGTCTTTCAGAAATGCAACTTCGTTAGATACGGTCTTATGACGCCGGTAAGGCGAAAAACGGGGCCAACATCACGACTTACGCCACAGCGTTCGCTGGATCGCTTCCTTCAACAGTTCCCTGATGATTCCTTCGTGTGCCAACGATCGCACGTCGACCCCGACCGCGGCGAGAGCGGTGAATCCGAACAGCGTCGTATGGACCACGGTTGCCACCTGCCTTGACAGCTTGCCCACAAATCCGAGCGACGTAGTTTTCCTGTCGAGAGTCGACACGAGTTCGTCCATGCTGGTCCGGACAATTCGCGCCAAGATTGGATCCTGCACTGCGGCCAACATTACTTCCGCGCGGAACCAGCGCCACGCCCGTCGAGAATCTCCGACGCTGCCCACGATGAATCGCGCGAACCCGTCGGGCGACAGACGAAGTGTTGACCAAAGGGCAACGTTCTGAGCGGCTGCTGAACGTTGTGCGGCGCTGAATGCCACGCCAACCAATTCGGACATATTGTCGATTCGCGGTTGCAGGTATCCCGATGTGACACGTAACAGACGCCCGAGTCGCAGAATGGACAATCCGGACACGCCACTCGCGCTGACTATCGAGATTACGCCGTCGATCAACTTTCGCTCCACCGTACCTTCGAGGTCGAGTTCGATTTCCGGTAGGTCGGGTATTGCGCTTATCGTCGTGTCAATTCGTGTCGAATCGACAGAGCCGATGAAGTCATCCAACACGAGCGCCTCGACCGCCAATGGCCACACGCGAACCGTCCCAAGAATTCCAATGCGATTGGCCAGTCTCCATAAGCAAACCGTCAGACGACGCGTATCCCCCAACCGCTGCCTCACGACTCGATCGACGGTGCTCGTCACTACCTCGGCGATCTGAGAGTTTCGGTGAGCGAGCAACATCACCTCCACGAGTCCTTGTGAGTCGGTCGAGAGCGGATCGAATTCGACATCAGCCGATATCAGGCGTTCAAGCCAGATCTCACCTCGCTCGAGCCACAATTCGGCGAGCAATCCCTCCATATCGCCGAAATGCGAATAGAAAGTAGGTCGAGACACCTTCGATTTAGAGACAACGTCGCCGACCGTCACGGCAAATATCCCGCGCTCGTGAATCAGCCGAGAGGCGCAATCAATCAAGCGTTCACGAGTCATCCGCGAGCGTTCGGTTGAGGATTCAGGCGCCATTTTTACAGTGTAAGGTTTGGGGATTCCATTTGCCAAAGGTGAGCATCGAACAATGTTAGATACAATCGCATGTGATGATCAGTGACCGACTCGAGATGACCGTGCCCCGTCGACTCCGTGGACAGCGGTTTGTCCGTTCGCTCGCAGGTATTGCCGTTGTCCTCGGCAGTGCCCTTTCATCCGTGCCGTCCATCGCCGTCGATTCGAACGGGGACAATGTTGACGATGCCCTTGTCGCCTCGTTCGCGGCGGCGGGGGTCCAATCGTTCCCCGAAAGTGACGCTGGGTCGACGGCAACAGTGTCGGCCATCAGCTTCAGCACATCGGGGTCACCCTCGTATTCCAACAGTTCGCTCACCAACGGGTCAAACATCCCCGCTGTTCGAATTTCCGACGGCACGACGGTCAACATCGGAACCGGCACCGGCACCGTGCTTCTCGGGGACGCGTTGGTCTGGGGAGGCGCGTCACTCGTGGACTCAGGTAGTCGCTGGATTCGAGTGCACCGGACCGCCGACACGTCAGGCGCTGCAGCCTGCTCCGACACCCAAGCCACCCGGATTGTAGAGTTGCGAGCCGTCACGGTTTCGCCGACCGACAGCGTCACTGTAGGTATCGGATGATCGATCGAAAATCCCCGCCCTCTGCCAGGCATCCACTCTTGGCCGATCGACCTCCATTCGCACCTCGAACACGATTGATTGTGTTGGGGTCAGTGCTTACGGCGCTCGCACTCATTGGCGGAGTTTTTGCGTGGCCCATGATCGCCTCGACGGTCAGTTTGACCCTAGGGAGTGTTGGTCGAATCGATTGTGCCGCCGGAACGGAAATCGTCTTTGAACACGGCATCGACGCCTCGGGAAGCACCTCCATTTCGTCGATTCGAGTTACCGGAGTCAATACGAATTGTGCTAATTCATTCGTCGCGCTGGCGTTGTACAACAACAGCGGAACACTAGTCGACGAAATTGTGTGGCCGGTGTCAGTCTTCAGCGGCGACACCTCCGTCACGCTCGTTGCCGATGGTGCGACGGTCTCGTCCGCGAATAACTCGAACGGACCTGTTTCGATCATTTACCCGCTAAGCCAGACCGACCCAGAAGGATTCGTGGACAATCTGTCGGTAGAGTCCATTGCACGAGCCGAAATCATCACGCTGCCGACGACTCGAGCAGCCCGTGAGTAATCGGGGGATGTACGACCTAAACTGACCCAATGGAAAGTCCTGATTTCGACATCGTCATCATCGGCGGTGGACACAACGGTCTCGTAGCGGCTGCGTACCTCGCCAAAGCCGGAAAATCAGTCGTTGTGCTCGAGCAACACGACGTTCTTGGCGGCGCAGCGGTGTCAACGAAGGCGTTCGAGGGTGTCGATGCCAAACTTTCTCGATATTCCTATCTTGTTAGCCTGCTTCCGACGCAAATCATCAACGACCTTGGACTTGACGTCAAGATTGCCCCTCGTCGCTTTGGTTCCTTCACTCCCGCACGCGGCGGCGAAGTCGGATTGCTCATCGACGAATCCGACGCGGTTGCAACCAAGGACTCTTTCGAATCGGTCGGTGCGGCCGGCGACTTCGAGGCATGGCAAAAGTTCTACAAAAAAACAGAAACGGTTGCCACCCGCCTGTTCCCCTCCCTGCTCGAACCGCTATCCACCGAATCGGACGTCAAAGAATCGTTGGGGTCAGATTTGTGGACCGAATTCTTCGATCAACCAATTGGCCGAACAATCGAAAACACATTTGAGTCCGATCTTGTGCGGGGAATCGTCATGACGGATGCCCTTATCGGGACTTTCGCCCCACTTCACGACGAAGCGCTAGACGCCAACAAGTGTTTCCTTTATCACGTGATCGGAAACGGGACCGGTGAATGGAACATCCCCATTGGAGGAATGGGGGCGGTGACTCAGTCGATGGCAACTCGCGCCCACGCGTTTGGCGCCGAGCTGAGGTCTGGTTGCAAAGTTCTGACCATCGACACTCCGCCGACCACAACCGAAGCATCGCGTCACACGGTGACTTATGACCACGATGGGCGAACACGGTCAGTTTCGGCACGGTACGTCCTTGCCAACGTTGCTCGGCCGGTTCTCGAGTCGCTGCGTGGTCGGTCGCCTGTTCACACCATCGAAGGCGCTCAAGTGAAGGTCAACATGATGTTGACGCGGTTGCCCAAACTGAAAACGCACACGGACCCGGTGGCGGCGTTCGGCGGGACGCTTCATATCAACGAAGGTTTCGAACAATTGCAGGTGGCCTTCGAACAGGCGAGTCGAGGCGAAATCCCTCAACCACTGCCGTGCGAGGTCTATTGCCATTCCATCACTGATTCAACAATCCTCGGACCAGACCTTCGCGAGTTGGGTGCTCAAACCCTCACCGTCTTTGCCCTCCAGACTCCTCACTCCCTGTTGCGCGACAAAAACGGCACCGAAATGCGCAAGGCACTTCAGGATGCTGTTATCGAATCAATCAATTCGATTTTGTCCGAAGATATTCGCGACCTGCTCGTGGTCGACTCCAACGGCAATCCCTGTATCGAAACGAAAACAACTCTCGACCTCGAGCAGGCTTTGGGATTGCCCGGCGGAAACATTTTCCATGGGCCACTCAGTTGGCCGTTCGTCGCAGACAACGCACCACGATCGACACCGGCAGAACGCTGGGGTGTCGACTCGGGGGAACCCCGCATCTTTTATTGTGGGTCAACTGCGCGGCGCGGCGGGGCAGTCAGCGGAATCGGTGGTCACAATGCCGCCATGGCTGTTCTCGAATCTGACTAGCGCGAATCCTCAGAGGCCCCACACATTAGATGGACGGCGTTGAACGGTCAGCGATGAGCTCGCCGCCATTGAATGTCACACCGAGTTCGCGGTAGTAGCCGCCGAGAACCCTTTCCACCGGCAGGATCGACTTCAGTTCGTCCCACTGCGAGTCGTGCAGTTCGAGTTCGGCATCGCCGACCCACGGGTCACCCAGTTCGGCGTCAACGCCTCCCATGGCGATGAGTTGATCCAGCGAGTTGCCGAGACCCGGGGTGATGGACGGCACCCAGCGGCTGTGGAGCATCTTGTGGCCGTTGACGAATCCGTTCGTGTCGCCCTTTTCCCGCAGCGTGACGACGGCGGACGCAAGTCGGTGGTCGTAGGCGGCAACGCTTGCGCCGAGTTTGGCGCCGGCCTCCAACTTGGGTGTGGCCTTGCCGTAATTGAAGACCCGTGTGACGGCGATGTTGCCCAGCTTTTTGGGGTAGCCCTGGAACCAACCACGACCAATTGCGAAGTCCTTGGTGACCCAGATGGCAACGCAACGGCTGTAGGTCACTCCTTCGTACTTACAGCGGACGACGACGAACGCTTCGAGATATTGCGAGCGAACCGGGTCGAGTAGCTCTGCCCCACCGGTGCTGCACGACTGCCAGTCGGCCCAAATCATTGCCACGGCGCCGGGGTGTTCGTCGGCAAGGTCGAGCTCGGGGGGCAGAATTGCGCGGACGTTCGCGGGATCCGTCAGATACTCGACGGTGAGCAGCGTGCCGGAGTAAAACCACGGCATCTCGGGGACGAGTGCGCTCTTGCCGGTAGGGGTCAGTGGGGGTAAAAATCCGTGCAAATCGGTCATGACTGCCACCTTATCGAATCATTAGGAAGCGAACAATCCGTTCGCTAATCCATTGTTCGCTACCGATTCTCGCTCACCCAAAAAGGCGAGTCCCTCTTGCGGTCTCGGCAAAACTTCGGCACAGTAGTAAAAGTCGTTCGTACCAGAACGATTTGTGTGTCACTAACTCAATGAGGAGATCCTGTCATGGCATCAACTAATGACGCTGGCGAACTCAAGAAGGGACGTCTCGGTGTACTCGGGATCGTTTTCTTCGTAGTCGCAGCATCCGCACCTCTCGTCGGAATGACCGGCGCGGTCCCCGTCGCAATGCTCGTGGGTAACGGTTCGGCCGTCCCCGGAACGTATCTCGCGGTCGGCCTCACCCTGCTGTTATTCTCGGTCGGTTATTCCGCCATGAGCAGTCGCGTCACGAACACCGGTGCGTTCTTTGCGTACGTCGGTCGCGGGCTCGGAACCAACATGGGAGTCGCATCGGCATTCACCTCGATTCTCGCCTATGCCACGATTCAACTCGCCATCTATGGCTTCTTCGGCGGACTCGTTCAAGGAACAATGGCCGGATATGGAATTGACCTGCCCTGGATCGTCTGGGCTGGCCTCGCGTGGGTTATTGTCACGGCACTGTCATTGATGTCGGTCGATCTTGGTGCCAAGGTACTGGGAGTGTTCCTCGTTCTCGAACTGGCCTCACTGCTCATCGTTGCCGGGGCAATTCTCGTCGACGGTGGCCCCGACGGAGGCGTCAACCTCGCCGCATCCTTCGACCCCAACGCCATCCTCGCTGGTGGACTCACCGGTGCAGCCGGTATCGCCATTGCATTCGCGTTCGCCTCGTTCATCGGGTTCGAAGCGACGGCAATCTACGGTGAAGAGTCGTCCAACCCGAAGAAGACCGTTCCGACCGCGACCTACTGGGCCATCGGAATCATCACCGCGCTGTTCGCGATCGTTTCACTGGCAATGGTGACCGGTTATGGAAACGCAATGGTTGATGACGGTGCGGGCGGAGAAATGCCGGCTCTTGTCGCCGCCATTCTCAACGTCACCGCGGTTGACGGTGCGCCACTGGCAAACCCTGCAGGAATGCTCTTCGACCTCGCCAACACCTATGTCGGACCGTGGATTGTCAGCTTCATGGAGATCCTCGTCATCTCGAGCCTCTTCGCCGGACTTCTCGCGTTCCAGAACGCAACCTCGCGCTACTTCTTCGCAATGGGTCGCGGTGGCGTCCTGCCCAAGTCGTTTGCTTCGGTCAACGGCCGGGGGGCGCCTCGAACGGGAGTTTACGCGACGTCGATTCTCGCGATTGCCGTCATGGCAGTCTTCTTCATCGCTGGCCTCGATCCCGTCCTGAACCTGTTCTTCTGGATGTCGTCAATCACCGCGGTTGCCGTCATGGTCGTCGAGGTTCTCGTTTCACTCGCGATTTTCCGCTATTTCCGCAAGGAAGGTGGAGTCAGCGCGTGGAAGAGCACGATTGCCCCGCTCGCCTCGGCAGTACTTCTGGCCGGCGGCGTGTACCTCGTGATGAGCCGCTTCAACCTGCTCGCAGGTACCGCGGCGGACGGCGTTGACCCATCACTTCCCGAAAGCGCGTGGTCGCTCAGCCCGCTCGGTTGGTTCCTCGTGCTCAGCCCCTTCATCGCTGCAGTTATTGGATTCATCGCTGCGGCCATCAACAAAAAGGAAAATGCCTCGCTAGTCAAGGACATTGTGTCCTAGGCGTCATTGGCACAATTGGGCGGGCTCGGTCGAAAGACCGGGCTCGTCCCTTTTTGACACGTACGATAAGCGCATGCGCATCGAATCTATTCCTGACTCAAACGGTCACGCCGTTGGCCTCCCCGTTTCCTCGCTGGAACCAGCCGAGAGACCGAGTGGCGCGACGTTGTCGGGCTCGCGAGTTCGACTCGAACGCCTCAGTGCCGAACAACACGCGTCCGACTTGTTTCGCGCGTTGGAGGCAAATCCAGCGGGAACCCTGTGGACGTATATGCCCCACGGCCCGTTCGACACCGAGGCCGAATTCACCAAATGGGTGTCGAGCATCGACAGCGCGACCGATCCCCTGTTCTACGCCATCGTCGATGTTGCCACTGGCAAACCGATTGGTATCGCGTCGTACTTGCGCATCGATACACAAAATCGCACCATCGAGGTTGGCTGGCTGACGTTTTCGGAAAAGCTGCGTCGAAGCACCGCCGCGACCGAAGCGATGTACCTGATGGCGACACACGCGTTCGACCTTGGATTCCGACGGTACGAATGGAAGTGCAACGCTCTCAATTCGCCTTCCATCGCGGCGGCGGAACGACTCGGTTTCAGTTTCGAAGGAGTTTTCCGAAACGCGGTCATCGTCAAGGGGCACAATCGGGATACGGCGTGGTTTGGGTTCACTGACGGCGATTGGCCGGCCATCAAACGGGCGCACGAAGCCTGGCTCGACCCGTCTAACTTCGATGAGGCTGGGAATCAGAAGTCGAGCCTTCGCGATTTGACGGCGCCGTTGCGCCATTCCGCGTGGCCAACGATCAGCGTCGAACGCTGATCTGCAGAGCACTGCGAAGCGTGGCTATTTACCTCCAGCGCTCGATTCCCTATGATTTTCCTATGACTGAAATGACTCGCTCGGGTGAGTCGGTCAACGTGGTCGGAATCATCTAAGACCACTCACAGACTGGTCGGCGTCGCGGATTACCGTGGCGCCGACTGCTTTTCTCAGACCGTTCCCGTCAGCCGATATCCTTGACAAAACAACACTGTAAAGGACCTCACCAATGCTGATGACGATGACCGTTGCCATATTTGCTGTCGCCTACATTCTCATCGCGACGGAAAAGGTCCCCCACTACCTGGTGACGTCCATCGGCGCAATCGCGGTGTTAGTTATCGGTGCCGTTGACCCAATTACAGCCTTGACCGATCACCACATGGGGATCGACTGGAATGTCATTTTTTTACTGTTTGGCATGATGCTTCTCGTCGGCGGGCTTCAAACGACAGGATTATTTGAATATCTCGCCGCCCTGGCGGCCGATGTTGCACGCGGAAACCCTCGGGTGACGCTCGTTTTAATTCTCTTCATCTCGGCACTCACTAGCACGTTGTTGCCCAACCTCACCATCGTGATGCTGGTTGCGCCCGTCGCAATTAGTCTTGCGCGCACACTATCCGTATCGCCTGTTCCCTTCGTTCTTGCCACCATCATCGGAAGCAACGTTGGTGGTGCCGCAACTCTGATTGGTGATCCGCCCAACCTAATTATCGGAAGCCGAATTGGCATCGAATTCCTGCCCTTCCTCGCTGTGATGGGACCGATTGCACTCATCGGACTTGTCGTGACCGCCCTGTATTTTGTGATTGCTTATCGTCACGCCTTACCGAACCGAAAGGTCGACCGTCAACGGGCGGTGGACCTCGATGAATCGGCAATTTTGCGAAACACCCCAACTCTCGTGATTGGCCTCACTCTTTTGGTCGTGGTTGTCGGGTCGTATATCGCCGGCTCACTCGCCGGTCTTCCGCCAGCGTATGTCGCGCTGACGGCAGGTGTCCTCACGGCCATTGTTTCGCGTGTACCGCTTTCGAGCGTGGCCGCATCAGTGGAATGGAAAACTCTCGCGTTCTTCGCGGGGCTGTTCATCCTCGTGGGGGCGCTCGTTTCTGTCGGCGCACTCCACATTGTGTCTACCTGGCTGATCACTGTTGTGGGAACTGACATCCCGACGATAAGCGCGATTTTGCTGGGATTTTCCGGTCTCGTTTCGGGAATTGTGGACAACATCCCCTACGTCACCAGCATGGTTCCCGTTATCTCCGACATGAATACTGCGCTCGGTCTCACTGAGCCGTCGGTGTTGTGGTGGGCTCTTGCTACCGGCGCTGATTTTGGCGGAAATCTCACCGTGGTTGGCGCCAGCGCCAACATCGTCGGTGTTGCAATCGCGCATCGCGAAGGTGTGAAGATTTCAATGTGGGACTTTGCAAAAGTCGGTATCCCCGTCACCGCACTGACTCTCGTTGCGACGGTTCCCTACTTTTTGTTCGTCCTCGTCTAGTTCGCCACGAAAAGCTGTGCGGCCAGATGGGCGTCAAGGGTAATTGACCCCGTTGGCCCGCTCACAACGAAGTTGGGCTCTGCACGAGTGACGGTCACGGCCGAGCCTGGCGCAATTCCTGCGCGGTAACAATCGGCCAACAAACCGTCGTCCGCCTGTATTCCCTCCCCGATCGACCGGACGGTGCCGGTGAGCGACGAATGACAATCGACCACAGGTATTCCCGGAACAAATTCCCCTCCCTGTCGTCCGATGATGTCCAGACCGGGGATGGGGTTGCCGTAGGGATCGGTGTCGAGGTTGGTGAGGAGAGCTGCGAGTTTTTGTTCCGCGGCATCACCGAGAACGTGTTCCCATCGACAGGCTTCCTCGTGACAGTCGGCCCAATCCAGTCCCAAGACATCGAACAGGAATCGTTCCGCGATTCGGTGCTTTCGCATGACCGCGACGGCGATCTGCCGGCCTTGGTTGGTGAGCTCGACGATGCGTTCGTCGCCGAGGTGCAACAGTCCGTCCCGTTCCAGTCGCGACACGGTTTGTGACACGGACGGCATCGCCTGCTCGAGACGTTCCGCGAGTCGAGCGCGAAGAGCGGGTTGCCCCTGTTCTTCGAGTTCGAAGACGACCTTGAGATACATCTCGGTCGTATCAATCAAATCGGACATGGCCCACCCCCCCGAGTTCAAAAATACCGTTCGCTGTGGATAATTTCCGACACGAGTTCGTGTGGAGTGGTGAGTTATCTCCCATGACACATCCACCTATTCGTCGCTTCCTTGTTGCAACCGGCGAAATTCTTTTGATCACCGCCATATCGCTCAGCATGTCGTTGTTGCCAGCGCCATCCGCAAGCGCAACGGTTGCGTCCCCCGGCACGCTGTCGACTACCGTTGCACCTGCAGGAATTCTCATCAACTCGCCGTGGGTGGTTGACACTTCAGGAACGGAATGGTCCTATGGCACAACGAGTGCATCAATGGGAACACTTATCTCGAGAAATCGAACGACCGGTGTCTTCACCTCGAGAGCCGTCAACGCCGGAGACGAAGGGTCGATTGCTGGTCTTTATTCACCGGTTACCAACGTCGCTGTCTTCAGCACCCGCAGAACGGGTTCGGGAAACCGACTCACCACATTCGATTTGGGGACAGGGACTCGAATCTCGACCCGAACGCTCGCAACGGATGAAACACTCATTCGCGCGTTAGCGTTCAACTCGAGCGGCGACTCCTACATCATCGGCACCAACCAAAACCCCGCAAAGGTGATGAAGTTCGGGGTTACCAGCGGGAATTTGGAATTCAGTTCCACCTTCGCATCGGGGCTCAAGGAAATCACCGCGTTCATCCCCAACGGCACCGAGTTGCTGGCCGCGGTCAACACGACTCCGATCAAACTTGTCCCGGTGACACGGAACCGGCTGGTCGTTGGTACAGCGGTGGCTCTTCCCGCGGGTACGCCGACCTTGTTGGACCCGGTAGTCGTGGGCGATACCGTGTATTTGGGCACCGATGCAACCCCTGGACGAATCACGGCGATTGATATTCCAACTCAAACCGTGATCGGATCGGCCACTTTAGACTCAGGAGAAGTTGGGGTACGAAACCTCGTGGTCGACGACGCAACCGGAACCTTGTACGCGACGACCGACACCTCAGCGGGGCCACGAATTGCCTCGTTTCGACTCACGGATTTACGCCGATTAGGAACCGTGCAACTCAGTGCCGGACCTTCGGTAACGTCGTTGTTCTTCTCCGGGAGATCCCTCGCCGCCGCCTACGCGGGAAACCGAGGCGTCGAGACCTTCACCGTCGCACCCGAACCCAACGCGCCCGTCATCACGAGAATCCAGGAATCGGACTCGTCACTGGTCGTCTCATGGAACTCGGGAGGTTCGGCTGAACCAATTGTGGAGTTCACCGCCACCGCAAACGGCGGGGGACACTCGGCCTCGTGTTCCTCGAACCAAACCGGTTGCACAATTCAGGGCTTGAGCAACGGAACGACCTATACCGTCTCGGTCGTTGCGCGCTCTGCCGCCGGAATCAGCCCGGCAACAACAGCCTCCGGAATGCCGCGGACTGTTCCGGATTCTCCGACGACCCCACACGTGACACGAGGCAACACCACCGTGACGGTCGCGTGGTCCCCGCGCGGCGACGGCGGTGTGCCGATCACGGGTTACCGTGCGCTGGCGACACCGAGTGGGCAGATGTGCGAGTCGATAACACCAACCTGCACCATCTCAGGTCTGCCGAACGGGATTCCACAAACAATTCAAGTTGTCGCGCGCAATTCGGTGGGAACATCTCAGTCCTCCGAACCGAGCGCGCCGGTTACTCCCGCGACGACACCGTCAACGCCGCGCGTCGAGTCGCCACGCCGATTGAACAGCGGCACTGAGGTTGTCTGGCAACCTCCGATTGATGACGGTGGCGATCCGGTTGTTTCCTATCTCGTCCGAGTAACGCGGGGGTCGGCCGTAGTCACAGAATCAAGCACGAGCGAAACATCCATCACGCTCGACGGTCTGACCAACGGCGTGAGATACGGGATCGCGGTCTCGGCCACGAACTCGGTTGGCTTCGGTGGACTATCCGATGTCGCCGATGTCACCCCGGCAACGGTTCCTGATGCGCCGACATCACTGATTGCCTTGGCGACCGACGGAGGGACGGGAATTGAATGGTCGGCGCCCCCGAACGACGGCGGCGACCCCATCACCGGCTATCGCGTTCGCGTCTGGCGGGATCTCGTCGTGGTTTCTGAATTTGAAACGCCCAACGCGAATGCTTCCGTGCAGGGTTTGACCAACGGCATCGAATACCGTGTTACCGTTTCGGCGGTCAATACCGTTGGCGACAGTGTCGCGTCAGAATCCGCATTTGTGACGCCGCATTCGCCGCCGGTTACAGACCTACCAACGGTTGACCCACCGACAGTTGATCCACCGGTCGTAGCCCCACCACCGGTTGTGATTCCACCCGTTGTGGAACCACCGACAGTTGGGCCGCCCGTAGTAGACCCACCCTTCGAAGATTCTTCTGAATCCGTCAGTCCACCGAGCGCGCCGATGGATATCGCTGTGATTAGTGCAACCCGAAAAATCATCACTCTCGGCTGGCAAATTGGCGATTCCGGTGGATCACCTGTACTCGATTTCATTGTGCACACGAGTAAATATCAAAACAAGGGGTTCCGCGTGTGGCCGGATTCCACTTCGCCCGCTCCCCGAGTTGAAATTCGGAAACCGCGTCGTGGCGGAGTTTACGTCCGCGTGATTGCCGTGACCGCTCGCGGTGAATCCGCCCCGTCCGAGACTACGTTGATCGCGCGCGTGAAAAAATTAATGAATTCCCAGGACCGCGGCCGTGCGCGTCAGTGAGGCGTGTGCTGCGGCGGGATCAGTCGCAAGTGACTTTCCGTAGGACGGAACGAGCGTAGAGATCTTTTTGCCCCACGAAGACATCTTGGAAGGGAAGCAGGTTGCGAGAACGTTTAGCATCGCGGCGACCGCCGTGGAGGCCCCGGGCGATGCACCGAGAAGGCCGGCGATGGATCCGTCCGCGTGCGACACGACTTCGGTACCGAACTTCAGGACACCGCCCTTGCCGGCATCCTTGGCAATAACTTGCACGCGCTGCCCCGCAGAATATCCATACCAGTCGGCGGGATTCGCTTCGGGAAAGTACTCCCTTAACGCGGCCATGCGCTTTGCGCGGCCGGCAAAAACTTCGGTCGCGAGATATTTGATGAGCCCCAGGTTTGTGGCAGCAACCCCGAGCATCGGGATAATGTTTCCGAAGCGAATCGATCGGGGAAGATCCCACCACGATCCCGCCTTGAGAAATTTTGGCGTGAAACCCGCGTAGGGGCCAAAAAGCAAACTCGATTGACCGTCAACAACGCGGGTGTCCAGGTGAGGAACAGACATCGGTGGTGCCCCGGCGGCCGACTTTCCGTAGACCTTTGCGTTGTGACTTGCGACGACCTGAGGATTGTCGCAGCGATAGAACTGACCGGACACGGGAAATCCCGCGAAGCCGCGAACCTCCGGTATGCCTGCGCGTTGCAACAGGTTGAGAGCGTGACCACCGGCTCCAACAAATACGAATTTGGCGACGACCGTGAACGGAGTGCGACCGATCTCGTTACGCACAACCACGTTCCACAGACCGTCTTTGCGACGGCGAATTGATCGAACTGAATGATTGATGTGAACATTCGTCTTGGGTCCCGCGATCGAGTTGACGAGCATTTTTGTCAGTGCGCCGAAGTCAACGTCGGTGCCGTTCTGGAAACGGGTCGCCGCGACCGGTTCGGACTTCGATCGACCCGGCATAACGAGAGGCGCCCACTGGTGAATGACCTTTGGGTCATCCGTGAATTCTGCGCCGGGGAAAAGGGGGTGGTTCTTCAACGCTTCGTATCGGGTCCTGAGATACGAAACGTTGTCAGCGCCCCATACGAAGGACATGTGCGGAACGGGAACAAGGAATGATGTCGGGTCGGGGATGGTTCCGTCCTTGACCAAAGCTGACCAAAATTCTCGCGACAACTGAAACTCTTCGTTGACCTTGATCGCACCAGTCGTCACGACACTTCCGTCCGGCTGTTGTGGCGTGTAATTCAATTCGCACAAAGCCGAGTGACCCGTCCCCGCGTTATTCCACGGGTTTGACGATTCGGGAGCAAGTTCTGGTCCACGTTCGAATAGTGAAATCGTCCAGTTGGGCTCGAGCCGGCGAAGAAGCGAACCGAGGGTGGCACTCATGATGCCCCCACCGACGAGGACGACGTCAACGCTATTGGTCACTCGTCCATACTATCCGCGCCAGTAGGCTGAAATTGTGCCCGCTGAAACCTCTGCGCCCCGCGTTCTCGCCTATTCGGCCATCGGGCTGATCGCGGGACTCTTCGCGGGATTCTTTGGTGTCGGTGGAGGTATCCTCGTCGTGCCCTTGCTCGTTTTGGTGGTGAAAGCAGATCAACGTCAGGCCTCCGTTACTTCCCTCGTCGCGATCATTCCCACCTCGCTCGTTGCGGCCACAGCTTTTTTGGCCTCGGGAACCGTTCCGTGGGACCAGGCGGCGTTCGGCCTCATCATCGCCATCGGATCCACGATTACCGCACCGTTCGGAGCATGGGCGCTTCGAACGTGGAACACCGTTACGGTTCGGTGGATTTTCATCTCCATCTTGCTCATCGCGGCGATTCAGGTTATGTACCAGTTGCCAGATCGCAACAGTCACCTGGAATGGTCAACCGCTACCGTTCTCGTTTTGATTGCATCCGGCGCTGCGATGGGGTTCGTCGCCGGACTCTTGGGGGTCGGTGGGGGCCTGCTGATTGTGCCACTTCTCGTAATCGGGTTCGGGGTCAGCGATCTCACGGCGAAAGCACTGTCGCTCATGGCAATGTTTCCAGCAGCAGTCTCCGGGACCATCGGTTCAGCCCGAGCAGGTGTGGTGAATTGGAAAGCAGGAATTTCGCTCGGCATTCCGATGGCTCTCGCGTCCACCCTCGGCGTCTGGCTGGCCACAATAACTCCGGTTGAATGGGCGAGCCCATTGTTGGCGGCGGTGTTGATCTACGCGGTCGCCCAACTCACAATCCGCACGTTCAAATCAACGCAACAACGTTAGCGAAGCCCTTTTTCACCGGCAACCAGTTCGGCGATCTGCACGGCGTTGAGCGCGGCGCCTTTGCGAAGATTGTCATTGGACACGAAGAAGATGAGTCCCTTTCCGTCATCGAACGATTGGTCCTGGCGGATTCGACCGACGAGGCTGGGGTCGATTCCCGCAGCATCGAGCGGCGTCGGGACATCCATAAGAGTTACTCCAGGAGCCGTCGAAAGAATTTCGCGCGCGCGCTCTGCCGTGATGGGGCGATCGAACTGCGCATGCACCGACAAGGAATGTCCCGTGAACACAGGGACGCGAACGCAGGTTCCGGCCACGAGCAGGTTCGGAAGTTCTAGGATCTTGCGCGTTTCATTACGGAGCTTCTTTTCCTCATCCGTTTCGCCTTGGCCGTCATCAACAAAGTTTCCCGCGTGCGGAATCACATTGAAAGCGATGGTGCGAGGAAAGGTCACGGGTTCTGGAAAATCAACCGCTCGGCCGTCGTGAATGAGCGCTCTCAAGTCTTGCCCTGCGGTCGCGGCAACCTGATCGAACAGTTCTGCACCTCCCGAGAGGCCTGCACCGGACGTTGCCTGATAGGTCGACACTTGAAGGCGCGTGAGTCCTGATTCGCGGTCGAGTGGTTTCAGCGCCGGCATCGCCGCCATTGTCGTGCAGTTCGGGTTCGCGATAATGCCCTTGACCGCGTCAGCAATCGCATGCGGGTTGACTTCGGCGACCACGAGTGGAACATCAGGGTCCATCCGCCACCCGCTGGAGTTGTCGACGACGGTAACTCCCGCGGCAGCAAATCGCGGGGCTTGAGCTTTCGACAGAGCCGCCCCCGCCGAGAAGATGGCGATGTCGAGTCCGGTCGGATCAGCAGTCTCGGTGTCTTCGACAATGATGTCCTTGCCCTCGAACGAGAGGACCGTGCCAGCGCTTCGCGAAGAAGCAAAAAACCTTATTTCATCGATGGGGAACGCCCGATCGGACAGCAATTGTCGAACGACGGTGCCGACCTGACCAGTCGCTCCGACAACGCCGATACGAGCGGCCATTATCGGCCCGTTCCGGCGTAGACGACAGCATCGGCGTCGCCGTCGAGCCCGAAAGCGGCGTGCACGACCTGCATTGCTCGGGTGAGGTCCTCGCCGCGCGTAATAACGGAAATGCGAATCTCTGAAGTCGAAATCATTTCCATGTTGATGCCCGCCTCAAACAGCGCGGTGAAGAGTTGAGCCGAAACGCCAGCATTTGTTCGCATGCCTCCGCCGACGACCGAGAGTTTGCCAATGTTGTCGTCGAAAGCGATGTCGGTGAAGCCAACCTTTTCCTGGGCGACTCGCAATGCCTTGAGAACTTTTTCACCATCGGTTTTCGACAGTGTGAACGAAATATCAGTCAGAGCCGTGGCTTGAGCAGAAACGTTCTGGACAATCATGTCAATATTCGCGCCAGTGCCGGCAACGATGGTGAAGATCTCGGCCGCCTTGCCCGGAATGTCCGGTACGCCGATGACGGTGATTTTTGCCTCGGACAGGTCTCCGGCAACACCGGTGATGATGGGTTCTTCCATGTTTTCTCCCCTATCTCCAATGACGAACGTACCTTCTGTGTCCGCAAAACTCGAGCGAACGTGGATAGTGACACCGTGCCGACGCGCGTACTCGACGGCGCGGATATGCAGTACCTTGGCGCCAGCGGCGGCGAGCTCCAACATTTCCTCAAACGTCACCCGGTCAACCTTGTGAGCTTTGGGCACAATACGCGGATCAGCGGTGAACACGCCGTCGACGTCCGTATAGATTTCGCAGACTTCCGCATCAAGCGCGGCGGCGAGCGCGACTGCAGTCGTGTCACTTCCCCCTCGACCAAGAGTCGTGATGTCCTTCGAATCGCGGTTGAAACCCTGGAAACCCGCGACAATGGCAATCGCGCCGTCGTCGAGTGCTTCACGGATTCGATCAGGTGATACGTCAACGATTCGCGCCGCTCCGTGCTGCGCGGTCGTCATCATGCCCGCTTGGCTTCCGGTGTAGGAACGCGCTTCATATCCAAGACTTTTGATTGCCATCGCCAACAAGGCCATGGAAATTCGCTCGCCCGTCGTGAGAAGCATGTCTAGTTCGCGGGGGTCGGGCACGTCGGTGATTTGATGAGCGAGGTCGACGAGTTCGTCGGTGGTGTCTCCCATCGCAGATACGGCGACAACGACATCATGTCCCGATTCACGTGTCGCAACGATTCGGCGAGCCACGCGCATAATGCTCTCGGCATCAGCGACCGAAGAGCCACCAAACTTTTGCACAATGAGGGACACGGGTTTTCTCTCGTTCGAAGGTCAGACGAAGGCGGTCGCGTCGTTGCCCACCATTTGGCAAATTCTACCGAAATTTAGGGCTGGGTGATTCGAGTGCGACCCTCGAAGGCTCGACCAAGGGTGATTTCGTCAGCGTATTCAAGATCGCCTCCAACGGGCAGTCCGCTCGCAAGCCGTGACACAATCATGCCCAACGGCCCAATGAGTCTCGACAAATAGGTTGCCGTTGCTTCTCCTTCAACGTTCGGGTCGGTCGCAAGAATGATTTCAGTAATCGACGTGTCTCGAAGTCTTTCCAACAGCGGTGCAATGCGAAGCTGGTCTGGGCCAATTCCGTCGATGGGGCTGATTGCTCCGCCTAGCACGTGATAAAGCCCAGTGAATTCGCGGGTCCGTTCGATTGCAACGACATCTTTGGCTTCTTCCACAACGCAAATTTGATCACGGCGACGTCGCGGATCACGGCAAATTGCGCATTGATCGTCTTGCGAGACATTCCCGCAGGTGACACAGAATTTCACGCTGTCTCGCACGGTTCGAAGAAGTTCCGCAAGGCGCGCTGGATCAAAGGATTCCGTTTGGATGATGTGAAACGCGATGCGTTGCGCAGATTTCGGTCCGATGCCAGGAAGTCGACTGAATTCATCAATCAGTTCTTGAAGGATTCCCTCGTACATCGTTAGGTGTCGCCCTCACGCGACGCCGCATCAATGTCAAAAATTGCCGAGCTGTCGTGGTCTGGTGCAGACCGAACCTGCGGTGTCGATGCGTCATCGATGTTGGCTATCAGCGTCGCTCCAAGCATCTCGCGTATCACCGATTCTCCGCGGCGTTCGGGGGTTTCATTCGTGGCGGGTTCAGCCACGGCAGGTTCGGGAACTTCGACGGGTTCGGGAACTTCGACGGTTTCGGGGGCTTCGGCAGGTTTCACGGGTGCTGACAAACCCGGTCCCGACAGTGTTGCGAGTCGTGGAACGAACCGAAGGCGCACTCCAAGTGCACCCAGAATTGCCTCCCGTAAATCTTCGAAGACTGCTTTACCACTCGTCGGGTTCTCTTTGAAGCGGTCAACCCACATTTGCTCGGAAAACTCGAGGGTGAGTACGTCCCCATCCAGAGTTACAGGGCGAGCTGAATTCACCACAACCCACGAGCCCTTCGACGATTCGAGATCTTCCAGAATCGCGGGCCACATGTCCACGATTTCTGCCAACGTTCCGGGTTCGGCACCCGTCGGCGCGGGCGCCGTGGACGCAACGGGCGAGGAAGTCTCTTTCACCGATTCCGATTGAGCAAGCTTTTTGCGGTCAGGGAGTTCGGTCAAAAGGCGGGCAACCATGAGCTCCAGGTGAATTCGGGGAGGGGTGGTGCCCGTCATTCCGGACAGAGCCGCGTTCACAACGTCGGCCGCTTTCGACAGTGTGGTCGCGCCAAATAACGTGGCGAGACCGTTCATTCGAGCAATTTCATCCGCAGGGATTCCCCGCAAAACCGCCGCCGCTCCGTCGCCCGTCGCGTCAATAATGATAAGGTCACGCAGCCGCTCGAGAACATCCTCGACGAATCGTCGAGGGTCATTTCCGGTCTGAACGACGCGGTCGATAGCCGCAAATGCGTGCGCGGCGTCACTACGGCCGATTGCATCGAGCGTCTCGTCAAGAAGTTCGCTCGGCGTGTAACCCAACAAGTTGTTTGTTCGCTCGCGCGAAACCTTACTGTCGTCCGAACCCGCGATGATCTGATCGAGAAGCGAGAGCGTGTCGCGAACAGATCCTGCGCCCGCACGAATCACGAGGGGCAATACACCGTCCTCGATCGTGACTTTTTCCTGAAGGCAAAGTTCTGTCACATAATCGAGCATGACTGCCGGCGGCACGAGTCGAAAGGGATAGTGGTGAGTGCGCGACCTAATCGTTCCGATAACTTTTTCGGGCTCTGTCGTCGCAAAGATGAATTTGACGTGCTCGGGCGGCTCTTCAACAATTTTGAGGAGAGCATTGAAGCCTTGCTGTGTGACCATGTGGGCTTCGTCGAGGATGAAAATTTTGAATCGATCGCGAGCGGGCGCAAACCCAGCTCGTTCGCGAAGTTCGCGCGCGTCGTCGACGCCGTTGTGGCTAGCCGCGTCGATTTCGACAACGTCGAGAGAACCCGAGCCATCGCGTGACAATTCGACACAACTGTCACACTTTCCACAGGGCGTGTCAGTCGGCCCTTCGGCGCAATTGAGGCAACGGGCCAGGATTCGGGCGGAAGTTGTCTTGCCGCAACCGCGGGGTCCAGAGAACAAATAGGCGTGGTTGACTCGATTCTGCCTAAGTGCGGCTCGCAATGGATCCGTCACCTGTGTTTGCCCAATGAGTTCATCAAATGATTCGGGTCGATACCGACGATAGAGAGCGATTGCCACACTTTGAGATTACCCGCACCCGCCGACTTTCTCGGGTCGGCACGAGCTCTGGGCCGTGGACAGTCGAATTGACAAGACCCCTCGCGCACCCGCCAGAGCCGGGTTACCCTTGCTTCGTTTCCGACCTGGGGGAGTTGGCCTGGGTGGCGCCACGCGAGGGGCTGGCACCATTCTATGTCCCGAGGGTGATACTAGAACAGTGATCATCGAACCGCGGCTCGTGAAATTGACGACCCGAACCGAAGTGGATGTTCGCCGGACAATTCCGCATGCGAAACTTCGACGTATCGGTGCGTGGGTATTCGTTGACCACTTCGGGCCGACGGAACAGGTCGACGGAATGACGGTCGCCGCACATCCGCACACCGGGTTGCAAACCGTGACCTGGCTGGTGGATGGACTCATCGATCACCGCGACAGCCTGGGCACGGCACAGAATGTGACTCCTGGGTCTCTCAATCTCATGACCGCTGGCTCGGGTGTTTCGCACAGCGAACGCAGCCTGCCCGGACCGGAATCCCTCCACGCCGTTCAACTGTGGATCGCTTTGCCCGAATCGGTCCGCTCAATGAGGCCAACCTTTGAACACGTCGAAACCTTACCGACCGCTATGTTCGGCGACCACGTAGCCCGCATCTTTGTTGGTCAGTGGGGTGAAGCGGCTTCTCCAGCAACCGTGTTCAGTCCTCTCGTCGGGGCCGAGGTTTCGGTTGGGCCGAGCGGAACGATTCCACTCGACTCGACCTGGGAATACGGAATCCTGAATATCAGCGGTTCAATGTCCGCGAATGGTGCTGATGTTCCACTGAATTCACTCTGGTATTCGCCCGTGGGCGCGTCCAAACTCACACTCAACGGCTCTGGGACCGCAATCATCATCGGTGGCGAACCGTTTGCGGAAAAAATCTTGATGTGGTGGAACTTTATTGCCCGTACACATGAGGAAATCGAAGAAATGCGAATGGCGTGGAATCTGCACACCTACCCGCCCATCGCCGACCGAGTGGGCGGGTGGATTCCTGCGCCCGAAATGCCGAACGTCACACTCACGGCGCGTTAGAGCGGGTTGCTAAGAGAAAAGTTTCCGAAGCGAACCCATCACCTCGGTCAACGCCTCTCCTATGTCAGCATCGGGACCAACTGCTTTGAGGTACTTGGTGATTTCCGTCCAGACTTGAGCCGCGAGCGCTCCCACGAATCCCGCGAGCGCCGCCCCACCGGCTTGCCCCTCGAGGCGTCGTGCCACCGCCTGTTCCATTTCGCGCGCCCAATGGTCGCGGGAGTATCGAACCGCTCCGTCACTCAGTCGCGCCGCGTGAACCACGGGACCCGGTTTGAATCGGTCTTCAAGGTCAATTTGCTTTTCGTGACTGTGTTCAAGGCAGTATTCGAGGGAGTGGAACAGTGGCTCGTCACGGGGACGATCCATCAGTAGTGTGGCGAAAAACTCCATGTACTCATCAAGAGTCGGGTATAACAATGCCTCCTTGGTCGAAAAGTAGTTGAACAGAGTTCGCCGCGAAATTCCAACCGCCATTGCAACATCCGCCATGGTGGTCGAATCAAAACCGTCACGCTCGAATAGTGACCAGGCGATACGGATTATCTCGTCTGGTGTTGATTTCGGTTTGCGCCCCAGCACACTGTGTGCGCCATGGCCCGCAATCGTCTCGCTATTCATGGCATGAGTCTAGCCCGATTTGACAGATTTATGCACTAGTGCAATAATTTTGTCACCTGCGAAAAACCATAAAGGACTTTCCGTGTCTCAATTTCTTTACCGCCTCGGGCAATTTTCCGCACGCAGGGCATGGCTCGTCATCGTCGGGTGGATCGCTGTCATCGGAATTCTGGGCGGAGTCGCGGCAACAGCCGGTGGCACCTTCTCGACCGCAATGACAATCAATGGCACTGACGCGCAGAAGACCATCGAAATGCTCGAAGCGAAATTCAGCGACGCGAGTCGCGGAATCGGGCAGGTCGTATTTCACAAGACCGACGGACTACCGTTCACCGACGACGAAAAGGCGAACATCACCGCAGCGTTGGTCTCAGTTCACGACCTCCCTGCCGTTGATGACACCGTCGACCCTTTCACAACTCAAAAGAAACTCGACTCGGGTGCGAAAGATGCCGCGGACGCCCCGGGTAAATTTGCCGATGGTCAGAAAAAGCTTGACCGCGGTCAAGCAAAGATTAGCAAGGGTTACACGGATCTCGCCGCGGCTCGAGTTGACCTAGCCGATGGACGAGTCAAGTTAGCGACTAACCAGAAAAAACTCGACAAGGGGCTGGCAAAGATTCAGGCGGCTGAGCCAGACTTACGCGCCACCAAAGCTGACGTCAAGGCCGGGATTGCCTATTACACGAGTCTGGGTGGCCACGAAGAAACAATCGCCGAGCTCCAGGCGAATCTGGCTCTAATCAACGACGGCCTCGCGGCGATTGGTGCGGGCAAAAAGGGCATCCGTGATGGTCAGGCCGCGATCGACGAGGCGTGGGTCAAAATTTATGACGGTGAGCGGCAGGCAAACGATGGCGAACGCGAGCTTGCGCATGCGCAACTCAAGCTTGACCGGGGACAGATAAAACTCGACGATGCACGTGCCGAATTCGCTTCTGCGCGAATCATCCTGGCAGGCGCCGCCAACTTTCGTTCGGTGTCGTCGGACAATCAAACTGCGACCGGTAACGTCATGTTCACAACGCCGATCTCGCAGGTCGAAACGGCCGACAAAGAGGCGGTCGTCGCCGCTTTGTCGGAAATCTCGACCGACACATTGCAGGTCGAGTTTTCACAAGACCTCACGCGTTCTCTTAGTGGACTGCTCGGACCCGGTGAAATAATCGGCCTCATCGTCGCTGCCATAGTGCTATTCGTCATGCTCGGGACGCTCGTGGCCGCCGGTCTCCCCGTTCTGTCTGCCATCGTCGGAGTCGCAATTTCGGGCGCATCGAGCGTCGCTCTCGCTGCCGTGGTCGAATCGACCACAACCACCCCAATTCTTGGAGTGATGTTGGGTCTCGCCGTCGGCATCGACTATTCGCTTTTCATCCTCAATCGCCACCGACGTCAGTTGAAGGCAGGCATGCCGGTGGCGGAATCAATTGCGCTCGCAAACGGGACCTCCGGAAATTCGGTGACTTTCGCCGGCCTCACGGTGATCATCGCACTGGCGGCGCTGAACCTCACCGGAATCGATTTCCTTGGTCTCATGGGATCTGTGGGCGCTGCAGCAATTGCCGTTGCCGTCGCTGTCGCTGTCACGTTCAACCCCGCCATCATCTCCCTGATTGGGATGCGCGTGCTCAGCACAAAGGAAAGGCGAACGCTCGACGATCGGCTAGAACGCGAGAGCAAGCCGATCACAACGTCGTCGGCGAGTGTGTTCGCGACCAGGCGCCCGCTCGTCTCCCTTTTCGCCACCCTCGCCGTTCTGGGTATTGCAGCGATTCCATTGCTCGATATGCGCCTCGGTCTTCCCGATGGCTCGTCCGAGCCAACCGATTCGACCGGTTACAAGTCGTACCACCTGACACAAGATGCTTTCGGCGAAGGAGTCAATGCAACCTTGCTTGTCGTCGCGACTTCTCCGATCCCCATCACCAAAGAAAACGAACTCGCGTTTCAGGCAAGCGCGACAACACTCATCATGGGTGTCGACAACGTCGAGTCCAGCGTGCCTGGGGGATTCTCCGACGACCGCACGATTGCCATTTTCCGCGTGATTCCGACGGGTGGCCCGAATGACCTCTCGACCCAAGAAGTCGTACATGACATCAGAGCGCTCGATGGGGATTTCCGGGCGGCGCTCGATTCGTCCGTCAATGTGACGGGGATGGCGCCCATCAATATCGATGTTTCAGAAAAGCTCCGCCTGGCCTTACCGATTTACCTCGGCACGGTAATTGGGCTCTCTTTGCTCATCATGATGCTGGTGTTCCGCTCCATCTGGCTACCGCTTATTGCTAGCGCCGGCTTCCTGTTCACCGTTTTCGCGACTCTTGGAGCGGTCACAGCGGTGTTCCAATGGGGGTGGTTCGGCTGGATTTTCGATATTCACGACCCGGCACCGATTCTCAGTTTCCTGCCAACGATGCTCATCGGCATCCTGTTCGGTCTTGCGATGGACTATCAGTTGTTTCTTGCCTCTGGAATACGTGAGGCGTTTATCCACGGCCAGTCGGCAACAGACTCCATTAACTATGGACTGCGGCTCAGCCGCAGCGTCGTCACCGCCGCCGCAATAATTATGATCTCGGTGTTTGGTGGATTCGTATTCAGCCACACAACGATGATTCGGCCAGTCGGTTTCGGACTCGCCGTTGGTGTGCTCGTTGACGCGTTCCTTGTCCGGCTTGTTCTTGTCCCCGCCGCGCTTCGGATGCTTGGCCCGGCTGCGTGGTGGTTGCCCAAGTGGATAGATCGAATCCTGCCGGATGTCGATGTCGAAGGGGCCAAACTCGAACGATCTGTGGCGCACCATTGATCAGCCCGTGACTACCGCTCTTACCTTTTGCGTGTGAACAGCCTCAGCATCAAGAGAAGTACGCCAAAACCCAAAAGCCACGGAATTGCGCCGACCGCACTGTAAGCAATACCGATCGGCGCGAGCGGTGACATCGACCACACGATAAACGCGACGAGCGCAATCACTGCCAAAAATGCGATTCCACAGCTAACGCCCTTGACCGCCGGATTCTTGGCGATCGGATGAGATGCTTCGACTTTCGACCTGCCGTCATCTGCCTGTTCGGACATCGCTCAGACGTCAGTTTCGCTGAATCGCACGAAGGACGATTTCGGACACTGTTTTCTCGACAGAAGGAGACCAACTGAGTATTGCAAATGACGTCGGCCACATGTCGCCGTCATCTAGTTGCGCGGAGTCTTGGAATCCCAGTGTCGAATAACGGGACTTGAACTTGGCCGCATCCTGAAAGAACACGACCACTTTTCCGTCAAGGAAATATGCTTGCATCCCGTACCACGTTTTGACTTCTAGCTCAGGTGCGATCGTTGTCACCAGACGATGAACACTCTCCGCGATTTTTCGATCCGACGGGGCCATTGCCGCGATTTTTTCGAGAACCGCCGTGAGCCCGTCAACCTTTTTGCCTTTGATCTCGGCCGCACGATCCTTCATGGCTGCCCGTTCTTCTGCCGTCCACTTATCGGCCATCTAATACTCCTTTTTCCATCATCGAGTTGTATAGGGCTTCGGTGCGCAGTGTTCGACCCGCGGGATTGTAATGCGCCCCGAAGGTGCAAATAATCGATGGGTCATCGTAGTTAGTTTCGAGAATAGTTGTAACTTGAACGTTCGCTGACTCGGGGTTTACCGCAATCCAGGAATCAACCCTCGCCTGCAATCGTTCTAGGTAGTCGTCACTAGCGGCACTATTGGCGGGCTCTTCCATGTAACGAGAAGGAATTGTTATGACGATGTCGGCGTTGCGGAAATTTGATCGAACGAGGGGCAGCCAAAACTGGAGAAACTCATCTATTTCGCGGTCGGTGGCCCATTCTGATTCATGGTCACGCAGGCGCGGCTTACATAAATCAACATTTTCGTGAACCAAGTCGCCGACATCAGACACGATTGTTGGAAAGACTTGTGCCGGTGGTTCACTGACGAGGCTCAAAAATGTTTTAGTGGGAAGCCACCACGGCGAAGCTTTGTTTCCATCAAAACCTATCCCGTGTGCGTACGAAGCGTCTTGGCCTGGCCGCCTGAAGTGACGGACACTGGACACAATGACGGTCGTTATCTCTTCTGCATCAACTGAATGGGCAAGATCGTTGATGTAATTCACCTTGTTTTCCTCGGTGAAACCTTCTCGGGTCAGTGCCGCATTGAACCACGGTTTCCCTGTGAGTTCCGTCAATTGTTCTGCTGAGAGGCTGTATACCGCGTTAGAGCCACCGACAATCACGCTTTCGACCGCTGCGATTGACTGCATTCGGGAAACTTTTTGGTCGTAAATCGACCACGAAAATGTTGTCGCGTGGGTGAGGAATACACTAACCGCAACCCACCCGGCATAGAACGCTACCAGCAGGACGACAACCCAAGCGTATTTACCTTTGACCATACGCAGCAATGACGTCTCCAATCCGGCCAGAGGCGAACAGGATAATTGCCGCCATAAGCGCGACCTGCGTCACACGTACCCGAAGAAATTTGTAGTTGCGCCCAACTACGAGCGGCATCCGGCGAAATGCGAATTCGACAAGTACCAGGGCGATTGATAAGGCTAACGCAATGTGTGTTTCTGTCGGCCAGCTAACCACAGTCATTGTGGCAACCGTCGCGTCGTCCAGCGTCGGAACGTGATTCACTATCGAAACCAAACTCTCGAAACTGGGAGTTCCGAAAATCATTCGAGCGAGGACAACGGTCGGCGGAAAGATAACAAACGCCCAGATCGTGTGCCTGCGCTTGAGGAGGACAATCGATGCAACGAAAACTAAGCCGTGTAGGCATCCCCAAATTGCAAAATTTAGAGTCATCCCATGCCAGGAAGCGGATGCGAGGTACGTCACCATGACCGCGGCGTAGGTCCCCCAGCGTGCACGAACGGGTTTGTAGAAAAGTTCTTTCAATAGTGAGCTCAGGGAAAGGTGCCAGCCTTTCCAGAAGTCGAGGATGTTCGACGCTGAGAACGGTTGCTTGAAGTTGAGGGGCACCCTCATCCCGATGATTCCCGCAACGGCATATACGACCAGCGAAAGGCCGGCGAAGTTGACATAAATAAACAATTCAAAAACAAAGCCGAATACGAGCCCCGATACGAGATTGAGCTGGTCCTTGATGGCGAGAGCAGGCGCTAGCCCAAGCCCGAGGACGATGAAAAAGAACGCGCCGCTGACGAGGAACGGGAAAAAATAGTTCAACCGACCGCGCAGCGACCAGTGTCGCATCGACGCAACGGAAATCAGCAGTGGTCCGGTCGCTAACATCAGCGGGTTGGCGATGTCAAAGGTTCGAATAAACGACGCGGAACGTCCCTCCATGAGGACTAGATACGCGAGCGACGCCGAGTAGAACGAGTACCCGTAGAGGAACGGATTGGGCGATGAGACCGCAAGGCCGTTCATGACGCTCATGAATCCCGTTGCCGTCAGCGTGGCTACGGAAAAAAATATTAGATAGGCGAAAGTTCGAATGGCGAGTGGGGGCAAAAATCCAGATCTTACAAATCCGATGACGAGGACACTGACGAGTGCGGGAATTGCGACATGAACCAGTTCAACCCACAACGTCGAAAGACTTCCATTCGATAGCGACGTCAAAACCGTCAAGGATATTCCGGCAAAAACTACGAGAGCAAACTGTGCTGCAAAATCGAAACGAATCACGTTGGGATTTGCGCGTTCCCTATCCACGAGTGTCTATCTCGGCAATGAGGGCTTCAACCTTGGCGCGAATCTCGTCGCGAATTGGCCGAACACCGTCAATGTCCTGTCCAGCAGGGTCAGCAAGCGGCCAGTCCAGGTAGGTTTTGCCGGGAAAGAATGGGCACGCATCGCCACAACCCATCGTGATCACATAATCGGACTCTTTGACGGCCTCGGGTGTCAGCACCTTCGGCGCGTTGTGAGCTATGTCGATGCCCACTTCGGCCATGGCGGCTATAGCCGAGGGATTTATCTCGTCTTTCGGTTCTGTCCCCGCAGACAATACGGTGACTCGATCCCCAGCGAGAGCATGGAGATAACCCGCGGCCATTTGTGAACGGCCTGCGTTGTGAACACACACAAACAGCACGGTTGTTGGCATGGGACTATATGCCCTTCGAATTGCGAAAATATGCAACAAGCGCGTTCGCATGGCCATGGCCAATACCGTGCTCCGCCTTGAGCCACGCAACCTGCTCCATGTGCTTCGAAGAAAGGTTTCCTTCGAGCAGTTCAAACCAATGGGTAACAGGCTTTCCGTACTTCTTCTCGATTGACGGGAAGTATGACGCTGGGCCCTGAACTTTGTCGGTCACCCCCCAAATATAACCGAGTCGAATAGCGGGTGTGCATAGGCTTGGGTCATTCACCGGTGAAAGGTTTCTCATGACACGCACGCGCCAAATTCGTTTTTCGCCCCGACAACTCTTTCGGTTTTTTGCATTCAGTGAAGCGCTGACATGGACTTTACTTCTGGGCGGGCTTGCGTATCGGGCGACATTCGGCGCACCGCCTGCCCTGCTCACCATCGTTGGTGGAATCCACGGCGCGGTGTTTCTTGGCTATGGTGTCGTCGCCGCGCTGGTCGGCGTGAACAATCGCTGGGCAATTGGACGAACGATTCTGGGTATCGCTCTGGCAGTCATCCCCTATGCAACCGTACCGTTCGAAATCCGAGTCGACAAGGCGGGTCAGCTCGCTGGCACGTGGCGCCGAACGGCAACGAGCGACCCGCGCGACGCCCATTGGTTTGATCGTCTGTACCGCTGGTTCATCAACCGGCCGGGGATGTTGACCCTGGCTTTATTGGCAGTGATTGTCGCAATCTTTATGTCGTTGATTCTGATTGGCCCCCCTGGCGGGTGGCAGGTCGACGAAGGCTAAACGACTCCGCCGACGACAGTGAAGTCCCCGAGGACGACGTCACCCGTTCTGACCAGCGCAACGACAACGGAACCGTATCCCCCTCGCCATTCGCTGTGCAGTTGAGTGTGCTCGAATTCGGCGATATGGGCGTCAACTTCGTAGCCCGTCGGTGTCACCATCCCAGAAACCTGAACTCCGTTCACTGTCACTCGTACTTCGGTGGCGTTGGTGTGAATCTCAATGTGGAGGGGAATTATGCCTTCAGATGCAGGCCGCGCAGTGGCTTTGATCGTCAAGGTCGGCTGTGCCGGCGCAGTGTCGACACGCGTGACCCATCGTGATGGCGGAATCTCGGGAGTCCGTGGCGGGCGCACTCGGCCAGCGAAAGCGCGGTCGAACGCCGAGGCGAGAGCCAGTAGCCGTGCGTCGTCATAACCACGTCCCGCGAACGTGAGCCCCACCGGCATCCCAGTGTCGCTGATGTTCCCCATCGGAACCGTCACGGTCGGAATTCCTAGGTGGCGAATCACGACGTTCCCGTTCGCCACCCACGTTCCGTTTCGCCAACCGATGGCGGCCGACGCTGGATTCATATCCATATCGGCAGGTCCGACATCGGCAACGGCAGGGAAGACAACCGCGTCTAGACCGTGTTCATCCATCCATAGTTCGAGATCAATATGGCGGGCCTCTTCGAGTCCGCGAAGGCCGTCGGCGATATCAGGGATTTCCTCGAGAACGGGAATTCCGTCGCGTCGTGCTCGCGTCACATACTCGGCAATGTCCACGTCCGCCGGCGAAAACCGCGACTGATGGATTCCGTATTTGTCCTCCAACGCATCACGGGGTGGTGGAAAAATCTTTTCCGAATCGACGTCAACGAGCGAGTTTAGTTTCGGGTCGCCATTGGCCGCGAGAAACTCGTTCCACCCCCAAATGCTCAGGTCAAAGAGTTCGTGTTCGGCGAATCCCGCTGGCAAAAGTCCGCGCTCGACGAGATTGTTTGTCGCGTAGCCCTTGTTCTCGTAGCGCGTGACAGCGGGAAAGTCTGTCTCAACGACGACCGCGCCGAGGCGTTCCAGTGACTGCTTCGCTCGGTTCCAACATTCCACCACCGTGTTGCGTGTCTCGATGGGATCGTCTGTCTCGATTTCGGCATTGATGTACATCCTCGGAATTGCGATTCGCTTGCCAGACATCGGATTACCTTGGGCAAGAGCCGCGTACGATTCAGGTCGAAGGTCGGATGACGGCGGTAGTGAAATCCACTTCTGGACTCGCCAAAAGTCTCCGCGCGTCACGTTGTCGTCGCCCACGACCACGTCGAGCAACGCGAGCATGTCGTCCATCGTGCGGGTGTGCGGAACGACAACGTCCATGGTGGGAACAAGCGGCCAGTTCCCCCTTGTCGAGATCACTCCACGGGACGGCGTGTAGGCACACAGTCCGTTGTTTGATGCTGGAGCGCGGCCAGAAGACCAGGTCTCTTCACCCAAACCAAAAGAGGCAAAACTTGCTGCGGTAGCGGTTCCCGAGCCGTTTGACGATCCCGAGCCGAAAGCTGCCGTCAGAAAATCGGCGTTGTACGGGCTTTCGGCTCGGCCATACAAACCGCGCTGCATCCCCCCGTTGGCCATCGGCGGCATATTTGTCAGACCGATCAGAATTGCGCCCGCCTTTCTCAACTGAGCAATGGTGAATGCGTCGTGCTGCGCGACCAGCTCCGCGAAGGCAGGTGAGCCCGCCGCGACGGTCAACCCTTTAGCTTGATACGAATCTTTCGCGGTGTATGGGATCCCATCGAGCCGACCGAGAGCTTCCCCGCGCGCGCGTCGCTCATCCGCTGCCCGCGCATCGGCAAACACTGCTGGATTGAGAACCGGAACGGCGTTGAGAACGATTCCGTGACGGTCGTAGAAACCGATTCGATTGAGATAGGTCTCTACCAGTTCCACGCTCGACACTGTTCCGGAGTCCAGCGCCGTGCGGAGTTCGGAGATGGTTGCCTCGACGACGGTGAAATCGGAACTCATGACGTGATTCTGCCAGAAACCGTTAGACACCGGCATTCGTTGGCGAAGACGTGGCTCTGGGTGACCGATAGTGTCATCACTATGAAGTCTGAGGGCGTCCCCGGATGGGTGTTCGCCGTTGCGGCCATGGCCATTCTTCAATTCGCTGCAGCATTGACGACCCAGCTTTACCCTATCGTCGGCCCAGCAGGCGCCGGTTGGCTTCGGTTGGTGGGTGGGGCCGTGATTTTTCTGGTTCTCGTGCGTCCCGATTTTCGGTCGTACGAGCGAGCGAACCTGCCACTCCTCGTCGGGTTGGGGCTCGCTACTGCTCTCATGACGATCTCGTTCCAATTCGCTGTTGCCACTATCGGGCTCAGCATGACTGTCCCGATACAGTTCCTCGGACCCCTCACCGTGGGCGTTTTGCGCGCCAAGAAACGAAGCCACATTTGGTGGCCCGTGATCGCCCTTGTCGGGGTGGTCGGGGTCACTCAACCGTGGAAGGGGTCGATTGATCCGTGGGGTGTGATCTGGGCGCTTCTCGCAGCCTGTGGATGGGGGTTGTACATCGTGATGACCCAGGCCGCCGGTGACCGTGTTTCAGGTTTCCGCGCGCTGGCAGTGACAATACCGGTCGCCGCCATCGCCGCCACGTTCGTGGGACTTCCGTCGGCGTGGGGGCACCTTGACATACAGGTTGTGCTCGCAGGCTTAGCGCTCGGAATTCTGATGCCCGTCATTCCTTTTGCCCTCGAGCTCGTCGCACTTCAACGTCTAACGGCCGCAGCATTCGGAACGCTCGCAGCAGGCGAACCCGCCCTAGCAGCGATATTTGGTGTAACTCTTTTGGGTGAACGACTGGACCTAATCCAAGTCGTGGGCATCGGAATCGTCATTGTTGCTGCCGTCGCGGCGGAACGAACCGGAAAGCGGAACCTGAATGCCCTCGCCTCGACTTAAGAGTGAGAGTTCATGCTGTATCCCTTTTGCTGATTCGCGCAGGGAAACCTTTTGCGCCTTTCATAGATTTGGGAAGTAACTTCTAGGTTATGAACGACATTTTCGACACGGTGTCTGGTTTACCGGTTCACCCCCTGGTAATTCACTTCGTTGTTGTCCTCGTGCCGCTCGCAGCAGTGGGTCTAATCGTGGGAGTAATGAACTCGGCTTTTCGACGTCGTTTCGCTCTCGCACAGGTGCTCATTCTCGCCGTGTCCGTGCCCCTGTCGTTTGTGGCGAAGGAATCAGGCCAGTCACTTGCCGAACGAGTAGGCATCACCGAACGTCACGAAAGTCTGGGGGACATCTTTCCGCTCTGGGTCACGGTACTCGCAGTGGTTGCCGTCATCTGGTATCTACTCGCGCGCCGGGATAGCGCGACCGTCCTGCGGAAGATCGCCGGCGTGGCAGTGTTTGCCGTCTCCGTTGGCGTGATCTCACTGACGTTTCTCGTCGGACACTCTGGCGCCGAGGCGACGTGGGCAAAAATAATTGGGGCACCCTCGGGTCCAAACCCATCGGCAAGCACGCCGGCCTCAGGTACGGAATCGATAACGGTCGCCGACGTGAGTCGGCACCGCACTCCCGCCGACTGCTGGACCATCATCGACGGCGCAGTGTACGACATGACCCCTTTCCTGAATCAGCACCCCGGTGGTTCAGCCGCAATCGCGGGCCTTTGTGGTGTTGATGGGACAGCAGGTTTCCAGGCACAGCATGGCGGTGCCTCGGCGCCAAACGCCCAACTCGAACAGTTAAAAATCGGAGTGCTCGCTGCTCCTTAGTCGAGTCGCGTGCGTGGAAGAACATCATGAACACGGGTGAACAATGACCGTTATGCCGATGTTTCCGCTCAGTTCGGTGCTGTTTCCAGCAATGCCGCTGACGCTGAGAATTTTTGAAGAGCGTTATCTGAAATTACTCGGTGATCTGATGAGTGCCGATACGCCAGAGTTCGGTGTCGTCTTAGTGTCGCGTGAATCGGACACCGGGGGAAACGAAAATCGCAAGGCAATCGGTACCGTTGCGTCGGTCACGGAAATCGGCACGACTGACGAATTCCTCGGGCTCGAGTCCTTCGGGTCACGTCGCTTTCGAGTGAATCATTGGCTTCCCGACGACCCCTACCCCATTGCCGACATCGAATTCTTGCCCGACCTGACAATAGACGACAGTGTGATGCCCGCCCTCGCGCATCTCGAAACGCAAGTGCGAAAACTGCTTTCTCTTGCGAGCGAGTTTGGGGATTTGCTCTTTGGTGCGGACATCGAGTTGAGTGACGAACCCATCAAAGCCGCGTGGCAATTGGCGGGGATCATGCCAATCGGCGAACTCGACCGACTCGATTTGCTCGACTCGCAGTCCGCTGAAGAGTTGCTGGCCAAGACCTACTCAATCGCAACGAATGGAATCGAGACGGTGCGCGAAATGTTGGCGAGTAACGGTGAGTCCGGCGGGCTGGAAAATCGTTAGACGCACCAACCGTCGAACGGCACCCTGCCTATAGATCTGCGAGCTTCGGCCGATTGGCAAGATACTCGGCGATACCGGCCTTCCGTTCCTCTTCGTTGTAATACGCCACTTCGACGAGTTCCAGAGGAATCCCATCGGGGTCCTCAAAATACACCCAGCGCCAACCCGAGAGAACTCCTTCGTCGACGACGTTCGGCGTGGAATAAAACTTGATGCCCTTCGCCGTGAGTTCCGCACACGCCTTTTCGACGTCGGGAACCAGGAAAGCCATGTGCATGGCGCCTAGATAGTTTTGTTGGATTGGTGTGTCGTTGTCCGCCGGGCGGTTTCCGTATTCAATCAATTCCAGAGTCGAGTTTTTGCCGACCCACAGAGAAACCTGCCGAAGCTTCGCGTTAGGGACATTCACGCCCTTGGACAGTTCGGGGCCTTCAAACCATGGGCTTGGCTCGTTCGAAAACTCGAGCCCGAGAAGGTCGTGATAAAAGTAAATCGACCTGTCGAGGTTCTTGACGATGATCGCTGTGTGGTGCACCGAATTGAGGCTCAGTGTCATGGCGGCCAACTCCTTAATGTCTGTTTCGTGTTCGGTCAACATTGACCGACTTGTAGCGAAATCCTACTGCCCGCGTTCGGGGTTCATCCGGAACGAGTCCCAGAGATGTCCACCGAGGTCTTCGAATCCCCACTAGAAAATGAATCCCACGTCCTCGGGGGCAGGGAGGAAATCGCGAGCGGTGCGACGTCGCTGTTCCCTCTGGCGTAGCCTCGAGACATGAGTGACATTACAACGACGGGCGAACGCGACAACTGGCTGTGTTGGTTGTGTGATCAATACGTTGACCCGGACGCGTCGGTCAATTCCGATCTTGGGCCGAGCGTCGACAGTTACGCGTCGACCAAGGCTAAGAAGGGAACTCCCGCGGTCGAGCGACTTGCGCACCGGGCGTGCAACACGATGAAGGGGAAGATTTCCCCTGTCGTTGCGTGGTCCCCCGACCTTTTCGTCGTCGACCCATCCCCGATTTTCGAGGCCGTTGAGCGCATTCGCGCCAAAGGCGGACGTGAGATCGTGGCACGGTGCCCCGACGAATCTGATGCGCGACAGGCGTCGGATTGGTTGCTCGATCGCGTCTCACGCCTCGCCCCAGACCTTGCTCTGGCAACACAGATCGGCCCCGGTGGTGGGCAGTTCGTTCTCGCGTTGACGCTAAGAACATAAACGAAAACCCCCGATTTCTCGAGGGATTTCAACTGTCTCAACCAGTTATCGGTCGGATTGCTCCGCCGCGGAAAATTCCCGATTCGAACGCCCCCCTTCAACCCTCGCAGCCACTGGAGTTGGCTAGTCGGAAACTAGTTTCTGCGCCATCTTTCTAGGCCGAGTTTCCGGATTTAGACCTCAGGTTGACTAGCGAAAATAGACTAAAGACCGCAGCAGCAACCAGAACTAGGGCGACGAAGCTTGTGATCGTCAGCGGGCCTGGTGATGAGAATGGCTCAGCCCTGAGTGCCTGCCACGTGACAATCCCAACGAATCCCAGATAAGTCAGGTTCCCCGTAATCAAGGTGGGTAGTCGAAGTGCGACGGGGAGTATGTGAGCCAAGGCAAGCAGAACTATCGCAACTTGAATTGAATGCAACCCAAAGAAGTGACCTACCCTGAGGTCTCCCGCTACCGTGCTCCAACCTAGGAAGGGAAGACCTGGACCGCCATCACCGGTTCCAACACTGTGAGCTCCAGCGATTCCCTGGAAACTTGCTAACTGGTTCGCAGTAGGGCTGGTCATAAGAAAAGCCAATGCCATTCCTATTGCGGTGTTGAGGCTTCCAAGCCCAAGCCCCAATCGCACTCCAGGGACTTGAGATTTTTCTCTAATTATCATGATGCTGAGGACCGAAGTTGCGATCAAGACCACTGAGATGAACATCGCCATCAATGACCAAATAGCGATGGCGAGTGGCGACGAGACATTGAAATGACTTGTCTCGCCAAAACCAGCTACCGCTGTAATGAGAATCAGCTCAATGGCGAGCGAAAATGTAATCACCGACCCTGCCATACGAACCCACCGTGAGTACTTATGGATGAATGAACTTAGCCAGGAGTAGGTGATTCCAAAAATTGCAGCAGAAATAAAGAACTTGATGGGTTTCTCCCAGACAGAAACCCCTCCGAGAGTTCTATCGTCAAAAATCCAGAACAGCAACAGCACAACTGATGAAGTGGCCGAAATCACCGCCAGCCAGAAGAGGGGCTCATTGTGCTTTAGGCGTGATCTGTCAAATAGTTTCTCAGGCTGCATTTCTTGACTCCTGGTTTTGAATCAAGATTGACTTGATTTGGCTAAGTGTCTTGTCAAGTTTCTCTAAGTCAACAAAGGCGGCGTGATCGAAGATAATTCTGAATTCCTCCTCCAGAAAGTCAGCTGATTGGGTGGCCAATATTTCACCCTTGCGGGTTAGTTTTAGAGAAAGGTTCTTGTCATTCCCGGATACCTTGGAAATCTTCAGAAAGTTTCGATCTTGAAACCAGGAGAGCCTTTGGCTTACTGCAGCTCTAGAAACCCCTAAGCATTCGGCTAAGTGACTTGGTGTCGGATTCTTCTGGCTCAGTAGGGTCACCAGAAACAGGAACTGGCTATAGGTGATATCAAAATTTGCCCGCAGCAGCCTATCCGCCGTCGAATTAAGCACATACACGAGCTCGTTTAGGGTGAAGGTGATTCGGCGTGAATTCATAAATGTAAGTTAACTACTTAACAAACTGATTGTCAAGTAGTTAACATTAGTTTCAATAATCTACGTAGTTCAAGGAGATAGATAACCCGGTCTTATTCTGGCATTGACGGGGTTGAGGTTGCTCTGGCGGAGAATGGGGGATTCGAACCCCCGAGGGCTTGCACCCAACCAACTTTCCAAGCTGGCGCCATAGGCCACTAGGCGAATTCTCCTGCGTTGCCATGGCAACTTCACAATCATATCGCTCACCCGGCACTGATTACCGCGCCTCGATGGCGCAGGGCGAGTAATCTCAAGACATGCGAATCTTACTTGTGGGCGCCGGCGGTGTTGGCGACGCAATCGCCAAAATAGCTGCACGACGATCTTTCTACGAAACCATCATCGTCACCGACTACGACCCCTCTCGAGCCGAGCGGACCATCGACTGGATTCGGGCCAAGCACGGCGCGTCGGTGGCGTCGAAGTTTGTCGCTGATCAGATTGATGCGTCGAAGCCGGATGTCATCGCCGAGGTCGCACGTCGCCACAACGCGACGCACGTGATGAATGCCGTCGAGCCGAAGTTCGTTCAGTCGATTTTTGCTGGGGCGAAAGTGGCGGGTGCCAACTACCTCGACATGGCGATGAGCCTGTCCCTTCCCCACCCAACGAAGCCTTATTCCGAGACCGGCGTCAAGCTCGGGGATGAACAGTTCGCTGTCACCGATGAATGGGAAAAGGACGGGCAACTCGCGTTGGTGGGAATCGGCGTCGAGCCCGGGATGTCGAATGTGTTCGCCCGCTACGCCGTCGACCACTTGTTCAGCGAGGTCGACGAACTCGGTACCCGCGACGGAGCGAACCTCGTCGTGTTTGACGACGACGGGAACGAAATTTTTGCCCCCAGTTTCAGCATCTGGACCACAATCGAGGAATGCCTCAATCCGCCCGTCGTGTGGGAGAAGGACCGCGGCTGGTTCACGACCGAACCGTTTAGCGAACCCGAGGTGTTCGACTTTCCCGAGGGAATTGGGCCGGTTGAGTGCGTCAACGTTGAGCACGAGGAAGTGCTGATGATGCCGCGGTGGCTTCCCGCGAAACGTGTGACGTTCAAGTACGGACTGGGCGATGAATTTATCGGCGTGCTGAAGACGCTTCACAATTTGCATCTTGATTCCATCGAGCCGATCCGCGTCCGAAGCGCAAACGGGCCGGTCGAGGTTTCGCCTCGCGACGTCGTCGCCGCAGCATTGCCCGACCCCGCAACAATCGGTTCGCGCATGAAGGGCAAGACCTGCGCCGGCGTGTGGGTCACGGGAACGGGAACGGACGGTTCGCCGCGCGAGGTGTATTTGTATCACGTGTCCGACAACGAATGGACGATGGCGGAATATGACAGCCAGTGCGTCGTGTGGCAGACCGCACTCAACCCTGTTATTGCTCTGGAGTTGCTGGCGACCGGCCAGTGGGCCGGTTCAGGAGTACTCGGTCCCGAGGCGTTTGACGCCAAACCGTTCCTCGACTTGATGGCGGCACCCGAATCGGACGGCGGGTTCGGACAGACATGGGGACTTCGTGAAATGACCCCTCGAGGATGATTTCGCCACGCGTCGCGACGGCTGCCGACGCGCCGGCACTCGGACGATTCATCACTGCGTCGGAAAAAGCGCTCGACGACGAAGCGGGAATTACGAGTTCGGACATGGCTGAACAGTTGATTCGGGGACTTTTCGACCCAAACGACGCGTGGATTTGGGAGACCGGTGACGGTGAAATCGTCGGTTTTCTGGGGATGAATCCGGACAGCCTCAAAAAAACTTTGTATACCGACGTTTATGCCGGATCAGACACTGTCGACGCGGGCGTCGATTTCGCAGTCAACGTGCTCGCACGAGACTTCCCCGAGTGGAAAGCTCTTCCCGGTGTCAATACCCGAGACACGTCGCTCATTGACTCCTGGGGTCGGTACGGGTTCACCCCGATCCGAACCTACTGGCAAATGCGCGCTGTTTTGTCAGATCGCGCCTTCCCCGAAGTGCCCGACGGTTTCACAATGACGGGAGTCGATCTGGATTCCGACGACGAATTGAACCGCTGGCATCAGTTGCACCTGGACGCGTTCAGCGAACACTTCGGTTTTGTACCGCGGCCATTCGACCAGTGGCGAAAACTTGTGATGGAGAGCGTTGGAATGGACCCCACAGGAATTTTCCTTGTGCTGGATGGAGACGACGCTGTCGGGTACGTCGAAAGTTCGGACGAACTCGTCGACGACAATTTCGGTTTTGTCAGCCACATCGGAATCGCCAAATCTCATCGCGGTCATGGACTTGGCGAGTTCCTGTTGCGCCACGCCTGTGCGTACAGCGCGTCGAAGGGTTACGAACAGTTGGAACTCACCGTCGATACGGGAAATGAGACGGGGGCATTGCGTTTGTACGAAAAGGTCGGTTTCACCGCGCGATCGTCATGGCAGCAACTCGGTCGTCCCTAGGGCGTTCATCACCTCACCGGCGATAAAAATCGGAGCGCCACCCGAAGGTGACGCCCCGAAAGGGTAAGTCGAAACCTACTTAAGCGTGACAGTTCCGCCGGCTTCTTCGATAGCAGCCTTTGCCTTGTCAGCGGTCTCTTTGTTGGCGCCTTCGAGGATGGTCGCAGGTGCGCCATCAACGAGTGCCTTTGCTTCTCCCAGGCCGAGGTTGGTGAGTGCACGGACCTCTTTGATGACCTGGATCTTCTTGTCGCCAGCAGCCTCGAGGACTACGTCGAACGAGTCTTTCTCTTCTGCGGCATCGCCGCCACCAGCGGCTCCACCGGCTGCGGGTGCAGCAGCGGCAACAGCAACGGGTGCAGCAGCGGTTACCTCGAATACCTCTTCAAACTTCTTGACGAAGTCCGAGAGTTCGATGAGCGAGAGCTCTTTGAATGCCTCAATGAGGGCATCTGTGCTGAGCTTAGCCATGATTGTCTCCTTGTTTTTGGGTTTGTCAAAAACGCGCTAGTTACGCGTTTTCCTGCTTCTGACGCAACGCATCGACCGCGCGAACGGCCTGTGCAAGCGGTGCGTTGAACATGTAGGCAGCGCCGAAGAGCGAGGACTTGACAGCGCCTGCAAACTTGGAAAGCAGGACCTCTCGTGTCTCGAGATCGGCGAGCTTGTTTACCTCGGCAGCAGTGAGGGGCGCTCCGTCATAGAAGCCTCCCTTGATGACGAGGTGTTGATTTGCCTTGGCAAAGTCACGCAGGGACTTCGCAACGGTAACGGTGTCACCGTGAACGAAGGCAATTGCGGTCGGTCCGACGAGTTCGGCATCGAATGAACTGATACCTTCCGCGTTGAATGCCCGCTTGGCCAGCGTGTTCTTCACCACGGCGTACGACGCGTCGGCACGGATGTTTCCGCGAAGCTCTTTGAGCTGCGCGACCGTGAGTCCGCGGTACTCGGTGAGCAGTACACCGCTCGAGGTTCGGATCGCGTCCGAAATCTCGGCGATTGTTGCTTCCTTGTTCGCCATGGTGCTCCTTGTGGTTGAATACGGAACCGATGGCCGCCGGAAAAGAAAAAACTCCGGCGCAAACGCACGGAGTCAAACAGCTCTCGCTGGGGAACTTCATTCGCCTGCGCGGGTCCTCACCGGGGTGAGACTTCGGTTTCTAACTTACGTTCGAAACAACCAGCGGTCTTCGGTTCTTTTAGGGTACACGCGTGATGGCTCGAGACGCAAATCAGTCGACAACACTTCGTGGGATTGTAACCACGAATCGGGTGTTGCCTGGTGCGCTTTCCACCACAATGGTTCCTTTGTGGGCGCGGACGAGTCCCTCAACAATCGCGAGCCCGAGACCTGTCGAACCGGTTGAGCGCGCCCGTGAGGTGTCGGCACGGGCGAATCGTTCGAACAGGTTGGCTCGTATTTCGTTGGGAATCCCCGGACCGTTGTCGGCGACAGTGATAACAACGGACGCGTCCGTGTTTGCGACCGTCGTGGTGACAATCGTTTTCGGGGGGGTGTGGGTTCGAGCGTTCGCCAAAAGATTGACGAGAATTTGATAGAAACGGTCTCTATCCGCGGCGATCGTCGCCCCGCGGACTGAGCTAACTTTCCACGTGTGGTCGGGCCCTGCCACTTGAGCATCGTTGACCGCATCCTTGACGAGTTTCGACACGTCGAGAGGTGCTAGGTCGAGCTCACGACCTTCGTCGAGGCGCGCGAGCAACAACAGATCTTCCACGAGCGCGGACATACGAACGGATTCTGATTCGATTCGGTCCAACGCGTGGCGCAGATCGTCGGTCATGGCCATGTCCAGTCGCCTCGTCAATTCCGAATAACCGCGAATGGCCGTGAGTGGCGTTCGAAGTTCGTGACTCGCATCCGACACAAACTGACGCACCTTGGCTTCGCTATTTCGACGGGCCGTGAGCGCCTCGTCAACGTTGTCGAGCATGTGGTTAAAAGCACTGCCGAGTTGACCAACCTCGGTGTCGGGGTCTTCAATCGTCACACGTTCAGTGAGCGCGGCATCCCCGACGGCAAGCTGCATCCCCGAAATTCGCCGGGCCGTCTCCCGCATTTTTTCCAGCGGGCGCAAGGCGATGTCCACACTTTGCCGACCAATGACGACGACAAGCAAGACGATTCCCGCGATGAGGAAGGCCAAAAATGTTCCGATTCGTCCGACTACTCGATCGATGGCGGCGGTGGGAAACCCCATCAGTATGGTGCTGCCTTCTACGTTTCCTACGGCGGCCATGCGATAGTCACCCACCTGCGAAATTCGCACATCCCGAATCAATCGGTCCCACCCGCTGATCGGGATGCTCGAGAGTTGTTTCGCTGTGAATGACTGACGATTGGCACGCGCATCCAGATAGACCGCTGACATCGTTCCGGCGGGATCGATTACCGCAATTACCGTTCCTACTGCCATTCCCGGACCTTCGAGGTGAATCCCCACGTCAAGTGACGTTCCGTCGGCATCCTGAATTCGTTGGGAGGCCGAAATCAGTTCTTCGTCGAGTTGACCAATCATGTAGGCATGAACGCCGATCATCGTCGCCGCGCCAATTGCAAGACCCGCCAGTGCGGTCAGAGCCGCGCTCGAGACGATAAGCCTTTTGCGTAAAGGCCAACGCGTGAACATCGGCTAAACCACCGGGCGAAGAACGTATCCGACACCTCGAACGGTGTGAATCATCGCCGGGCCGAGGGAGTCGATTTTCTTGCGGAGATACGAAATGTAAATCTCGACAATCGACGAACGCCCACCGAAGTCATACGACCACACCCGATCCAGGATTTGGGTTTTCGACAGGACGCGCTTGGGATTTCGCATGAGATAGCGCAGCAGTTCGAATTCAGTAGCCGTGAGCTCGACCCGCACATTTCCGCGAAAAACTTCGTACGTCTCCTCGTTGAGAATCAGGTCACCGACCATGATTTCAGGGTTTTCCTGTACTTCACTCGCCACAATCGATCGCCGGACGATTCCACGGATACGCGCGACCAATTCTTCGACAGAAAAGGGCTTGGTGACGTAGTCATCGCCGCCCGCGGTCAAACCGGCGACGCGATCCGCAACGGCATCCTTCGCTGTGAGAAACAGGACAGGGACATCTACGTTGTCAACACGAATTCGTCTCATCACCTCGAGCCCGTCGAAATCAGGAAGCATGATGTCGAGCACGATGACGTCGGGATTGAATTCCTTGGCCTCGGCGACGGCGGCATGCCCACTCGCCGCGGTGCGAACGTCAAATTTTTCGTAACGAAGGGCCATCGAGACTAGCTCGGAAATGGCGGGTTCATCATCGACCACGAGGGCACGGACGGGCTTGCCGTCCGGTTTGATCAGTGCAAGATTTTCTGAGGCCACGTTTCCAGTGTCGTCCGTTTTCTATGAATTTGCCCTATAAATTCTGTGTTTTCATCGTGAAATGCACAAACGCCCCGGCCGAAGTCGGGGCGTTTATGAAAGAAACAAACTAGAGCGCGCTGACATCGAGCGGAATGCCCGGACCAAACGTGGTCGAAATTGTCGCCTTCTGAATGTAGCGACCCTTCGCCGACGAAGGCTTCACGCGCTGAACTTCTTCAAGCGCAGCGCGGAAGTTGTCCCCGAGCTGATCTGCCGAGAACGACGCCTTGCCAACGATGAAGTGCACGTTGGAATGCTTGTCAACACGGAATTCAATCTTTCCGCCCTTGATCTCGGTGACCGCTTTCGCCGGGTCAGGCGTAACGGTTCCCGTCTTGGGGTTAGGCATGAGGTTTCGAGGTCCGAGAACCTTACCGAGACGACCAACTTGACCCATGAGTTCTGGTGTCGAGACGGCTGCGTCAAACGAGGTGTAACCGCCGGCAACCTTATCGATGAGTTCGACTCCGCCCACTTCGTCCGCACCGGCGGCAATAGCGGCCTCAGCCGCGGCACCCGTCGCAAAGACAATGACTCGCGCGGTCTTACCCGTGCCGTGGGGAAGCATGACGGTTCCGCGAACCATCTGGTCGGCCTTACGAGGGTCAACGGCGAGCTTCAGCGCGACCTCGACGGTCGAGTTGAACTTTGCCGAACCGGTCTGCTTCGCGATGTCAACCGCTTCGACCGGGGAATAAAACTTGCCGTCTTCGAGAAGAGCGACGGCGGCGATGTACGCCTTGGACTTCTTAGCCATGATTGTTTTCTCCTTCAGAGAATCGCGGTGTCGTGAGCCGGGCGGCTCTCCCGCTAGTGGAAAGTGGTTATTCGACCGTGATGCCCATGGAACGGGCGGTGCCGGCAATGATCTTCTCGGCTGCCTCGACGTCGTTGGCGTTGAGGTCAACCTGCTTCTGCTCGGCGATCGAGCGCAATTGGTCCTTGGTCAGCTTCGCGACCTTGACCGTGTGCGGGGTCGAAGATCCCTTTGCGACACCGGCGGCCTTCTTGATGAGCTCGGCTGCGGGCGGAGTCTTGAGGATGAACGTAAACGAACGGTCCTCATAGACCGTGATCTCGACGGGAATTACGTTTCCACGCTTGTCCTGCGTTGCGTTGTTGTACGCCGTGCAGAACTCCATGATGTTGACACCGTGCTGACCGAGCGCCGGACCGATGGGCGGAGCGGGGTTTGCCGCGCCTGCCTGGATCTGGAGCTTGATGAGGCCGGTGACCTTTTTCTTTGCTGCCATTTTCTTTCCTTACTGTCGTGCGTAACGGGTGTCACGCGCTCCCACATCGGCGCCGTGTGCGTCGGGTGGTAATTCCTTACTACTGCTTTTCCACCTGGCTGAAGGTGAATTCGACGGCCGTGTCACGGCCGAAGACATTGATAAAGATCGAGAGTTTGCCCGAATCCAAGTGAATATCGTGGATTGTTCCCTGAAGACCAGCGAATGCACCTTCCTTGATGCCGACGGTTTCGCCAACTTCGAAGTCAGTAGTCACCGTGATGTCACGCTTGCCGGATGCCTTGAGTCCGCCAGCCGAACGGGCGCCTTCGATGGGCGCTTCGGTCTTGAGCATGTCGAACGCATCCTGGTGCGAAAGCGGAATCGGGTTGTGAGCGTTGCCGACGAATCCTGTTACGCCGGGGGTGTGGCGAACCGTCGACCACGAGTCCTCGTTGAGGTTCATTCGAACGAGAACATACGACGGAACCCTGACTCGCGTGACGAGTTTGCGCTGACCGTTCTTGATGTCGACGATGTCCTCGAGCGGAACCGCGACCTCAAAAATGTCGTCCTGCATGTTCATCGCAAGAACACGGTTCTCGATGTTCGTTTTGACCTTTTTTTCGTACCCCGCATAAGAGTGAACGACGTACCAGTTACCTGGTTTGCGGCGCAGCTCCTTCTTGAAATCCGCGTAAGGGTCTTCTTCAGGCTCGACGGCGGCGTCAACGACATTCGCGTCTGCCTCCGTGTCGACTGCTGCGGGGGCTACGTCAATTTCGTCAAATTGGTTTTCGGTCACGTCGATTAGTCCTTTATTCCTAGTTGGTCCACGGGAGGGTGCCGTTACCGAAGACGAAACCCGTCAGGATTCCGATCACGATGTCAATGCTCGAGATAAGAGCCATCATGATGATGACGAAAACGAGTACCACCGAGGTGTAGGTGATGAGTTCCTTGCGGGTCGGGGCAACGACCTTGCGCAATTCCGTGACAACCTCGCGCATGAACTGCGAGATGCGGCCGGCAAGGCCCTTTTTCCGCTCGCCACGGTCCGCGCCCGAGGCGGCAGTGATTTCGTCCGTCACGATGTTGCCTTTCGATTTGATGTGGATGTCGGTGGCCCGACATTCGCAGGGCGGACAGGACTCGAACCTGCAACCTGCGGTTTTGGAGACCGCTGCTCTACCAATTGAGCCACCGCCCTGTGCGTAAACACCGACCTTGACTTTTGCCTGATGGCACGACAAAGCATGGCGTTTGGCACCAAAAACCAAGTGTATGCCAGCACGGCCCAATCTCCAAAGCGAAGCGTTCCGACCCAATCGAGACTAATCTGGATGGGTGACTGAACCGAAAACACGTGTGTCCAAGCGCATCGGCGCGATTGCGGAAAGTGCGACGTTGCGAGTTGACGCCAAAGCCAAGGCTCTTAAGGCCGAAGGTCGTCCTATCATTTCCTACGGAGCGGGAGAGCCCGACTTCGTAACCCCCGAGCACATCGTTGAGGCCGCGGTTTCCGCCGTCATCGACCCCAAGAACCACCGGTACACACCCGCCGCGGGCTTGCCGGAGTTGCGGGAAGCGATCGCACAGAAAACACGCCGCGACTCTGGCGTCGCTGTCTCTGCGTCCCAAGTCATCGTCACAAACGGCGGAAAACAGGCGGTTTATCAGGCGTTCCAGGCCCTCTTGGATGACGGTGATGAAGTCCTCGTTCCGTCGCCTTATTGGACAACCTATCCCGAAGTCATCGCCCTGGCCGGGGGGGTGATGGTCGACGTGTTTGCCGGAGCAGACACCGGTTACCGTGTCACGGTCGAACAACTTGAAGCCGCTCGAACACCCAAGACCAAGGTCGTGCTGTTCGTGTCGCCCTCAAACCCGACCGGTGCCGTTTATGATGCAGAGCAGACGCGGGCAATCGGACAGTGGGCTCTCGACAACGGGTTGTGGGTAATCTCGGACGAAATTTATCAGAACCTCACCTACGACGGCGACCACGCGATGTCAATCCTCGAGGCCGTCCCCGAACTAGCGAACCAGACGATCCTCGTCAACGGCGTCGCAAAAACATATGCGATGACCGGGTGGCGACTTGGCTGGATGGTGTCCCCCGCCGACGTCACGACCGCAGCATCCAATCTCCAATCTCATCTCTCGAGTAACGTGTCCAACATCTCACAGCGTGCCGCGATCGCGGCCCTGACCGGCGACCAGTCCGTGGTTGACGATATGAAAAAAGCGTTCGCCCGTCGACGTGCACTGATGGTCACCGAACTCTCGAAAATCGACGGATTCGTCGTCCCCGAGCCTGGCGGCGCATTCTATGTTTACGCCGACGTCACGGCCTTGCTCGGACGCGAGTGGGGCGGTCAGCGCATCGACTCGACGCTTCAACTCGCAGATTTCATTCTCGACACTGCCGAAGTAGCGGTCGTTCCGGGTGAGGCATTCGGCCCGAGTGGCTATCTGCGCTTCGCCTACGCCCTGGGTGATGAGGAACTGCTCGAAGGTATCCAGCGCTTACAGAAACTGTTCGCCTAGTCGAAACCAATCATCGTCGGTTCGGGTTCGAGCATGATGCCGAATGTGTCGTGAACGCGAATTGTGATGAAACGCGCCAATTCAAGCACCTGATTCGCCGTGGCGCCGCCGCGGTTGATGATGGCCAGAGTGTGTTTGCTCGACAGTGCCGCATTGCTGCCGGAGAGCGCAAACCCCTTGCCGATACCCGCTCGCTCAATAAGCCACGCGGCGCTCAGCTTTACACCACGAGATACGGTGTCGTAATCAACAAACTCAGGTTCGATGCCCAGAGGAACCACTCGTTGCGTGCGCTCAGCGTCAAGCGGGAAGCGGGGGGCGTCGGCGGGCAACTGACGCGAAAACTGGTCGGTGACGACCGGATTCGTAAAGAACGACCCGACACTAACCGAATCGGGGTCACTATTGATGACCATTCCCTTGCTCGCACGCAATTCGAGAACCGCGCGCCGGATATCTGAGATAGCTACGGACTCGCCTTGTTTGGCCCCGAGTGCGCTGGCGAGTTGTTCGAACTGAATCGGTGCCGAGGTTTCCGATGGATTCAAGGCGATCGTCACCGAGACGACGAGACCGTTGAGGCCATCCTTCAGGGATGACTGGCGGTATCCGAAATTCAATGCGTCGGGTCGAAGTGTCACAATGTCGCCCCGACCCGGAGGAACGAATTGGAGTGAATGGAAGGTGTCGGCTAGCTCAGCACCGTAAGCGCCGATGTTCTGAATTGGGGCTGCGCCGACAGTTCCGGGGATCCCGCTCAGCGCCTCGAGCCCCTCGAGTCTGTTGGCCACGGCCCACTCAACGAGTTCGTCCCAGGGCTCACCAGCCTGAGCCGTGACGAGAACCCGATCCCCGTCGATTTCGCGGTCAATGCCACGAGTCGAAATGCGAATCACTGTTCCGTCGAACGGTTTGTCCGCCACCACGATGTTTGAACCACCGCCAAGAAGGAACCACGGCTCGCGCCCTGAGCTGACGTCGCGAAACGTTTCGATGAGATCCGATCGCGTGGCCGGCTCTCGAAAATCGAGAATCGTTCCCCCGACCTTCAGCGTGGTGAGGTCGCGGAATTCGGTCGTGTCAGTCAAAAACGACCTGAACCTGGGCTTTGCCAAGTACGGTTTCGCCGCCGAATGTCACCGTGAGGTCGAATCGGACGGCATCGTCCGTGACCGCCCCCACTCTGGTTTCGACGGTCACATCAGCCCCGTTCGTCGCATCGACGAGGACGGGCCGAGTGAATCGAACACCGTAATCGATAACTCGACCTTTCGCCTCGAGGAACTCGAGCACGGGTTGAATCGCGAGTCCCATTGTCAACATGCCGTGGGCGAGAACACCCGGTAAGCCGACGGATTGGGCGATGTCGTCGCGATAGTGGATCGGATTGAAGTCGCCACTGGCCCCCGCGTACCGAACGAGCGCTCCGCGGTCGAGGTGGATGGTGTTCGTGGTGACCACGTCACCGACGGTGAGTCCCGACGTCACGACTATTCGTCCCCTCGGACGACGAGGGTGGAAATTGCGGTGACGACGTGATCGCCTTTCGCATCGGTCATCACACTTTCGGATGTGACCATCGAGTGTCCTCCGAGGGTTTTGACGCTCGTGACGGACAGAGTCGCGGTGAGTTCGTCACCGGCAACGACGGGCCGAGAGTACGTGAATCGCTGGTCACCATGGACGACTCGGGAAAAATCAATGTTGGCATCAGTTTCGCCAAGCAGCTGCGCGAGAGTGAGTTCTTGAACGACGACGGGAAAGGTGGGCGGCGCAACGACGTCGGTGTGGCCGGCAGCGCGCGCTGCGGTGACGTCCAGATAGATCGGGTTTGTTGCGAAAACGGCGCGAGCAAACTCGCGCACCTTCTCGCGACCCACAAGATACGGGCCCACGGGCAGAAACTCTCGCCCCACCAGTTCAGTATTAACCGCCATGGCTTCAGTCTACAAACGCCCGAGCTAGACGGGAGCGAGGAGGTGTGGCCCGTTCCCCTTCAGCGGAGCGACCTCGTGGACCACGAGTGTCTCAGCAACGGGTCGTGAACGGGACACTGCGTCATCGACGAATGCTTGATCCGCCGTTTCGGCGCGATTGAGCCACCAATCCCAGTCCTCCGATGCGAGAAGTACGGGGCTTCTCTCGTGCAGCCAGGCAATCGGTTCGGGAGCCTGCATTGTGAGAATCGTTGCGGTGAGAACCCAGCTACTCGTGGGGTCTGCCCGCCACCAGGAATACAGAGCCGCGAAAGCGAGTTCACCCTCCGGCGAAGTGACGCAATGTGGTGTCTTGATCTTTCCCTCGGTCAACCATTCGTAATAGGCATCGGCGGGAAGAATTGCACGTTGTTGGCCGACGGAACCTCGAAAAGTGGGCTTTTCGGTCACCGTTTCGCTGCGGGCATTGAATGTCGGATACTTCAATGTGAGGCTGTCCGCGAACGGCGGCACCAGAGACCATCGGGCCGTTGTCAACAATCGCAAGCGATCATCGCGTGTCTCGACAACAATTGGCACGTTCGTGGTCGGGGCAATATTCCAGGACGGGAGCATTTCGACGTCGGCGATTTCGTCAGTGTGGAAGTATCGGCCGAGTTCCTCGCCGCTCAGCGTCGACGCGTAACGCCCGCACATCTAGACCTCGCTATCGACTGCCCCGCGCTGGGCGACGAGTGCACTCCACCATGTCGCAACCGCCACGTGTTCCGGGTGCGATTGGTAGGTCGCGAGCGCCGCGCGTGATTCGTGAAGGGAAATGAGGACGACATCAAAGTTGGCATCGATTTCGCGAACATCGGATGTGACGGCCACACTGACGAGTCCGGGGACAACACCGACGAGCGCCCTGAGTTCCGTGTCGAAACGAGCCAGTGCGTTGATGCGTTCCGCATCGTTCAAGTCGACAAGTTTCCACATCACGGCGTGCTGAATCATGACAATACCTTTTCGATGGCGGCCCGAAGTTCATTCGCGTCAACCCGCCACACGGCGTGGCGCTGGCCGTTGATGAGAAGGACAGGAATGTCGTTCTTGAAGTTTTCAAACATTTCGACGTCGTCCAAAATGTTGTGCTCGACGAACTCCGTTTCCGGAAAATCGTCGAGCACATCTTTCACAACCACACGAGCATCATCACACAGATGGCAACCAGGCTTCCCCATCATGTCGATAGTGAGGCGGGCCATCGTCGGTGAGGTCGACTACTTCTTGTTACGACGCTGGTGGCGAGTCTTGCGAAGCAACTTACGGTGCTTCTTTTTCGCCATACGCTTGCGGCGCTTCTTAATAACGGAACCCATGCGACACCTTCACCTGAGCCAACCGATTGGTCGGCAAACGGACAATAACGTCGAGTCTAGCGCGCCTTGAGTGCTTGGGTGTTACTCCGTTTCGCCGGCGGATATTCTATCGCCCGAGCTCGCGGGCGATTTCCTCTGCGCGCGCGAGTGCCGCTCGCGCTGCTGCGGTGTAAATCTCCGCAAGATGTGCATCGTCCAACACCGCGACCGCACGTTCCGTCGTCCCGTTCGGGCTTGTGACACGACGTCGCAGTTCGGCAGGGCCGACGTCCGAGACCTCTAATAGGGCCGTTGCGCCCGCGAACGTCTTTTCGACGAGCTGTCGAGCATCGGCCTCGACAAATCCGAGTTCTTGAGCCGCTGCGGTCCACTGTTCCATTGCATGGAAAACATAGGCTGGGCCGGACCCCGAGACGGTGCTGAGCGCGTCAATGCGGGCTTCAGGAATTTCAAGTACCCAGCCCACCAATTCGAACAGTCCTCGAGCTCGGGCCATGTGTTCAACGGTGGCGCGCGACCCCGCCGCGATTCCCGTCACGCCTTTGCCGACAAGTGCCGGGGTGTTCGGCATCGAACGAACTACGGCATTCGAGACAACAGATTCCATCGTCGCGGTTGTGATGCCCGCAGCGACCGACACAATAAGGGCGTCGGGTTCGAGGGCGTCAGCGATGTCTTCGAGAACTGGAATCACGACGGCCGGCTTCACGCCAATCACGACAAGGGACGCGCCCTCGACCGCCCAGCGATTCGCGTCAGAGTCCGTCTCGGTTGACCGCGACTCGACGCCGGGTCGGTTCGCCGGCGAAGTGCGGGTCGTTGCTCGAATCGTGGCAGTGAGATCCGCGGCGCGCAGGCCATCGAGGATCGCACCGCCCATCGAACCCGTTCCGAGGAATGCAAAGGTTTCCGACATGGTGAAAGCGTATTATGTCCACAGGCACATCAGTCGCCTGCTGAAAGGATTTACCGTGGACTCTCAACTCCCCCTCGCGCTCATCACCGAATCATTTGTTCTCGTGCATCTCACAGGGATGGCAATTCTTGTCGGCGCGTTCATTGCGAACATGCGCGCCAAGACAAATTTTCCCTTCACGCTCATGGTGTGGGGTGCCTCGATTCAGTTGTTCACCGGCACAATCCTCGTCGGGCTCGCCTACATGGGCGACGATGCGCCCGACAATGTGAAGATCACCGTCAAGACGTTGTTAGCGACCGGCGCGTTGATTGCCGCAATACTTGGTTCCAAGCGTCAGTCGCACGGTGACACGAAACTCCAACCGTTCTTCCATACAGCGGGTGGTTTTGCGTTCATCAACCTCATCATCGCTGTTCTTTGGAACGCCGAACTTTACGCCTAGTCCCGGAGGCGGCCAAAAAAGGCTGTCAACAATTCCGAACACTCGTCGGCGCGAACACCGCCCACGACCTCGCCAACTCGCGAAGGAAGAGTCCGGGTACGTAGCACGTCAGTGACGCTACCCGCAGCCCCCGCTTTTTCGTCCCACGCACCGAAGATGACCTTCGAGATTCGAGAATTGAGAATTGCCCCGGCGCACATGACACAGGGCTCGAGTGTCACGACCAGCGTGTGATCGCTCAAATTCCAATTGCCTGTTGACGCCGCCGCTTCACGTAAGGCGACGACCTCGGCGTGCGCAGTCGGATCTCCCATCAATTCACGCTCGTTTCGACCGCGCCCAACAATGGCACCATCCGGCGAGAGCACAACGGCTCCAACAGGAACATCGTTAGAATCCAACGCCAATCGCGCGAGTCGAAGCGCCTCGTCCATTGCGCCGAACTCCTCGGTCATCCGCTCCTCCGTTCGATAGATTAGAGCCTATGCGAGTCATCGTTGCCGACCACCCCCTCATCACGCACAAGCTCACAATGTTGCGGGACAGGACGACGCCGTCGTCGACTTTTCGCACTCTGACCGACGAACTTATGACGCTTCTCGCATATGAGGCGACGCGCGACGTTCGCGTCGTACCCCACCGTATCGAGACGCCTGTTGCGCCGACGGAGGGCGTCATTCTCGCCGAACCGCACCCGCTCATCGTGCCGATTCTGCGGGCAGGCCTCGGGATGCTTGAGGGGTTGTTGCGCTTGATGCCGAGCGCCGAGACGGGGTTCCTCGGAATGGTTCGAGACGAGAAGACGCTTCAACCAAGGGTTTATGCCGAGCGCCTGCCCGCGAATCTCACTGGTCGCCAGTGCTACGTGCTTGACCCCATGCTCGCGACCGGCGGATCGCTCGTCGCCGCGATCGACTTTATGTTTGAGCGCGGCGCGACGGACGTCACGGCCGTGTGTCTGCTCGGATCCCCCGAGGGAGTCACCGCAGTCAAGGTTGCCGTGGGTGAACGTGATGTCACTCTCGTACTCGGTGCGCTCGATGAAAAACTCAACGAGCACGGGTACATCGTTCCCGGACTCGGCGATGCAGGCGACCGTCTCTATGGCGTCGCGGGCTGAACGGTAAAGTATCGGGATGCCGGACAGCGCCCAGAATTCCGCGCAAATACGCGGTTTTGCGGTGTACGTCGGCGTCGACGAAGCGAGCGCCCTCGCGGCTGGAACGTCCATCGCAGAATTGGTTGACGCAGTGCGTCACGTTGTTACGTCGGCGGTCCCTGGCACGGAATCACACGCTGCGGTCGCGTATGCGCCGGAAAGCCAAAGAGGCAAGAATCTTGATATTGTCCGCTTAGCGTTGCGGGAACCACGCGCTGTTGCCGAACTTCTTCCTTCTAAGCCCGCATCCACGACTCGGGGCGTGACAATTGATCTGTCCCGAAAACGCGTCGTGATCAACGGGGACGTCGCACCACTCACGTATAAAGAGTTCGAATTGCTTCAGTATCTGGTTTTGCGCGAGGCCGTCACGGTCGACCGCTCGGGAATGATCGACACGCTGTGGGCTGCAAGTGACGTTGACCGGCCCAACAGTCGGACGATCGATGTGCACGTTCGGCGCCTTCGTTCGAAATTAGAACCGTTCGAGGACATTGTGCGCACTGTGCGTGGCGTCGGTTATCGCTTTGATCGCCACGCGGACGTCACCATCAACTTCGGTACGGGTCGCTCACCCGACATCTACTAGGCGACATGATGACCACATCCCTCGTTTGGCTCCGCGACGATTTGCGTTTGACCGACAACCCCGCGCTCGACGCCGCGGTCCGCGCTGGTGGCCGAACCGCCGTACTCTATCTTTTTGACGCCGAATCGCCCGAGGTGCGCCCACTTGGAGCGGCGTCGCGCTGGTGGCTCCACCACTCACTTCGTCAATTGCAGACCGACCTTGCGGCACAGGGCGGGTCGCTCATTCTGCGGAGAGGCGCAGCCCGGGACGTGCTTGCCTCTGTTGCCGCCGAAATCGGCGCAACGAGTGTTCACTGGAACCGTCGTTACGGATCGGCCCGTGCCATCGACACGGAACTCAAGGCTTCGCTTCCCGACGCACACAGTTACACCGGCTCGTTGTTGCATGACCCGTGGACGGTGACAACGGGTGCGGGTACGCCGTTCAAAGTATTCACACCATTCTGGAAGTCAATTTTGGCGGGGCCCGCACCACGGCACCCATTGGTCGCTCCGGCGACGATCACCGGCGTGGAAGCAGTATCCGACCAACTCGATTCGTGGAATCTTCTCCCTGACCGACCGTGGGCTGAAAAGTTTCCCGACCAGTGGACTCCGGGTGAAGCGGGTGCGCACGAGCGCCTCGCGCGATTCCTCGAAAACGGACTCGCGTTGTATCACCGCCGAGACGAACCAGGAATCGAATCAACAAGCGGGCTCAGCCCGCACCTTCGCTTCGGAGAAATAAGCCCTTATCAGGTGTGGCACGCGGTCGAGTCGGTCGTCACGTCCGAGTCCCGTACGAACGCAAACCGATTCCTCAGTGAAGTCGGTTGGCGAGAGTTTTCGTACCACCAACTCTTTCACAACACCGACCTCCACCGTCGAAATCTCCGCGCTGAATTTGACGAGTTCCCCTGGGAAGCGCCGGATATTGCGCACCTCTCCGCCTGGAAGAAGGGGACGACAGGCGTGGAACTCGTCGATGCGGGAATGCGTGAATTGTGGAAAATTGGCACGATGCACAATCGAGTTCGAATGGTGGCAGCGAGCTTCCTCATCAAAAACCTTGGGATTGATTGGCGAATCGGTGAAGCGTGGTTCTGGGACACGTTGGTCGACGCCGACGAGGCGAGTAACCCGGCGTCGTGGCAGTGGGTCGCGGGAAGCGGCTATGACGCGGCACCGTATTTTCGCGTGTTCAATCCCGAGTTGCAGGCGGCGAAGTTCGACCCGGACAGCGTCTATCGTTCCCGCTGGATTGAAGAATTCAATACGCCTCTGTACCCCGAGCCAATCGTAAGTTTGTCGGACACTCGAGCCCGTGCGTTGGCGGACTACGCGACTATGCGGGGCGAGCGCCCACCGCAGTGACCGCCTCGGCGGCGACAATCACGGCCGCCCGTGCCGCCTCAACTGGGGTCAAACCACGCGCCAGTCCCGCCAACAGGCCCGCGTTGAAGGAATCACCGGCTCCCGTTGGGTCGGCAACAGCCACGGGTTCAACCTGAACCTGAACAAGCGCCTCACCGCGCTGACCGACGATGACGCCGTCGCGCCCACACGTCGTGACAACGAGGGGGAAGAATTCGGTTAGTTTCATGGTCGCCGCGCCGACGTCGTCAATTCCGGAAAGGATTCGCACCTCGTCCTCATTCGGCCGAAGGATGTGTGCGCCCCGACAGAGTCGAAGAAATTCAGCTACTCCGAAATCAGTGATGAAACCCGCCGAGGCCGGATCGATACTGACGGTCACGCCGTGTGCGGATGCTCGCTCGATTAGTCGGACGACGGATTCGCGCTTTGGCTCATCGATGATCGTATGGCCCGTGAAATGAAGATACTCGGCGATTGCGATGAGTTCCTGCGGGACGGAATCAAGATCAAAGATGACGTTTGCGCCCCGGTCTGTCAACATTGTTCGTTTCTCGCCCTCAACGATGATGACAATCGTTCCTGTCGAACGTTCCGTGTCGCTCTGCAGGTGTGCCTTGACTGCGAACCTCTCCAGTTCCCGCGTGTGCCGCGCGTTGTCGGCCTCACCGACCTGCCCGAAGAAATGTACGTCCGCCCCGATATGGCCAAGCCACGCTGCGGTATTCGCCGACGACCCACCCGGGTGCCGTTCGATCAAGGCGGGGGTGTCGGTGTCCGCGCGAATTGCGCTCTGCGGACGAACGATGATGTCATCGATAACGTCACCGACAACAACGATTGTTCCCTTCGTGGTCATGCTCTGAGCCGACACCACGCGGTCGCAATGTCGCCAGCGACTCGAATGTTGTTGCGCGCCAAATCGAGGTTGACCTCGAGACTCCGCCCGCCCGATGCCTCGACAATGTAACCGAGAAGGAACGGGGTGACGGCTTTACCCCGAACTCCTGCCTTTTCCGCGGCGAGGAACGCTTCGGACAGAACTCGATCGTGTTCGGCTGGGTCCCACTGTTGTTCGAGGGGAATCGGATTTGCGACAACAATCCCCTGACCATTTCCCGTGTCATCGTGTGCCTTCATGATGGCGGCGACTTCGGTTGCGTCTGCGGCTGACCAATCGAGGGAAAATCCGCTGTCTCGAAGCCAAAAGGCCGGGAACGTCCTGGTTCCGTAACCAACGACCGGAACCGATAGCGTTTCGAGTCGCTCAAGAGTCGCGGCGATGTCAAGAACCGACTTCACTCCCGCCGAAACCACGGAAACATTGGTCACGGCAAGGGTCGAGAGGTCGGCGGATTCATCAAACGATTCGTTCGCTCCGCGATGAACGCCGCCGAGTCCGCCGGTTGCAAAAACACGAATTCCGGCTTGCGCCGCGATGTGAGCAGTCGCGGCGACAGTGGTTGCACCACTGAGTTTCTTCGCCATCAAAGTCGGCAGATCGCGCACGCTCGCCTTGGCGATGTCTGTATCCGCAATGGTGGCGAGTCCCTCCGGATTGAGCCCGACCGTCGGAATTCCATCGATGACAGCAATAGTCGCCGGAACGACACCGTTGTCGCGCAATATCCGTTCGAACTCGAGGGCGGCCTCCCGATTACGAGGACGAGGAAGGCCATGAGAGATAATGGTCGATTCCAATGCGACGACAGGTTGGTTTTCTGAAAGCGCGAGGGCGACCTCGGGGGCAATGTTGACGGTAGGCACCTTGAGACGATACCGCACGCTCTACTATCGAATTGTGCCTAGCGAGATCACATCAGACCTCCCCCTCCGACTCGGCGAGAACGGGAAGCCTGCTCTTTGTCTCGTAACAGGCGCGACGGGGTACATCGGTGGACGCCTTGTTCGCGAACTGCTCGCGCACGGCTATCGTGTCCGCGTCATGGCACGCCACGCCGAGCGTCTTCGATTTCACCCGTGGATTGACAAAGTCGAGGTCGTCGACGGCGACGCCACAAACCGACAAGACCTGACCCGCGCGGTAGTGGGGGTAGACGTCGCGTATTACCTCTTGCACGCACTGATGTCACCCCAGAACTTCGAGGAGGAAGAGCGTCTCGTCGCAACGCTGTTTGGCGAAGAATGTCGCAGCGCTGGGGTATCGCGAATTGTATATCTCGGCGGAATGGCCGATGCCGACTCCACGCTTTCCCCGCACCTCCAATCGCGGGCCGACACCGGCGAGATTTTGCAGAACTGCGGTGTCCCCGCCATCGAATTGCGCGCAGGAGTTGTCATCGGGTCGGGTTCTGCGTCGTTCGAGATGTTGCGCTATTTGACCGAGCGCTTGCCCATCATGACGGTCCCCAAATGGGTGAATTCGCGTATCCAGCCGATTGCGGTGCGCGACGTCCTTCGATATCTCGTCGGCGCCGCGGCGCTTCCCACATCCGTCACCGGCGACTACGACATCGGTGGGCCTGATGTGTTCACTTATCGCGAAATGATGGAGCATTACGCAGCAGCAGCGGGACTCCGGCCGCGAATAATCATCCCCGTGCCCGTACTGACTCCGCGGCTCTCGAGTGGCTGGGTCGGGCTGGTAACGCCCGTTCCCTATACGCTTGCCCGACGTCTCGTCGCCAGCCTTAAGAACGAGGTCGTTGCCCGAAACGATGACATCCGACGATTGATTCCGGACCCCCCGGCCGGTCTCACGACTTTTGACCGGGCCGTAGTTCTCGCGCTGGCAAAGATCAAAGACGCGCGGGTGGACACACGTTGGTCGGATGCATCCCTTCCCGGATCACCGTCCGAACCGCTCCCCACCGACCCTCAATGGGCAGGTGGCACGCTGTATCAAGACATTCGCATTGCCCACAGCACCGACTCGGTCGACGAGGTGTGGGAGCGAGTCGAATCGATTGGTGGGGACAACGGTTATTCCACCGCCAGTTGGGCGTGGGAAATGCGTGGTCTGTTGGATCGCTTGGTCGGTGGTCCCGGTCTTCGCAGGGGACGCCGCGACCCGAATCATCTGGTCGAGGGTGAAGCACTCGATTTCTGGCGCGTTGAATCGCTGAGCCCACCACACGTCTTACGACTCCGCGCTGAGATGCGTAATCCGGGTTCGGCGTGGCTCGAATTCACGGTGACTCCTGAAGACACGGGGTCCACAGTCACTCAACGCGCCTTTTTCGCACCGCGCGGGCTTGCCGGGCACGTCTACTGGTGGCTCGTGTGGCCGATGCACGGGTTAGTATTCCCGTCGATGGTCAATTCCGTTGCTCGCGGGCGCACGAAAAAACGCTCATGACACGGTCGACGGCTAGCGACAACCGGCTCGCCATCCTCGCTCTCTTTGCGGTGACCGCAGCGTGGGGGGCATCGTTCGTCCTCATGAAGCCCGCGATCGAACGCCAGCCAATCCCCGACTTCCTCGCAACTCGTTTTGCAATTGCCGCGGTCATCCTGATCCTGGTTCGCCCGTCCGTTGTGTCGAGCATCACCCCTCGGGTCTGGCGGACGGGAGGAATGGCGGGCGCATTTCTCGCCGTCGGCTACGTCACGCAGACGATCGGACTGCACTACGCGACAGCCGCAATCACCGGCTTTCTGACAGGACTCTACGTTGTCGGAACCCCGTTGCTCGCGTGGTTACTCTTCCGTCAAGCGCTCAACCGCAAGGTAATTGTGGCAGCAAGTCTTGGGTTGGTTGGTCTTGGAATTATTTCGCTCAACGCGTTTGGGCTGGGCGTAGGTGACCTCTGGATCATTGTGGGCGCACTCTTTTTCGCTCTTCATATTGTCGTCTTGGGACGCTGGGCGCCCGGTCACGATTCGTACGCGCTCACCGTTGTTCAGATCATCGTCGTGGCGGTCATCACCGCCACAATGGCTTTCGCGGACGGTGATGGGTATATTCCCCCACCGGACTTCGACGTATGGATCGCGGTTCTCGTCACCGCCGTGTTCGCGACAGCGCTCGCCTTCCTTCTGCAAACTTGGGCCCAATCAAAAATGGATGCCTCACGGGTCGCCATCATTCTCACGGCAGAAGTCCCCTGGGCTGCTGGACTCTCTGTCGCAGTAGGGCAAGAAACGCTCGCCGTTCGAACCGTCATCGGTGGCTGCGTCATGATCGCGGCGATGCTGATTGCGGAATGGCCTTCGCACCGAAACCCCCGCAACGGCGAAATTCTTCCCGTGCACCCCCTCGGACACTTTGAATAACCGGAGCCGAACCCGCTACTCGATGATCCCAAACCGTTTCTTCCACGCAAGAATTCGAGTCACCCTGTCAATCAAATCGTCGCGGCTGAGCCCCTCCGGAGAAATTTGTGCGAGAACGCGATCCACGATGTCCGCGGGTCCACTGCAGATTAGTGCGACATCCACACCCGCATCGAGAGACGCGCGTACCACCTCCCCCGTGCGGTGATTGACTCCGACGAGTGCGGATTCCATTGACAGCGAGTCGGTAATGATCAAACCGTCCGGACCGATTTGGTCGCGCAGAACCGCGAGCGCTCTCGGTGAGCGACTCGCCGGAACCCCCCGTTCCGTCAACCCTTTCGATTCCAGGTGACCCACCATCACGGTGGTGAAACCCGCCGCGATGGCTCGATCAAACGGGACAAGGTCGACTTTCTTAAGTTGGCTGTAGGCCGGGACGATACCGGGTGAAAGATGCGTGTCAGTCGCCCGTCCGTGGCCGGGCCAATGCTTGAGTACGGAGGAAATCCCGACCGATTCGAGACCCGTCGCCCAGGCGATCGCTGAACGCGCGGCGCCCGATGGGGTTGATGAGAACGCTCGTGATTGGCTTCCAATAAAACGCCCGGGGCTATTCAGGTCAGCGACGGGCGAAAGGGCCATGTCGATGCCAAGTGCCTTCATCGCCTTCCCGTACCTCGCTGCAGTTCGAGTCACCTCGGCGTCCGGCCAGGTACCCATTGTTTCCGCTGAGGGAAGTGGGAAAATGACATCGGCGAGTCGTTGGACAGCGCCGCCTTCCTCATCACTCGCAATGACCGGCGGAACACGGTCGCCTGAATTTGCAACTAGATTAGCGATTTGTTGGGCAAAATTTTTCGGCGCAACACCGCCGAGGAATACCACTCCGCCGAGACCTCGTCGAACCGCACTCGATAAAGCGCCTATGTTCGATACGGGCGCGCATTGAAAAATTGTTTGGGCGACGAGTTGTCGATTGGTCCACGTGGAGGGTTCGGCGACGTTGTAAGGCAGTTTGCCGTCATCGATAAAACCTGATGACGTCGGAAATGGTGTCGGCTGCGGCGACAATTCACTATTCAACGAGTCCGTTTCCGGGGTAAGACCACATCCGCCTAACGCAAAAACTACGGCGACAGCAATCACAGTCGCGACGTTTCTAAGGTGTCGCCTCATGAGGCACGACCCTATCAGTTGCTTAACTTGATTTATGGAAGTGAACGGGCGGTGAACGGTCCATCGATCAAATAGAAATTTAGACGCTGGTGAGTGGAGAAAAAGTTTCCTCTGAAATAAGGTTTCTCATCAATGGATTGGCGTGAATCGTCAGGTTTTCATCGACGTACAGGACGGCATATCCGCGTCGCCCGGCGTTCGTCGCCGCTTCGTGGCCGCCACTCACAATTGACGTTGCCCACACGTCACTCGCAACGATGTCGTCGGAGATTACGGTTGCTCCTATGGTGCGGGTGCCTGTGGTCACCGATCGCCAAATATGCTCCCCGCGGTCGCCTGTTCCACTTGTCGCGATTGCACTCCACACAGAATTCAACTCAACGGTTGCCAAGGTTCCATGGGTATCGATTGGGTGCCCAATTGCAATCGGCCAGATTCGGGTATCGCCCGACACGATTATGTCCCCGCCAAAATTGAGTGAGAAATCGGTAATGCCGTGGGCACGCAAAACAACTGCCCCGGCCGCAATGGCGTCGGCCTTGACTATTCCGGACAGATCTATGACACCGTCGCTTCGATGAGGGGTGAATGCGCCTCCCGTGTCGTTTCGCCATTCGATTGCACGGGCATAGGTGTCTCGAAAGTCGGCGCTCATCGACTCGAGCGTTATCTCCCCCCGCGCCAAGTGAGATATCGGTGAGTCTTCCCTATACAGCGAATACTCTTGTTCGAGAGAATCAATTACGCGGGCGACACCCTCGACGGCAGGTCCCCGAGAATGTTCGAACGCATCCGGAATGCGCAATGAGATAACGGTGCCCATCGCCTCCCAGACATCGACGGTCATCCGGTGAATCCGGCTTGATCGAGCGCAGCCTGCGCGGATTGCTTGTATGCCCCGGTCGAAATCGTGGCTCGGGAGACATTCCCGAACTGAACGGTTTGATAGTCAGTCGTGGCCTTCGTGAGGATTGGAACGACCTGAGCGTTGATCTGGTCGGAGGTTCCATCACCACCAGGGTGCTGCAACGCGGTGGCTGTGGTGATGATGCCACCCTTAATGACAATTTCCACCTGCATCGGACCGTACACGGTCTGAACGACGGGCCCGTCGAAGGTGCCGTCCGTCACTGCGGTTGATCCTCCTGCAGTAGAACCTGAGTTCCCCACCGAACCATTACCTGGGGTCGAACCAGAGTTAGATGCCGAGTTCTGGCCGGTCGCTGTTCCATCAAGGATTCCAGTTCCGAGAACTATTCCCCCCGCCAGAACACCCATGGTAGCCATTCCGGTGACAAAAGTTGCTGTTGGTCGCATCGTGATTTCTCCTACCAAGCAAATTGTTCGTTGTGGATTCGATGTGGCGGCACGCCCGCACTGCGGAGGTCTGCAACGAGAGAATTCATCCACGCGCCCGGACCACAGAGGTAAAAATCAACCTCGGATTGCTTATCGATCAGCGCAGAAATGCTTACCCCGCGCTCAGATTCTGCCCACGGCAACCATGGGGTTCGGCGTCCCCGTGGCCCTGTTAGCGAATACACGATTCCCTTCTTGGCGTGCGCGATTCGGGTGATCTCGTCCATGAGGAACAATTCAGATTCATTTCGGGCGCGCCCGATAACCGTGAGTTCACCCGGTCGGAAGTCCATGGCTTCCACCAGCGCGCGGATTGGTGCGAGCCCGATTCCTGAACCGATGAGAGCAACTCGAGAAGTCGTCCGTTCGGATTCTGTGAAAATGCCATAAGGACCTTCAAACCACACCGCGGTGCCTTGTCGAACGTGTTGCAGCAGGGAGGTCGCATCGCCGAGTTCACGCACGGTGATTCGGATTCGATCATCGGTCGGTGCTGCGGAAATCGAAAACGGGTGTGACTCTCGCCAAAGGTAAGGGGCGAGGAATCGCCAGTGGGCGAAGTGCCCCGCTTGGAATCCCGCCGCCGCGAGCTCGCGACCGCGCATCGTGATTGACACCGTGCCCGGTCCTTCGACCACCACACTTTCGACGACTAGCGCGTGGCGCACCGAGCGCAGCACGGGGAGGATGATGCGGAAAACCACCGTGCTTACCGTCGCCACCAGATAGAGCCCTAGCCAATACGCTCGGCCGGCGGTGCCTTCAGCGAACAGGGTTCCTTGGGTGAATTGGTGGAACATCCCGAGGTACATCGCGACATAACTCAAGAGGTGGATCGCGTGCCACACACCGTGTGGCAAACGTCTCTTGACCGCAACGAGGCTCGTGATGACGATGAGGACAAAGACGCCCATCGAAAGGAACGACAAGAGCAGGTCATTGACCCCCAGCATCGTGACAATCTCGCTCCACACGTCTGTGTTGACACGTGATGCGTAGTCGACGATGAGCGCAGCCATGTGCACGATGAGGAGGTAGAGGACGGGTTTACCCAATTTCTTGTGGAGTTCGAGAGCGCGATCGTGGCCGAAGAGCGAGTCGATAATGGGCACCCGCGCAGCAAGCACCATCATGACGAGGAAGAGGTTGGTGCCAATGAGCCCAGACACCACCCCTACGCCGTAGGGAAGGGCGACGATGTCAAGGAAATTCGTTGCGCCACCGTCAGCAAAGAAAAATGCAACAGCGACGGACGTCGAGAGCGGAACCAGCGCCCCCGTAAAGTCCTGCGCTGTCCAGCGGCGTTTCGCGTGTCGATCGAATTCGCGTTCTCGTGTGGCCATGTTCTCAATAAACGCGAGTCTGCTGTGAAAATACCTGACGTTTCCTGTGAGAAAACTGAGAGTCTTTCTGCCGTGCGTTAAGCGCGGCCAGACTTCATCAAGCCCTTCGCGACAGAAATGAGATAGCGGCGAGGAACAAATCGTCCCGCCATCGCCAAGACGCGGTTTGCCGCGCCGACGATGACACTGGGGGCCGGAGACCTCGCGTCAAGAGCCGACATGGCGGTGGCAACAACTTGGTTCGGAGTCATGAGCGCGCTTCCCATGGACCTTCCACCAGCGACGTCAAAGAATTCTGTAGCCGTGCCGCCCGGGGACACGGCGAGCGCCGTTACTCCCGTTCCCTGTAATTCGCCCCATAGGCCTTCGGTGAAAGAGAGCACATAGGCTTTCGTCGCCGCGTATACCGCCATGTTGGGGACCGGTTGGTACGCGGCCACCGACGCAATGTTGATGATTGTTCCACGACCGCGCTCGACCATAGGAGCCACGAACAACCTGGATAATTGCGTCAGCGAGACGATGTTGACGTTGATTTCGTCGGCCATACTGTCAAGATCTTCGGTTACGAATTCGCCGATGCGACCCCACCCCGAATTGTTGACGAGAACGTCAATCGGCGTCTTCCCGACCGCGGTCGCGAGTTTTTTCGCCGCTCCCGGAACCGAAAGGTCGGAGGCGATCACGCGCACAGTCACACCGTGATCCGCGGTGATTTCTTCGGCCAGTGCGGTTAATCGTTCCGTTCGTCGAGCCGCGATGACAAGATCGTGGCCGCGCGATGCGAATTCGCGAGCAAACACTGCGCCGATTCCACTGCTTGCCCCGGTTATGAGTGCCGTTGGTCGTTTGTCTGTCATTTCGCCAGTCTAATCAGAGGACCAACCAGGAAATTCGTCCCACAAATTTCGGAATAATAAACCGAAGTAATGTTAGTATTTTGCCATGGGCCGTCCGCTGAAAGGTACGCGACCGATAACCGACCCCACATTGACGAAAGATTTTTGGCTCGAACTATCGGGAATCACCGAGCCATCCCAACGCGAGAAATTCTTGTGGCTGTCAATTCATCTCGTTCGCGAGCTTGGCCTCAATCGGTTCAAGGTAACAACAGTCGCACAGATGCTTGGCTATTCGGTGGCAATGGTCAATCATCATTTCGGTTCACGCGACGGACTCGTTGCCGAATGCGCAGAACTGGTTCATCAGAACTATTCTCTGGACTTAATTGATGCGACCGAGGCTGCAGAGCGCAATCCACGTTCCCGACTCGAGGCTTACATTCATGCTCGCGTCGTTTGTGGCCGGAAACTTGGCGGCTGGACACAAGTACTGAATTACCCGTTCCACTCGTTTGAGTCACCCGAGATTGCGCGCGCGCACTCTGGCGCAGCCTTCGAAAGCAGCTTTTTTCGAAACCTCATGTTCATCACGCAATTGGTTATCGACCTGCAGCAGGGGACTGTTTCGGAGAATCAACCCGATCGGGAAAAATTCTCGAACGAAATTTTGACGCGGAATCCGAGCGCGATTTTCCACGCGACTAACATCGGTATGGCAACGTCAGGAGCGGTGATGTGGATGGCGGGACGAATGGATGTTCTCGCTCAGCCACAAGAGTTCGTGGATCTGGCGGATGCGGCCCTCACATGGCAGGTTCAGCACTTGGTCAACAGCATCACTATCACCGAAAAGGTCGACGCCTCTGCGTAATACTGGGGACTAATCATTGGTGAAAGGGTTCGATAATGGCGGCTGACAAACTAATTTCATCGGGTGGTCCGTGGGAGGACACCATTGGCTATTCGCGAGCAACCGTTGCCGGTCCATCGGTTCATGTCTCGGGAACAACGGCGACCGTAAACGGTGAGCTCCAGCACGCCGGTGACGCCTATGGCCAGACCAAAGTTGCGCTCGGCATAATCACCGCGGCACTCGCCGAGGCCGGTCACTCGGTGGACGACATCGTTCGTACCCGCATGTATTTGTCCGACGCTTCCGACATGGAGGCCGTGGGCAAGGCTCACGGTGAGGTTTTTGCCACAATCAAACCGGCTGCGACCATGATTGCCGGACTTCAATTCATCAACCCGCACATGCTCGTCGAAATCGAAGTCGACTCGTACAAACCCTGATCCGTGAGAGCTGCTGGGTAGTATTCGCTCATGCTCATGGATAGTGCAATCAATCGTCACGGCTTTTCCGGTTTCCGAGAATTACACCAGTGGTCGATTGAGAATCCCGACAACTTCTGGCTCGAGGCGTGGGACGAATTGGGAATTGTCGGAGTGCGCGGAGAGCGCGCGACGCGAGGGGAAGGCTTCGAAGGGACAGAATGGTTTCCTGACGCTCGACTCAATATTGTTGACACACTGTTGGCTGGCGATCCGTTGTTTGAGGCGCTGATTTCGTACTCCGAGGATTCGCCGCGACGTTCACTCACGCTTGGGGAACTCCGCGCAGAAGTCGCAGCCTGCGGATCGGCCCTACGCGCGTCCGGGGTGCACGTTGGCGACCGAGTTGTGGCGTGGACACCGAATGTAATCGAAACAGTGATTTTTGCTCTTGGCGCACTGTCCATCGGCGCTGTCGTCAGCACGGCATCGACAGATTTTGGTCCGACCGCACTGGTAGATCGGTTCGGCCAGATCGAACCAATCGTCCTCTTGACGGCGGCATTCGCCCGGTACGGGGGCAAAGAGATCCCCCTTGCCGAATCGATTGCACAGGTGGTCAGTCAATTGCCAACCCTCACGACCGTTGTTGTGATCGGTGCGACTGACTCGCATTCGACGTGGAATGAGTGGCTTGCACCGCACCACGGTAGCGAGTTGCTGCCCACTCCGCTCTCTTTCAACCACCCGGGTTTCATTTTGTTTTCGAGCGGAACGACTGGTCGCCCCAAGTGCATTGTTCATTCGGCAGCGGGCGTGTTAATCAAGGTTCTCAGTGAGCAGGGCTATCACCTCGATGTGCGATCGGGCGACACCATTCTTTACGCAACCACGTGCGGTTGGATGATGTGGAATTGGTTGTTGTGCGGGCTGGGGCGGGGGGCAACAATCGTGCTCTGCGACGGTAGCCCTGGGTACCCTGACATTTCCCGCTTGTGGAGAATTGCGCACGACGAACGCTTAACGTTCCTAGGAGTTTCTGCTGCGTTGATTGATTCGTGGCGCCGCGCGGCAATTCAACCTCGACATGATTTCGACTTGACCGCACTTCGAACTATCGCGTCCACCGGTTCACCACTTGCGGCGACCGGCTATGACTGGATTGCCGATGCCGTGTCGAGTGACGTGAAGGTCGCGTCCATCGCCGGTGGCACCGATCTTTGCGGTTGCCTCGTGCTAGGCGTCGATACCGAGCCGGTCGTGCGCGGTGAAATTCAGGGTCCCGCGTTGGGGCTCGACGTCACCGTATTTCGCGCTGACGGTTCCGAGGCGGAGCGGTCGGAGGAAGGTGAACTGGTTTGTCGAACACCTTTCCCCTCGGTCCCGCTGAAGTTTTGGGGGGATGTTGACGGCTCTCGTCGACACGGCGCCTACTTCGACCGCTTTCAGGGGGTCTGGGCGCACGGGGATTATGCGCGACGAACCGAGGCGGGGGGATTCGAAATCCTTGGTCGTCTCGATGCGACGCTCAACGTCAATGGGGTTCGCATCGGAACCGCCGAGATTTATCGCGTTGTTTCTTCGATTCCTGGGGTGTTGGAGGCGATGGCGATTGAACAGCCCGATCGTGACAGCGCGCGCGTTGTGTTGTTCGTGGTCCTCGATCAGCCCCTCACTGACGAGATGGCGGGGCTCATTCGGACCACCCTCCGAACCCAAGCGAGCCCGAGACACGTTCCGGCGATCATCGTCGACGTTCCTGACCTTCCCCGAACCCGAAGCGGCAAGATGACCGAACTCGCGGTCGCTGACATTGTCACGGGACGCGCTGAGCGTGACACCTCATCGCTAGCGAACCCCGAATGCCTTCAGTGGTTCAGAGAGTGGGCAGTCGCGTCTAAGCCCTAGTTTTTAAGCGCCCGGTTGTTCCTCGAATCACCAAAGTTGCTGAAACATGTTGGCGGACGGCCGGTGCGGTGCGGTTGTTGATTCGATAGAGCATGTGCTGTGCCGCGAGTCGACCAAGGTCGGCAAGTGGTTGTGCGATTGTCGTGAGGTTGAGTCGTCGCAGGCCACCGATGCTGATTCCGTCGTATCCGATGACCGAGATGTCTTCAGGAACCCGCAGGTTCGAGTTCTCCACCGCGGCAATCGCCCCAATTGCGGCGACATCGTTTGCGACGAACAGTGCCGTGGGTGACGATGACAATGCCTCGCAGGCCGCCGCGTACCCTTTTGCATCAGTGAGCCCCCCGGGCACGACCCGAATGTGTTCCGACAATCCGTGCTGGGTCATTGCCAGCCGGTAGCCATCAGCCCGTGCGTGCGACACCGGATTTTCGCCGCCGTCCAAGTGCACGATTCGAGAATGTCCTAATTCAACGAGGTGATTCACCGCCAGACGAGCTCCCGCAACATCGTCATTGGAAACGGAGTCCATGTTAGGGACCGCGATATCGTCACGGGTCACAACGACCGTTGGTACGTCTGCGGCGATGGCCCTAAGGACGGATGCGGGCAGCCGATGTGCGATGAGAACTAGACCTTCAACTTGGAACTGTAAGAGCGTTTCGATTTCTGCGCGTTCCAGTTCTGGGTCTGCCCCTCCCGAAATCAACATCGTGCTGAAACCGTGTTCACGAACTTCAATTTGAACCCCGTCGAGTATCTCCGCGAAAACCGGGTTGTGTAGATCGAGGATGAGCACCCCGATGGTGTGGCTTCGGCGAACCGCGAGACTTCTCGCCGCCGCATTTCGGCGGTACCCCAATTCGGCAACCGCATCCACGATTCGTTGCCGACTCGCATCACTCACCTTCGTCGATCCCGAAAGGGCCAGCGACACGAGCGACTTTGACACGCCGGCTCGGGTCGCGACGTCATTAATGGTGGGGCGGGAGGTCGACATCGGCTCAGTTCACGTCTATAAGCCGAACCGCGGAACCCGTTTCCACCGATTGCTCGCACGCGACGGCGATGCGCAAACTTTCGACCGCCGACTCAGGCGGACAGGGGTTCGCAATTTCTCCCGCCGCGAATGAGACGAACGAGTGCGTCTCGTTTCGGAACGCGTCGCGAAAACGGTCGACGAATCCACGGTACGGGTCGGTGTTGAGGGGCAGGCTGTTCTCCGCGGTTCGTAACGGTGTGCGCGGGTTGAGCCCAGCGGATATCGAGTCGTAGGAACCGAACGCCTCGAGTCGAACATCCTGGCCGAGTGCATCGTGACGCGTTCCGGTAATGACTACCTGGACACCGCTGGTCGTGACGGCGATAACGGAGCACACGTCCGCATCATCAAAATCGGCATAATCAGCGTGAGCGAGGACACCCTTTGTGGCGAAAACCGTTTCGATCTCGCTTCCCGTTAGCCAGCGAACAAGGTCAAAATCGTGAACGAGCATGTCTCGGAAAATCCCGCCACTACCGGCAATGAACTCCCGTTCGCTCGGTGTGTGATCGTGCGCCGTCATGGTCAGGGAATACAGCGTTCCGACTCGACCCGATTCGATCGAATCGTGAACCACCCGAATTGCATCATCGAATCGACGCTGGAATCCGATCTGAAGTGACGAGCCGTGGGCGGACGCCGTGTAAATCACGCCCTGTGTCGCGGCGAGGGTCAGTGCGATGGGTTTTTCACACAACACGGGAATCCCTCGCGGGAGAACGGCATCGAAAACGAGTTCGTGGGCGTCAGTGCCAACCGCGACAACCGCTGCGTCGGCATCCGTGTCGGCGATGGATTCCCAGGGTACGACGGTGGCGCCAAACTGAGCCGCAACGGTTTGTGCTCGTTCGTTACTCCGATTTGTAACGGATACGCTGCTCACTCGGGGGTCCGCGACGAGGTCTTCGATACGAATCGACCCCATTCGGCCTGCCCCGGCAACGAGAACTTTCACGGCAAACTCCCTTTTCTCAAAAACGATGTATTGCGGTGCGGACTTTTAGTCTGCCATACTTGTTGGAGCGTTCCAACGAAAGGTTTCCCGTGTCCGACTTCCTCTCCCGCGTCGCTTCTGCTCCCATCTCGTGGGGCATTTGCGAAGTTCCCGACTGGGGCGCGATGCTCCCTAAAGAACGTGTCTTGGGGGAAATGGCTGGGCTGGGTTTCACCGCGACAGAACTGGGCGCGGCGGGGTTCCTGCCGGATGATCCTGCGGAATTGACCGCAGAACTCAATCAGCACGGAATGGCACTGCTCGGAGGTTTTACTCCCGTGGTCGTTCACGACCCGGCTCAACGTGACGCGACGATTGCAAGCGCCACCGCCGTCGCGCAATTGTTTCAGAAAGCCGGCGCGACCAAGATGGTGTCGTCAACTATCCAGGACTGGGACTGGGCATACCCACGCGCCTTGACGACCGAGGAAAAACGTCACATGACCGAGATGCTCAACGTGATTGATGACATCTGCGGCGAGCACGGTATTCAGCAGGTACTCCACCCGCATGTTCAGACGCTCGTCGAGACGAAAGATGACATTTCGCGCGTGCTCGACAGTTGTGATGTCAGTTTCTGTCTCGACACGGGACACATGGCATTCGGCGGCCAGGACCCCGTGGAATTCGCCAAGACAGCTTTCAACCGCGTCGGACACGTCCATCTCAAGGACATCCGTCTCGACATGACCGCGGCGGTACTTCGACGTGAAGTCTCGCTCATGGCGGCGACACAAGCCGGAGTGTTCACAAACCTCGGGGCCGGTGATGTCGACATCCTCGGTGTCGTGCAAACCCTCGAAGCCGGCGGTTATCGCGGGTGGTACGTCATCGAACAAGACACCGCAATCACGAACGGGTTCCCCTCCGAGGGCGAGGGGCCGGTCACAAGCGTCTCGGCATCACTCAAATACTTGACCGACATTGTCGCCCCCACTCTCGGATAGACCATTGGAAACCGTGGATGTTTTGAGTGTCGGCCGGATAAGTGTCGACCTGTATTCGATGGAACCGAATGTCGGATTCGACGGTCAACAGAACTTCCAGAAATCCGTGGGCGGAAGCCCAACAAACGTGGCGGTTGCCGCGGCGCAGCTCGGACTTCGAGTCGCGCTCGCCACGAAAGTCGGGGGCGACGCGTTCGGCGAATACGTGAAAACTCGACTTGCGGAATGGGGTGTCGACACAACTTTTGTGGACACCGTGAAAGATGCGCAAACACCTCTCGCGTTCGCCGCCCTGACACCCCCCGAGAGTCCGACCGTCATTTTCTATCGAGGCCCGGCCGCCCCCGACACCTCATTGACCACCGCTGATGTGCCCGCCGATGTCGTGAAAGGTTCTCGCATTCTGTGGATCAGCCAAGCGTCGCTTGCACAAGGGTCAACGGCAGCGACATGCCTCGATTGGATGTCACTTCGGTCTCGAGACACCCACACCATCCTCGACCTTGACTACCGACCAACGCTGTGGGCGAGTCCCGCGGATGCTCGAGCGATGGCCACGCGGGCAATTTCCCTAGCAACTGTTGTCGTAGGCAATCGCGAAGAAAGCGCAATAGCCGTCGGAACCGACGTGCCCGACGAGGCGGCCGATGCGCTTCTCGCAGCCGGAGTTCAACTTGCGATCATCAAACTAGGTGCTGAAGGTGTGTTGCTCGCGACCGCAACCGAACGGCTCCGTATTCCCTCACTTCCCATCGAGGTGGTGTGTGGGCTCGGAGCTGGCGACGCTTTCGGCGGTTCGCTCTGCTACGGACTTCTCCACGAATGGGGACTCGACCGAATTGGTCGCTTCGCGAGTGCCGCGGGCGCGCTAGTTTCGACGCGTCTAACCTGTGCCGACGCGATGCCGACGGTGAACGAGCTCGCCGACATGATGGGCGAAGCCGCATGAACCTCGACCACGCCCGCTATCGCGAATTGATTGACGCGCGCGCGTTCTCTCCGGACTCATTCACCGCGGCACTCCGGTCACGACACCGACGTCCGATTGTCGGAACAGATGGACGGCTCATCATCCTCGCAGCTGACCACACCGCACGGGGCAAGATTTCACTCGGATCCGACCCTGTGGCGATGTCTGACCGATTCACCCTTCTCGATCGACTCGTTCGCTGTCTCGCCATGCCCGAGGTAGATGGCGTACTCGCGAGCGCCGACATTCTCGAGGAACTCGCGTGGCTTGGTGCGCTCAACGACAAAGTGGCGATCGGCACGATGAATCGCGGGGGCATCATCGGGGCGGCCTGGGAATTGGACGACCGCCTGACCGCGTACGACACGAACCACATCGAAGCGATGGGTTTGGACGGCGGAAAAACGCTCGTTCGAATCGACTATTCCGACCCCGGTGTGGCTCGAACGATTGAGACGGTTGCGCGCCTGACCACCGAACTCGCCGATCGACAACTGATGGCGATGATCGAACCGTTGCCGTATCTGAAGGACTCGGCAGGGCGGGCAATCCTCGACACATCCGTTGAGGCGCTCACCACGGTGGTGGCCATAGCGTCGGGCCTCGGCTCTTCCTCCGCCTACACCTGGTTGAAAATACCCGCGACCGCTCGTATGGCCGAGGTGGCTGCGGCGACGACGCTTCCCATCCTGATGCTCGGCGGCGAGCCGGTGGGTGATTCCGACGAGACCTTTGCTCTGTGGGAGACGGCGATGAAAGAACCTAATGTGCGCGGCGTTGTCGCCGGACGCACACTCTTGTACCCCAACGACGGTGACCCGGAAGGAGCGGTGGGTCGCGCGGTCGCAGCTGTTCGACCCGCCGCATCAATTCAGCCGAGAGGAACGAAATGACCTGGTTTTTCCCCGCAGGAACTCTCGCCCACGACGTTGCCGACGTGAATGTCACGCCGGAAAACGCGGGCTGGGCTTACAGCGGCCTTCGCGTCTACACGCTGAACCCCGGCATCACCATCACGGTGACACTCGATGGCGAGGAGGGCGTGCTCGTACCACTCTCGGCAGAAAATGTGTCGGTCACAGTGGGCGATACCACTTTTTCTCTGGCCGGGAGAAAAGGAGTTTTCGCGTCAGTTTCTGACTGGATTTATATTCCAGTCGGATCAGTCGTCTCAATAACGGGAGATTCAGGCGAGATTGCGATGTGCACCGCGCGCGCCAGCAACGTCCTCCCCGTACAGCATGTCCCCGCAAATGCGGTGCCCGTCGAAGTACGTGGGTCGGGCCGCGCGACGCGTCAGGTGACCAATATCGCGACACCGACGTCATTCACGGGGGCACACCGCATCAACGTGTGTGAGGTCATCACTCCCGGAGGAAACCTTTCATCGTGGCCGCCCCACCGACACGACGGAATCGGTGATTGCCCAACCACGAACGAAGAAATTTACTATTTCCGCATCGGGCGCGGCGAAAGTCCTCACGGCGACCCGACCGGTCAGGGATTGTTCCACATCTATACCGTCGACGGATCAGTCGACGATACAGTCACGCTTCACGACGGTGACGTCTATAACGTTCCGCAGGGCTATCACGGTCCGACAGTAGCTCCGCCGGAGTATCCGATGTACTTTCTTAACGTACTGGCTGGTCCGGGAGACGAGAGAACGATGGCGTTTTGCGATGACCCCGAGCACCACTGGATTCGAGAGACTTGGAACACCCAAACACAAGACCCCCGTCTGCCGATGACCTCGGCATCGGGCCGCGTAGAAAAGAGTTGAGTATGAACCGTCGAATTGGTGTCGCCGTATTGGGTCTCGGCTGGATGGGGCAGGGGCACAGTCGTTCAATGCTTCGAATTCCATCGCTTTTTCCGAATCGCTCGTTCGACCCGGTGCTCGTTGTCTGCGCAGACACCGAAGAGGAACGACGCGAGTGGGCGGTGCGTGACTTCGGATTCCAACGTGCCGTCGCAGACTGGCGCGAAGCGATCGCATCAGACGACGTCGACGTGGTCTGGGTTACCGCTCCCAACATGTTGCACCTCCCGATGATTGAAGCGGCGTGTGCAGCAGGTAAATCCGTTTTTAGCGAAAAGCCGATTGGGGGAAAGCCCGAACAGACGGTCGCCGCCTATGAGATGGCAAAGAAGGCCGGTGTTCGAACCGGTGTCGGCTACAACTATCTGTGGGCTCCTCTAGTGATGCACGCGCGGAATCTCATTGCCTCCGGTGAACTGGGCGAAATCACCCACTATCGCGGTCGATTTGTGTCGATGTACGGTAGCGACGAACTCGGGCTGCTCACCTGGCGCTTCATCCTTGACCAAGCAGGTTACGGTGTGACAAGCGACATCCTCAGCCATTCCGTGTCGCTCGCGCAGTACCTTATTGGGGACATCACCGACGTTGTGGGGACGCGTAACACGACGATTCCACGACGTCCGCTTCCCACGGGAGCAGCAAGCCACTATGGCCGCGGACGGCCCGACGACCCGACGGGTGAGGTAGAAAACGAAGACTTTGCCTCGATGCTTTGTAACTTCGAGAACGGTGCGACGGGAACGTTCGAAGTGAGTCGCACGTTGGTCGGCCCCGAAAGTCAAAATGCGTTCGAGGTTTTTGGCACGAAAGGTGCATTGTCGTGGAATCTCGAAAAGATGAACGAATTGCAGTACTACAAACTGACCGACGACATTAGTTCCGGATATACCACGATCTACGGTGGCGATCGCTTCCCGTTCCACGGAGTTTTTTCACCCGGTCAAGCAAACCCGATTGGGTTCGAAGACCTCGTCGCGATCGAAGACTATTCATTCCTCGAAGCATTAGCGACGGACGGGGCGTTCTCGCCGAGTTTCCGCGAAGCCGTTGATGTCGTGAACGTACAACAGGCTCTGATCAATTCATGGGATTCCAAGACGTGGGAATCCGTGACAGACCTCACAGGAGAAAAGCGTGGCAATTAAGACCATTCGAATCACGACCGCCGAAGCGCTCGTGCGCTTTCTCATCGCTCAGCGCACCATAGTGGACGGCGCGAACGTCCCCCTCTTTCCGGGCGCGTATGGAATTTTTGGCCACGGAAACGTGACGAGCCTCGGGCATTCGTTGGAGACGCATCGGGATGCGTTCCCCGTATGGCGTGGTCAAAACGAGCAAGGTATGGGACTGGCCGCCGCTGCTTTCGCCAAAGCGTCACGCCGTCAACAAATTATGGTGTGCACGAGCTCAATTGGGCCGGGGGCGACCAACATGGTGACGGCAGCCGGTGTCGCCATGTCCAACAGGCTTCCCGTCCTTTTCATCGCGGGTGACACCTTTTCGACTCGACTACCGGACCCCGTACTTCAGCAGGTCGAACACTTCGGCGTTCCCTCAACTACTGTCAATGATGCGTTCCGGCCAGTCGTTCGATATTGGGATCGCATCACCCACCCTGCACAAATACTCAGTTCGCTACCGCAGGCGGTCGCGACGATGCTCGATCCCGGTGATTGCGGGCCGGCATTTATCGGCTTACCCCAAGATGTCGCCGCCGACGCATTCGACTTTCCGGAGTCGTTCTTTGCGATGACAGTGCACGAGTCCCCCAGGCCTCGACCTGACCGCGGTCAACTCGCGCGCGCAGTCGAATTGCTGCGATCGGCACAGCGACCCGCGATCATCGCGGGGGGCGGGGTGCATTATTCGAGGGCAGAAACCGAACTGGCACACTTCGCCGAAAAGCACGGAATCCCTGTCGTTGAGACGGTGGCAGGCAAGTCTTCGCTCGTTGCGAGCCACTCCCGCTACGCCGGACCGGTCGGAGTGACGGGTGCGGAAGCGGCAAACGCGGTGGTTCGAGACGCCGACGTCGTTCTCGCGGTCGGCACACGTCTGGAGGACTTCACCACGGGTTCGTGGACGTTGTTCCCGCCCGAAACGCAATTTGTCGGTCTCAACGCGGCACGCTTCGATGCAATCAAGCACCGATCTGCACCACTCGTCGCGGATGCCCGTGAAGGACTCCTCGAATTGAGCGAAGCGCTCGGTGATTGGACAACTGATTCGTCCTGGACCGAGAGCACGTCACAACTGCGAAGCCAACTCGACGTCTTTGTCAGCAGCCGCACCGCGGACGACGGAGTATGGCCACCCAGTTACGCTCAACTCGTTGGTTTGGTTCATGATTCCGCGACAGAAGAAGATTATGTGCTCACGGCCGCAGGCGGACTGCCCGGCGAACTCAACATCAATTGGATGAGTAAAGCCGTCGCCAGTTTCGATTGCGAGTACGGCTATTCCTGCATGGGGTACGAAATATCGGGCGCGTGGGGCGCAGCTATGGCTCGATCGCGCGGTGAAGTATTTGCCATGGTCGGCGACGGTTCGTATCTGATGATGAACTCGGACATTTACGCCTCGGTGCTGTCTGGACACAAAATGATTCTCGTGGTCTGCGATAACGAGGGATACGCCGTCATCGAGCGACTACAAACAAACCAAGGTGGTGCGTCCTACAACAACATGTTGGCCGATTCCTCGGGAACCGGAACCGACGCACGCGTCAACTTTGCCGCCCACGCCGCATCGATGGGTGCGGTGACGTTCGAGGTGCACAGCCTCACAGAATTCGCCGACGCGCTCGTCAAGGCGCGTCAGGTGGACACCACCGCGGTAATCGTGACAAAGGTTCGTGCACATGACTTCACCGAAGGTGGTGCGTTTTGGCAGGTCGGAGTGCCCGAAGTGTCCGACCGGGCAAGCGTGGCCGCCGCGCGCGTCTCAATGGACGAGGGACTCAAGCGACAGCGTCCCGGCGTTTAAATTTTCGTTGAACGAGGTTGGATGGTTCGACTTCACTGAGGGGAGGTGTGCCGTGGAAGAAATTAAACTTGTCATCTGGGACCTCGATGACACGTTTTGGGTCGGCACCATCTCTGAAGGTCCCATCCGTCAGGTCAAACGTCATCACGAAATTGTCGTCGCTCTCGCTCAACGCGGAATCATCAGTTCGATTTGCTCGATTAATGAACCCTCGGTGGCCTTCGCAGAACTTCGCACATCGTCGATAGTTGACTATTTTGTGCTCCCGAGTATCGATTGGAGCCCCAAGGGCCCGCGAATTCGACAGCTGATCGCGGATCTGGGTTTGCGTCCCATCAACGTCCTTTTTATTGATGACCTCGTTACAAACCTTGACGAAGCTCGATTTACTTCTCCTGGGTTAAATGTCGCGCTTCCAGAAATTCTTGAGTCCCTTCTTGACGAGCCTTCGGTTGACGGGGTGCCTGACCCAGAACTAAAAATATTGAAACAGTACAAGGGTCTTGAAAATAAGGTTTAGGAACGCCCCAGAATTTTTCGAGCCAATCCCTTACCCCCTCGACGGCACGCTGGACATTTATTGGGCGAGCTGCCATTCAATTTGCTTGCGAATTCCTTCACTGAAGCTGGTGGTAGGGGCAAATCCAAAGGTTTTATGAGCCTTTTCCGTCACGCCTGAGGTGGTTCGTTGATCTCCTTTACGGGCTTCCATGTTCTTAATACGAGCGGGTTTTCCGATTTCTTGTTCAATGGAGGCAATAGCGTCATTCAGCGTTACCGAATCGCCTCCCGCAATATTAAAGACTTCGTTTGTTGCGCCGGTCTCCGCAATTGTTGCCACGATTCCCACGCAGTCGTCAATATACGTGTTAGTTCGCGACTGAAGTCCGTCACCGTAAACGATAAATTCCTTCCCCGCACTGATTGCCTCGATGAGTTTGTGATACGCCATGTCAGGCCGCTGTCCCGGTCCAAAAACCGAGAAAAGTCGAAGAATGGTGTGGGGTAATCCTTGCGTACGGTGATAGGCGCGGATGAGTTCCTCTGCGGCCAGCTTGGTCACACCGTAAGGCGAGGTCGGCAGGCATTCGCTTTTCTCGTCACCGATTGCCGTGATGCCGTAAACGGACGACGTTGAAAACTGGACAAAATGGGTCTTTTCACCGACGCGATGTGTGATGAGGTTCTCCACCAGCTTGATATTGCAGGTCATGTAAGTGTCAAACTCCGACCAGCTCGTCATGAGGCCGGGCATTGCCGCCGCATTGACAACCACGTCAAATTGGTCAGGAAGAACATCAAGCTCACCCCGCAAATCAACCACTATTTTGTCGATGTTGGGGACGCTACTCAACCGTTCCCAATTGACAAATTTTGGCTCGTTCGGATACAGCCGGTCCAAAAACATGTCTGCCGCAACAACATGATGCCCGCGATTGGCTAGCTCACGTGCGACGCCGGATCCGATGAACCCGGCAGCCCCCGTTACCAATATTTTCAATCGTCAGACCTTCCTGAGTAGCTTCTTTCCCATTATCGAGGGTGCGCACCTAATTAGACGCCTATTAAGGAAACTGACAGCCACAGTTCCGTCCGAAGGTCATTTTCCCGTCGCAAGGACGGAAATTGAGCGGCATACAGTGCGCGCCTGGAGGGATTCGAACCCCCAACCGTCTGATCCGTAGTCAGATACTCTATCCGTTGAGCTACAGGCGCACATTGTCTCTCGACAACTTGACGAGTCTATCAGAGTGGATTATCGCGCCAAAACCGAGGTCTCGCTGGGGGCTAGGGTTGGAAATCTTCTAGAATAGAGAGATTGTGACGACAAACTCTGGAGCACCCCGACTGAGGGCCGTTGTCTACATCGGGCCAGTCAAAACGGGCTCCACCGCATTCACGTTACAAATGTGCGCGTCACAAGAGCGTGGTGAACTGGGGAAATCCGTTGTTTATGCCATGCCGCGAACTATTCGCGTACACAACGAGTCGCATGTGGTAATCCCTGAACACATCAGGCATCTCGCGCCAAAATTATCCTGGAACCGACAAACAGGGGAGGACCAGGTTGTCAAAGGTAAGTTGCAAAAGGTTTTCCGCGATCAAGTGCGTGCTTATCTGGATGACCTGACGAACGAACTTCGTTCTCGTGCGACGTCAGACACAACCGTGTTTTTTGTCGAAGAAACATTGTCGCGACGACCTAACCCCGGAGACCTGACTTCGGAACTTCTGACTCGCTTTGATTCCGTTGACTATGTCTTTGTTGCTCGCGCACAGCAATACATTGTTTCGTCCGCCATCGGACAGAGACTAAAAGGGGGCGCCCATCCCAGTTCGTGGGATGCTCGAGTCTCGACTTTTCTATCCAATGAGAACCTTGCACACCAATTCGATTACGCAAGCATCATTGATCGATGGGGATCGAGCGAACCGCGAGTGAGGTCAATTGTGGTGCCGTTCCTTGAATCAGATCGCGGCACTCAAAAATTGTTCGAGCGAATCCTGAAATCAGTAGACGTTAGTGCAAATCTCGGCAAACCGCTCAAACGAAGCGGTAACTTTATGGCCTCGCGTTTTGAAATTTCTGCCATCGGGTTTTACAAGAAGGTAGCTTTTCGATTCTCGCAAAAACGTATACAACGCGGCCTTCGACGTTTCAGCCTCTTCGGCGTCTTCAGACTCGCGATCGCGCTGGTCGCTCGGTTAATCAGAAGCCCTCGCTGGGAAATCCTTCCAGACGAGCGAATCGTCATCATCGATCACTATCGCGAATCCAATTTGCGCTTCCGAAAGAAGTTGGGCGACTTGGCTGAGTCCGTCGAATGGACTGAATGGTTTCAACGCGGCAACCTCATCAACCGTTGAGGCAACTTTCAATTCTCGAACGGTTTCGTGTGCGCCTGTGAGGTCAGGAAATTTTGTTCCAAATCGCCAGCAGCCTGTTGAGCATTCGCGCAAAGTTACGGTTCGATTGCGAACCAATGGGGGCGATTCCGTGGAGTCGCTGCGTGGCCACCGTTTGAGATTCGGTGTACTTGAGAATGCCGTCGCGACCGTGGCGACGACCCATTCCTGACATCTTCATCCCCCCCATTGGAGCTCCGTGTGAGGCCCAACTCGCCGAAAAACCTTCGTTCACGGTGATCGTTCCCGAGTGAATCTGCTGGGCAATTTCCGTGGAGCGATTCGTCCAGAGACTCGCATTAAGCCCGTATTCAGACTGATTGGCGCAACGAATCGCCTCGTCGTCGTCGGCAACCCGATACACCGAAACGACGGGGCCGAACGTTTCCCCGGCGCCGAGTTCCATGTCATCCGTTACGCCAGTAAGGATGGTCGGCTCAAAAAAGTTTGGCGCGATATCCGGCCGCCTTGACCCGCCCGCGACGACTGTCGCGCCACGTTTCACCGCATCAGCTACGTGAGCGGCCACTCGATCACACTGTGCGGCAGAAATAAGCGGACCCATATCGATGTCCCAGTCGAATCCCGCGCCCAGGTTCATCGTGCGCACGTTGTGGGCAAACGCGGCGAGAAAACGATCGTAAAGTTCCTCAACGATATAGATTCGTTCGATGCTGACGCACAACTGACCCGAATTGGAAAAACACGCGCGAACTGCGGCGCGCGCTGCCGCCTCGAAATCGGCACCTCCAAGGACCATCATCGGGTTTTTTCCACCCAACTCTCCGGAAAATCCGATTAGTCGCGTCGCACACTTTTCGGCCACTGTTCTGCCTGTTGCGGTTGAACCCGTGAACATAATGTAGTCAGCATTCGCAACGAGATCGTCACCGTGTACCCGCCCACCCCCGTGAATGACCGTGAGTACGCCCGCTGGTAGTCCAGCGTCACGCAACAACCGTTCAACAATGTCCGCGGTTGCCGGAGTCGCGGCGTCGGGAAGAAGCACAACGGAGTTACCGGCGATGAGTGCTGGAATCACGTCAGACGCGGGGAGCGTGAACGGGTAATTCCATGGGGTGATAACACCGACAACTCCGATGGGCCTGTGGTGTTCGATTGCGCGGGTCAAAAATGGGATTGCACCCCGGCGGCGCGCTGATCGCAAATGCCCCGGACCCTTTCGCCCGTAGTAATGGGCTAGTTGCGCTGCGTCGACCGCTTCTTCGAAAGCGCTGAGTCGGTTCTTCCGTGTTTCGGTCTGAATGGAGTCCAGGATTTCGGGCTGATGCCGGTAAACAAGCCGTGCAAATCTCGTGGCGATTGCGGCACGTTTTCGAATGGGGACACGTGCCCATTCACGCTGAGCCTCGCGAGATCGAGCAACGACATCCTGATTCACTCCTTACTGCCCTCGCGAGCGATATGTCTCTTCGACCGACCGCTTGTCGTTTTCCCACCAGGAGCGGTTTTCGGTGTACCACGTGATTGTCGCCACTATCCCCTCCTCGAAATTTGTATAGCGTGGACGCCAATCGAGGCTCGTTCGAAGTTTGGACGAATCGATCGCGTAACGCAGATCGTGTCCGGAGCGATCTTCAACGAAATCAAACGAATCAGTGGGTTGCCCCATTGCGTCGAGAATGACCTGTACCACTTCGAGATTCGACTTTTCGCCATCAGCACCAATCAAATATGTTTCCCCAATTTCGCCGCGCTCAACAATTTTCAAAACAGCAGAACTATGGTCGTCGGCGTGAATCCAGTCCCGCACATTGTTGCCCGTCCCGTAAATCTTCGGTCGGATACCCGAAAGGACATTCGTAATCTGGCGCGGAATGAATTTCTCAATGTGCTGAAATGGTCCGTAATTGTTGGAACAGTTCGACAACGTCGCCTGAAGTCCGAATGAGCGAACCCACGCACGCACCAGAAGGTCGCTCGACGCTTTTGTCGAGGAATAGGGACTAGACGGGTTGTACGGCGTGCTTTCTGTGAATCGATTCGGATCGTTCAATTCCAGGTCGCCGTAAACTTCATCGGTCGAAATGTGATGGAAACGTTTTCCGTGACGTCGAGCCGATTCGATGAGGGTAAACGTTCCCACGATGTTCGTGTCCACGAACGGCCGCGGATTATTGAGCGAATTGTCGTTATGCGATTCCGCTGCGAAATGAACGATAACGTCTGTGCCAGACATAAGTCGATCCACCAGTTCGCTGTCGCCAATGTTCCCGTGAACGAACACCGCACGGTCGCCGAGGACCGATTCAATCGACGCCTTGTTGCCGGCGTAAGTCAAGGCGTCCAACACGGTGACGTGGTAATCCGTGTTGTTGATCACGTGGTGAACGAAGTTCGATCCAATGAAGCCCGCGCCACCGGTGATGAGCATTCGATTCATATTCTCAGCCTAATTGACGGGGCCCTTACCCGAATCAAATCGTCACCACTGTTTGCCTCAACGCAGTCGCTCGCCACGTTTCCCTGACCAACCTTCTCTCAACCCTTGACAAGTTGGGGAGACGGTAGGCTGGAGCGTATGAATTCGAAGAGCTCGCGCGACGAAGACGCCGTACTTGACGCCCTCGAAGCCGAGGCGATTTGGATGATTCGCGAGGCCGCCAGCGCGTTCCAGAAGCCTGTCATCTTGTACTCCATTGGCAAGGATTCGACCGTTTTATTGCGTCTGGCCGTCAAAGCATTTGCACCGGCGCCAGTCCCTTTCCCCGTGTTGCACATTGACACGACCTGGAAGTTCAAAGAGATGATCAAGTTCCGCGACGACACTGCGCGAGCGAACAACCTGGATCTCGTTGTGCACACCAACCCAGATGGTCGTGATGACAAGATCACACCATTCACCCACGGATCGGACGAATATACCCGTTTGATGAAGACTGTTGCACTTCGTGCGGCACTCGATAATGGTGGATACGATGTTGCCCTCGGTGGTGCCCGTCGTGACGAAGAGCGTTCGCGGGCCAAGGAACGGATGTTCAGCCTTCGCGAGCCAGGACATGCGTGGGACCCTTCGAGCCAACGCCCCGAGTTTTGGCACACCGTTAACTCGACGCTTAAGCCGGGCCAGACGATGCGCGCATTCCCCATTTCAAACTGGACTGAACTCGACGTGTGGAAGTACATCCGACGCGAAAAACTTGACGTCGTTCCCCTTTATTTTTCGAAAGAACGACCCACCATCGAGCGCAATGGACAACTCATCATGATCGATGACGACCGATATCCTCTCGAACCAGGCGAAGAAATCGTGAATCGCCGAATTCGTTTCCGCACTCTCGGTTGTTACCCACTCACTGCCGCGGATACGGGCGAGGCCGCGTCGGTGGACGAAATCATTGCAGAATTGACACTCTCGACCACCTCAGAACGATCGGGACGTCTTATCGATGGAAAAGGCGCGTCCTCGATGGAGCGCAAAAAGCACGAGGGGTATTTCTAATGTCGAGTGCGCTTCTTCGCATCGTTGTCTGCGGCGCAGTCGACGACGGTAAATCAACAGTTCTCGGTCGGCTTTTGGTCGAAACGAACTCAATCCCGCTGGACGAAATTGATGATTCACGACTCATGGCAAACGGTGAGGTCGATTACAGCCAGCTCACCGATGGACTCGAATCGGAACGTGAACAGGGCATCACCATTGACGTCGCTCACCGTCACGTGTATTTGCCGTCTGGCCGTCGTGCGATTCTTGCCGACTCGCCCGGCCACGAGCAGTACACGCGCAACATGGCTGTTGCTGCGAGTGAAGCAGACCTTGGATTGCTCCTCGTTGATGCGGTCAAAGGTGTTCGTGACCAATCAGTCCGTCACGCTGCGATCAACTCGCTCATGGGAGTGAAACACGTTGTTGTCGCTGTCAACAAGATGGATGCCGTCGGCTACGACCAGTCAATTTTTGACGGAATTGTAGACGAACTTAGCCGTCGCTTCGAGCCGTTCGGATTCGAGGACATCACCTACATCCCTGTGTCAGGAATGGTGGGTGACAACGTCACGGTTCCATCAGCGAACATGCCCTGGGGCGCTTCGGTAACAATCCTGTCGCTGCTGGACCAGGAGCGAGAGCTTGACCGCTCGGGTGGGGACGGAAGCCTTCGTCTTCCCGTTCAGTTTGTGTCGAAGGCCGGCGACGTCCGCTGGTACGCCGGCACCATCGCGCGTGGTTCCGTCACCGTCGGTGACACTGTTCGGGTCTGGCCAGCGATGACCGAAGCGGTCATCGCTGGTATCTATTCACCCAACGAAACAAAGGTCGCGGGAGAAGCTGAAGCCGTTCATGTCACCCTGGATAGAGAGGTGGACATCGCCCGCGGAGACGTGATCGTTGGTGCTGCCGGCGAAATCCCCTCGTCGCGTGCCCACCTCGCGGACCTCGTCTGGATCGATACCAAGCCACTCGACACCCACGCGTCGTACATCCTGCGCAGTGGTCCGATCGAGATCCCTGCTCGAGTCGAGACTGTCCGCTACGTGCGAAACATCACAACTGGCGAACAAGCTCGTGGTCACGCCCTTGAGGTGAACGATATCGGACGTGTCGAAATCGTCACCGACCGACCTATTTTGCTTGACCCCTACGCAGAATCGATTCATACGGGTGGATTCATCCTTGTCGATCGACTTACCGCGATGACGGTTGCGGCGGGAATGTCGAAACATCCACTCGTGCGCGAGTCTGACGTTGTCAAACACGATTTCGCAGTTGGCCGCGCCGAGCGCGAAAAACTCAACGGCCTGCGCTCGTGTGTTCTCTGGCTGACCGGCCTTCCCGGTTCAGGAAAAAGCACCGTCGCCGATGAGCTCGAAAAATCACTCATTACTCTTGGTCTTCGATCGTTCACTCTCGACGGCGATACCGTTCGGTCGACACTATCCGAGGACCTCGCATTCTCGCCCGAAGACCGCAAAGAAAATGTGCGCCGCGTTGCCCGCGTTGCGGAACTCATGATGGAAGCGGGAATCGTCGTCATTGTGTCGCTCGTTTCACCATTCCGTGAGGACCGCGAAATGGCGAAAGAGCGTTTTGCGGACGGCGACTTCATTGAGGTATTCGTTGATACCCCGCTCGAAATTTGTATGCAACGCGATCCCAAAGGCCTCTACGCCCGCAGCCAAGCCGACACCTCAATGCAGATGACGGGAGTTGGCCAAGGCTACGAAGTGCCGCTCGCGGCGGATGTGACGCTCGACGGGACACAGCCTGTGGAGGATTCCGTTCAGACGCTGCTGGGGCTCGTCCTCAGCCGTCGAATCTGATTGACATGCACGAGTTCTATTTTCTCTGTCGTACCTTCCGATGGGAATTGGCGTATCGAATTGTTTCGGCCTTTCTAACAACCTTCCTTGGGCTTTTGGTGTTCGGGATGGTTCTCGCGGACAATCTGCCTGACTGGATTAAGTCGTTCTCGTGGCTTCAAGTATTTGCCACGGCAATGCGCGAGCTCCCGCCGTGGGATTTCATTCTCATCGCTTTTGCTGTAACGCTGATCGGTGGATACCTTCTCCGAATTACGACCTATTTGTTCCGTAAGCGCAACACGTCACGCCTTGGCAAAATCACGATAAAGGAACACGGCGAAGGCCTCGATGGCCTCGCGCTCCAACAGCGACGGCGACACATGTTTGGCAGAAGCAGGCTTCTGAGCATGGTCTTTGAACTCGGAAGTGCCGTCAGTGCCGTATTCGGTGTCGTCGGTGCGTTGATTGTTTTCGGCTATTACCCGTCGGCGATTGTACTCGTCGTTTTGGTCTCCGTCGCCGTCTTCTACCTGCCCGTCGCTGTTAAAAGGTGGCTTGCCGGGCTTGAGAAAAATGAAAAGGACCACGAGGAGTTGCGTAACCAGCTCAAAGAAGCGGGCTCCGACAGTGATTCCGCCGAAATCCACGTTCACGCCGAACGTATTCGGATTCGGGCGAAGAATCCAATCCTTCGCTTTACGGTGATTTGGCCTTTACTGGCCATTATTGTCCCGTGCACAATCGGCGCCGCAGCAATGGAATCATGGTTTTTTGCTGTGAGCATCAATGACTCAGCGCTCAACAAGTTGCTCATCGTCCTGATGGCGATGTCACTCCGAACGATGTTGACTGCGATGACCGTTGTCGAAAGGGTGTCCAACCGAATCGCGCGCATCAGTATGCCCGATCCGACCGAGGATGATGAAGACTCCTAAGTTGCTAGAGCCATTGGACAGTCCGATACGCGTCACGAATCTGATCCATATCCACGGTGTATCGCCGCTGGGCAAACTCCCGAGTTGGCATGACGTGACGATAATGAAGTCCGCGTAGGTCCGCAATTCGTCGTTGCCAATGGTTGTTTTCGGGCTTCATCCGCGCCGAAATATAGATCAATTTAGTCCCCGTTCGTGAAAACAGCGTGTTGTGAGGTGCGCTTCCACCTTCCGCGATGATGTAGTCAGCATCGCGAAACATCGCCACCTGCTCGAGGAACGTAAATCTCTCTGGATACACAATCTCGAATCCTTCGGCGGCAAAAAACTCTTCAAGTTCCTCCCGGTTTTGACAACCATCTCGATACTGGGCCACATCTCTGCTTGACCTCGAAACGTAAAGTTTTTGGCCCACCGGACTACGAGTTTCTGACGCAAGAGAAAGAAAGTCCGATGACATCGCGTCAAATCGTTCGGTCCCAAGGGGAAAAAGCTCAACGTTTCCTCGAGGTGCAGCGTGCGAAATCACCAAGCCATGCTTGACATGCACGTATCCTCCGTCCGGCCCGCTCTGAGGAAAGAAAATGACGTCCTCAGGAGTCAAACCCACCATCGCAAGAAGACCACTCGGGTTCCACCCGGGGTGGCGTGTCAGTATTCGTTTTGTCGCATCGATCTGTATCGCACGGTGAATTCGGGGCAGAACGTGCAGAAGCCAATGCCCAAAGGCGTCAGAGCCGTTCTGAATAATCCACACCGATTCGTCGACCGACATCACAACCCCCTCAGCCGTGTGGCCCCGCGGGGGATGAATATTGACGAACGGGAATTGCAGCCATTGACCGTTCTCAAGACGCGCTTCACCGTGCGAGCCCAGTGTCACATCGGTGAGCGCAACGACCCACTCACCAATAACTTCGGACTGGTAAATGTTGCGGGGGGTGGCTTCCCAGAAACCATCCCGATACGTTTCGTCCGACGCCGCAAAGCGCAATGTAGAACGTGGCTTGAATCCCGACGGTTTCGACTCCAGATTTACTCCCGGAGGTGCCGTGCGGTTTCGCCGAAAAACGCGGTAAAGGTTAATGAGATTCGGTGATCGGCCTAGAAAATTGGAATAACCCTGTTTCAGAAGCCCCACGTAGTGCTTCGCTCGGGCAGATAGCCGCCGTAAAAGCGCAACTTTTTTCCTCGTCACCGCGGTTTCGCCATGACCCTCGTACCAAATTCGCGCCAGTTCTTGGGGAACTCCCTGGACAGTTTCACTGGCGAAAGGGGGGGAAGTTGGTTCGCGCGACGAATGGCATCAGCCCAGCCCTTCACATCGAACGGATCGATGATTGTCACCGCATCCTTGTCAAACTTGGTCGCGAGTTCCGTTAAAGCGGTTGAATCCGCGGCGATGACTCGCTTCCCCCGCGACAGCGCTTCAACGACCGGCAGACCAAAGCCCTCCGCGAGTGAGGGAACGACGACAACGTCCACGGCCTCATAAATTGCAAGGAGTTCGGCATCCGAAACGATACCCTGAATGCTGATACGCGTTCGTTGCTCTGGCGTGAATTCGTCCAGCGCGCTCCGCAAATCATCATCGGTGATAACGGAATATCCCGCGAGAATTCCCAGCCGCGCGTCCTCTCCGTTGTTGAGAAGCTCGCGTACGGCCGACACAACCACCTGGAAGTTCTTGCGCTTGTCGAGTTGACCGATGGCGAGAACGCGTATCGTCGCGTCCTGAAAAATTCTTCCGGCGACTGAATCGTCCTTTGCACCGATTGCACTGAAATGCGGGCAAGGAAGATAGACGACCGACTGACTCTGTCCATGATTCGTTCCCGTTTCCATCAGATCGAGAAAACGGCGATATTGACTCAGAGTGAATTCGGAATTCGTGACGACGTCCGTCGCATCACTGACGGCGTCGAGATATTCCAGATGAAGTCCGCGCACGCCGCCGAGGTGTTCTCGTTCAAATAGATGCCTATGTGACAACGGAAAAAGGTCGTGCACATAGACGATGCTGCGCATTTTCTTTGAGGCGAAAATATCTTGCATTGCCCACGTGTGCGAAATCTTGACGGGAATATCCATCATGAGATAGGTCTGATTTGGATTTGGCTCCCAGGTTGGCTGAGATTTGAGGGAATAAGTTTGCTCAACCAATTGTGGCCGTAGGTTTCGCGCGACGAACCTGTTCAACCACTTGTAGATAAGTCGCGCGAAAGGAATTTCACGCAAAAATTTACGGGTGGATGTACGGCGACCCAAGTGGACGACTCCGACGGTAGCCTTGACCGCCGCCTCTCGAGCTTGAGCGATAAATATCGATTCGTCACGAACGACGATGCTTCCCAGCTCTGGGACGCTACGCCACACGTTTGCACCATCGTCGTAACGGATAAACTCGATGTTCTCGATGTTTGCGGCGACAAACTGGCGAATCACGCGCTGCACACCGGTGGTGAAATTCATTTCCGCTATTGCAGTGATGTCAAGAGCAATCGGCTTGGTCACAGAGAGTTCTCCTCTACTTGTCGAATCCACTCATCCCAGCTCGAATCGTGCGAGGACTGCATGGACCGCAACGTTTGGTTGGATTTCGCAAATCGACGCATCACCCATTGGCGATCCGCTGCCGTCAGTGTCCACGGTTCGAATGGAGTTCCGTCTTCGTTAGGCAGACTGCCTATCGCTTGATTGTGATAGTTGAAGGACCGTGACTTCCACGCCGTCGTCAATCGCGGTCGAAGCGGTGGCCAAAGCCACGCAATGCGGGTGACGGATTTTATCCACGCCAACTTTTTCATTCCCTCGATTGAATAGGTGGGGTGGATGCGCAATCCCTCGATTCCCTCTACTCGAGGTGCAATTCCCAATTGTGCAAACTCAAAGATTCGGTCGATCGTCCCGAATGACCCGTGATCGTCTTCGTCGTACGGCACAACGATGACATGATCGGCGCCGACACCGTCTACCCAACGTCGGTACTGCGCGGAATAGTCGAGGGCGGCAAAATCTCGAAGCCTCGGGATCTTGAACATCTCCCAACGTGGGTTGAGTGTGGCCCACCAACTTTCCCACATTTTCATGTGTTGGGAAACTATCGAACTCACAAGCTTGTCCTGTCGACGAGCGATGAACAGATAGTCCACAACATCGAAATGGCGCCTCATAACGGAGTCAAGGTGGCGGGGATCAAAGCGAGGGAGGCCCGTTTCTACCACAAAAATAGCGGTAGCGGATTTTAGCGTGGTTGCTCGAAGCGCTTCGGATACTTTTGCTAGTGCGAGGTCCACGTCACTGCCGGGAACTGATGCGTCCGCCTTGTTTCCCTCTGGTCGGTGCGCTTTGCCCATGAGACCTTCCATCTCGTATCGCTGCCGAACGATATTGCCGTCTGCCCCAAACCACAAATCTCCTGTGGGGTAAATGATGGATTTCGGCGTGATACCAAATTTATTGGTCAGCGTGAAATAGCGAGAAAGCGCGGTGGTTCCCGTCTTGATGGGACCGAGATGAACTAGGGCGCGAGTAACCGTCATGCCGCGGGGCCTAGCGTCAAGGCGAACCAATTTGCCCATCGAGCGGTGTCTGCTTCCGCGCCCAATTTCTCTTGAAATTGTTCATTGGATTGGCGGTACTCCTCCACAACAAAGGAGCGTTCTAATGATGTGAGTGTCCACGAATCGTGGGTTTCCGACGAGTTACGCTTCAACTCATCATGTGCCTTGCGCACCACAAATACAAAAAGCAATCGGAAAACTTCTCGAGCGCCGGGGATCACCGAGAAGCGGTGTGCCCAGCGTTTGATAGAGGCCAATTCGTTCATACGTTCGTGAGAAAAAGTTGAATGAATTCGTTCGCCGTTTGCGAGTTTCGGGCTGTGCGGAAACTCACCGAACCCGACAGTGTTGAAAATGTCTTGTGAGAGATCGGATGTGCCGACTCCGGATCGATAGGGGACAAAGTGCACGGCGTAATCCTTGGAACCCGTGTTCCACTTGTCCCACAACCGCGCATAGTCATAGGACCCTCGAACAGCGTGTTTGCGCATGAAAGCCCCGGAATCGAGAGCGGTAACCGAGGTGCGGTCCCACATTCGAATTTGCTGTGCGAGAAGGGAACGAATCGCACTCGGCTGGTCCCGCGCGACAATCACAAAATCCACGGTATCGAAATATCCACGTAGGATCTTTCCCAGTTTCGGAGTGGCGCGTTGGTCGCCAATCTCACACACCATCACCACCTGAATATCTCCGCCTCGGGACTTTGCCTCTGCCGCTATGGCGGATAATTTTTCGCGGATGAGAGCGGGAGTTGCGCTTGTGTTCCGTCGACGTTCACCGGACGCATTAAGTGGCGCAAGCGCGAGTTCAACGAGATCGTGATGTTTAACAATTTCTCCCCGAGAAGGAAACCACAAATCGTTCGTTGGATAGATCAGGTTTGTCGGAAGTGTGCCGTGTGATGCGAGAAGTGAAAATTGGTACGCAAAAGAACTTGTCCCGGTTTTCATCGGCCCCAGGTGGACAAGGAGTCGTACTTTTGCCATCTAGAGTCCCGTCGCCTTAAACCACGAACGCCATTCGGATTGACTCGATTGCGCCCCCAAGGCCTTTCGCAGGTCGTCTCCTAGATTTGCGTAAAGACCTAAAATTCGAACACGTTCTTCACTTGGGATCACCCAGTCGCCCGAAATTGACGAGCGAGTTTTGAATCCCGCACGCATAACTTTGGAGCGATCCGCATTCAAGATTCGGAGAAAAAGCGTGTGAAGAATAGATACAACAAATGGGACGCGTTCAAATTTAGTCCTTGCCTTCTTGAGAGAGGCCAGACGCTTGAGCGATGCAAGTGGAAGGCTTGGGTGAATGCGACGTGAACCGAAATCACCCCCCAATCGGATGGCGGGTTTTCCGGTGACAATATTCATGAATCGATCAATGACTGCATACCCGTCCGATTCATCTTCAAAATAAGGGATTATGACAAATTCGTCGATAGGCAGTTCGTGAAGTTGTGTCAACATGCGCCGATAATCGTATGCGACAGACCCATTGGCGCGCTTGAGCATCCCATACAAATCGAGATCAGCGCGATCCGATCGCCACTCCTTGATCTTGTGGACAAGTAACGATTGCGTAGCCTCTATCGGAGAACGCACTGCAATCACAAAAACCACTTCATCAAACGACTTCTTCAACAGATCGACCAAGCGGCCGAGGTTCGCACGACCCACCAGCGTCTCACTGATAAACACCGTGGTCTTTCGCGAACCGCGTCCTTTCGCTGCATGCGCGGCGAGTTCCTTGACTTTTTGAGCAACGTCATCCGGAAGTTGAATCGCCGTTTTACGGCCGGCCTCGCGTCGACCCTCTGGATACAAATAATCGGCGAGTTGACCGTGCTTTGTGATGCTTCCCGATGCAGGAAACCACAGATCGCCCGTCGGGTATATAACCTCGGACGGAAGCAACCCCGCCTTGTGCGCTGCCGAAAAGTACGCGCCAATTGCTGTCGTCCCGGTTTTCATTGGACCAACGTGAACAACGACTCGGGTGGTGACCATGGCGAATCTCCTTTGTTCCCAAGCTCCGAATTAAACCGTTACTGAGCGGAGACGGTGGGATTTGAACCCACGGCTCCCTAAAGGGAACTCCACCTTAGCAGGGTGGTGCACTAGGCCGAACTATGCGACGTCTCCCGTACCAGTCCATGTTACCCATTATTTTCTGGGCGGTGCTTCCAGTTCCGAGAACCAACGTTTCCAGATTTCGCGACGAGATTCCGACCCCAAGAGCTTCTTGAATTGTGCATTCGATTCCCGATATCGCTCGATAATTTCGCGTCGCTCCACGGTTTTCAAGGACCAGCGTGTGCCCTGAATTTCGTTTTGGATTTTTGTGCGTGCGGAGTAGTACAGCCATGCCGCAAACTTTTCGAGAACAGGAATTGACCGAAGTCTGGCCAACTTCCGCTTGATCTCGCCCAGACGCACGAGCTGCTCTTTACCGAGTGATGCATTTCCACGGTCGGCCTTGACGGACTCGGGCACCCGAATTCCCGTGTGGCGTGTAAATCGCTTCATGAGTTCGTCCGTCAAACGGTCGCCCTCAAAATAAGGGAGGGCCGTCAGAGAGTGTCCGTCACCGGACCACCGATTTAAGTAGACATCATAATAAAACCGCTTTCGTGTTGCCCTAAGGATTGCCGCGTACTCTGGTCGAATGTAACTCGGCGATGTCCACGATTGGACCCGGTGCGCGACGAATGAGAGCAGTGCCGCGCTCTGAGCACGTGCAAAAAAGACAATTTCCAGGGTGTCCGCCAATTGCGACAGCTTCGTGATGATGTAGTCAGGGAACCGAGCAACGTTCAGCGCCTCGGCGATGAGCAATATCGTGACATCCGGCACATTACGTCGACGAGCTTCGCCCACAATTGACTCGAGGCGACGTTCAATGGGTGCGCCGCGACGCGTTCCCAGCAGTTCAAGTTCAGGGTGCTTGGCGACGTCTATCCGGCTTTGGGGCCACTCGGTTCCGGACGGCAGAATGAGCGAGTCCGGAAGCGGCTCGGACAAAAGGCGGGACGACAATGCTTCGGTTCCCGTTTTCATGGGACCGATATGCAACACGATGCGGACGCCGATGATATGCCTAATAGTTGTAGGAGACGGAGCAAGTGTTTTGCGCAGCGGACTGCCCCTTGACTCCCGTCAAAATCGGTCCAGATCCCGTTTGTTCCGCGTTGGGGTCTATTTCGGAATCGCCAGGTTGTGCCTCAATTTCCGACCCGACGCCGGTGGCGTCCTTGTCGAGTTGGAACGGTTGGTCATTCACAATGGCGGTGAACAATGCATCCGCAAGTTCGGGTAACGGTGCGACCTTGCCCGCATAAACCCCACCCAACCCCGTAGTGCTGGGGTATTGCACAAACACAATGTTCTCACGGGGGATCTCTTTCAAAACCATCGCCATGGCAACCATGGTGTCAAGGCTCGAAAGAGAATTCGACAATGTCATCGAGTTTGCGGCGACCGAGGCAAGTCCGTAAATCTTGGCCGGATCGAGCAGGACCCCCTCATCTTGAACTTTCCGAACAAGCGACGAGAGATAGACCTGTTGAGAAGAGATGCGGCCGAGGTCGGATCCGTCGCCCACACCGTGACGGGAGCGCAAGAACGCGAGAGCTTCCCAACCAGAGATATTGTAGGTACCTTTTTCCGGGAATTTGAGTCCGGTATACGGATCATCCACGGCGGCGTTGACACACACGTCGACGCCGCCGATCGCGGTGGCAAGAGACGCGACTCCGCTAAACGTGATCAGTCCGGCGTAATCAATCGTGAGTCCCGTTAACGCCTCCGCCGTGAGCACAGCACACGCGAGCCCACCGTAGGACAGCGCGACGTTGATGGGTTGCGCCGCCATCGCCGATGACATGCTGGTTCCGTCTTCGCTTGGGCAAGACGGAATCGGAATCACCATGTCTCGAGGCACCGACACCGCAACGGCGCGCGAGTGGTCCTCGGACACGTGGACCACAATGTTGACGTCGTTGAGGGTTCCGCCGGCCGCGTCGCCGCCAAATCGCCCAGGCTGATTCGCGCGCGTATCCGACCCGACGATGAGAACGTTGAAAGCCCCCTCAATCGCGCCAACACCCGAGAGCTTGATTTCTTCGCCGGCCAAAAATACGGAGTCAAATGACGAGGTAATTTTCCACGCGAGAATTCCCGCAATTGATGCTGACGAAACGAGGGCGATGGCGAGAGATAGTCCGACAACACGCATAAACGTCCCCCACGGCCGGCGAACAGATAGTGCCGCGTGGCGTGGAGATTCGTGCGTATGTGTGATCGGTGTTGCCTTGGTCACTGTTCTCCTGGGTGGTTGTGGCGGAGGGCGTGGGATTCGAACCCACGAGACATTTCTGCCCACTGGTTTTCAAGACCAGCTCCATCGGCCTCTCGGACAGCCCTCCGTTATTAAGTCTAACCGAGTGAATCGAGAGAGTTAATCGAGCGTCGCCAGTGCAGACGGAAGTCCGCCTTCTGACTCATCGAGGGTCATTTCACTGGCCGCGATACGAACTTCTTCCGGGGCTTGACCCATCGCAATTCCACGACCAAACTCACCCGCCCATTCGAGCATGTCAATGTCGTTACGGCCATCTCCGATCGCCATCACTCTACTTCGCGGAATTCCGGATCGCAGCCGAACCTTTTCTAGAGCTGTCGCCTTATTGACGCCTTGCGGCCCGATATCAAGCCATGACGTATACCCGATTGAATAGGTCACCTTGTGTAAACCAAGCATGTCCACGACGTCCGTGAAATAGTCCTGTCGCGAATCGGGCGCTATGACCACCACGCGGGTTGCCTGATCCGTCAAAAGTTCCTCGAACGTTTCCATCTTCTGTGTTTGCATATTCACGCCGGTGTCAGGAAACCAGCCCGTATAGCGCAGCAAGCCCGTCTCGTCCTCAACCGCATAGTGCGCGTCCGGAATGGTGTCATGAATCTCGCGGAGAACAAGACCAGGGTCAAACAACTCGACAGTGTCCCGCACATATCCCGATGGTTCCGATTCGTCTCGACGAACAATAATCGCGCCATTCGCGCAGACCACTAGTTCCGGTGAAATTCCCAGTTCTTCAATGAACGGAATTGACATCGGAACGGAACGCCCGGTCGCAATAGTGACGTAGTGACCTGCCTCCACCAAACGCTGAACTTCGACGATGGTCCAAGGGTTGAGTGTGCCAAAGTCGGACACGAGTGTTCCGTCTATATCAATCGCGACAAGCCACGGTTCGGGTTGTTCCGCCGTCACGAAAGCGGCTCCGCGACGGCTAGGCCGCCGAGGTACGGACGAAGGGCCTCCGGTATTGTCACGGATCCGTCCGCATTTTGATGTGTCTCTAAAATCGCGACAAGCCATCGGGTCGTCGCGAGGGTTCCGTTCAGCGTGGCTACGGTTTCTGTTGACCCGCCATCCGGCCGGTACCGGATGTTCAGCCTGCGCGCTTGATACGTCGTGCAGTTCGACGTCGACGTGAGTTCACGATACGTTCCTTGGGTTGGTATCCACGCTTCGATGTCGAACTTTCGGGCGGCCGATGAACCTAAATCGCCTGCGGCAACATCAATCACACGATAAGCCAATCCGAGCAGCCCCATCATCTCTTCCTGCCATGAAACAAGTCGGTCATGCTCGAGCTCTGCCTCGGCGGGGGCGCAATATGAAAACATTTCGAGTTTGTTGAACTGGTGAACACGTAGAATTCCGCGGGTGTCTTTTCCATACGATCCCGCTTCGCGACGATAACACGTAGACCAGCCCGCGTAGCGTTTGGGGCCGTCAGCAAGGTCGATAATTTCATCCGCATGGAATCCCGCCAGCGCGACTTCGCTCGTCCCCGTCAGATACAAATCATCTGCGGGCAAATAGTAGATCTCGTCGGAGTGTGCACCGAGGAAGCCCGTCCCCTGCATAATCGCCGGGCTGACGAGGGTCGGAGTGATAAGCGGGGTAAATCCGGCCGCAATCGCGCGGTCAAGGGCCAGTGACATGAGGGCGATTTCGAGTCGGGCGCCGATTCCAGAAAGGAAATAGAAACGAGAACCCGACACTTTGGTTCCACGAGCGGTGTCGATCGCACCGAGCATTTCACCGAGTTCGAGGTGGTCTCGGGGCGCAAAATCAAATGTCGGAATCGTGCCGACCTCTCGGAGCGTGATGAAATTGTCTTCACCGCCCTCCGGGACACCGCTGATAATGATGTTTCCAATGCCGCCAGCGATTCGACTGAATTCTTCGCCCGCGTCGGCGGCAGATTTTTCCGCTGCCTTTACCCGATTGGACAAGTCTTGAGCAGCGGCAACGAGCACTGCTTTCTCTTCCTTAGGAGCGACCGCCACAAGTTTGCCGTGTGCGTTTTGCTCAGCACGAAGTTTCTCGAAGGCGGAAATGGCGTCACGACGGACCTTATCGGCGGCGATTGCGTCATCAACAATGGAAGGGTCCTCTCCGCGCGCGACGAGGGACGAACGAACGGTGTCTGGCTGAGTTCGCAAAACAGTCGAGTCAATCATCGTTATGCCTCAATCCCACCGACAAGACCATCCAGCCACTTTCGCGCATCGACGAATGCCGTGTCGGAGTGATGTGCGGCAACTTTGGGGGTATGACCATCAGCACGATGGTAGGACCCGAGGAACTGCAGTCCGGGGCTGTAACGCCGGAGTCCGAGGAGTGCGTCGGCGACACGTTCGTCTTCGATGTGTCCGTCAATATCGATGACGAATCGGTACCGTCCAAGAGCATCACCGATTGGTCGCGATTCGAGTAGCGACAGATTCACCCCGCGAGTAGCAAATTGTTCCAGCATTTCAAGCAAGCCGCCGGGTCGGTCGTCGGGAAGTTCAACAATGACCGTCGTCTTGTCCGAGCCGGTTCGTGGCGAAACCGGTCGACGCTGGCCAATCAAAACAAATCGCGTGACCGCGGAAGGATTATCACCGATTCCCGCATCGAGGGTCACGAGGTCGACATGCGTTTCAAATCCCGCCGGAGCAATCGCCGCGTCTCCGCGCACGCCATCAACGATTTCACGCGCCGCCGCGACATTAGAGGTTGCGGGAAGATGCTCATGATGAGGGACATTTACTTCGAGCCAGCGACGACACTGTGCGTATGCGACGGGGTGTGCGACGACAATGCGAATGTCGGCAAGTGCCGTCCCTGGACGAACGACGACGTCGAAGTTCACCGGAACTAGGTACTCACCCAATATCTGAAGTCCTGTCGACTGTGCTAGCGCATCCTGCGCTGCACTGACACCACCTTCAATGGAATTTTCCACGGCGATCATTGCCGCTTCTGCTCGTCCATCAATGACCGAAGAAAGCGCATCCCCGACGTTGTTCACGGGCAGCCAATCGGCGCCTGCGGCCGCGGGAACTTGTCCAAGAGCGGTCCAGGTGAAGGTGCCAACGGGTCCCAAATACGCATATGTCATGTCGGCTCCTTCCAATCACCCGGGGATTCCAGACTATCGCCAGAAGCACCGCGCAGTAGTGGGTTACGGGGCGTAGTCAGGGGCTGCTGGCAGATTGAAGAACTCTTCCATCGTGATTTTCGGCGTGAGGTGCAGTTCCGTCGCGAGTTCAACTCCGACGTATCGCCAATGCCACGGCTCGAACTTATATCCCGTGACAGCGGTCTTTCCGTTGGGGTAGCGCAAGTGCCATCCGAACCGCCACGCGTTCTTGTTCAGCCACTTGCCCTCGGGTGTCGTCGAAAAACACGCCTGGATTGTGCAACCCGCCGTCGCGGACGCGATGTCGACGGACAACCCGGTCTGGTGTTCGGAATAACCCGGCCGCGCACTCTGCAAATCCGCCGCTTTGCGACCCAACGACGCTACCCATCCGTTGTAAACCGTGACCTGCGTTGAATAGGAACGGTACGCGCTTTGAACAACAAGGTTCACGTTGTCGCTTTTCGCCGCGCGAAACATTTTCAGATACGCCTTCGCTGCGTCATCTCGAAGTGTTGGCTCGGAAGAGTGAGGAACATTTATCGTCTTTAGTCCTGCGGGGACGTACCGCTTAGGTTGCAATGGGCGTAACTTGTCGGCAACAACCCAAATTGAGTCGGCCTCGTTTGTTGAATACAACGTCACATTAATTGCCGCGACCGTTGGTGCGGGAATCGGCACAGGAGAAATCGCGGGTGCGGCAACCGGCTTTTGAGTTGGGGCGGGGATCTCTGAATGGGCCGGCGTAGTCGGGACACAACCCGCGAGGATCAGGGCGAAAAGGAGAGGGAGCGTTCGTCCACGATTCATTCGTCAAGGCTATCGGGCGTATGCTTTCCCCCGTGCCTCAATCAACTCAATCTAAAAAAGATTCGTCCGCAGATGCGATGTCTCCCCGTGAAATCTGGCTGGTGCTAGTCGGTCTGATGTCCGGGATGTTCCTCTCGTCACTCGATCAAACGGTTGTCGGAACTGCCATGAGAACAATTTCGGACGACCTCAACGGCCTGTCGCTGCAGGCGTGGGTGACAACCGCCTACCTGATTACGTCGACGGTCGTCACACCGATTGCGGGTAAATTAAGCGACATTTACGGTCGTCGCCCAATCTACATGGCGTCAATTTTTATCTTTTTAGTCGGATCAGTCTTGTCTGGTTTCGCGTGGTCGATGCCCACTCTCGCAGTGTTCCGCGCCATTCAGGGAATCGGTGGTGGTGGACTCATGTCGCTCGCTTTCACGATCATCGCCGACATGGTTGCGCCGCGCGAGCGGGCAAAGTACCAAGGCTTCTTCATCGCTGTGTTCGGTTCCTCGAGCGTGCTCGGGCCACTCGTTGGCGGTTTCTTCGCGGGTGCTGACCAGATTCTGTGGATTGACGGCTGGCGGTGGGTGTTCCTCGTGAACATTCCGATTGGTGCGGTTGCCGTCTACATGGTGTGGCGATTCCTTCACGTCCCACAAATTAAGCACCTCGTCAAAATTGACTGGATGGGAGTCGCCACCGTGATTCTGGCAGTTGTGCCGCTCCTCCTCGTCGCGGAACAAGGTCGCGAGTGGGGATGGCTCTCGTGGAATTCGATCATGATGTACGCGCTCGGCATCCTGGGAATTGTCGGCTTCATCATCGCCGAAGCGCGCATGGGCGACGCCGCACTCATCCCACTGTCACTATTCAAATCGACGACTTTCAGTCAAATAACCGTTCTTGGAATCCTGGTTGGCTTCGCAATGTTCGGTGCGATGATGACCATCCCACTTTTCCTGCAACTCGTCGTTGGATCTACTCCGACAGAAAGCGGAATCCAAATGTTGCCGATGGTCCTCGGAATCATGACGGCCACAGCAATTGGTGGTCGCGTAATTTCGAAAACAGGGCGCTACAAGGCACTTCCTATTTTCGGAACCGGACTGCTCGTCGTGGCGTTCGTGTGGCTGGTCCAAATCAATAAAGACTCTGACCTCTGGTTCCTCATGATCGGCATGTTGATTGTGGGCTCTGGGCTCGGGTTAATGATGCAGACCTTGACAATCGCCAGCCAAAACGCTGTCGAACCAGGACAGGTGGGGGTTGCGACCGCGGGTGCGACATTCTTCCGCCAGATCGGTGGCACTCTCGGCACTGCCGTGCTGTTTTCTGTATTGTTTGGCAAGATTCCCGAAGCCCTCAAGGAAATATTCAGTCGAGCGGAAACCCAAAAACAGCTCGGAGCGGCGCTGGCCGATCCGGCGATTGTGAATGACCCCGCCAACGCGGGCATCGTCGAGATGTTCACTAGTTCCTCGTCAAACCCTGAATCACTGGCGGACTCCCTGAGTGGAAACACGTCGTTTCTCAATGGTGCCGCGGACGTACTCAAGGCTCCGTTCATCGAAGGCTTCGCATTGTCAGCACAGTCGGTGTATTCCGTCGCGTTGGTTATCTCCATCATCGCGTTTGTTCTGTCGTGGTTCATTAAGGCCGAGCCGCTTCGAGAGAAAAGTGGCCACCAAGAAGCAGCCGACGCGGCTGCCGCTGCACACTGAGGACTGAGGTCATCAATGGATTTACGAGTCGAGAGCGAGCGCATTACAGGGCTTCGTGATGGCGTCGATGTTGGCTGGGTTGATTTCGAGGTGTCGGACGGCGTCGCACGCCTTTTTCACACCGAGGTCCTTCCGACAATGCGCAACACGGGCGCTGGCACCGATCTGGTCGTTTCGGTTCTCGAATGGTTTCGTGACAACACGGATTATCGAATTGTTGGGGTGTGCCCCTTTATTCCTGTCGTAATTCGCCGTCACCCTGAGTTCGAGGCTTTGACGACACGCTAACTAGCCGAAACGACCCGAGATGTAATCCTCGGTGTTCTTCTGAGTTGGGTTCGAAAAAATTACGGACGTGTCGTCGAATTCAATGAGTTTTCCCGGCTCGCCCTCGCCTGCGATATTGAAAAAAGCGGTTCGGTCGGATACTCGCGCAGCCTGCTGCATGTTGTGCGTGACAATGACGATTGTGTAGTCGTTCTTTAGTTGTGACACGAGGTCTTCGATTGCCTGAGTAGAGATCGGGTCGAGTGCTGACGTTGGCTCGTCCATCAACAGCACGCGGGGCCGAACTGCGATTGCGCGTGCAATGCACAAACGCTGTTGCTGTCCGCCTGACAAGCCCCCACCGGGCTTGTCGAGTCGGTTTTTGACCTCTTTCCACAGGTGAGCGCTCTTGAGCGACGACTCGACGATGTCGTCTTGTTCCGACTTCGAGTTTCGGTCGTTGTTGAGTTTGTAGCCCGCCAGCACGTTGTCACGGATGGACATCGTGGGGAAGGGGTTTGGGCGCTGAAAGACCATCCCCACGTCGCGTCGAACCGCCACCGGGTCGACCTCATCGCCGTAAAGATTGAGGCCGTCAAGGCGAATGTCTCCCTTAACCCGCGCCCCGGGGATGACCTCGTGCATGCGGTTGATCGTGCGCAAGAGAGTGGACTTTCCACAACCGGACGGACCGATGAATGCGGTCACGGTCTGGGGTTCAATCGTGAGGGAGACGTCCTCGACAGCGAGAAACTGACCATACAGTACGTCGACGTGGTCAAGTTCGATAATTTTTCCCATTTTTTTCCGTTCCTAGTGATTCCCTGCGGGCCGAAACACGCGCGAGACAATTCGAGCTCCGAGATTGAGGGCCATGACAATGACGATGAGTGTCAGGGCTCCAGCCCACGCCCGGTCGATGTACGCCTGAGCATCCGTTCCTTGGCTGGAATACGAGTTATAGACAAAGACAGGTAAAGTCATCATTCGCTCGCTGAACGGGTTGTAATTCATGCTTTGCGTGAATCCGGCCACAATTAGTAGTGGCGCCGTCTCGCCAATCACTCGTGCAATCGCGATCATGATTCCCGTAACGAGCCCACCGATCGCCGTGGGTATAACGACTCGAACGATCGTGAGCCACTTGGGTACGCCGAGCGCAAGGGACGCCTCACGTAATTCGTTAGGCACGAGCCGGAGCATTTCTTCAGAGCTACGGACAACGACGGGAATCATCAGCACACTGAGTGCGACGGCACCCGCGACGCCCATTCGAACCCCAGGACCAAAAAACAGGGAAAACATCGCAAACGCGAACAGTCCGGCGACAATGGATGGAATTCCCGTCATGACATCCACCATCGTCGTCACCCAGTTTGAGAATCGACCTCGACCGTATTCGACAAGATAGACACTGGTCAAAAGCCCAATGGGAATCGAGATGACTGCGGCGATAAGAGTAATTTCTAGCGTGCCGATGACTGCGTGAAGCGCGCCACCACCCGCTCCGACAATGTTGCGCATGGAACTTCCGAAAAACTGACCGTCGAATCGAGCGAGACCCAGTGTGACGACCGTCCAGACAAGCGATACCAGCGGTATTAGCGCGAAACCGAAGGCCGAAAAAACAAGTCCCGTCATTGTTCGATTGATTGCCTTCCGACGACCCTCGACCAACCATGACGCGGGAACGACGAGCAGTCCAAAGACCACCATGCCCAGAGCGAATATTCCGAGTGGGACGATTTCGCCATCACCACGGGTAACCGCGGAGATAAAAAATGAGATGGTCATTCCACTGATGAAAAGCGTGAGAACAATTCCTTTCGTCAGTGAGGTGGCACGACCGTGAATTGTCGTCATCAGTTTTCACCCATCTTGACGCGTTGACGTGTCACGATCGCGCGCGCGAATGAGTTGACCACCATCGTGATCGCAAAGAGAACAAGCCCTGCCGCAATGAGTGCGTTGACATCTAGTCCCGACGCTTCAGGGAAGTCGAGGGCAATGGTAGACGCAATTGTCGAAGGGTTTTCTGAAGTGAGAAGTTTGAACGATACCGCTGCCGCTGGCGACAAGACCATCGCCACCGCCATCGTTTCGCCCAACGCTCGGCCGAGCCCGAGCATCGCGGCAGATAAAAGGCCGCTGCGGGCGAACGGGAGAACAGCCATGTGAATCATCTCCCAGCGCGTTGCACCCAGGGCGAGGGCCGCTTCCTCGTGCAATCGCGGTGTCTGCAAAAATACTTCTCTAGCGAGGGCCGACATAATGGGCAAAATCATGATGGCAAGAACGACTCCAACGGTGAGAATCGTGCGACCAGTGCCCGAGACCGGGCCTTCGAAAATCGGCAGGAAACCCCAGTTGTCGGACATCCACTGGTAAACCGGCTGGATGAACGGTGCGAAAACCTGAATCCCCCACAGCCCGTAGACAACCGACGGGATTGCCGCCAACAAATCGATCACATAGCCGAGTGCCGATGCAATACGTCGCGGGGCGTAATGGGAAATGAAAAGTCCGATGCCGATGGATAACGGCGTCGCAAAGACGAGAGCCAGCGTCGCGGAAAACAACGTGCCAAAAACAAGCGGCCCAACGAAGGCCAGAAACCCGTTCGGTGTCGATTCGATGTGTACCGAAGGGTCAAGTGCCGGTAGCGCCTTGAATACCAAAAACACCGCAACAAGGACCAAGACCGAAAGAATGACGACACCGGCCGCAACGGAAACGCCACGGAATATTCGATCGCCTCTCCGAAGTCGGGGCATTGTGGGCGGCGCTGAGGTCACAGCGAAATCCTAACGACAGAAGAGGGGCGCTGCATCATGAAGATTCAACGCCCCTCTCGTGGCCCTAGTCGTTATTTGATTGCTGCAGTGATTGCGGCTGCTTCTTCCTGAACCGCGCCCGAAACGGGTGCCGATCCGGCGTTGGCAGCAGCGGTTGCCTGACCTTCGACACTCGTCAGATACGTTGCGTACGCGTTTACGAGGGCACCGACGGCGTCATCTGCGTAATCGTTACATCCGATGAGGTACGAAACGAGAACAAGTGGGTAGGCGGTCGGGTCCGACAGAGTGCGGTCGATGGATACCGCCATGTCCGTTGCCGAACGACCTTCGACCCGCGGTGACAATGCGACGACAGCGGCGGCTCCTTCTGGGGTGTGTCCGACCCAGGTGTCGCCAACTTTGATATTGGCGGTTCCGAGATCTCCAGCCTTCGACGCGTCTGCGTATCCAATCGTCCCGGTTCCGTTGGTGACGGCATCAACAACTCCCGAAGTACCGGATGCCCCTTCACCAGTCGCATACGGGAATGCGTCCCCGACTTCGCCGTCCCAGATATCCCCTGCGTTCTTGCTGAGGTAGTCCGTGAAGTTCTTGGTCGTTCCCGAATCATCCGAACGGTGAACTGCGGTAATGGCGAGGTCGGGAAGAGCCACATCAGGGTTATCTGCAGCAATCGCCGAGTCGTTCCAGTTGGTGATGTCGCCTTTGAAGATTCCCGCGATGGTTGCGGGTGCAAGATTAAGCGAGTCCACACCGTCGAGGTTGTAAATCACGGCGATGGGCGAGACATAAATCGGGACCTCGAAGTAACCAGCATCAGCTACACAGACCGGCGAGGACATTGCGAGTTCCTCATCCGACAGTGCCGAGTCCGTGCCGGCGAACTCAACAGCACCGGCGAAGAACGACTCACGACCAGCACCGGAACCACTGGGGTCGTAGTTGACCGTGACGCCTGCATTGGCCGTCTGGAACTCAGCGATCCACGACTCTTGGGCAGTTCCCGCTGACGATGCGCCGGCACCATTGAGTGTGCCGGTAAGGCTTCCCGCGGGGGTTTCCGCATTTCCGCCTTCGTTCGCGGCGCACCCGGAGAGGGTCAGTGCGACGAGAGCAACCGCACTCGCAGCTTTTACTAGATTGAACATTGTCAATGTACCTTTCGTTTTCATGGGACCTCTAGATTCGACAAAACTTGGGTTCTCGATCTAGGTGGTTGCTCTTAGGACACCAGGACTAAATGAACGGAACACAAACAGCGGGTTTACGGCACCCTAATCTTCGAGATCGTTGTCTGACCAATCACCCGTCGTGAGGTAACTAACCTTTGATGAGATCTCCACAACATGGTCAGCGATTCGCTCGAAATAACGGCTGGCGAGAGTCACATCCACCGTGTGAACAGCTTTTTCTTTCCACGATTTGTCGAGTACGACCTCGAAGACCTCTCGATGAAGCTCGTCGACACGGGCGTCGGCAGCCTGAATCGAGCGCGCTAAATCGACCGATGTGTTTTTGAGCAACTTGATCAGTTTTTTACACAAGCGGATGTCCAGTTGCGCCATCTCGTCAAATGTGTCAGAAAGTGAGTCGGGGATCGCGGAATCAGGAAAACGAAACCGGGCAATGGTGGCAATGTGTGACGCGAGAGCGCCCATTCGCTCAAACGAGGCCGAGATTCGCAAGGTCGAGACAAGGATACGAAGGTCGCGCGCAACCGGGGCCTGGAGCGCAAGAATCCGGATAACCAGTTCATCCAAAGACAGTGCCTTCTCACTAATGAGCTCCGCGCCGACGAGAGCGCGATCTGCGGACTTTACGTCCGCATCAAGAAGCGCAGTTGTAGCGTCCGAGACAACGGTGAACACAGTCTCGGCAATCGCAACAATTCGGTCTTGAACCGATTCAAGCTCTTGGTCGAACATCTCGCGCATGGCAACCCCTTCGATACGTTTTTTCACCGAACCAGAGAGAGGTTAATACTGTTCTAACAACTCGCTAACACATGGTGAAATAGGCAAACCAAATGGTCCGATAACCACGATAGCGCGCCGTTCGTCACCTAACCTGAAATGAATGGTAACAATTGAGATTCTGGTAACGGTGGCGACCTTCGTGGCCGCCATCTCAGTCGGCGTTACATTGTTGTTTTTCCGATTGGCGCGAACGCGCACCAATAAATCCCCATCCGACGAATCCTTGACTGACATGGCGTCGAGTCTCATCAGCGTTTTGGCGTCGGCCGGGTTTATCGCAGATAGTTCACTCACGGTTCTTCGGGCGACCAACTCTGCGATAGCTCTCGGATTGGTCTCTGGCCGTGTCATCCGCAGCACCGAGATTCAAAACCTGGTCCGCAAAATCAACGACTCCAGCTCGACACACGAGGTCGAATTTGAGATTGAGCTTGGTTCACGTGGTGACGTTCGATACCTGCACGCGAGAGCCGTCTCCATCGGAAGCGGATTCGTGCTGGTTCTCATTGAAGACTCAACCGAAGAGCGCGACTTCGACACGATCCGTCGAGACTTTATCGCCAATGTCACCCACGAAATCAAAACTCCCATCGGTGCAATAACTCTTCTCAGCGAGGCAATCGAGGGTGCGCTCGACGACCCTCAGCAGATGCACAAATTTGCTGACAGTCTCCGGCGCGAAGCGCGGCGATTGTCAAATCTCGTCAACGAAATCATTCAGTTGTCCCGGGTCGAATCGTCCGACATTCTGTCGAATGCGCGTCCCGTTAACATCGGAGCGGTTATCCGCGAGGCTCTTGAACGCACTATCGTCATCGCCGAGGCGAAAAGCATCACTATGAACGCGAAAGTGCCAGAGGACATCCTCGTTATGGGGGACGGAGAACTGCTGACTGTAGCCGTCAAGAATTTACTTGAGAACGCAATTCAGTATTCCGACAAAAATCAGCAGGTTGGGATTGGGGTAACAACCCGAAACGGACACCTCGACGTTATCGTGACGGATCAGGGGATCGGTATCCCCGTGGACGAGCAAGCGCGTGTTTTTGAACGGTTCTACCGCGTGGATGAATCACGCGACCGCACCACGGGAGGAACGGGACTCGGACTCAGTCTCGTGAAACACATCAGCTTGAGCCACCGCGGTGAAGTAACGCTATTTTCGCAGCAGGGCGTGGGCTCAACCTTTACCATGCGCCTGCCTAGACTGGTGGACACGAGCGAGGAGAAGAGTCATGAGTAGAGTGCTCGTGGTCGAAGACGAACAATCCCTGCGCGAACCGCTCGTGTACATCCTCCAGCGAGAAGGATTCGATGTACTCGAAGCGGCAGATGGACCCGCTGCGCTGGTTCAATGGCGACACAACTCGCCGGATCTGATTTTGTTGGACTTGATGCTTCCGGGTATGAGCGGGGTAGACGTTTGTCGTGAAATTCGAACGCTATCTGCCGTACCGATCATTATGGTCACGGCAAAGGATTCCGAGGTCGACAAGGTGGTTGGTCTAGAAATCGGAGCGGATGACTATGTCGTCAAGCCCTACTCCACCCGCGAATTGCTCGCCCGGATCAAGGCAGTTTTGCGCCGAGGGGCGGTTCAGGATTCGCATGAGGCACGATCTGTTCTCGAAGCAGGCCCTGTTCGACTCGACACCGAACGCCACACGGTCACTTTAGATGGGGAACCCGTGACCCTGCCCCTCAAGGAGTTTGAATTACTCGAATATCTGATGGACAACACCAATCGGGTATTGACCCGAGGTCAAATAATTGATCGGGTGTGGGGGTCGAACTATTACGGGGATACAAAGACGCTCGATGTCCATGTGAAGCGCATTCGAAGCAAAATCGAACCGGACCCCGCGAATCCGAGGTACATCTTGACGATTCGCGGTCTCGGCTACAAATTCGAGGCCTAGGGGACCCGCAATAACCACTCGTCGGTGAGGAATTTGTCGGTCACGAGAAGGGCAGCTCGAGCACGCTCGTCCGCAGTGATTTCCCCGTCTGTCAGTCCGTACAGTTCACGGAACGTCTCAACCATCCTGCCGATGACCTCGATTCGTGACATTCCCGACTGGCTTTTGATGGGGTCCACGCGCTTCGCCGCACTCGCCACCCCTTTGTCGCTCAATTTTTCGCGGCCAATTCGCAAAACCTGCATCATCGCGTTTGCATCGATGTCGTAGGCCATTGTCACGTGATGCAACACTGCGCCGTTTCCCAACCTCTTCTGCGCTGCACCACCGATCTTGCCCTGTGGGCTCGCGATATCGTTGAGCGGCTTGTATTCTGCCGCGATTCCAATGGAGTGAAGTGCCTGCAGCACCCAATCGTCAAGGAACGCGTAGGAGTCGGCAAACGACATGCCGCGGACAAGTTCGGCGGGGGCGTAAATCGAGTAGGTGATGGTGTTTCCGGGTTCGATAAACATCGCGCCACCACCGCTCACTCGGCGAAACACCCGGACTCCCCGCGAAGCGGCTTCGTCGATATCGACCTCGTTTCGAAGTGATTGAAAAGACCCGATGATCACCGCTTTTTCATTCCACTCCCAAAAACGAAGCGTTGGCCCGCGACGACCCGCGCCAACTTCTTCCGTCAAGACTTGGTCGAGCGCCATGTGTTCGGCCGCCGAGAGCGGCTCGGGAGCGAGAAACTCCCAGTTGTATTCTGCGAAAGACCGAGCATCCGCAATCGCGCGTCGGACCGCTGTTGCGACCGCTTCCGGGTGAATTCCGAGCATGACGACGTCGTCAGGAAGAGCGTCACGAACTCTGCGCGCGATTTCCCCTGCTTCAGACGTAATCGGGAGTCCCTCGATTGCGCGAGTCATTGCTTCCAAGGCTTCGTCCGGTTCAAGAAAGAAGTCCCCCGAAATAACGACGTTGACAAGTCGACCGCCGCGTTCCTCGGCCTCGACAATAATCAGCTTTCCGCCAGGGACCTTGTATTCACCCTTCATTTCGCCGCGAAGTCGACAGGGGTGTGGCAGGTTCCGCAAACCGTAGACATGCGCCCATTTTAGGCGGTGCGGGCGTTGCGCCATCCCCTGCTTAGGATGAGAGACATGGTCAGTGGTCGAAAGCGAAAAGCACGTGATCCAAGACCGTCCATGTTTCGCGCCCTGTCGAACCGCAACTTCCGCATTTGGATCTTCGGTGCACTCCTGTCCAACATCGGCGGATGGGGGCAACGTGCCGCGCAGGACTGGCTTGTCCTCACCGAGCTCACCAACGACGATGCCGTCGCGCTAGGAGTGAGTCTCGCTCTGCAGTTCGGTCCGATCCTAATTCTCGGACCGTTTGTTGGTCCGTTCATCGACCGATTTCGGGGCCGGACGATAATCCTCTGGGCAGCAGTCTTGGAAACTCTGTTCGGAGTTGTCCTCGGTATCGCCGTATTGACCGGTGTTGCAAATCTTGGGCTCGTTTATGCGCTCGCGCTGGGACTTGGCATTGTCCAATCGATAGAGACCCCCGCCCGCCAAGTTTTTGTCAACGAACTCGTTAGCAAAGACACCGTATCCAACGCGATTGGACTCAACTCAACGATGTTCAACACCTCGCGCCTCATTGGACCGGCATTGGCGGGGATCGGAATCTCGGCAGTAGGGACGGGCTGGACAATTCTTGTTGCCGGACTCCTCTTTTCCTCTGCCGTCGTGTCAATTTCATTGCTCCGGCGCAAGGAATTGCACGCAGTGCCGAAGGCGCCGAAAGAACGCGGACAATTCCGAGCCGGGCTCGCCTACATCCAATCTCGCAAAGACCTTGTTGTCGTGCTCGCCATGCTGTTCATCGTCGGCACAGTTGTATTCAACTTCGGAATTTTTTCTAGCACCATGGCGGTAATCGAATTCGGGCTCGGCGCACACGATTACGGTTTCATCATGTCGGCTCTGGCTGTGGGGTCACTGGGCGGTGCTTTACTGGTTGCTCGGAGCTCCCGGCCACGACTTTCGGTCATCACCATGGCTGCCGCGTCGATCGCCGTCGGTGGGTTGGCAGCGGCACTGGCGCCGACCGTGACCACGTTTGTTGTGCTGTATCCGATTTTGGGCTTCGGAGCCGTTCTGATGGTAGCGACAATCAACAGCTACATCCAAACCACGACTGACGAAATTTATCGAGGGCGGGTGATGGCCATTTTCTCAACATTGCTGGTCGGAGCGACGCTCATCGGCTCGCCCCTCGCGGGTTGGGTATCGAATGCGTTTGGTCCGCGGTGGGCGATCGGTGTGGCGGCGCTCGGTGGGTTTATTGCGGCGATCATCGCAGTGGTCTGGATGCGAAGCTCACACAACATCTCGACTATGGACACCGTTCGATCCGCCTTTACTCGGTCGTCTACAGAACAGCCCGACACCGCAACGCAGTTGATCACCATTACCGAACGTGGGCCTTAGCGCGCCAAAACCACCGAATTATCGGTACACGCGCACCAAACCGCCTAGAATAGCGGCGTGGACGCAACTGACAAGCGAATTATTGAGCAACTCCGCGAAAATGCTCGCGCTGGATACGCCGAAATCGGCGATGTTGTTGGTCTGTCGGCGAGCGCCGTCAAGCGTCGCGTCGACCGTCTCGTTGATTCAGGAGCAATCCGTGGTTTTACCGTCAACGTCGACCCGGCCGCTGAAGGCATTGGGGTCGAGGCCTACGTCGAACTGTATTGTCGCGGGACCGTATCGCCCGATGATCTGCGGAAACTCCTCCACGGCGTGCCAGAAGTGGTCTATGCGGGTACCGTTTCCGGTCAGGCCGATGCGATCGTCCACATGCGCGCCTCGTCAATTCCGGCCTTGGAAGCGGCGTTGGAAAAGGTCCGCAACGCTCCGAATGTTGATCACACGCGATCGTCCATCATGTTGTCGCGACTTGTTCATCGGCGAATTCTCTAAAATATGTTGTGACATGTGCCCCGGGCGGTGTTCGTAACGCGAGAATAGACACATGCGAATCGGAGTCCTCACTTCAGGTGGCGATGCCCCTGGTCTCAACGCCGTCATCCGTGGTGCTGTGCTCAACGGTGAGCGTCACTATGGGATGTCCTTTATTGGCATCAGAGACGGGTGGCGCGGCCTCGTCAACGCCGACTTCCAAAAGCTTGAACGTGCAGAAGTCAAGGGAATCGGCAAGATGGGTGGAACGATTCTCGGTTCCTCTCGAACCAATCCATTCGAAAACAACGGCGGCATTGACCGCATCAACCAGGTTATGGCGGACGCCGGAATGGATGGGCTGTTGGTAATCGGCGGCGAGGGAACTCTCGCGGCAGCGAACCGGCTCTCCGAGGCAGGTATCAAGATTGTTGGTGTCCCCAAGACGGTCGACAATGATCTTTCCGCCACCGATTACACGTTTGGATTTGACACCGCGGTCAACATTGCCACCGACTCCATGGATCGCCTCCGCACGACCGGTGATTCACATCACCGATGCATGGTCGCAGAGGTTATGGGTCGTCACGTGGGTTGGATCGCGTTGCATTCAGGAATGGCCGCGGGTGCCCACGTAATCCTGATTCCGGAGCGCAAGACGTCGCTCGAGGAAATTGTTGGGTGGGTCACGTCGGCCTACGAGCGCGGTCGAGCTCCACTCGTGTGCGTCGCGGAGGGTTTCCTGCTGGATACGATGGACGACGCACACAGCGAGCGGGGTCTCGATGCTTTTGGTCGACCTCGACTCGGCGGAATTGGCGAAATGCTCGCACCCCTCATCGAAGAGGCGACGGGAATTGAGACTCGCGCAACGACGCTCGGCCACATTCAACGCGGCGGGACTCCGTCAGCCTTCGATAGAGTTCTCGCCACCCGCTTTGGAATGAATGCGGTTCGCGTGATTTCCGAAGGCGGATGGGGAGGTTTGGTGGCGCTTCGTGGGACCGAAATCGTCACGACCACCTTCGAGTCCGCACTGGGGCAACTCAAAACGGTACCTGACGCGCGCTGGTCCGAAGCTGCACTGTTGTTTGGTTAAGCGTCTCGGAATTCTAACAACGCGTCAATGAGCGCTTCGTTACTGCGCTCCGACGCGGTGTGTGAAACCGCCAGACCGGCCTGCTGTGCGTCAAACGCCGTTCGAGGACCAATACATATAACGGCGGTTGATTCCGGTATCGGGCTGAGTTGATCGGCAAGCTGTCGCGCGACACTTCCCGAACTCACGAGAATTGCCGTGATATCCCCGGAGTGAACCCGAGTGCGTACATCCGCTGAGACCGGGACCCCGACGGTTCGGTAGGCAGACACAAAGGTTGCGTGGATTCCCCGCTCGTCGAAACCTGCGGCAAGAATTGGTTCCGATGTTTCCGAGTGCGGTACAAGAATTGTCGACTCTACAAACCCTTCGGGTAATGCGTTGATGAAACCTCGGGACGAATTGTCGGTCGGGGGCACAAAATCAACTCGGATGTTCGCAAACGAGAGCGCCTGGGCTGTCGTTTCACCGATCGCAGCAACTCGTGTCTGTTCAGGGATTTCAACCTTGTGGTGTTGCAGGACGTCGACGGTCGTCGCGCTCGTCAGGACGATCCAGTCGTACCGTCCCGACGTGAGTGCCTCGAATTCCGCCTGAAGGGCGCCGGCGTCGTCCGCCGAAGCAAAATTTACGACAGGTGCGACAACCGTGCGCGCACCGAGAGTCGTGAGGAGGTTTGTGATGTCCTCGGCGAAACGTCCGCCGCGTGGGATGAGTACCGTCTGGTCGCCAAGTCTGCGAATCACCGGGATGCTCGCAGTTGGACTCACTTCGCGAATGGCAAAATCAGTCATCCCCGAAGACCGCCCAGGCAATTGAACTGACCACAATGACACCGAGAATTCCCGCGCCGACCAACCATGGCACGGGGTTTGCTTGGAACGAACCCGCGACACGTTCGCCCAAAATTTTGCGTTGTTCCGTCAGGTCGAGTTTGTTCTCAAGTTCGGAAACCGACTTCTGAAATTGTTCGCGGCGTGCTGCGATGTCCGCCGCGATCTTCTGACGCTCATTCGCCATCGATTGTCCCCTTACCCAGGTTTCGGAAATCCTTCGAAATCTGATCGACCGATTCAAACGGCGTAAAACCTTTACGAATCGACGCGATGCCGAGCGCGATAAATGCGATGCCGACAAAAAGAGCGGTGGCGGCAACTATGAGCGCGGCTGCCCAGGGCGGCATGAATTCCGCTAGACCGAGAATCAAGGCCACGACAAGCATCGTCATGAACAGGGAAATCAACGTCACGCCCAGTGTCACCCAGCCAATGCCAATACCGGCGGCGCGCAACTTTCCCGCAAATTCGGATTGAAGCAAGCGAATTTCAGCACGGATCAAATCACTGAGCTCGCGAGGCAAATCCGCCAGCAGTCGAAAAAACCCCCGCGCCTTCGCGTCTTTCGCCATAAGCGGTTACTTCTTCGGTCGAGAAGTGTTTGCTGATGTAGTCGTCTTCTTTGACGCTGGCGCCGACGCCGGCTTTCGCGCAGGGGTTGCACGTTGCGCGGGCTCGGTGACTGATCGGGCTGCCTCGACACGCTCGGCAATCTTCTTGACGTTGACCGAAACTGCTGCCGCGACCTCGGGCGCGTTCTCCTTGACAAATTCCGTCGCAGCGGAAACCTGTTCTTGCACTCGCGGGTCATTCCAGAACTTGAGTGCTGCGTTCTTCATCTGGTTGTACCGAGCACGCCCGTCTCGAGTGCCGAGGACGTAGCCGATACCCAGACCGAGTACCAAAAGAATTTTTCCACGCACTGTAAACCCCCTTGTAAGCCTTTGGGTTTAATAGCCTAACCCTGATTCGCAACGGCGAAAACCGATTGACCACGTTTCACCCAAAGCGCGGAACCCGTGTTACCAGATCGTCACGCGCTCGGCTGGATCGAGCCACATCGGATCAGCTGCCGTGACCCCAAATGTTTCGTGAAAAACATCCAAATTTCTCACGATTTGGTTGCATCGAAATTCTGGCGGCGAATGCGGATCAATCGCCAAAAGTCTGAGGGCTTCTTCGTCACGCGCGGATTGCCGCCATGCCTGCGCCCACGACAAGAAAAACCGTTCCGCGCCGGTCATTCCGTCAACGAGAGGTGGTTCGCCACCGTCCAAAGACAGCAGGTACGCCTTCCAGGCAATGCTCAATCCACCAAGGTCACCGATGTTTTCACCAATCGTCAATTCACCGTTGACCGTGTGACCCGGAAGGGCTCGGGGCTCCAACGCGTTGTATTGGTCTATCAGTGCCTTGGTGCGTTCCGTGAATTGCTCGCGGTCAACATCGCTCCACCAATTTGACAAGCGTCCGTCTCCATCGAACTCGCTTCCTTGGTCGTCAAATCCATGCCCGAGTTCGTGCCCGATCACGGCCCCGATTGCGCCGTAGTTTGCCGCTGGATCCCGCTCAGCAACAAAGAATGGGTACTGAAGAATTGCCGCAGGAAAAACAATCTCGTTGAAGCCGGGGTTGTAATACGCGTTGACTGTTTGGGGCAACATGAACCATTCGTCACGGTCGAGTGGCTTTCCAATCTTGCCCATTTCGCGTTCAAAATCGAATCGCGCAAGAGCAAACATGTTCCCCACGAGGTCGCCGATAGTCACATTAACCGACGAATAATCACGCCAACGAACCGGATAACCAATTTTGGGCGTGAATTTATCGAGCTTTTCATGCGCGCGAGTCTTAGTCTCGTTGCTCATCCATTCGAGGTTTGCGATCGATTCGCGATACGCCTCGATGAGATTCGCGATCAACAAATCCATCTGGGTCTTCGCCGCTGGCGGAAAGTGGCGCGCAACGTACAGTTTGCCCACCGCTTCGCCGAGCCCTCCCTCGACGAAACCAACTCCGCGTTTCCACCGGTCACGCAGTTGGGGAGTGCCCGACAGAGTCGTTCCGTAGAACGCAAAGTTCTCGTCGACAAATTCCGCCGAAAGATAAGGGGCAAGCCCATGAATGATCTTCCAGCGCAACCAGTCAGCTAGTGCGTCAAGGTTGGTGGACTCGAGGATCGCACGAGCGCCTTCGATAAATGAGGGCTCGCGGACAACCAGTTCGGCAAAGACATTGTCTGCTACCCCAAGCGCATCACGCCACGGCGCGGCGATCGGTCCGAGTGACGTCGAAAACTCGTCCCACCCAACAAGGTTGTATGTCGCATGTGTATCGCGCGTTTTCACGTTGTCCCAGTGCACACTCGCAAAATTTTCTTCAATGGCATAAACATGCGCAGCCCGGTCTTTAGCATCAGAAAAACCTGCAATCGTAAACATTCTCTCGAGATGCCCTCGGTAGGCCTCTCGAATCGACGCGAAGGTCTCTTCGCGGAAGTACGACTCGTCGGGTAAACCGATTCCGCTCTGTTCGACGAAGACGAGGTATCGCTCTGGGTCGCCCGGGTCGTTGTCGACCCACATCGACACAAAAGAGCCGATACCGTCTCGCTCGAATTGCCCCAGCACTGACATGAACTCTGCCAGGCTTCCGACGCTGTCGATTCGGCGCAGAAGAGGAGTCAGGGGTGAAGCGCCGAGTGCATTAACGGTGTCGACATCCATGAAACTCGTATACAAATCCCCAACCTTGCGAGCCTCCGTCCCGGCCGCCGCTGATTGGCACTCTTCGATAATCTCGCGAACGGCTTTCTCGGCTTCTTCGGCAAGGACGTGAAACGACCCATATCGGGCGCGATCGTCGGGGATCGGAGTCCGCTCTATCCACCGTTCATTAATGTGGCGGTACAGATCATCCGCCGGGCGAATCGCGTCGTCGCGTTCGTCAATTTCAATACCTGACGTCGTCATTGCCACTCCTGTTGATGGGGGTTGTTAGTTGAGCAGACCGAACTGTTCCGCTTCCTTGGTCGGCCCCGCCACCAAGACTTCGTCGAATTCGGCCACAATCGTGTCACTATCGGCGTTTACCCATTTTCCTTTACCCCGTTTGACTGCCATCACGGTCACGCCGTAGTTTTTCCGGATCTCGGAATCACCCAGTCGGGTGCCGATGATGTGCTGGTTTGCCGTGGTTTTGATGATGGCGTAGGTCTCGTCAACTTCAATGAAGTCCGTTGATCCCTTTACTTGATGCGCCACGCGGCGTCCCATGTCGTTCTCTGGGTACACCACGTGGTGAACTCCTACTTGCTCCAAGATTTCGCCATGTTCCCGTGATGTGGCCTTTGCCCAAATCTCTTTGACACCGATTTTGGTGAGGTAGGCGGCTGTCAAGATGCTGGCGAGAATGTCCGATCCAATCGCGATCACACAAACGTCATACTCCTGCACCTTCAATTGCTCAAGGGCTTCATTGACTCCAGGGTCAACGCGAACAACTTTCGTCAACAATCCGTTATGGCGCTGGACACGGTCTTCGTCCGTTTCGATTCCGAGCACCTCGATTCCAATTTCGACAAGTTCAACGGCCAATGCGCTACCGAAGCGCCCAAGCCCAAACACAGCGGCGTTGCGGACGTTTTTACGTGGACCAGTTGTGATGCGCTTAACCAAGGATCGGCCTCTCTTTCGGGAATTCGTACAGTTTAGGACGGTGGGACAGGATGAGCGCCGTGCTCAGCGTGAGTGGTCCCAGTCGACCAATGATCATGAGCAAAATGAGGTTGATGAGCGCGGGGTCGGGAAGGCTTGCAGTGATGCCGGTCGACAATCCCACCGTTCCAAACGCACTGATAACTTCGAAGATGATTCGATCAGTGCTTTCATGCGTCGTCAGTTGCATGAGAATTGTTGAGAATGCGATGTAGGCGACCGCCAAAAGAGCAATCGTGATGGCTTGCCGGTGGACGGAACGCGAGAGACGCTTCCCAAAGATGTTGACGGCGGAATCACCTTTGAGTTCTGTCCAAACGATGAATGCCAGGACCGCAAATGTCGTGACCTTGATGCCTCCGGCCGTTCCCGCGGGACCACCACCAATAAACATGAGCGCGTCCATTCCCAGCCAGGTTTCGGGATTCATCGCACCAATGTCCACTACATTGAATCCGGCGGTGCGCGTTTGCACTGATTGGAAAAACGAGGCCAGAATCTTTGAGCCCGGATCGAGCGGTCCGAGAGTTCCGGGGTTCGACCATTCGAATGCTGCGATGTAGATTGTTCCCCCGACGAGAAGAACGGCCGTCATGAACATGACGAGATTGAAATTCATGGTCCACCGGCGCGGGGCCCAGCCGATGCGGCGAAGTTCCATGATGACGGGGAAGCCTAAACCGCCGATGATGATGAGGGCACAGATCGTGAGCGACACCACCGGATCAGAAACAAAACCCGCAAGATTGTCCGGATAAAGCGTGAACCCCGCATTGTTGAAGCTGCTGACCGCGTGGAATACGCCCATCCACACGGCTTTGGGTGCGTCATAGTGATGAGCCCATCCAAACCAGACCGCCAAAATCAATGCACCGATTGCTTCGAAAAAGATCACCATTCGAAGAATTCGCAAAATAGTGGACTTCATGGTCGAATCAGCCGATTGCGCGCGAAATTCGCTCGAGATGAGTTCGGCGCCGCCCGTCGAGAGTCGACGGAAAATTGCGATTGCTACCAATCCCGATACGGCCATGATTCCAAGTCCGCCCAATTGAATGAGTGAAAGAAGAACGACTTTGCCGAAATCGGTCAATCCAGTGGAAATATCGAAGACTGATAGCCCCGTGACACACACTGCGCTGGTGGACGTAAAGAACGCTTCGACTATCGATAAGGGCTCACCGGTCGACGAGAGTGGGAGCGCAAGCAGGATTGCTCCGATTGTGATGAGCCCAACATAGGCGAGCACCGTTGTTTGCGTGGGGTGAATTGAGAATCGGGGACGCGTGATTGCGCGAAATGACCATTTGGAATCCACCTCGCTAGATTACGCCCCTAGGCTGAAAACGTGAGATTAGTCGTGGCGCGCTGTTCGGTGGATTACGCCGGTCGTCTCACCGCGCATTTGCCGCTCGCTACACGAACGCTGATGGTGAAACGTGACGGTAGCGTACTCATTCACTCGGACGGCGGATCCTACAAACCCCTCAATTGGATGAGCCCACCGTGCGTCATCGATGTCACGCACCCCGACGACGACCTCGCCGCAACCGGGGTGATTGAACTGTGGCGGGTGACCAACACGAAAACTACCGACATGCTCGTTATCTCTCTCTTCGAAATCCACCACGATTCAACCCACGAATTGGGTGACGACCCTGGATTAATAAAGGACGGGGTAGAGGCTCACTTGCAGCGTCTCTCGTCCGAGCAGATCGGGATTTACGGAGAAGGGTTCAGCTTGATTCGACGCGAGTATCCGACCGCGATCGGTCCCGTTGATATCCTCGCCCGAGACGCGACTAATTCGGTCGTCGCGATTGAAATCAAGCGCCGTGGTGACATCGATGGCGTTGAACAGCTCACGCGTTATCTGGAACTTCTCAATCGTGACCCAACCCTTGCTCCTGTTTCCGGCATCTTCGCGGCCCAAGAAATCAAACCCCAAGCCCGCACTCTTGCCGAAGACCGGGGCATCCGATGCGTGGTGCTCGATCTCGAAGAATTGCGCGGCAGCGAGTCCGACCAAGACAGACTGTTCTGATGACCTATACCGCTGTCCTGTTCGACCTCGACGGGACGATTGTTGATTCAGCTCCCGGAATCTTCCATTGTTTCGAGCACACGTTTCGCATGCTGCATCGTGAAGTTCCGAGCCGCGAGGTGATGCGTCCGTTCCTCGGACCACCGCTCACGACAACGTTTGGCGACTTCCTCGGGTTGGCCGACGATGAACTCGAACGAGCAATCGCGATCTATCGTGCCGAATACGCCGCGGGCGGCGCGATAACGGCAGACCTCTATCCCGGCGTGATCGAGGTTGTCCGTGCGGTTCGAGCCGCCGGAATTCCCGTCGCGTTAGCGACATCCAAGGTTGAAACAGGAGTTCGCATGGTGTTACGACACTTCGGACTCGAGGACGATTTCGATGTTCTGGGGACCGCCTCGGACGACGACGTGAGATCGGCGAAAGCGGATGTCGTTCGATTCGCGCTTGACGGACTCGACGAGGCGGGCGCAGACATTTCGCACGTCGTATTGGTCGGTGATCGAATTCACGATGTTGACGGTGCCGCCAGTCACAACGTCGACTGTGTTTTGGTGCAGTGGGGTTACGGAAACAGTGGTGAATGGTCCGCGGCGACCGCGACGGTAGCTACTCCTGCGGACCTTCGACAGTTCCTCGGCGTTTAACTCGTGCGAAACGCCCGAAGTCGCGCTGAGTTAAGCACGACAAACACCGACGAGAACGCCATCGCGAGACCGGCAATGGCTGGGCCCATTATTCCCGCCACGGCGATAGGAATAGCAATCGCGTTGTAGCCGAATGCCCACACCACGTTGCCTCGGATTGTTCCCAGTGTCGAGCGAGAAAGTCGAATCGCGTCGGCTACTCGGCGAAGGTCGGTTGAGACCAGCACAATGTCGCTCGTCTCAATTGCAACATCGGAGCCACTCCCCATCGCGATACCCAGATCGGCTTGGGCGAGCGCGGCCGCATCGTTGATTCCATCGCCGACCATTGCCACGACTTCTCCCTGTCGCTGAAGACGTATCACGAGGTCGCGCTTGTCCGCCGGATTCATTGCGCCATAGAACTCGTCAATGCCCACGTCACGCGCAACCGATTGCGCGACGGCGCGGCTATCACCCGACGCCAACACAGCGCGTATGCCCAATTTCGATAAGGCACTGATTGCGTCCTTTGCGCTGGGCTTCACGACGTCACTCAGTGCGATTATCCCCACCACGCTGTTATCGTGCGAAACCGCAACAAGGGAACGCCCTGCCGTAGACCACTTGTCCGCCAGATCACTTATCGCCGTTGGAACAGTAAGCGATGACTCGGCGAGCCATTTTAGAGACCCGACTCGCACGATCGACTTCTCCACAATTCCGGTCACTCCTAGCCCCGGCTTGGCTTCTATTCCGCCTGCAACGTCACCCAGGATCCCGCGGGTGGTTGCTTCGGCGACGACGGCCCGAGCCAACGGATGATCGGTTCCCATCTCAACGCGCGCTGCATTGTGAACAATGGTGTCTGCCGAAACGCCGACACCGAAAACGTCGACTACCGAGGGACGTCCGGTCGTGAGGGTCCCAGTCTTATCTACAATGATGGTCGTGATGCGACGCGTGCTCTCGAGCACGTCGGTTCCACGAATGATTATTCCGCTGCTGGCTCCGCGTCCGGTCCCGACAAGGAGCGCCATCGGAGTTGCCAGCCCTAGCGCACACGGGCACGCAACGACAAGTGTTGCCACCGCAATCGAGACGGCGTGCGTCGCGTCGCCCGAGACAGTGAACCACACCATCCCGGCGGCGGCGGCAATAACGACGACGAGTGGAACAAATACCGCCGAAATTCGGTCAACTAGTTTTTGAACAGGGGCTTTGCCCGCTTGGGCTTCTTCCACCATTCGAGTGAGCCGAGCAAGTTCGGTACCGGAGCCGACCGCAATCGCCTCGACCACAAGGCGGCCCCCCGCATTGATTGTTCCGCCAATCAGCATCGAACCCGGACCGACGGGAACGGGCGCACTTTCCCCGGTCACGGCACTCGAATCGATCTCAGACTGTCCTTCAATGATTCGTCCATCCGTTGGAACAATCGCGCCAGCAAGGACGACAAACGTATCGCCCTTCTGAAGTGCGCCTGCCGGCACCGAAACCTCACGTCCGTCGACGAGAAGTATCGCGTCTTTCGCGGCCGTATTGAGAAGCGCGGTGATCGACATTTTTGCCGAACGTTTAGAGCGCGATTCCACGAGTCGTCCTAGTAAAACGAACGCCGTGACCACGGCCGCTGACTCAAAGTAGAGGGAATGTGGGCTGTAGCCGAACAGAGACATTTCCATGCGCATCCCAATAACCCCCGCCATGGTGAAGAGCAGCGCATAGATTGACCACGCGTACGCTACGGTGACGCCGAGCGAAACGAGAGTGTCCATCGTCGTTGCTCCATGGCGCGCGTTGCGCAGGGCAGCTCGGTGAAACGGCCACGCTCCCCACGTGACCACGGGTGTCGTAAGAGCGGCAACAAGCCATTGGAATCCGTCGAATTGCCAGGCGGGAATCATTGAAAAGAGCAATACCGGTATTGCGAGGGTGAGTGAGACGCCGACTCGCGCCGTCAGGATCGGGTCCGCGGGGGGTTCCGACTCGCGCTCGTCGCGGTTGATGATGTGCGCGCCGTATCCAGCCTTCGCAATGACCGCAATGAGGTCGTTCGCGTTAGTCCTGCCCTCAATGTCCACCGACGCGCGCTCAGTCGCAAAATTCACCGTGGCCATCACGCCGGGAACAGTTGCCAGTGCGCCCTCAATTCTGCCGGCGCAGGTCGCACACGTCATCCCCTCCAGTGCAAGGTCGACGTGTGACGTGACCATTAGCGAACGAGTTCGTAGCCAGCGTCGCCGATTGCCCGTTCGAGAGCGGCAGCGTCGATTACTGCTTCGCTCTCGACGTGCAGAGTCGACTGGCCATTCGCTACAAGATCAATGCTGACCCCGGTTACTCCCGATACGAGTGCCGCTGCTCGTGACACTGTCATGACGCAGTGGTTACAGGTCAATCCGGTGACCCCAAAATCTGTTGTGCTCATGCGATCATCCTTTCACTACAGCGTGAAACAACTAATCATCCCGAGTTATTCCGAGCAACAATCAGCAGAGAATAGTTTGTGGTGCGCAAGAGGGGACTTGAACCCCTACGCCCTTACGGGCACTGGCACCTGAAGCCAGCGCGTCTGCCATTCCGCCACTTGCGCGCGTCCCGGGACGTGCTCGACAAGGTTACCACGGCGTGCGCCGGCGAATCCCGCGAGGTGCGGAGACGGGACACCCGCCGCGGTTAGAATTGGGGCGACCGTGGAGGGGGAACCGTGGGTTTGTTGGACAACGTTGAACGTGGTCTTGAGCGACTCGTCGGCGGCGCTTTCGCGAAGTCTTTTCGGGGCGGGGTTCAGCCAATTGAGATTATCGCGGCTCTCAAACGAGAGATTGATTCACACGCGGTCGTCGTCCAACGCGACCGTATCCTCGCTCCTCACTCGTTTACCGTCGGCCTCAATTCAGAGGATTTCGAGCCACTCAATGCTCACGGTTCGGTTTTGATTGGCGAACTGACGGATGGTGTCCGCGCATACGCGAACCGTCAACGCTATAGCTTTACCGCCCCCGTCTCAATTTCTATCGTCGCCGCCTCAGACATTTCGCGTGGCGTCATCAAGGTCGCGTCGCAAGCACTCGATTCAGTGTCGGAATGGCATCCCGCTCTCGAAATTAACGGCGAAACAGTTCACTTAAACGGCCCCGAAATCATCATCGGCCGTGGTTCGACGGCAACGGTGGTTCTCAGCGACAGCGGCGCATCGCGTCACCACGCTCGAATCGTCTGGAGCGGCAGAATTGCGGGGCTGGAAGATCTGAAGTCGACAAACGGAACGAAACTCAACGGAACACGGGTGGTGTCATCACCCCTCGATCAAGGAGACGTCATTCAGATCGGCGGAACACAGCTTGTTTTCCGAATTCTTCCGGGGGCTTCGGCGTGAGTGAACTAACACTTTTCGTACTCCGCTTCGGATTCCTCGGGTTGATGTGGGTTTTCGTTTTCGCCATCGTGTTTGCGTTGCGCAGCGACCTGTTCCGCCACTACGTTCGCCGGGGTGATCGACAGCAGGGGGACATCACCCATAATCCGAGCGCCGAATCACTTCCGTTTCTCCCGCCGGTCGCGACCACCTCGACATCGAACCCGGCACAAAAACTCGTAATCGTGGCTGGTGCAAGGGAAGGGCTTGAAATCCCCCTTGAGTCTGACAAGCTCACTATCGGTCGTAGCGCTCAATCAGGTCTCGTCATTCGGGACGAGTACACCTCGACCAACCACGCGCGCCTGCAATTGTGGAACGGGGACTGGGTGATCCAAGACCTCGGCTCCACCAACGGCACCTTTGTCGATAACCAGCGCGTCAGTGTCCCCACTCCTGTTCCGATGTATACGCCGGTTTCCGTCGGTTCAACAATTTTTGAACTGAGGCCATAGTGGACGCCCGTGTCCTTTCGGTGGCAAGCAGTCACATCGGAAGAGTCCGAGCGAGCAATCAGGATTCGGGTTATGCCGGAACGCATCTGTTCCTCGTTGCCGACGGGATGGGCGGTCACGCGGGTGGTGACGTTGCAAGCTCCCTCGCGACGCAGGCGGTCACAGCAGTAGCGGACGAGAGATTTAGTTCAATCGAAATCGCTCAACAACGTTTAGTTGAATCGGTAAAGAACAGTGCAGCCGAATTGCGGGAAGCGGTTCGAGAACACCCCGACCTTTCGGGTATGGGAACGACCGTGAGTGCACTTCTCCGTCATAACAACCACGTCGTCATTGCGCACATTGGAGATTCCCGTATTTACCGTCTTCGAAACGGGGTTCTTGAACAAATCACTACCGACCACACCTTTGTTCAGAAGCTCGTGGAAACGGGCCGGATTACGGCTGAAGAAGCGCTGGTGCACCCACGTCGAAATGTTCTCATGCGGGTACTCGGTGATGTCGAGGGGAATGTCGATGTCGACACTGCGGTCCTCGACACCGAACCGGGCGATCGCTGGATGCTGTGTTCGGATGGTCTGTGCGGCTATGTGGCTGAAAGCGCCCTTGCAAACGTCTTGAATTCTGAACCTGATGCGTCCAAGGCAGCACGCAAACTCATCAACCTTGCTCTCGAACGCGGTGCACCCGACAACGTGACGGTGGTGATCGCCGGGGTCAATGAGACCAAAATGAGTGCAGCCGCAAAACCGATGCTCGTTGGAGCAGCATCCCAACCTCTCATCTTTGACGCGATAACTCAAAGATTGCCTAAAGTTGCGTCGCGAATGTTCTTCCCTGGGTCTGCCACTGAGGAAGGGGAACACTTTGAGACACCCGACTATCTCGACACGCTGATTGCCGAGGACAAGCAGCGTGCGGCGAAGCGCCGAATGCGGTGGACCCTCTATCTCTCCAGTGCACTCGCGCTGCTCGGACTCGGTGGTATTTATGGATATGTCTGGACGCAATCTCAATTCTTTGTCGGTTCCGACCAGGACAGCGTCGTAATTTACCGAGGTGTCAACGCCGACATTGGGTCCATTCCCTTGAATTCAGTCGTGCGCGACACCAACATCGCGTTGACATCTCTCTCTGAATTCGTCCGAACCTCTGTCGAACAAACAATCCCTGTCTTGAGCCTGAAACAAGCTCTTCTCGTTGTCGAAAGGATTGAGTATGTCTCTCAGTCCAAATAGCCTCGAAAATTCAACAATCACCGAACAGTTGATGCTGCGCCTTAAGGTGCCCACAAAGTTACGGAACCTCGAGGCGACATTGATTATCTTTGCGATGGTCGTGACGTCGGCCGCGCTCGCGCTCGTTGACCTCGGCGCTACGGGAAAACTCAATCCACCGATTATCGGGTTGACGCTGGGACTGGGCGCAATTGTGCTCGCCATGCACATCGCGCAGAGATTCGTCGCTCGCGATGCCGATCCGCTCATCCTTCCCATCGTGACCCTCCTCAATGGGCTCGGAATAGCGATGATTCACCGGCTTGATATTTCTGGTGGGTTGACCGGATGGCAAGCCAACGCGACTCGTCAGATGGTGTGGACCGCGATCGCCATTGTTGTCGCAATCGTTGTCATCATCGTCGTGCGAAACCATCGTGTGCTCCAGCGCTATCGCTACGTCTGGATGCTCGTCGGTGTCGGCCTTCTGATGCTCCCGCTTGTCCCTTTCATTGGCACGACCATAAACGGCGCCCGATTATGGGTCAACCTTGGTTTCGTCACGTTCCAGCCGGGCGAAATCGGCAAAATCGCTCTAGCACTCTTCTTTGCGGGTTACCTCGTCACAGCGCGCGACTCACTGTCGGTCGTCGGAAGAAGAATGTTCGGGGTGACCTGGCCGCGAATCAAAGACCTCGGTCCAATTTTTGTTGTGTGGGGAATCGCGATGCTCGTCTTAATCTTCCAGCGCGATTTGGGAACATCACTGTTGTATTTCGGTCTCTTCCTCGTCCTCATGTACGTCGCGACCGGTCGTGCCATTTGGTTTGTCGTAGGCGGGGGCCTGTTTGGCACCGGGGCACTGGTCGCGAGCCAATTTCTCGGGTACGTTCAGGGTCGCTTCGCAGCCTGGCTCGATTCGTTCAACCAAGAAAACTACGACGCTGTCGGTGGTTCGTACCAACTCGTGCAGGGCCTGTTCGGTTTTGCCTCGGGCGGAATTGTGGGAACGGGACTTGGTGCAGGCCATCCCGGAATCGTCCCGCTCGCCGAATCGGACTACATCATGGCGAGCCTTGGTGAAGAACTCGGCCTTATCGGGGTATTCGCAATTCTGACGCTTTTCATGCTTTTCGTCGCGCGAGGAATTCGGATCGGAATTAACGGTTCGGATGATTTCGGCCGACTGCTTGCGATTGGGCTGACCTTTGTCATCGCCCTTCAAGTGTTTATCGTGGTCGGCGGAGTTACCCGAGTGATACCGGTCACGGGATTGACAACTCCGTTTCTCGCTGCAGGAGGGTCGTCGCTCGTGGCGAACTGGATTATTGTCGCGCTGCTTTTGCGACTCAGCGACACGGTTCGCCACCAGCGCGAAGAGGCGGTGGGGACATGATTAAAGAGCTGAATCGAGTAAGCCTCGGAATTGGCGTCCTGTTCGGTGCGCTTTTCGTCTCGGCAACCATCATTCAGGTTTTTCAGGTCGATAACCTTCGCGTGGACCCGCGAAATGTCCGCACGGTCTACGACTCCTACGCAACCGAGCGTGGATCGATTCTCGTCGGTTCCACTCTTATCGCCGAGTCAATTCCCGCCGATGACGTCTATCGCTACCAGCGGGTTTACCACGGTGGCGGGCTGTACGCACCGATCACGGGCTATTACACAATCAACCAGGGAATCAGTGGGCTCGAGTTTGCGATGAACGACAAACTGAGTGGGCAGTCAAATTCACAGTTCTTCGACCAGGTCATGGCCCTCGTCTCTGGAACCGATCCGCGAGGGGCATCGGTCAAACTCACCGTAAACGCCGCCGTTCAACAAGCCGCCCGTGACGCCCTTGGCGAATTGACGGGTGCAGCCATCGCGCTCGAACCCTCAACCGGGCGAATCCTCGCGCTCGTCAGCTCACCGTCCTTCGATCCGAACGACCTGGCGTCACACAACACCGACTTGGTTCTCTCGAAATACGCGAGTCTCGTCAATTCGGCGTCTCAGCCATTGATCAACAGGGCAATCACCGGCGACCTGTACCACCCTGGATCAGTCTTCAAACTGGTTGTCGCCGCCGCTGCTCTCGACTCGGGCGTCATGTCGGAGCTGTCAACCGTTCCCAACCCAGCGCGGTTGAAGCTGCCCTTAAGTGACTCATCGATTCGGAACTGGAGCGGAAATTCCTGTGGCCCCGAGAATTCGGTAACAATCGCTACGGCATTGCGCTTGTCGTGCAACATTCCGTTTGCCGAGATTGGTGCGCAAGTCGGTGAATCGCGAATTCACGACTATGCCGAGGCGTTCGGTTTCGGCGCCACAGTCGAGATTCCGATGGTCGTCAGTCCATCGACATACCCGACGGGAATGGACGAGGCGCAGTTGATGTTGTCTTCGTTCGGACAGTTTGATGTGCGCGTGACTCCCCTTCAGATTGCAATGGTGAGTTCCGCGATTGCAAACGGCGGCGTTCTCATGTCTCCCACAATCGTCGACTCCGTCCTTGCTCGCGACCTTTCGCCACTTGCCCCATTCAATCCCGTTCAATACTCAACGCCGATCAGCCCTGCGACAGCGGCCTCGCTTCGCGACATGATGGTCGCTGGGGTTTCCAACGGTGTTGCCAGCGGAGCACGCATTCGCGGTGTCTCGGTCGCCGGAAAGACGGGTACGGCCGAAAACGGCGAAGGTCAGCCGTATACGCTCTGGTTTACTGGCTTTGCGCCGGCGGAAAACCCGCGCGTCGCCGTTGTTGTCGTCGTAGAAAACGGCGGGGGCGCTGGTCAATCCGCCAGTGGAAACTCGCTCGTCGCACCAATCGCGCGCAAGATCATGGAGGCGGTGTTGGCACAATGAGACCTCAAATTGGGCACGTCTTTGGTGGCCGATATGAACTGAAAACTCGCCTCGCCATCGGGGGGATGGGTGAAGTTTGGCAGGCAGTAGACAAGGTAATTGAACGTCAGGTCGCCATCAAAATTCTCAAGGAAGAGTACTTAGGTGACAAGGCTTTCCGGGAGCGGTTCCGAGCCGAGGCGCGTCATGCGGCCTTGGTCAATCATGAGGGAATCGCGAGTGTCTATGATTTCGGAGAAGAAGAGGGAAGCGCTTACTTGGTCATGGAACTCGTTCCAGGAGAGGCTTTGTCCACGATTATCGAACGGGAACGTTTCCTTTCCGCTGAACGCGTTCTCGACATCGTCGCCCAAACGGCATCGGCTCTCCACGCTGCGCACCAGGCCGGACTGGTGCACCGGGACGTGAAACCTGGAAATCTTTTGATTACCCCTGATGGACGGGTAAAAATCACGGATTTTGGCATTGCGCGGGCGGTGGATCAGGTTCCTTTGACCGCGACGGGACAGGTGATGGGCACGGTTCAATATTTGTCACCAGAGCAAGCGTCGGGAAAATCAGCGACCGCCCTCACTGACATTTATTCGCTGGGGATTGTGGCCTATGAGGCACTGGCAGGAAAGCGTCCCTTTACCGGAGAATCTCAGGTGGCGATTGCGATGGCGCACATCAAAAACCCACCACCACCGCTGCCGGAAAGCGTCCCCCTTGCTGTTCGAAACTTGATTCTTGCGTGTCTCGCCAAAAAGCCTGAGCGCAGACCGACGTCGGCACGCCAACTCGCGCGCGCCGCTATTGCGATTACGCGCGGTCGCGTTGGTGAGGCGTTGGCGCTCGTCCCCGCCGTCGACGATGAACCGCAGGATTTGACGGAAGACACATCTACGCGGATCTTGCCCGTTTCTGTTTCTCCGAGCGATTCGGAGTCTCCCCGACGTTTCGCTCGAATACCCAAAACCTGGCCACTTGTCGGTCTAGTTGTCGCGCTGGCGACGCTCTTGATTGGAATCGTCGTCGCGCTGGTTTTCCGGCCAACGGATACCGCGCCGATTCCCGATCCGTCGGCAACGAGCTCAACCATCCCGACCCCTATTCCGACCGATCCAGTGTCTGGAAATGTGCTGATTAGCGAGGATGAATTTATCGGACTGACGATCAACCAAGTGAGCGAAAAGCTCGACAGCATGGGCCTTCGACTCGACGCCGTGACCGGGAACATCGCAACGTCGCTGGATTTGGTGGGGACCGCCTACCGAGTAAATCCCCAGGGAAGCGTCCCTCCGAATACGCTTGTCGCGGTCTATTTCTTCGACACAATTCCAACACCGCCTTCCCCAGGGTCTTTGACCGTGAGCGCGGGTCCTTACACCGCGGGAACAACAATCACGGTCTCGTGGCCGACGTATAACGAATGTCCCGTGGGTTTTGCCTTGGATTCTTATGAGTTCACTGTCAACGGGGGTTCATTCCTCAACGTCAGCACCTTTGGGCCTCAGTCAACGGCGGCGGATATCGTCATTGATGACAACACCACGGAAATTCGCGTCTCGTATATCGTCCGATGTGGGACCCTGGCATCAAACCCTTCGGAGGATTTGGTGGTCCCCGTTGAGTGACAGTTCCCCGATCCGGCCAAGCGGGATGGAATCCGTTCTCAACTCAGATTTCCTCTTTGGTCATCGCTATCACCCCGAAGCATTGATCGGGCGTGGCGGAATGGCCAATGTTTACGTTGGCACGGACACACGATTGCAACGGAGAGTCGCAATCAAAGCGTTGCGGCCAGAGGTGGCGGTCGATTCGGAATCGCGCAAGCGATTCCAGCGCGAAGCACACTCTGTCAGCGCGATGGGACATCCGAACATCGTTCGAGTGTACGACGCAGGCGAGCAAACGATACCTGATGTTTCTACAGAGGTTCCGATCCCTTACATCATCATGGAGTTTATCGATGGCAAGATTCTTCGACGACTAATGGATGCCGGCGCCTTCGAACCGAAGGTCGCGGTGCACGTCGCATTAGGGATCCTCGATGCGCTCGATGAGTCTCATAGATCAGGAATCATTCATCGCGACATCAAGCCAGGCAACGTCATGATTACCCATTCGGGGCTCGTGAAGGTGTGTGACTTCGGAATCGCGCAAGCCGTTGAGGATCCTACGAATGACCCCTCGGCGATTGTTGGCACTGCACAATACTTTTCTCCCGAACAAGCAAAGGGGGACATTATTGACGGTCGCAGTGACGTGTATTCAACTGCCGTCGTACTATTTGAAATGGTGACGGGCACCCCGTTGTTCACCGGTGATACATCGGTGTCGATTGCGTTCCAACACGTAACTCAAACCGCCCCACGCGCACGCAGTCGTCGACCCGAATTGTCGCCGGAGTTTGACATGGTAATCGCCAAAGGGTTGGAAAAGGATCGAAACGCTCGCTACCGGACCGCTGGCGAATTTGCGGCAGCGTTGCGGTCCGTCACGAATTTGGTCGGCAGTGGCCGTGCTGATCGTGCGGCCCAACCACCCGAAACCCCACCCGTTCCCGTTTCAGTCGTGGCAACGGGAGGGCCAGACCCACGTCAGGGCTCGAAATTCCCCGTAGAATCGGGCCTGAGCAACAATGCCACTACCGATGGAACAGTCATGGACCTCAACGACCTTCGCCCACTTCTCACCAGCGACACGCCTCCCAAGGGAAATGTCGTCCGCTGGGGTCTCCTTGGAGCTGCCGGTCTCCTGGTTGTTGCCTCCGTGATCGTGGGAATGATGTATTGGGTGTTAACCCTAAACTCGGGAAGCAACATCGGGTCGCTCGCGGTCACTATGCCCGATGTGACTGCGGAAACGTTCGAAACGGCCGAGTCCCAACTGACGGACCTGGGGCTCACCGTAGTCCGACGAGTTCAAGTAAGCGAAACAGTCCCCGAGGGTACTGTCATCTCCACGTCCCCTGAAGCCGGGGTGAATCTCGCAGTTGGCGAAATTGTGACCGTAGTTGAATCGTCGGGAAAGCCAGTCGCCGCGATTCCCTCTATTGATTTCATGACAATGGCAAACGCTACCGCAGCCCTGGAAGCAGCGGGGTTTACGGTCGGGACATCGACACCGGGCTATTCCCCGACCGCACTCGTGGGCGAAGTCATCGGTAGTGATCCCGTGGCCGGAACTAGGGTTTCGGGCGGAAGCGTCGTCAACATCGTCGTCTCTAACGGCAAAATCGAAATCCCTGATGTGGTGGGGATGAGCGTCGGTCAAGCAACGGCACTCTTGCAGGGATCAACCTTACAGCTCGATGTGACCGTTGTCCCCGATGCCAATTGTGGCGGTCAGACAATTGGTTCGCAATCAATCACGGGCGAAGCCCCGCAACATTCGAAGATTTCGATTGTCTACTGCGCTGGGTAACTAATCACGAGTTCATGAGCGGACTAAGAGTTCGCGCAAGGCGGGAAACGCCGGCCATTCCCGTTGATTCGAGCCAGTTTCCGATCATGGTGTAGCCACCCTCGGTCATCACCGACTCGGGATGAAACTGCACACCCCAGAGTGGTGAGCTGATGTGTTCAACCGCCATGATGACTCCACCTTCGGTGCGAGCGGTGATTCGAAGTTCCGCGGGGGTGGTTCCGTCAACAATGGCGAGAGAATGGTAGCGGGTAGCGCGAAACGGGCTCGGCACCCCGTCGAAAAGCTTCGAATTTTCGTGCACCACAGCACTCGTCTTCCCGTGCATCAATTCGTCAGCGTGTGTCACCACGCCTCCTAATGCCTCGGCGATTGCTTGGTGTCCAAGGCACACACCAAGCAGAGGAATGTTGTTGGTCACCGCGTAGCGGATTATCGGGATCGACAATCCCGCATCCCCCGGTGTTCCCGGACCGGGCGAGATGAGAATTCCGTCAAATCCCACAAGCCTCTCGCCAATTTCTGCCTCGTCAAAGCCGTCGTTTCGAATCACGTCGACTTCTGCTCCGAGTTGCCGAATGTACCCTGCGAGTGTGTAGACAAACGAGTCGTAGTTATCCAGAATAAAGATCCTCGTCACTGTCCCACCGTCGATTCGGATTGAACAAAGTTTTCGGCGATCCACGGAAAGACCCATTCGGCACACACCGAGAGAACAACTATCCCAAGGCCGACCGCCTCGATGATTTTTAGCCAGCGTGGTCCTGGTAGAACTCGCCAAAGAGCGGAGTACATGTCTAAATGTTTCCTTTCAATGCTGTTGGGAGTTTCTGACGGAGCACCCGCGGTGAAATGACCAGATCGCTAATCACGGCCCACCACGGCTGAAACCTCGATTGGCGTGCCGTTTTCCCTCGGTACGAACGATTCAAAAACCGAGTAAGCAATGAATCTCTCGGCCGCCGACAGCTTCGGGTGGCAGGTTGTAATCGTCAAAATTCGTTCTTGGGCTTCAACCGTCGACTGTGGGACGGGATTCAGCACGGCGACCTCGCTGGGGTAGACGAATTCCAAGTTTCGGAAACGATAGATGTACCAACCGCCTTCTGTTTCAACGTAAATACGGTCGCCCACCCGCAAGTTATCAACCCACCCGAATGCCGCGCCGTAGGTCGTGCGGTGGCCGGCAATCGCAAAGTTCCCTATGTCCCCGAGCAGATTGCTCGAAGGATAGTGACCCACGGACGTTGCAGTGTTGTTAAGGACGGTGGCGATGTCAACTGTTTCTGCAATTGTCCGCACGTATCTTTCGCCGAAACGCGGGATTATGAGGTTCGCGAATGCTTCGGCATCGCTCACTCTCGGAATAACAGGAGGTGTTGGCCTCACAAAGGCGCCGTCAGAAGAGCCAATCGCACGATCGAATTCAATCTGACCTCGAGTTGCGATTTGCCACTGCTGTGAAAGCGACGCGGACGCCTTGTCCTGCGCTGCACCTTGAACCAAATCGTTGAACCATACGTGCCAACCGAGAAACAAGAGCACAAATGCTCCCGCTGTCACCAGCATTTCACCGGCAACTCCGATTGCTCGGTCGACAAACTCTCTTGTCGTGACAAGAATTCCAATTCCGCGCCAGTCGACAAACACACGAAGACGTTTCGGAGGTTCACTCTCGGTAACCGAGTGAGTCGATTTCGGTGGTTCTCGTAGCGAAAAAGTTCGACCCTTCGCCTCCAAACCCACGTCCCCAGATTTTCGCCGACTCACGTTAACGTTCGGTAACCGACGTGGTGAATTGTCGAATCGAGGGGGCACGTCTCCAAGTGTAACCGCGGTTTCCGGGCACTATCCGGTATCAGTATGCTGGTCTCATGGCAAAGAAATCTCTTGACAGCGCCTTTCCGGTCAACGGTTCACCCCGCGCTGCTAACGACAGCCCAAATCCGGTTTGGTTCAAGCCCATAATGTTTGGATTCATGATTGTCGGCCTAGCGTGGATTTTGACGTTCTATGTCAGCGCAGGTCTGTTTCCGATTCCGTCAGTCGGCGCGCTTAATATTGTCATCGGTTTTGGCTTGATGTTCATCGGGTTCTTGATGACCACTCGCTGGCGCTAGCTGCGAATTACACGACTGTAATTATCCACGCATGTGGATAATTCTGTGAATAAGAATCGTCAGCGCCGTGCGCGTTTCATCAACAGCGTCGTCACGAGTCCCCCAATCAGACCCCCCACGTGAGCTTCCCAGGCGATTCCGGGCACGATGAACCCGATAGCTAGATTAATTCCAATAATCGCGAGGAGAGACACATTGTTGCCGCCCAATCCTCTGTTGATCACGAATAGCGCCGCAAAAAGTCCAAAGATGCCCGCAGACGCGCCAACTGTCAATGATTCAGGGTTGAGAACGAGGACGGCGATGCAGCCCGTTATGAGGGATACGGTGAAAACCAGGAGGAATCGAGCGGGTCCGATTACGCGTTCAATCAAGTTGCCCAGAACCCACAGTGAATACCCGTTAAACATTACGTGCACGATTCCGCTGTGAATAAATGCCGAGGTGATGAGTCGCCACGGTTCTACCCATGTCAATGGTGCGTAAAAGCCAAGTGAATAAACTAAGGAGTCGCCAAATAGGAACTGAGCGAGGAAACCGAGCGCGATGAAACCCAACAGCGCGAAAGTAGCTGGCGTTCTACTCCGTCGAATGCTCGACCACAACGGATTTGTCACGAAACGGTGATGTGCGACATCACGACTGGCTCAAGTGGCTTGTCATTCGCACCGGTCGGCGCCGACTCGATTGCCGTTACGACCGCGCGGGAATCCTCGTCCGCCACCTCGCCGAAGATCGTATGTTTTGCCTGCAGCCAGGGTGTCGGGGCTGTCGTGATAAAGAATTGCGATCCGTTGGTGCCGGGACCGGAGTTGGCCATGGCAACGATGAAGGGTTGACTGAAGTTCAATTCGGGGTGAATTTCATCGCCAAATTGATAGCCAGGCCCGCCAAATCCCATTCCTAGAGGGTCGCCACCCTGAATCATAAAACCCGGAATGATTCGGTGGAAAACAACGCCGTCGTAGAGGGGCGTCATCATCTTTTCTCCAGATTGTGGGTGGGTCCATTCCATTGTTCCTTGAGCAAGGCCGACAAAGTTGGCGACCGTCTCCGGTGCGTGATTTCCGAAAAGATTGACTCGGATGTCCCCGTGATTTGTATGAATAGTTGCAGTCTGTGTATGAATTGACATACGACTATTCTGCCTCGTCTCGATGTGCGATCGAAACAATGTGAGCAATAATGTAGAGGTCGAAGGAGTGCCAATGGGGAAGTCATATTCGCGAGAACGCGCAATGATTCACCATGCCGCGAACTCTGCATTAAATCGACAGCGAGAAGTAGTGGAATCGGCGGGAAAGTTGCTCTCCCAACTAACTAACCTGGGCGGCCGAAAAATCCTTCAGAACACTAAGGTCGCGCCCAAGAAGTCAGGGCTTGGAGGATTTATCGCAACAGGGCTTGCGGTTACCATCGTCGCAGGTGTTGTGTACCTTGCGTGGCACGTGCTGCGAACCGATGACGATGCCTGGGTTGACGAGGAATTTGATGTCGATTAGACATCAAGTGTAATTTCGGCTCCGCCCGAACGAGACACGCACGGGTACATTACTCCTAGTTTGTCTTTATCCGAATCGGGCATCACGCTGTCGAGGTGGATTGGTGTGCCGTCAACAACTCGAGTTTCGCACGTGCCGCAAACGCCTCTGCCGCACGACGTGTCCATAGGAACTCCCGCTTTCGCGAGCGCCGCAGCGATGCTGGCGTTCGCGGCAACATTGACTTTTCGACCCGACGAGGCAAGTCTCACCACGAATGGTTTTGCGCCACCTTCGATTTCGCGAAGTACCGGACTAAAGCGCTCGACGTGTACTCGGCCGCCCTCCACCCTTTGTTCGATCTCCGCCATCAGAGTTTCAGGGCCACAACAGTAAACATCGGCGTTGGTCGATTCCAACAAACCGGACAAGTCGAAACGACCCACAATATCCGATTCATGCACCGTGACTCGTTTACCGTATTCGGCCAACACTTCGTCCGCGAAGGCCATCCCCTCTCTCTTCTTTCCCAGATACAACAAATTCCAGTCGCGTTTTGCAGGGAGAGATTCGATCATGGCCCGGATCGGGGTTATTCCTATTCCACCGGCAATGAACAAATAGGTTCGAGCCGGGATGAGGGGGAAATGATTTCGCGGTCCGCTGACGGTCATCACTGTTCCCGCCCTGACGTTGTTATGTATCCACGTCGACCCACCCTCTGGTCCATGGGTGTCGAGGACGGCGATTTCGTAACCCGAGCGGTCAGTGCCGTCCCCACAGAGTGAATATTGGCGTTCCATTCCGTTCGCAAGGTGAAGGGTGATGTGCGACCCTGCGTCCCACCACGCCGTTCGCCCTCCACCAACCGGGATCAAGCGAATTCCGAGCACGTCATTAGCGAGCCGCGTGACTTTTTGCACAATCATTGTTCGCTTGTCTCGACTATCCTCACCGGGGTTGTCGAGAACAACGGCATCCCGTTCGGCTTGAGCGGCCTTTCGGAGTGCGGCTACTTTCGCGTCAGCAACCGCGCGTCGTTCGCGCAGCGAGATTACGGCGAACCGAATCATGAGCGCAATCATCGCCATCGAAATCACAAAAATTGATACTGCCGCGTACCACCATGACCCGACGTCAGACCCCGAAAAAGCAGCATGAACTCCGATGGCGAAGAAAACAAAATACGATGCATAGTGGATCGCCTTCCACAGCGCTCGTGGCAATTTGTCCATCACGAGAGAGGTGAGGTAAACGACAGACATAACCCACATAGCAATGACGCCGATAGCTAGTGCAATATTGATGAGCTCGGTTGCGCCTTGGTAAGTCGCTACGCCCGGAATAAAAAGGTCCGCAGCGTCGAATTTGACGTAGGGGTCAAGGGTTAGAGCTAGCGTGTGAACGCTCGCAAGCAACACCGTCAGTGTGCTGAGATACTTGTGAAGATCTTTGAGCCACGCAGGGTTGTCGAGTCCGCGAAAAACTCGGCTCGCAAGTAAGACTCCCCACACCAATGAAAATGACATGAGTCCCCACGCGGTGAGCGCACTCACCCGCGAGATGTACCACCAGATGTGTGGGTCGTTCACGAATAGTCCTTCCAGTTAGCCGTCTGTTCAGTCGTGCCATCACGATAAACAACGAACGCTGCGGCGCCGAGCGTTGGCGCCCAAGTTAAGAAATCGCGTCGTGTAAATCCGGCCTTAGTGATAACTTCCGCAATACTCGCAGAGACTGCGATAACCGAGACAGTGACGATAGCGGACTCCATTGCTTGCCCGGTATGTGCGTCGATGAGGTGGTTTACAGTGCGACCCTCGTTGTCCCACGTTCGCTTGAGTGTGCTCGACGTCGCAACTGCGCCATCAATCAGGTTGACCCGCGCAATTGCGCTGGAGTCGACAAATGGGTCTTCAATATCGATTCGCCAGTGTCTGCCATCCGGAGGTGTTCCCCCGATTCGAACGTCTCCCCCGATTTCGACAAGGACTCCGAGGGCGCCTTGTTCCAAAGCCGTTGTGGAAACAATATCGGCGGCGAAGCCTTTGCCAATTCCACCCGAGTCAAGTGTGACGCCAATAGGGAGCGTAACGACGTTGTCCTGAATTGTTGTTCCCGTGGTCTCAATTGGCCATCGCGCACTGGCGGGCAGAACGGTGATGTTTGTAGGATTCACGCGGGACGCCACATATCCTTCTGCCAAAAGTTTGGGCAAAATTGTCGGGTCGTATTCACCATCGGTGAGCGCGCGGGCCGCCAGCATTTCGCTCACGAGCTTCGCGGTCAATGGATCAACGGCGACAGGAGACCCTTCCGCGCTATTGAGTCTCGAGATATCTGATTCAGAATTGAATCGACTCCACAGAGACTCTAAGAATTCAACTATCCGGACAAGGTAATCGAGCATGTCCTCCGTCCCACCAACGAGGACAATGTTGGCAACGGTTCCCATCGTGCGAAAGGTCCGCGACACCGTGCGTGCGCCAGACTCTCCTTGGGCCGCCCGAATCGCATCTGATGCGATTGAGGAATGCGAATTTTTACTTAGAACCACTTGAGTTGCCGTGACCCTTGTTTGCCGGCTTTTTTGCCGGGGCCGGTGCGGCCTTGGGGGGCGCGACAGGAGTCGGTACAACAACCGCTGGTGCCGCCTTCACTGTCTTCTTCTTTTTCCTGACAGGAGCGGTGGGTGTCGGCGTCGACACCGTTGTTGGGATGCTCGTCGTTGCGGAATCAGAAGAAGTTGCCAGAACTGTCGCTTCTTGCGCTTGCGCTTGCAGTCCAGCGACTCCCGCGATCATTGCTCCCGCGGTCGCTGCGGTGACGAGTATTCGTGACTTAGTTGCAATAAACATAGCCATTAGTCATCGTCTCCATCATCTTCGTGGTCGTCATGGTCTTCGTGGTCTTCGTGGTCATCATGGTCTTCGTCGTCATCGTCGTGTGAGCCACTGGATCCGCCTCCAGCCGATCCCGAACTTGTACCGTGTGAAGAACCAGAATTAGAACCGTTTGAAGCACCTGTGGTTCCAGCATTGTTTGTCGTCGATGACACGGCCGATGTGTCGTCAGTCGTAGCCTGATCAACCGATGTTTCGACCACCGGAACGATTTCTTTCGCCGTAATCTGCGGCGTGGCTGGCGCTGCCGTCGGCGCAGAGGAGTTATCGGCTCCTGCCACCGGTCCCGAAGCCGCGTTGATAGTACCCGCGAGAAGTCCCGAGACGTCGTCGATATCGATTGCTCCGGAGTTGACTGCTACCGTGCCGAGTCCGACACCAGTGGTGGCAGTCATTCCGAGAAGGAGGAGGGGGCCTTGAATATTCATGTCTTCAGTTTCACGGGTGGGTATGGGGTGAACAACGTACTTTAGTAAAGAAATGTCCAAGGTTTTAGGTTTGCAGCGGCATAAGTGCCGTGAATCGTGCCACTCTCTAAGCATGACGATTTTGCTAGTAGAAGATGATCGAGCAATTGCCGACGCACTGGTCGACGGACTCCGTGACAATGGTTTTGCGGTGACGCACGTCGTTCTCGGTAGAGAAGCCGTCGCAAAAGTTCAAGGCGGTGGAATCACCACCGTGATTCTTGACCTTGGGCTGCCGGATATGGACGGAACCGAGGTGTGCCGTCAGATTCGTACGTTCTCGCACGTCCCCATAGTCGTGGCGAGCGCTCGAGAAACAGAGATGGATCGAGTGACTGTGCTCGACATGGGCGCCGATGACTACATCGTGAAACCATTCGGGATTAAAGAACTGGTTGCGCGAATCCATGCGGTGATGCGTCGCGCCAGTGGGACGGTCGCAGCGATCACACACCTCGAAGTCGGTCCACTTGTGATTGACACAAAATCTCGAGTTGTCAGCGTTGGTGAAAAGTCTGTCTCGCTAACTCCGAAGGAATTTGACCTGCTGACTTATCTGGCGCGCGACCCCGGTACCGTGTTTCGACGTGCTGATATTCTCCGGGATGTTTGGCAAACGACGTGGTACGGGACGACGAAAACGTTGGACGCCCATGTCGCAAGCATTCGCAAGAAGTTGGGTAACGCTGAATGGGTCGAATCGGTCCGTGGAGTCGGTTTCACCCTAAGGATCGTGTCGTGAGACGAATCTTTCTCGCGTCAATTGTCGGGGTGAGCGGTGTACTACTTGTAGCCCAGGGGGCCGCTGTTGTGTCCTACGTTTCGGCTTCGGAGCAAGATCGCATCATCACGGAATACCAACGAGATGCATTTATTCTCGGCGGTCGGATTGAGACGCTCTTGGAAACTCCTGGTCGCCGTGATGCAACACTTTCCGTACTCGTCAACAAGTATGCCTCTTCTGGTAATACCCAAGTGATTGTGGTGGATTCGGCGGGAATCGGTGTGCTCACGAGCGAACCAGACGAACTTCCGCTCGGAACGGATTATTCAAATCGACCAGAAATAGCAAGTGCGCTTCTCGGAAATGTGACATCAGGTGAGCGTTGGTCAGATACGCTCCAGGCCAACCTTGTTTATGTTTCTGTACCGATCATCAACGGTTCGTCGGTGTACGGTGCGGTTCGGCTGTCTTTCCCCCACGGTGAAATCGACCAGGCGATAGCTGACAAGACAGCAATCCTCTGGTGGGTGGCAGGAGGCTCGCTTTTACTGGCAGTGGTGCTGTCCGTTGTTGTGTCAGGGTTGGTGACCCGCCCACTCCGACGTGTCAAGTCCCAAGTTGATGCTCTGGCACTGGGTGATTTTTCGGGTCGTCTTCCAGAAAATTCGGGGCCACGGGAAATTCGGTCTCTCGCTCAGTCCTTTAACTCCATGGCAGGGAAGCTCGATTCTCTCATCAGACAACAACGTGCTTTTGCGTCTGATGCCTCGCATCAATTGCGCACTCCACTCACGGCCTTGCTGTTGCGAATCGAGCGCGCGCGCGAAGCGCTGCTGCTCGATCCGATATCCGCCGATGCGCGACTCGGTGACGCAGAACGCGAGGTTGAACGTCTGACCTCCATTGTTGAAGGTCTACTCGCAATTGCTCGATCGGAAGGGGGCTCTCACGAGCTAATTCCCGTTGATCTTGCGGTGCTCTCTCGAGAGCGCGCTGAAAATTGGAGAGCGCTCGCCGAAGAGAATGACGTCACCATCGCCTATGAAGGCCCCGACCATGCGGTCGGTACCGCGTTATCAAACGCTCCAGAACAGATTCTTGACAACCTGGTTGACAACGCCATCGCTCACTCCCCCCCGGGGACAGCAGTTTTGGTCCGCGTTCGTGTTCTCGAAGACCAAATCGAGCTCGCCGTAATTGACGCCGGCACAGGGATGACGGAAGATCAGTGTGTGCGTGCATTCGATCGTTTCTGGCGAGCGGACTCGACTAAGGACGGCAGTGGACTTGGGTTGGCAATTGTCAAACATCTCGTCGAATTGAGCGGTGGGTTTGCGACCCTGACGCCGGGACGAGGCGGTTCAGGAGTTGTGGCTACCGTTCGCCTGCCGCGCGAACCACAATCCTAGGTTCTAGTGAGATTTATACGACTTCCCTCACGCAGTTGTGGTGTTGGGAATGACTTTGGGGGGACGATCACGACCTGCCAGATACGACCCAACTACAACAAGCGGGAGTCCAATCAGAATCCCCGTGGTGAGTGGTTCGCCGAGGAAAACTATTCCCAAAACTGACGCGACCAAGAGGTTCACATACGTGATTAACGTTGCTCGTCGCGGCCCGACGTGTTTGATGAGTTCAAAAAACAGAACAAACGCCAGGGCCGAACTTATTGCTCCGAGGACAAAAATTGATGCCCACCCGCCAAACTCGGGGGTTCTGGCAATGTCCACCGGGAGAGTAAACAGGGCTATCGGTGCGTAAATGACAGACACCATAGCCAAGGCCACCGCGGATAGTGAAAGTCCGGACACGTTGGGCATCGTTCGTCCCGCCACAATCGGTGCAATGGCGTAACAGACGGCTGAAACTGCCAACATCAAGACGGGGACAATATCGATGACTCCGCTGAGCGCATCGATTCCGACAAGCGAGAACACTCCAGCGAATCCGATCACCAAACCGGTGATCGTGACGGGGTGACGAGCGGCGCGATCGCCGAGGAATGTTCCCGTGATGAAAGCAGCGATGAATGGGATGGTAGTCATCATGAGTCCCGCAAGACTGCTCGCCGTAGTTCGCTCTGCTTCGGTGATGAGGTACCAAGGCCCAACCATTTCGAGAGAGGCAAAAAGCAACACGCCGCGCCAGTTTTTTATCGCTTCTCGAAGCTCACCCCGATAAACCACGATTGGAAGCAATATCATCGCACCGATTGTGACGCGCAACCACACAATACTGGGCGTACTAAATGATTCGTTAGCGACGGCGATGAAAAAATAGGGGATTCCCCAAGCGACCCCAACAGCGAGAAACAGCAGTAAAGCGCGACGAGACATCCTGTGCGCGTCTACTTTGCCCGCGGGTATCTTGCGGCGTGGATTTCCGCAAGTATCTGTTGGGTTTCGCGATGCGCAGCCATCACGGCTTCATGGGTTTCGTTGTCGCGACGTTCTGTCTTGCGCGACTGAACGTTTTGTCCGACCATGATGATGGGCAGTAAAACCAGCTGAAGGAATGTTTGCGCCACCCAGGCGACAATGATGACCGCGTCATGTGTGGCGAGTGCCGCGGGAAGTGAAATAATCGCCAGAATAGTGAAGGCAATCGCCGCCCACATAGTTCCTACGACTGATGTGATCCGTTCACCCCAGTTATCGAGAATGTTGCTCATTCCGCGCTCTACTCTGGATTGTTTAGCCACGTCCGAAGTCTAACCGTTGTGGAGACTAGGGGAATCGAACCCCTGACCTCCTGCTTGCAAAGCAGGCGCTCTACCAATTGAGCTAAGTCCCCATTTTTTGCGGTTTTGGGAAACCGAGTGGGGCTACCAGGACTTGAACCTGGGACCTCTTCGTTATCAGCGAAGCGCTCTAACCACCTGAGCTATAGCCCCTAAACCTGTCCGAGCCTATCGCATGTCGAGGCGCGCGAAAAATCGGGTCGATTAGTCGTTGGTGAAGGCGACGCGGATTCCGCCGGTGATGCGTGCGATGATGTTGCGGCCTGGGGGCTAAGTTGCTAGGCTCCTTGATGAATACTCAGATTAAGGAGTTTCTCGTGAACAACATCTCTCAATTAATCACGCGAGGCGTGATCATAGTCACTCTTGGGCTCTCCGCATGGGCACAGTATGCGACGATGAATTCCATGAACGAAATCTCAGTCAGCACGACGGGTTTCTCGAGTGGGGCAAGGCAAGCAGAATCGGATTTCCAATCCGAGACCGCCTCGGACACCACGGTATACCAGCAACAGGTTTCTGCGTCGTGGGGAATCAAGGATATGACACACGCGGTGGCGGACGAACTCTCGCGCACCAACGCCATTTCCGCAGCAATTCTGTGGTCGCAAAACATCACTAATTGGTTACTCGCTGCACTCGTGTCGCTCGTCGGCCTTTTTGTGCTGTCACGCAAGCCCGACACGAAAGCAGAAGCCAAGCCCGCGCCTGCTCGAAAGCCCAAGGTCACCGAATAACTTCACATTGAAGGTGTCACAACCGATAACGCTACCCGTCGAAATTTCGACGGGTAGCGTTTGTTGTAATTAGAGCCTAGAGACGTCAGAGTCCAGTGGGCTTTGACGGTCGAATAAATAAAGACGTCGATGAGCGGGGACGTTGTACGAAACGATGAGAGTGGGGCCTGGGACCTCTTCGTTATCAGCGAAGCGCTCTAACCACCTGAGCTATAGCCCCTAAACCTGTCCGAGCCTATCGCATGTCGAGGCGCGCGAAAAATCGGGTCGATTAGTCGTTGGTGAAGGCGACGCGGATTCCGCCGGTGATGCGTGCGATGAAATTGAACCCCAGTGCGGAGAACCCCCCGATGGCCGTTCCGCACACGAGTCCCGCGATGATCTGGATCACGGTGAAGACCAGGACCGACGGGAAGGACATGAGATTGGTAAGGCCCATAAAGTCAATTCCGACGATCGAGCTCACGATTCCGTTTATCGTGTCGACAACACCGAGAACCGTAAAAATGAGCCACCCCAGGATGTTGACGACCGCGAGTACAACCGAGAGCGCCAAAGAAACGATGAAGGAGTTTCTTGTTGCCGACCAAAAGTCGATGTGGACGAGGCGAAGCCGAACCTGCTTTTCCGCGGATTCTTTACTCATGGTCAGTTTCTTCCATTTCTGTCATGTCTGATTCGTCCGATTTCGTCGAATCGCTTTCGTCACTCGAGTCTAGATTACGCTCTGCGTTGCGAGCGATTGCGAGAATTCGGTCACCCTCGTCGGGGCGCGCGAAGACGACCCCCATTGTGTCCCGGCCCTTCGCGGGAACACCGTCAACACTAGAACGAACGACCTTTCCGCCTTCCATGATGACGAGAACCTCGTCACCGTCATCCACGATGAGACCCCCGGTAAGCCCGCCGCGTTCGTCCGTCAATTTTGCGACCTTGATTCCAATTCCGCCACGGTTCTGCACCCGGTATTGGCTAACGGCGGTGCGCTTCGCGAAACCGCTTTCGGTAACCACAAAAACGTATCCGGTGTCTGAAACCACCGCGGCCGACAACAATTCGTCGCCGCTGCGAAGGGAAAGTCCCTTGACTCCTGCCGTCTTTCGGCCGGTCGGTCGCAAGCTCGCATCATTTGCGACAAAGCGGAGCGACATCCCTGCTCTGGAAACGAGCAGTATCTCGCTGTCCGAATTTACCAACATCGCCGACACCACCGCATCGAGATAAGTCGGTTGGTCCTCGTCGTTGAGAACGGCCTTTCCGTCCTTACCTTTTTCTACCGCAAGATCTATCGCAAATACTCCGCCGGTCCTGCTGGTGTCATAATCGGTGAGCTTTGATTTCTTGACCAGTCCTTTACCCGTTGCGAGAACAAGATATTCCGCCACCGCGTAGTTACGAACGTCAAGGATTTGGGCTACCGATTCACCCGGCAGAAGAGCGAGCAAGTTGGCGATGTGCTGGCCTTTTGCATCCCGTGCCGCCTCGATGACCTCAAAGCCTTTGGCGCGATACACGCGGCCTTTGTCGGTAAAGAACAACAACCAATGGTGCGTTGTCGTAACGAGGAAGTGTTGAACGACGTCGTCGGCGCGCAATTTCGCGCCTTTGATCCCTTTGCCTCCACGATTTTGAGAACGATAACTATCGCTGCGGGTTCTCTTGATGTAACCATCACGAGTAACCGTGACAACGATTTCTTCCTCTGGAATGAGGTCCTCGTTTCGCAAATCTCCCTCACTCGGGACAATTGCCGTCCGCCGCTCGTCGCCATACTTCTCGACGATTTGGGTCAATTCCGCCCTGATGATTCCGCGCTGTACTTCTTCGTCACCGAGGATTCGATTGAACTCGGCGATCTGCAGTTCGATTTCAGCGGCCTGGTCCATGATTTTTTGGCGTTCCAAAGCGGCTAGGCGACGGAGTTGCAAATTGAGAATCGCCATCGCTTGAATGTCGTCCAGCGCGAGGAGCCTGATGAGGCCATCTTTTGCTTCCTCGACCGTGGGTGATTTGCGAATCAGTGCGATGACCTCGTCAAGAGCATCGAGGGCCTTCAGATATCCGCGCAAAATATGGGCGTCGGCTTCCGCCTTGTTTAAGCGGAATTGCGTACGCCGGACAATGACACTGACCTGGTGCTGGACCCAATACGTGATGAATTGGTCGATCGGGAGCGTTCGGGGAACACCGTCGACAATCGCAAGCATGTTCGCACCGAAATTGTCCTGCAGTTGGGTCTGACGGTAAAGGTTATTAAGAACGACTTTGGCGACAGCGTCTCGCTTGAGCACGATAACGAGTCGTTGGCCCGTTCGTCCGCTCGATTCGTCGCGAATATCGGCAATGCCTTGAAGTTTGTTCTCCTTGACGAGGTCGGCGATTTTCATTGCGACGTTGTCGGGGTTTACCTGGTAGGGAAGCTCGGTAATTACGAGACACGTGCGGCCGTGAATTTCCTCGGTTTCGACGACGGCGCGCATGGTGATAGAACCGTGCCCGGTTCGGTACGCCTCGTCAATTCCCGTGGTGCCGACGATCAAAGCGCCTGTCGGGAAATCTGGCCCCTTTACACGTTGGAGAATCGCCTCAAGCAGCTCGTCGCGTGATGCAGTGGGGTTGGTGAGGTGCCACAGAGCCGCGTCACTTACTTCGCGAAGATTATGCGGCGGAATGTTGGTCGCCATGCCCACTGCGATTCCCACTGACCCATTGACCAACAAGTTGGGAAAGCGGCTGGGGAGAACGGATGGTTCTTTGGTTTGCCCGTCATAGTTGTCCTGGAAATCAACGGTGTTCTCGTCGATGTCACGAACCATTTCCATGGCGAGCTGCGCCATCCGCGTCTCGGTATATCGGGGTGCTGCGGCCCCGTCATTTCCCGGGGAGCCAAAGTTGCCTTGCCCAGACGCCAATGGGTATCGAAGACTCCATGGTTGAACAAGGCGGACTAACGCGTCGTAAATGGCCGAATCTCCGTGGGGGTGAAATTGACCCATAACATCGCCGACGACACGTGAGCACTTCGAAAACGACTTGTCCGGGCGGTAACCGCCGTCGAACATCGCATATATCACTCGCCGGTGCACCGGTTTGAGTCCGTCACGAACGTCAGGCAAAGCTCGCCCGACAATAACGCTCATCGCATAGTCAAGATACGAACGTTGCATCTCCATCTGGAGATCGACTGGTTCGATGCGTTCTTTTGGTTCGTCCGTCATGTCGCGCTGCCCTCTGTGTCGATTCCTAGATATCTAGGAATCGAACGTCCTTTGCATTTTGTTGGATAAACGTTCGCCGTGCTCCGACGTCTTCCCCCATCAGCGTCGAAAAGACGGTGTCGGCAATCGCGGCGTCGCTGAGGGTAACTTGCAACAGTGTTCGCGAGTCTGGATTCATCGTGGTGTCCCACAATTCTTGGTGGTTCATCTCGCCTAATCCTTTGTAACGCTGGATCCCGTTTTCTTTGGGAAGCTTTCGACCTGCCTGTGATCCCGATTCGATGAGCGCATCACGTTCACGATCGGAATAGACGTATTCATGCGCGTGGTTGCTCCACTTGAGTCGATAGAGCGGTGGTTGTGCAAGATACACAAATCCAGCATCAATTAGGGGGCGCATGTATCGGAACAAAACAGTGAGCAAGAGGGTGGTGATGTGCTGACCATCGACGTCGGCATCAGCCATCAAGACAATTTTGTGATAGCGGACTTTTTCCAACGAGAATTCTGTATCGATTCCCGCGCCGAACGCGGTAATCATCCCTTGGATTTCGGCGTTTCCGAGTGCTCGATCGAGCCGCGTTTTTTCCACATTGAGGATTTTTCCGCGCAGCGGCAGAATCGCTTGCGTCTCTGGGTTTCGCCCTTGGACGGCCGAGCCACCCGCGCTGTCGCCCTCAACAATAAAGATTTCCGAGAGCGACGGATCTTTCGACTGACAGTCTTTTAGTTTTCCCGGCATACCGCCTGACTCGAGTAGCCCCTTGCGTCGGGTTTGTTCCCTGGCCTTTCGAGCGGCAATGCGAGCAGCGGAAGCCTGAAGTGCTTTACGAATAATTTCTTTCGCCTCAACCGGGTGACTATCGAACCAATCACCGAGCTTGTCGCCAACGGCCTTCTGGACGAAAGACTTTGCTTCCGTGTTTCCCAGCTTCGTCTTCGTTTGGCCTTCAAACTGCGGTTCGGCAAGTTTCACCGAAATGACCGCTGTCAATCCTTCGCGCACATCCTCACCCGACAGATTTTCGTCTTTCTCCTTGAGAATTCCCTTGTCCCGGGCGTACTTATTGACGAGGGTTGTCAGTGCGGCGCGGAAACCTTCTTCGTGAGTTCCGCCCTCGTGAGTATTAATCGTGTTGGCGTAAGTGTGGATGCTCTCGGAATAAGCGTTCGTCCATTGCATTGCTAACTCCAACGAGATTGTTCGGGCTTTGTCTTCTGACTCAAGTCCGATGATCTCTGGGTGGATTACCTCCGTTTTTTTAGCAGAATTGAGATATTCCACGTAGTCCATCAGCCCTCGCTCATAGCAAAATGAATCGTGGCGGTCCGCTGCTCGTTCGTCTGTCAAATCAATTCGAAGACCCTTGTTGAGAAAAGCCATCTGTTGGAATCGAGTACGTAAAGTCTCGTAATCGAAATCGGTCGTCTCGAAGATCTCGGCATTCGGCCAAAACGTGATTGTGGTCCCCGTCGACTCGGTCGCTTCGCCTTTTTTGAGGGGTTTGACCGGGACGCCATCATGAAAAGTCTGTGTGTAGATGTTTCCCTGTCGGCTAACAGCAACGTCGAGACGGCTAGACAGCGCGTTGACGACAGATGACCCAACTCCGTGGAGCCCTCCTGAAACGGCGTATCCTCCGCCGCCAAATTTCCCGCCGGCGTGAAGGATTGTGAGGACGACCTCAACCGTTGATTTTCCTTCTGTCGGGTGCATGTCAACCGGAATCCCGCGACCATTGTCGACGCAGCGAACAGCACCGTCAGGAAGAATCGTTATCTGGATGAGGGAACAGTGACCGGCAAGGGCTTCGTCGACCGAATTGTCGACAATTTCGTAAACCAGATGGTGCAAGCCGCGCTCGCCGGTTGATCCAATGTACATCCCTGGACGCTTACGAACAGCCTCAAGCCCTTCAAGAACCTGAATGTTTTCGGCTCCGTAATCGGAGGGGTTTGCCTTCGGTTTCGACTCGGCCATTAGAACTCCTCTGCGGCACCCCGGGAGGCCCATCCTGTGGGTCTTAGTCTACCGCGAAAGGTGCCCGCGATACGGGAAATTCGCGCCTGTGCGTGCCCATTTCGCGCACATCACCACATGACGTGAACTATCCGTAAGTATCGCGGGGACCACGCCATTTCACGCTACGAGGCCCCCTAGTTTTATGGGGGACACCCGGCCCAACTACGGATATTTTCTCAATACCGGAATGGGGGTATCGGGCGAGTAATTCTGCGAGTATCTCGTGTCGCATCAGACGGAGGTTGGACGCCCAGGCAGACGAGTCACATCGGACGGTGATGAGTTCGTCGATTATCTCCGGAGCGGTGTGAGCGGCGACATCAATTCCGACGATCTCTTCCCACTGGCTAATCATTGATTCACGGGATAAGAAAGGCGCCCACCCGCGTTCCGTGATTGTTCGGGACACAATCGAACCGATAGACCGCGGGTCTCGGCCTTTCTCAAAGGGAAGAGACCCCTTCGGTTCGGCGGGAATAACGTGGCGGTTACGCTTACGCCCGGCGAATACCTCAACCAGGTGCTCAAAGAATCGAATTGCCTCACGAGGGTTGACAGGAGAGTCAGGCATCAATCAACCCTCCCAGCACCGTGTGTTGGTGCCCGGCGAGCAGGGGGGGAATTGTTGTGACATCAGCAGCTGTGATTATGAGGTGCTCTATCCCTTTCACGTGCTCGCCGAGTCGGACGCGACGCCCCGCATCTAATTCCGAAAAGACATCATCGAGCACCACTACAGGATCGCCAGCGATTGAGCCACGCCGGACGATATCCACCTGAGCCAATCGCAGGGACAGGGCGCACGACCACGCCTCCCCTTGGCTGGAGTGAGTTCGCGCAGGAAGATCATTGAGGACAATTAACATGTCGTCCCGGTGGGGTCCGAAAAGTGTCGACCCACGATCAATCTCGTCGCGATGTTTCACGTGAAACAATTCCCTCAATAGGCCAGGAATGTCCTTATCTGCCGTACTGGTTGGAATCGACTCGGACATAGAGACGGAAGAACTGTCTGAGGATGACGCGATTGCTTGGTAGTGCGCACTGAAGCGGGGGGACAGCTGGTTGACGATGTGGCGGCGCGCCACCATTATCCGTGCGGCAAGCCCAATAAGGCTTTCCGTCCACGTGGTAAGTGTCCCTGGTGAGGTCGCCGGTGTGGCGCGAAGGGATTTGAGTAAGGTATTCCTCTGGCGCAAAACACGCTCATAGTCAGCAATGTCCCCGGCGAGCGTTGGCGAAGACTCTGCCACGAGATCGTTGAGAAACACACGCCGATGCTCGGGTTCACCCCGTACAAGTTCCATATCTTCAGGGGCGAAGAGCACGAGCGGTAAAAGCCTCGCGAGTTCCTTCTTTTTAGTAGGAGAGCCGTTAACGCGGATGGTATTTGTGCCTGACCCCGTAACCCGCAGGTCAATCGCGAGACGTCGCGCATCGTGTTGGACGGTCATCCGAACGATTGCCTCGGGCTCACCGCTTTTTACGAGGGTGGCGTCGCTGGCGGTCCGGTGAGAATGTCCCAACGCGGCATAAACTAACGCTTCAACAAAATTGGTTTTGCCCTGACCATTCGGACCAACCAAAATCGTTGGAGAGCTCTCAAATTCGAGCACCTGGTGTGTGTAATTCCGCCAACCAATAAGTTCAGCGGAGATAATTTTCATGGCTTATCGATTAAGCAGGTTCGGCTGCATGAGATAACGGTAGGCCTGCTCGATAGATTCGGAGTCTTTCGACGAGTGTGCTGTAAAGAGGACCGGTCCAGCTTTGACCGGATCAGATGATGGTGTGAAACCCAGCCGAACAAATTCACTGTGCGCGCCGGCGACTCCATCTATTACAAGTCGCGGCTTGAGCCAGACAAATATGTCCTCGCCTACGAGGTGGGCATCAATTGTCTCTTGAGCACTTGCGTTCTCTGTCGAACTTGTTTCTAAAAGGAGGCCGTCCTTTGAAAACGTGTATTTGATCGCCCCATCTCGTTCCAGAACCAACGACACACGCCGAGTTGCATCGACCAAATCGGATGCCAAGACGATCGCATAAGCCGCCCCACCACCTTTTTCATCTAATAATCCTCGTACCTTAGGGAATGACCCTTTTGCCAACGACGATGTCACCACACTGTTGCCGGCAGAGATGGCAACCAACTCTCGGTCGCCGCCGGCCAGGAGTGCCAATGTGACGGATTCTTCCGTCTGGAACATTTTTCCGGCTTCAATGAGAACTTTTGCTGGAATGAGGATTTGTGTTTGTTCGGTTGTTGTCGTGGTCGTCCAATGGACATCACGTGAGGCGATCCGATAACGATCCGTTGCCGTGAATGAAATGTTCTCAGGAGAGAGTTCAACTGAGATATTCATGATTGCTGGTTGCCCGTCATCCTTGAGCGCGGCAACACCTACTTGAGCAATCGCTTCGGCTAATTGCTCTCCGTCAAAGCTTCCGATAGTGGGGGGAATTTCCGGAAGGTTTGGGTATTCATTGAGGGGCATGATGGACATGTTGAATTTCGCGGTTCCGGATGACAACACCAGTTTCGTTTCCTGGAGGACAACTGTCACAGTGTCTCCTGGAAGACGGGTGACGATATCCGCAAGAAGTTTTCCCGAGACGAGCACCGATCCAGAAACACTCACGTCACCGGTGATTGTTGTTCGGGTCGACACATCATGATCAAACGACGCCAGCGTGATCCCGCCCTCGGTCGCGTCGATACGAACCCCGGACAGAGTTGGGTTGGTGTTCTTAGCGGTGAGCAGTTTTGTGACAAAAATGACCGCCTGTGACAAGACGTCCTTGTTTGATTGAAATTTCACTGCGCACCTCTCGAGAATTGTTCGGTCTCTTATTCTGGCACAGACAAAGGACAGCCGAAATGCCCTTCGTTATTGATCTCACTTTCCCTAGTTAAGAACCTTAATCGTCTTAACACCGGTGGAAATGTGGATAACTCTATTTGGCTCTTGATTTCTCGCCGAACTACAACGCTGAAATTTGTCAACAAGCTGTTGACATCAGCGACCGAAAGAAAACATTGAAATCAACAGAAAATAGTTATCCCAAGAATAAACAACCCTGTCCGCCGTTATTCGAACTTATACACAGGGTTTGTTTGGGGGCTCGGTGTAACTACCGCGAGGACTGTTTGATGATGTGTGTGAGGTCGGTTACTTGGTTGTAGACCGATCGGCGTTCACTCATCAACTCAGCAATCTTTTTGTTCGCATACATGACCGTGGTGTGATCTCGACCAATTAGCTGACCAATTTTGGGCAGGGAAAGAGAAGTTAGTTCTCGACAGAGATACATAGCAACTTGACGAGCTTGTGCGATGGCCGCGGCGCGGGAATTTCCATAAAGTTCGTCGAGGGATATTTCAAAGTAGCGAGAGACGTGTTCGATGATGTCGGTAGGTGAGATGTCGCCTTCTTCGAGGGTAATAAGGTCTTTCAAGATCGTTTGAACCAGCGGTAAATCAATCGGAACCCGGTTGAGGCTTGCAAAGGCTGCGACGCGAATGAGGGTTCCTTCCAACTCCCGAATATTAGTGGCCACTTTTGACGCAATGTATTCAAGGACGTCATCGCTGATTCCGAGATTCTCGGCAGTGACCTTTTTTCGAAGGATTGCTATACGGGTTTCTAGATCCGGCACTTGAATGTCAGTAATCAAGCCCCAGGCAAAGCGACTCCGCATCCGCTCTTCGAAGCCAACCAACTGCTTTGGTGGCACGTCACTTGTGATTACCACTTGCTTCCCGTGCTCATGCAGAGTGTTGAAGGTGTGAAAGAAGGTGTCTTGGGTTGCATCCTTCCCACCGAGGAACTGGATGTCGTCGATGAGCAACAAATCGACTTCCCTGTATCGTCTGTTGAAATTCTGCATCTGGCCGAGGGCCAAAGCGTTGATGTAATCGTTGGTGAATTCTTCGGACGAGACATATTGCACTTTTATGTTGGGAAATAACCCTTCGGCGTAGTGACTGATCGCGTGCAGAAGGTGAGTTTTACCTAAACCGGAACCACCGTAAACAAATAGCGGGTTGTACGCTTTGGCCGGAGATTCAGCAACAGCCAGCGCCGCAGCGTGTGCGAACCGGTTGGACGGACCGATGACAAAGTTTTCAAAAGTGTATTTCGGATTCAGTCGAACCTCTCCGGAGTTCACTCCCTTTTTGGAAGCAACCACCGGAACGGTGGATAACGGAATATCAATTTCGTCTTTGTCTCCGTCCCTTAGTGTTGGATTAACAACGATTGAAAAGTTTGTGATTGATTGCGTGTCGCTCGCGAACTTGTCCAATCCCGCCAAAATTTCGTCACGTGCCCGCTGATCAAGCATGTCTCGCGCAAAATCAGAATCGACTTCCAGATAAAGCGTTTCATGAAGAATGCCCTGTGGAACAGCGGACTCGACAACAGCCAAGATTCGGGGCGAAACGTCGACTCCTCGAGAAACCTCCTGGACGACATTGCGCCAAAGGTCTTCGAGAGGGTTTTCGTTGGTAGGCATCTGCTTTTCTTGCTTGTGGATAAGTCACCATATTAGCCACAAATCATGAAACACAAATAGTCAGTTGATAAATGTGGAAAACCGCCCCACATCGGGTTTGACTACCCCTGAAATGTGCCCTATCCTTGTGAAGTTGCGCTGATGTGCGCATTCGTCCGATCTGATTGTGCCGGCCAGAGGCCGAGGAGAATAAATGTCTAAGCGTACTTACCAACCCAACAATCGCCGCCGAGCGAAAGTCCACGGTTTCCGTTTGCGTATGCGCACACGCGCTGGACGCGCAATTCTTGCCGCTCGTCGCCGCAAGGGACGCAGCGAAATCACGGTCTAATCGTCCACAGTGCTTCCCCGTGAGAACCGAATTGTCAAGCCGGGTGACTTTCGCCAGGTAGTTCGTCGCGGACACAAGCACCTCACAGCTCACCTCATCGTTTATCGTCTCTCATCCGAACGGACTCGGGTAGGGGTAATCGTCACAGCCAAGTGCGGCAACGCCGTGGTGCGAAACACCCTCCGGCGGCGGACGCGCGCAATCACCAGATCACTCATCGACGGCGGATTCCTTGCCGGCGACATCATTGTTCGTTTTCGATGTGGTGGTACAGTCCCGACATTTTCGGAGTTGACCGCAGAGATTCACGACGCAATTGGCGAGTGGAGTCGAACGTGACCGCGGGAGAACTTTATCTACTTCCCCGAAACATCCTGGTGGCCTTTATTAGAGGGTGGCGGGCGATCGTTTCGCCGATCTACGGGAATGTCTGTCGATATCACCCAAGCTGCTCCGCGTTTGGGCTCGGAGCGGTGCAACAGTTTGGCGCAGTGCGCGGCAGCGCTATGACCGTGTGGCGCATCCTGCGCTGCAATCCGTGGGCGCGTGGCGGAATAGACGATGTTCCTGACAGAATGGACGGTAACTTCCCCCTCTCGCCTTCGGGGTTCGTCACTCCGAAGCAGAAAGAAAAATGATGCCCGATATTCTTGGAATGATTCTGTGGCCCTTCCGTTGGGTAATCGAAGCTCTGCTCGTCGGTTTTCACTGGGTGCTCACCCGATTGGGGCTGACACCGAGCGACGGGTGGACCTGGGTTCTCGCTATTACCGGTCTGGTGCTTGTCGTCCGCGCCGCATTGATTCCGCTCTTTGTCCGGCAGATCAAAAGCCAGCGCAAGATGCTTGAAGTCGCGCCAGACCTCAAACGCATCCAGGATAAATACAAGGGTAAGCGTGACCAGTTTTCTCGCGAGGCCATGACCCGCGAAACGATGGCTCTGTACGGCAAACACGGTACCTCACCGTTTTCGTCTTGCCTCCCTCTCGTCTTCCAAATGCCAGTCTTTTTTGGACTGTTCACCACCCTGAGTAACGCTGCCAATGGCGATCCGGGCATCGGTTTCATGAACTCTGATCTCGCCCTTAACTTCGGCGCAGCCACGATTTTCGGGTCTGCCCCTCTACACGCCGCGATGTCGACAGCGGACGGGAACGCTGTTGTTTTCTGGACAGCAGGAATCATGGTCGTTCTGATGACCGCGTCACAGTTCATTACCCAGAAGCAGATCATGTCCAAGAACATCTCGAAGGCCATGAAGGAAAGCCCAACTTACAAACAGCAGCAGATTCTCTTGTACATCCTCCCGCTTGTATTCCTCTTTTCCGGATTCGCGTTCCCCCTCGGCGTCATGATGTATTGGCTTGTCTCCAACTTCTGGACGATGGGGCAACAATTCGTCGTTATCCGAAATATGCCAACCCCCGGCTCTCAAGCATTCGAGGCATGGGAGGCCCGTCAGGAAAAGAAGAACATCCGGAAGGGAATTGCCGCAGAACCGCAGGCAATCGACGAGGTCAAGCCTGTTCAGCGTCAGCAGCCCATGGGTAAGAACCGCGCAAAGCGCGGAAAGGGAAAGAAATAATGTCGGAAACGAAAGACGCAGCAGATATCGCTGCAGACTACATTGAAGGACTGCTCGACATAGCGGACCTTGACGGAGACCTCGAAATCACCAATTCGAACGGCCGTGACTATGTTTCGATCGTGGCCACCGATAGTGACCACCTCAAGGTCCTGGCCAAGGGAGACACCGTGTCCGCGCTTCAAGAGTTGACTCGACTTGCGGTGCACACCAAGACAGGAGAGTTCTCGAGACTCATCCTCGACATCGCCGGCTCGCGAGATGCCCGATCTAAAGAACTCGAGCGTCTGGTTGAACGAGCAATCGAGCGCATTGATGGTGGCGCGCAGTCGGCAGCCCTGCCCCCGATGTCTTCCTATGAACGCAAGTTAGTGCACGACTTCGTGAGTGAGCGAGAATTTTCGTCGCATTCCGAAGGAGAAGGCGCTGACCGGCACACCGTGATTAGCCGCAAATAGTTTCACGTGAAACATCCCGAGATTGAACCGGAACCTCTTGTCGCGGAACAGTTGTGTGGTGCGGGAATCGACCGTGTCCGTCGTTTCGCGCTTGATTTAGGAACACGCGGAGAAACACTAGGGCTGATCGGCCCAGATGAAGCGCGACGCCTCTGGTCCCGCCACATTCTCAATTGTGCACTCCTTGCTCCCGAAATACCGGTTGCGGGAGTAGCGGGTGGTCGCAACTCGGTCGCGGATGTGGGGAGCGGCGCCGGATTGCCGGGCCTCGTTCTCGCGATGATTCGTCAGGATATTGACGTCACGTTAATCGAACCCCTCGAACGCCGGACGAAGTGGCTTGAGGAGCAGGTCGTCGCGCTCGAGTTGTCCAACGTGACCGTGTTTACGGGGCGGGCGGAAGAGTTTGCTCCGCGGCGATCATTCGATGTGGTCACGGCGCGAGCAGTCAGAGCGCTGAAGGGCCTGCTTCCGATCCTGACACCATTAGTTGTTTCCGGCGGGCAGTTGGCGCTACTCAAAGGTCAGCGCATCGATGACGAGATGATTGACGCGAGGAGCGCCTTTGACCGCCTTAACATCACCGTGCCGAGATCCCGCGTCCTCGGCGAAGGTACAGTAGACGAGCCGACCAGATTGTTCACCGCTACAGTTGAATAGCCAATTGGACACTTCGATGTTTCACGTGAAACATCTCCGCGCGGGAGAACTTCGGTGCGGGCGAGAACTCTATGAAAGGGGCGTGTGCGATGTCTCTCGATGACTCAACACCGCTCGCCACGGAACTTTTGGACCTGACTCGACGTCGCGCGGCGTTAGCCGCACGTGTTGCTCCCTTGCCGGCGAATACCAGAATTGTGGCTTTGTCCAATCAAAAGGGAGGGGTCGGAAAAACGACCACTACGGTAAACATCGCCGCTGCCCTTGCTCGGATGGGCGCACGAGTTATTGTGATTGATCTTGACCCGCAAGGAAATGCGTCGACGGCGCTCGGAATTGAGCACCACGCAAAGATTCCCGGAATTTACGAGGTTCTTCTCGGTTCCGCGTCGATTCATTCGGTGTTGCAGCAGAGCCCCGGTAATGCAAATCTATGGTGCGTGCCCGCCACCATTAACCTGGCCGGTGCGGAGATTGAACTGGTGCCGGCTTCGGCACGCGAGACCCGACTCAAGCGCGCGCTAGAGGAATTCCTGGAATCTGCTGTCGAAACACCGCACTATGTATTTATTGATTGTCCGCCGTCCCTTGGCCTTCTGACGGTCAATGCCCTGACCGCAGCGACCGAAGTGTTTGTTCCCATTCAAGCCGAGTACTACGCGCTAGAAGGGGTCACCATGCTGTGGGACAACATCGCCATGGTGCAACGTTTCCTCAATCCTCGCGTCAGCATTTCGGGAGTCCTGCTGACGATGTATGACCACAGGACAAACCTGTCAAGGGAGGTTGCGGACGAGGTACGACGACACTTCCCCGACATTGTGTTTAAGTCGGTGATTCCTCGTTCAGTTCGAGTATCCGAAGCACCAAGTTTCCAGCAGACAGTTATAGATTACGATCACGATTCCGTCGGCTCCATCGCATACCGCGAAGCGGCCATCGAATTCGCCGAGCGAGGAGTGTACTGACATGGCCGAAAAGCGAACCGGATTGGGCCGTGGAATCGGCGCACTCATTCCCACGGGAGGAGCGAACGTTTCCGATCGCGGCGTTGATGTGTTCTTTCCACAAGACGGGACCGGGGCGAACCGAGATGCCCCCGGCGCACGCTTTCAACTCATCAACCCCGACAGCGTCATCCCGAATGGTGCCCAGCCGCGAACTGAATTCCGACCAGAAGAACTCGCCGAACTCGAACACTCGATCCGTGAGTTTGGCGTACTTCAACCCATCGTCGTCCGCCCTCTAAGCGGAACCGGGGCCGGCGCTACTTATGAACTCGTCATGGGGGAGCGACGACTTCGAGCCTCTAAGGCGGTTGGACTCACCGAGATCCCGGCGGTCATTCGCGACACGAAAGACGCCGATATGTTACGAGACGCGTTACTCGAAAACCTGCACCGGGCGAATCTCAACGCACTCGAAGAGGCCTCTGCCTACCAGCAGTTGTTGTCCGATTTTGGGATCACCCAGGACGAGCTCGCCAAGCGCATTGGCCGATCACGACCCCAAGTGACCAACACCCTCCGCCTACTCAAGCTTCCGATCAAGGTTCAGCAGCGTGTCGCGGCGGGAGTTCTTTCGGCCGGCCACGCGCGCGCGATTCTGTCCGTGGCAGACACGGCCGCGCAGGAGCGATTAGCCACCAAGATCGTCAATGAGGAATTATCGGTTCGGGCGGCAGAAGCCGTTGCGTCAACGCTCACGCCGGGAAATTCGAAGCCAGAAAAGGCGAAGCCCAAACCGGGAACTCGACGAGACCACCTCGAGGCTGTCGCAAGCAAATTGGGGGACAAATTGGATACGCGGGTCAAGATTTCTGTGGGAAAAACTCATGGAACCATCACGATTGACTTTGCAACCGTAGCGGACCTCAACCGAATCGCGAACAAACTCGGAGTTTCAGCGGACGACTAGAGGCTTGAGAAGCTGGAATCTCTGTAAAAAGTTTTGACTACTGCCGTAACACCTGCGAAGCGTAAACTCAGGCGAGGAATTCGGCGAGATCCTGTTCAAGAGCGGGCCTCGGTTTAGCACCGACAACAGTCTTCACAACCTCTCCACCTTTGAAAACCTTCATCGCGGGGATGTTGAGAATGTTATATTCGACCGCGAGGTCGGGAAATTCGTCAACGTTGAGCTTGACGATGTCGATCTTGTCAGCGTGCTCCTCAGCAATCGCGTCGAGAATAGGCGAGACCGCACGACAAGGACCACACCAGGGGGCCCAAAAGTCAACAATGACCGGTTTGACATTGTGTAAAACCTCTGCCTCAAAGTTTGCAGCTGTTACGTCACGCGCACTCATGGTTTCTCCTTATTCGGTGTCTCAACTCTAGCCGAGCACTAGTGGGCGCCGGACTCAATGAAGTGCTGCGCATCCATTGCCGCGACCGCTCCGGAACCGGCCGCGACAATCGCCTGACGGTATGTGGGGTCAATCAAGTCGCCCGCCGCAAAGACACCCGCGATGTTCGTGCGAGATGAGCGTCCCGCGACCTCCACATTCCCGGTTTCGGTGAGCCTTATTTGATTCGCGATAAGGCTTGTTCGAGGGTCGGAACCTATTGCGATGAAAAGCCCATCGATGTCCAGCGTTGAGATTGAGCCGTCGGACTTTTGTAACGTGATCCCTGACACCGTTTCTGCGCCGACAATTCCTGTCACCGCTGCGTTTGTGACAAATTGGATCTTGGGATCAGCCTTGGCACGAGCGAGCATCGCGGGCGAAGCGCGGAACTGGTCCGAACGGTGAACCAGATACACCGTGTCGGCGAACTTGGTGAGGAAAGTTGCCTCTTCCATTGCGGAGTCGCCGCCACCAACGACCGCGACCGCTCGATTGCGAAAGAATGCGCCGTCGCAGGTTGCGCACCACGAGACTCCAAAACCGGACAGACGTTTTTCGTCGTCGAGCCCGAGGTGACGATATTGGCTGCCCATCGACAGGATGACGGCCTTCGACTCAATGACTTCACCACTGCCGAGGGTGATCCTCTTAATTGGACCGTCGAGCTCGACCACAGTCGCGTCGTCAAAGATCAGCTCTGCCCCGAAGCGTTCGGCTTGCGCTTGCATTCCCATCATGAGGTCGGGGCCCATGACGCCTTCGGGAAACCCGGGATAGTTGTCGACGTCAGTTGTCTTCATCAAGTCGCCGCCCATCTCAACGCTCGAGGCAATGACGACGGGTTTCAGTTCGGCCCGTGCCGCATAGATTGCAGCGGTATATCCAGCAGGCCCGGATCCGATAATGACAAGTTCGCGCACAGCATTCCTTCCGACAACAGTCGTCAACCGAGTTTATGGTTTCTTATTCCCGAGGCGACGCAGGGGCGCGACAAGATCGAGGGCTGATTTGTCACGCAACAGTAAGAGGGCCGAGAGATACGCCACTCCGGTCGCACCGGCAACAACAACGGCCCACAGTGCAGACAGTTCAATGGAGGCGGGCATCGCGGGCAAGAACGAGCGTATGACAATCCCGACTCCGAGGGCGGGAATGAGGGCAATCACATAGCGGAAAAGGGCGAAACCGAGCGACCTTCCACCGAGGTGCCCGAGTCGTCGTCGTACAAAAATCACCATCACGATCGCTTGTACGGAAATTGAGATGCTCATTGACGCGGCGATTCCATTCGCTATCTGGGAAACCGGTCCCACCCCTGACCACAATGCCCCGATCGTGAAGACGGTTGATTGGACAAGTTGAATAAAAAACGGCGTTCTCGTGTCTTCGAGGGCGTAGAAGATTCGCTGCAACACAAAAATCGCACCGAACGGAACGAGCCCGAAGGCAAACAGAGCGATGACGTCCGCCATCCCGTTTCCGGCTTCGCCCGCGAACATACTTGCGACGAATGTTGCACTCAACCACAGAACGCCAGCACTAATGACCATAAAAAAGGAAATGCGCGCGATAGATTCCCGAATGTCGAGCCCGAGACGATCCCAATTTTTATCCCGAACATCGGTGCTCATTTGCGTGAAGTACGCCGTTCCGAGTGACACGGTAATGACCGAATGTGGAAGCATAAATACGAGCCACCCAAATCGAAGAACAGCCAGGCCCGGCTCGTCGTAAGCGGTTGCGAGAGACGCAATGTTGCTTTGGACTATCCCGGCAATTTGGGTCACGACAATCATTCCAAACGTCCACGCCGCCAACTTGGTTGTTGCCCCGAGTCCCACGCCGCGGAAGCGGAAATCGGGTCGAAAACGTATTGAGGCGCGACCAAGGAATCCAAAGAGAGCGAGTGCTTGGACAACAACCCCGAGCGTCGCGGTGCCGGCAATAATTGCCACTTCTGTCGCGTCCCAGTCCGCGGCGACGGAGACACTTCCCGTGAAAAGTTGCCCGAACCACAGCATGCCGGCAATTGCGACAACGTTATTGAGCGCGGGAGCCCAGGTAAATGGGCCAAAGACGCCTTTCGCATTGAGGACCTCGCCGACCAGGCTATACGCGGCATAGAAGAAGACTTGGGGCAAACACCACCACGCGAACGCTGTCGCTAGCTCGAGTTCGGCCTGACCGAACCCGTAACCTCCGGGATTTGTTTGGTGCTGAGTATAAATTCCCACGAGCAGGGGAGCGGCGGCCACCGCAATTATTGTGACGACGAAAACGACGGACAGGCCAAGAGTCAAGAGGCGATTGACAAACTTCTCACCACCATCGGGATGAAGCTGTGCGTTGATAATCTGCGGGACAAACACCGCGCTGAGCACTCCGCCCGCCACAATTGCGTAAACGTTGTTGGGTAGTTGGTTTGCGAGGGCGAATGCATCCGCGCCGGAACCAATCAACCCAACTGTGCGAGCGAGCACCACCGCGCTCACAAAACCGAGGATCCGTGACACGACTGTTCCGGACGCCAGCACGATGGACGATCTGCCGATGTGACCTGTCACGAGCGGCGCCGTCGATCACGAATGGTGCGTGCGATTCCGATGCCCATGATGGACGAGACTATGGCGATAAATGCCACGAGCGTTACGCCCTCCCATTGGGCTTGGACTGCGACTTCAATGAACACAGGCTTACTGATCTCAAGTCCACTTTCCGTTGTCAGTGTTGCGCGAAGGGAGGTTTTTCCGTTTGCTACAGAGATCATGGGTACGGCGACCTGGGCGCTTGAACCCGATGGAATCATTATCGTCTGGCTTGGCGTCGGAATGCTCACAATTCCTGACAGTGAATTGACGGTGGCGATGACGGTGATGTCGGTCGTCGAGGCGTTCTCGATTGTCAAGGGCAATTCGGCTGAATTAGCCAATACGGTGAAATCACCCCCAAGCGAGAACGACACGAAGTCTTCATAGGTTTTGGCGGTTCGGATGTAGTCGCGAACCACTCCGGGAAAGCGGGACGTGGCGACAAGTCCTGCGACAACACAAAGCTGACGAAGACGCGGGGTTGTTATTGCTCGGGGATCTAACGCCATCTCGGACACCATGCGGTCGAGCCGATGCTGGACCATTAGTGATCCGATTGTTGACGAGGGAATGTCGTGAAATGTCGCAATCGTGTCACTGGACACCACAGCGGGCATAAATCGAATCAAACTTTCGGAACCTCGATCTAAAGCATTGAGAAAAGCAACGGCGCGTTGTGCATCGATCGAGCCGGGTTCTCGCGGGAGTACGACATTAAGCCGGCTGTTCGACGAGTTGCGGAGGAGTGTTGCGGTGGTAACAGGGTCAGTCTCTGAACCAGGGGCGACCGCCTCGGCGATCGCGGCACTTGCCTCGGAGGAAAAGGAATTTGCCAAATCGGGAAACACTGAGTCGTCTGCGATGATTCGACCGAATCCCAATTTCTCGACAATACCCAGGCTTTGCGTATCACCCGCTCGACCGGTCGGCCAACCGATAATGTCAGCGGCGGCGACACCCGAAATTTCACTGAGCTGAATGGTAGAAACGCGGAAGCTTGGCCCACTATCGGCGATAACAAAAGGGTCCGCATTTCCCCACGGCAAATAAAGCGGCCGGGACCTCTTAACGGAATTCAGCCACGCTGTGACAATCGTCGGCGCTTGCGGCCCGAGCGCTTCGATACTCGCGACGATTCTCGAGTCAATCGCAATCGTCGCTCCATGAGAGATTGCCGAATTTGTCAGCTGAGACCACGAACCACCCCGTGACACGAGGGTCGTCAGCTCGTCCGCGGTGATCACATCGGATGAGGAGTCGGGGGTGACGATGGGGACAAGAACGGAAAAAACAGGCCGAGGAGCCGCCTCCACGGGGGCCGCACCAAGACCAAAAAGGGTGACGATTGACGCGACGGCGAGGCTGACGCGAGCGCGACGGACCCCAACTTTTTCGACGGCCGACATAGCGGTAAGTCTAGACTGAAGCAATATGGAGAGCGTCGCGGAGGCAATGGCGAGATTGACGGCACTCGCTGCCAGCGCAACCGTCTCAACACTGACGACTGCTTTTGCGGACGCCGGATTCGAACTTGCTCTCGTTGGCGGGCCGGTTCGCGACGCCTTTCTTGGACGGAAACTCACCGACCTTGATTTTGCAACCGACGCGACCCCTGACCAGATTCTGCACGTGATTGGTCCAATTTCAGCAACGACCTGGGATATTGGACGCACGTTCGGCACAATTGGAGCCTGGGTCCACGGCGAGCAGGTTGAAATAACAACCTACAGAAGTGACACGTACGATGGCGAGACGCGGAAACCGATAGTGGCGTTCGGACAACGCATCGAGGATGACCTTGTGCGCCGCGATTTCACGGTCAACGCCATGGCCCTCTCCCTCCCTAATCTTTCGTTAGTTGACCCAAGTGGCGGGTTTGATGATCTCGTTGCGAAACAACTCCGGACACCGGGATCGCCAGAACAATCTTTCGCCGACGATCCTCTTCGAATGATGCGGGCCGCTCGCTTTTCCGCCCAATTGCAATTCACTGTCGCTCCGACGGTCGTCACCGCGATGGCGGAACTCGCGGACTCCATTCTGACGATCAGCGCAGAGCGCGTTCGAGACGAGTTTGTCAAACTTATCGGCGCATCCGACCCCGTCCCCGGGATACGAACGCTTGTTGACACGGGAATTCTCGATCGCGTCATCCCGGAGATTCCCGTCCTCATTCGAGAACATGATGAACACGGCCGTCACAAGGATGTTTACGAACACACGCTCACCGTGCTGAGGAAATCGATTGCGATGGAGAGACAACGGTTCCCGGATTTACCACCCGACACCATTGGTCGCTTGGCCGCGTTGCTGCATGACATAGGCAAGCCGATGACGCGCTCGTTCGACAATGCCAAGGTTGTGACTTTCTATGGACATGACGTGGCTGGGGCGCGGCTAGCGAAGAAGAGGTTGCAGGCGCTTCGATTTGATAACGACACGATCGCTCGCGTTTGCAACCTAATTCGCTTGCACTTGCGCTTCTTCGGATACAGCGAAGGGGAATGGACGGACTCGGCTGTTCGCCGTTATGTCAGGGACGCCGGCGAGGAACTTGAGCGCTTACACATTCTTGTTCGCAGCGATGTCACGACCCGAAATGACAGAAAACTCACACTCATGGACGAGGCCTACACCGACCTCGAAGGGCGAATCTCGGCAATTCGAGAACGCGAAGAAATTGACGCAATCCGCCCCGACCTGGACGGCGAGGACATCATGAAGATTCTTGATGTGCGACCTGGTCGTCTCGTCGGCGAGGCACGCGCGTTCCTCATGGAACTGCGTTTGGACGAGGGCCCACTCGGTACCGAGGAGGCGGAAAAGCGCCTTCGATCCTGGGCCGCTGACCGTGAATTGTCCTGAGCGTTTCTTTCGGGTATCCTTGGACGGTTGCCCACAGGGCGGCACGCACCAGATGCACAACCCTCCTGCTGCAGAAAGTCTGTAGCCGCTGAGTCCAGAGGAGGTGGGTTACGTCATGCATCCCTACGAAATAATGGTGATTCTCGACCCCGAGGTCGATGAGCGC